>CAVVSV010000077.1:0-14610 GCA_963750805.1 uncultured beta proteobacterium
GGGCACTTTTGGTGACACTGGCCGATGAGCCCATATTCGCGATGACGATACCCAGCAAGATACAAGCCTATATGGCAGCTGGCAGGCCTATTTTGGCTTGTCTCAATGGTGAGGGTGCCAATTTGATATCTAGGGCACAAGCAGGATTGAGCGTGCCCGCTCAAGATGCAAAAGCACTCGCGTCTGCGGTTAAGCAACTGTACGAAATGTCGTCTGAAGAGCGTGCAAAAATTGGAGCCAATGGCCGAAATTACTTCAAGGCGCATTTTGATCACGACAAACTGGTGGACGATTTGATCTCTCACCTTTCAACGATCTGTGCCAGTGGGAGGGCTAAATGAAGGTGTTGGTGCTGGGTGCCGGGGGGATGCTGGGGCATACCGTCTTGCGACTATTTTCCCAAACTAGGGATTACGAGGTGTTTGGATCAGTGCGATCTGAAAGCTCCTTGCGTCTTCTTCCGAGCGATCTTAGTGGTCGAATTTTGGCTGGTTTCGACGTCGAAAATCATGACAATTTGATAAAGCTTTTTTCTAAAGTACGACCTGATGTGGTGATCAATTGCGTTGGCCTGGTCAAGCAGCTAGCCGCCGCCGATGACCCACTTTCAGCGCTGCCAATTAACTCGATACTGCCCCATAGGTTGGCATACCTTTGTCAGGCATCGGGTGCACGGTTGATACATATAAGTACGGACTGTGTTTTCTCAGGAAAAAAGGGGGGATACACTGAGTTAGATGTCTCTGACGCTGCTGACCTCTATGGTCGCAGTAAATCCATCGGCGAAGTGAATACCACCAACGCGTTAACAATTCGTACCTCTATTATTGGGCATGAGCTGGTTGGTGCGCATGGCTTGCTTAGTTGGTTTTTAGCCCAGAAGCAGCAAGTTCGAGGCTTTAGGCGTGCAATATTTTCCGGATTACCAACCATTGAGCTGGCTCACGTGATCAGAGATTTTGTCCTTACTCGTCCTGAATTGTCGGGCCTCTACCATGTTTCTGCGGCTCCAATCAATAAGTATGAATTATTGAAATTGATATCCAAAGTCTATGGTAAAAATACTTCCATTGTGCCGGATGATGATTTGATAATTGATCGTTCTCTTGATTCCTCACGTTTTCAAGTTGAAACCGGTTATCGCCCGGCCCCTTGGCCCGAGTTAATTGCTCGAATGTTCGAGTTTGGATGAGCCGCTTGAGTGGACTGAATTGTGATGTTTAAGAACAAAGTATTGATGATTACTGGCGGTACTGGCTCTTTTGGGCATACTGTCTTGAAGCGCTTTTTAACCACCGATGTGCGTGAAATTCGTATATTCAGCAGAGACGAAAAAAACAGGAAGAAATGCGTCTCGGCATGAATAACGCCAAGTTGAAGTTCTACATTGGCGACGTGCGAGATTTGGACAGTGTGTCTCTCGCAATGAAAGGGGTTGACTACGTTTTTCATGCCGCGGCGCTCAAGCAGGTTCCTTCATGTGAGTTCTATCCGATGGAAGCAGTGCGCACTAATGTGATCGGAACCGAAAACGTCATGAATGCTGCCACCAATAATGGCGTGAAGCGCTTGGTGGTATTGAGTACTGACAAGGCGGTATACCCCATCAATGCCATGGGAATCACGAAGGCAATGGCGGAAAAATTGATGGTTGCGAAAGCGCGAACGCAGGGTACCAATGAAACGGTACTTTGCGCCACCCGTTACGGCAACGTAATGGCGTCACGCGGCTCTGTAATTCCGCTGTTTGTGTCGCAGCTTAAAGAAGATAAGCCGCTGACTGTGACCGACCCAAACATGACCCGTTTTTTGATGTCACTTGAAGACTCGGTCGATCTGGTCCTTCACGCATTTAAACATGGAAATCAAGGCGATATTTTCGTGCAAAAAGCTCCGGCATCGACAGTGGGTGACTTGGCGCAGGCGCTGAAAGAAATCTTCAATAAAAACAACCCGGTACACGTAATAGGAACGCGACACGGAGAAAAGCTTTATGAATCCTTGATTTCACGCGAAGAAATGGCGAAAGCAGATGATATGGGTGACTACTTCCGAATACCTGCTGACAATCGAGATTTAAATTATGCGCAATACTTCAGTGAAGGGGAAGAGCGATTGTCTCAAATGGAAGACTATACGTCTCACAACACAAATCGGCTAAGTGTCGAACAGGTCAAGAATTTATTGCTTAAACTTGAATATATTAAGGAAGCACGTCATGCTTAAGGTCATGACAATTGTCGGGACTCGCCCTGAACTGATAAAAATGAGTCGCGTGATTGCGGAGTTCGATCGGCACACTGAACATACCTTGGTGCATACAGGTCAAAACTATGACTATGAGCTCAATCAAGTCTTTTTTGATGATCTTGAAATTAGAAAGCCTGACTATTTCCTGGAAGCCGTCGGAGACAATGCAGCCCAGACTATCGCGAGAGTGATTGAAAAATCAGATGCCATCTTTGAGTCGATTAATCCCGATGCGTTAATGCTGTATGGCGACACCAATTCCTGCCTGGCGGTAATATCTGCAAAACGTCGCAAAATTCCAATTTTTCATTTGGAGGCGGGTAACCGCTGTTTTGATCAACGAGTTCCCGAAGAGCAAAATCGAAAAATACTCGATCATTTAAGCGACATAAATCTGGTGCTTACGGAGCACGCAAGACGATATCTAATTGCGGAAGGAATAAGATCTGAAACTATTATCAAAACAGGGTCGCACATGCGCGAGGTTTTGGACTATTACAGGTCGAAGATTGAGAAATCAAATGTTATTGAACGACTTGAACTTTTACCTAATAAGTATTTCATTGTAAGTGCTCATCGTGAGGAGAATGTCGATTCCCCTGAGAATTTATATGATTTGATGGAAACGCTAAACGCGTTGGCTGAACAATATCAGTTGCCAATTATTATTTCTACTCATCCCCGAACGAAAAAGCGCTTGGATTCAATGAAGGTTGGAAAATTTCATTCTTTAATAAGATTTCTCAAACCATTCGGATTTTGTGATTACATCAAGCTTCAGCTAAAGTCTCTTTGTGTGATTTCTGACAGCGGAACCATTACGGAAGAAAGCTCCCTGCTAAACCTTCCCGCCATTACCATTAGAAACGCGCACGAGCGGCCTGAGGGAATGGACGTTGGTACTTTGATAATGAGTGGTTTGAAAAAAGATCGTGTTTTGGATGCTATTCGAGTAATTATTGATCAACATAACGAAGATGCAAGAACCATGCATCCTGTACTTGACTATGAGTCGGGTCCCGTTTCAAAGCAGGTACTAAGAGTCGTGATGAGTTACACCGACTATATAAATAGAACGGTGTGGTCCAGGTAAATGGGTGTTCCAGCGAAAATCATAAAAACCTGTTTTGAGGAACTCTGAAAGAAGGTATCTCATTTCATGAAAAGATTGTTTGATCTGGCGCTTGCTTGCATTGTTTTTTTGGTTTTTATGTTGCCATTTGTTTTTGCGGCATTGGCGGTTCGGCTGAGTTCGAAAGGGCCGATATTGTATTGGTCAGATCGGGTTGGCAAGGATAATGAGATTTTTAGTATGCCAAAATTTCGCAGCATGCGGGTAGGAACACCCGCAGTTGCAACTCATTTGCTGAATGACGCCAAGAGTTTTCTCACTCCAATAGGCGGGTTTTTGCGCAGTTCCAGTCTGGATGAGTTGCCTCAACTTTGGAGTATCTTCAAAGGCGATATGAGCTTCGTTGGCCCACGACCGGCTTTGTATAATCAAACGGATTTGATCCAGCTGAGAACATCTTTGGGAATCCATACGTTATTGCCAGGCTTGACCGGCTGGGCCCAAATAAATGGACGCGATGAACTGTCAATTCCACAAAAAGTTGCCTTGGATTCGATATATTTGCGTGACAAGTCACTGTGGCTGGATTTAAAAATCATAGTTTTGACGGGATTAAGGTATTGAGGCGCAACAATGTTTCTCATTGATTTTTTGAACAATTTTCAGAAAGGTGGCTCCATGAATAATTTGATCGAGATTCAAAATCAAATCGAAAAGCTTCAAAGTAAGGCGAATGAGATAAAAGCGAGGGAATTTGGGAGCGCGGTAAGCGATATCTTGGCCAAGATGCAAGCCTTTGGTATTTCAATCAAGGATTTGCGCTCTGGAAAGCTCCCAAAAGGCGTCAAGGGACGGGCGGTAAGTCATTCGGATGCTGCAGCTAGTCAAAAAAATCAAGTTGAAAAGTACTGGCTCAGCAAAGCCAGTTGCAGCCAAATATCGTGGACCAAATGGCGAAACTTGGAGCGGGCGGGGTCTCGACTCCCAAGTGGTTGGCTGCCTTGCTTGTTGATGGGAAGACCAAAGTGGATTTTGTGATCAAAGATTGATTTGCGGAGGGTTTGAACGGGAGAAACAATGCAAAGCAGGGTTTTGGGATGGCCCAGGATAGTTAAGCGGTTGGTCGTAGTTGCATTGGATTTGGTTTTGGCCCTGGTCGCCACTTGGATCGCATTTTCATTGCGGTTGGATGCATTCATTGGCCAACAGGTTCGCAGTGGTGGGTTTATGGCTGGCTCCTATGTTGGCGATTCCGGTGTTTGCTCGGCTGTGGTCTTTATAGGGCCATTTTCAGATACACCGGTCAGGCCGCCATTATAGCAACTGGGCAGGCTGTGGCGTATATACGACATTGCTTATTGCGGTGTTGTTTTGGCAAAAATGGGTGGGAGTTCCAGAACGCTAGGTCTGATTCAGCCTTTGGTTTTTTTGCTGCTGGTCGGCGCAAGTCGCGCAACAGCTCGATTTTGGTTGGCCAATGTTGGAGACGCGCGCCTCAAGTTACAGGGCCGGTTGTTAATATATGGGGCTGGCACTTCAGGTGTACAGACGGCTTTAGCGTTGGGCGTATCGAGGGCATATAACTTATTGGGCTTTATTGATGATGATCCCGCAAAAGCTGGAAGAAGTGTCAATGGCGTCCCTGTCTTTGGACCGGATCGAGTTTCCAGTTTGGTATCTGCGCTTCAAATTACTGATGTATTACTGGCTTTGCCGAGTACATCACGTGCCAGACGAAATGAAATTTTAAAGGGGCTTCAGACCTTACCTGTCCATATTCGAACCCTCCCTGATTTGGCCGATCTTGCCAGCGGGAAAGTGACGGTACAAGACTTCCGTGAATTGGAAATTGAAGACCTTTTGGGCCGTGACCCTGTGGCCCCGAACTCGGCGCTCATCGCCAGTCATTTGGGTGGGCAAGTGGTCTTGGTCAGTGGTGCCGGGGGTAGCATCGGAGGCGAGCTTTGTCGTCAAATCGTTCGACAACGCCCCGCCAAGTTATTGCTGCTGGACCATAACGAATTTGGCCTCTACGCCATCCATCAGGAACTTCAGACGATTTGTGTTGCCAAGGAACTGGAAATTGAACTCATTCCTCTGCTGGGCAGTGTTTCAAACTACCCGAGGCTCTTGGCGGTCTGCAGAATGTACCGGCCGGCAACGATTTATCACGCTGCCGCTTATAAACACGTACCCATGGTGGAAGACAACGCAGGTCAGGGTGTTGCCAACAATGTGTTGGGAACGCTCAATCTGGCGCGAGCAGCCATTGAAAACTTAGTAGAGCGTTTTGTTTTGATCTCAACGGACAAGGCGGTGCGACCCACAAACGTCATGGGCGCCACCAAACGCATGGCTGAGTTGGTGTTGCAGGCTTTGGCGGCCGATCATCACCCCGAATTTGATGAACTGCCAGGCTCTATCAAGAATTTGGACGAGCCCTTAGCGCCAGTCGAAAACAGGACTTGTTTGACGATGGTCCGGTTCGGCAACGTACTCGGCTCCAGTGGCAGTGTTGTTCCCCTGTTTCGCAAACAGCTGGCAGAGGGCGGCCCATTGACGGTCACCCATGCTGAAGTTACCCGATATTTCATGACCATCCCGGAGGCGGCTCAACTGGTCCTGCAAGCCGGTGCCATGGCAAAAGGGGGCGACGTATTCGTGCTGGATATGGGCTCGCCGGTCAAGATCATGGATTTGGCAAAACGCATGATTCTCCTTTCTGGACTTTCCGTGCGCGACCAAGACAACCCGCATGGCGATATCGAGATCGCCATTACAGGTTTGCGTCCTGGAGAAAAACTGTACGAAGAATTGCTAATTGGTGACAACCCTGAGCCAACCGACCATCCGCGCATCATGAAGGCTCATGAGCAATTCCTGCCCTGGGCTCAATTGCAACCGGAACTGGTGCGGCTTGCCGCTGCGGCACAACAGGACGATCTGCCTGCCATGCAACAACTTCTAGAAGCCCACGTCCAAGGCTATCAGCCGGGAGGCGGAAGCGCGCCTGCAAGCCGATTCTGAACTTTTCCGCTGTTTGACAAACAATACTGGGCGCTCATAGTTTGAGATAAATGCCGTCTGAGAGCGTGAGTTCGAATACGGCACAATTTGGGTCTAACTCTACTAGTTGCCCTTTATGTCCGATACCAGTCATATTGCTCCGCGTGACAAAGCCGAAATCCTGGCGCAAGCGCTTCCCTACATTCGCAAATTTCACGGGAAGACCATCGTCATCAAGTACGGTGGCAATGCCATGACCGATCCCTCCCTTCAGGCCGATTTTGCCGAGGACGTGGTCTTGCTGAAGCTGGTTGGTATGAATCCTGTGGTTGTGCACGGCGGTGGCCCTCAGATAGAAAACGCACTGAACCGCTTGGGAAAAAAAGGTGAATTCATCCAGGGCATGCGGGTCACAGATGCTGAAACCATGGAAGTGGTTGAGTGGGTACTCGGCGGTGAAGTGCAGCAGGACATCGTGGGTTTGATCAATCAAGCCGGTGGCAAGGCCGTTGGTCTCACGGGGCGCGATGGCGCCATGATCCGTGCTCAAAAACTCAAGATGATGGATTCCAAGGACCCCAGCAAGGAGCATGACGTGGGCCAAGTGGGTGACATTGTCAGCATTGACCCCAGCGTCGTGAAAGCCCTGCAGGACGATGCGTTCATCCCAGTGATCAGCCCGATTGGGTTTGGCGAGAACAACGAAAGCTATAACATCAACGCCGATGTGGTGGCTGCAAAGTTGGCTACCGTATTGCATGCCGAAAAACTGATGATGCTGACCAACATCACCGGTGTTCTGGACAAGGATGGCAAACTCTTGGTTGACTTGACTGCACGTCAGATTGATGAATTGTTTGCAGATGGCACCATCAGCGGTGGAATGCTTCCCAAGATCAGCGGTGCACTGGATGCTGCCAAAAGCGGCGTTCATGCGGTCCACATCATTGATGGCCGTGTACCCCATGTGTTGCTGCTGGAGATCCTGACCGATCAGGCTTTTGGAACGATGATCCGGTCACATTGAACAAAGCTTCAATACCTTTGCAGAACCCATGTCTGACGCTGAAAAAGTTCCCTCCCACGGATCGTCTGACGCTGCCTTGACAGAGGGCGTCGCGCTCGATGCACCTTCTGCGCCAGTCCGCAAGCGCCCGAAGCCCGGTGAGCGGCGAATTCAAATCTTGCAGGCTCTGGCCAGCATGTTGGAGCAGCCCGGCTCCGAGCGCATCACTACCGCTGCGTTGGCGGCCCGACTGGACGTGAGTGAGGCGGCCTTGTACCGCCATTTCGCCAGTAAGGCACAGATGTTTGAGGGCCTGATTGATTTCATTGAGCAAAGCGTTTTCTCATTGATCAATCAGATTGCCGACCGTGAAATTGCTGCAGTCGTGCCGGATGCCTCGGTCGACCCTACTGCAGGCGCGCGCCAGGCTGGCAAGGTGGTGGCCATGTTGTTTCAGTTTGCAGAGAAAAACCCGGGCATGACCCGCGTGATGGTGGGTGATGCCCTGGTGTTTGAGCATGAGCGCTTGCAGCATCGCATGAACCAATTTTTCGACAAAATTGAAACTGCCTTCAAGCAATGCCTTCGGGGTGGTGCCCAGTCAACCGGTTCGGCCACGCCGACCGTTGATACGCAAATTGCAGCGTCTGTTTTGACCGCATTTGTAGCAGGTCGCCTGCAAAGGTTCGCCAGATCCGGCTATCGGCGCCTGCCCTCAGAGCACCTTGAGGCCAGTCTGGCCCGGATTCTGTAGTTGACAATCGCTATCCTCTCTATAGCTAACTATTGAATATCGACGGGGACTTCAAGGCATTTATATTGCCAACTACCAGTTCCAGAGGGTTCCGTCATGGGCGAGTCGGTTCACCGGCAAATAGGCCCTTTGGTACGGATACTTGGCGGCGAGTTTCTCGTCAATCTCAACACCGTGTCCCGGTGCCTCACCAGGAAACATGAGGCCATCCTTGTACGTGTAGCTGTGGGGGAATACGGCATCCGTTTTTTCAGTGTGTGGCATGAGCTCCTGCACGCCAAAGTTGGGCACCCACGTGTCAAAGTGCAATGCCGCGCCCATACACACGGGCGACAAATCCGTGGCCCCATGGCATCCGGTTCGCACCTGGTACAGGGAGGCAAAGTCGGCGATGCGCCTCAGATGCGTAATGCCACCTGCATGGACGACTGTGGTGCGGATGTAGTCAATCAGCTGGTTTTGAATCAGGTCCTTGCAGTCCCAGATGCTGTTGAAAATTTCCCCCACCGCCAGTGGTGTCGTGGTGTGCTGGCGAATTAGTTTAAAGGCTTCCTGATTCTCTGCCGGGGTGGCATCTTCGATCCAGAACATGTTGAAGGGCTCCAGCGACTTGCCCAACCGTGCGGCTTCTATTGGCGTAAGGCGGTGATGTGCGTCGTGCAGCAAGTGGATGTCCGGCCCCACAGCATTGCGCACGGCTTCAAACAGTTTGGGCGTGTGCAACAGGTATTTTTCAGACGACCAGTCATGCTCGCCAGGCAAGTCTGAATCTGCCGGTTCATAAAACGTGGTGCCCTTTTTACCCACGCCATAAACTTTCTCCAGCCCCGGTACGCCGCTCTGCGCACGAATCGCAAGGAAACCCATTTCCTTGTGGCGCAGCACTTCGTCAACGGTCTGCTCAATGTCTTTGCCGTTGGCGTGGCCGTACACCATCACACCCGTGCGGCTGCGTCCTCCCAGCAGTTGGTACAGCGGCATATTTGCCGCCTTGGCCTTGATGTCCCACAAGGCTGTATCAACCGCAGAAATCGCGCTCATCTGAACTGGCCCCCGACGCCAATAGGACCCCTTGTACAGGTATTGCCAGATGTCTTCAATCTGGTGAGCGTCCCGACCGATCAGGCAGGGAATCACATGGTCGGTGAGGTAGGTCGCTACCGATAACTCCCGGCCATTCAGGGTGGCGTCACCAATGCCGGTGAGTCCTTCGTCAGTTTCAATCTTGAGAGTGACAAAGTTGCGACCTGGGCTGCAAACGATGACACGGGCGCCAGTGATTTTCATGGTGAGTTTGGGGGCAAAAATATAGAAGAGCAGATCGACATGAATCGATCAGATGTTTTGGAGGCGCAGGCTTAGCGCCAAGCCTGTGCGAATTCCTTCATCACACGCTCCAGGTGCGCCCGCATGGCCGCGCGCGCTGCCATGGGGTCGCGGGCAATCAGGGCATCCAGCACGCGTTGATGGTCTTCCTGGGACGACACCCGCAAGGTCGGGCTGTGAAAGTGTCCGTCAATCTTGGCCCACACCGGACCTTTGGCGTGGTCCCAAAGGCCGGTGACCATTTGGAGCAACACGCTGTTGCCGGTAGCTTCTGCAATGTGCAGGTGGAACCGGCGATCTGCGGCTTCGTTGGCCAATTTGTCGTCCATGTGGCGACGCATGTCGGCCAGGGCTTCGAAGATGCAGTCCAGGTCAGAGTCTTTTCGTACTTCAGCCGCAGCTGCAGCAATTTCAGATTCAATCAGGCAGCGTGCGCGCAGCAATTCGAACGGACCGGGGCCAGCCTCGGGCATGAACGCCGACGTCTTGGGCAGGTTGTTCGTTGCTTGGCAGACGTAGATGCCCGAACCGCCCAGAACTTCCACAATGCCCTGCAATTCCAGCGCAATGATGGCCTCGCGCACCGAGGTGCGGCTCACGTCGAAACGCTCTGCCAATGCACGCTCGGCTGGCAGGCGCATCCCCACGCTGAACTCACCCTGTTGAATCAGCGCCAAAATTTGCGCAGCCAGACGTTGGTACGACCTTTCTGGCGCCGGCTCGTTGCCTTGCGTCACGGCGATGGAGGGAGGGGTTGCTTCAGGGGGCATGATTTTGATTGGTCTAACCAAATATTATTTGGTTAATCCAATTGGATCGCTATGGTTTACCACTAGGAGGGCTAAAACCGGCACGTGATACAAAGTGAAGTTTATTGAGCGCAGGACACCGTGCAATCTCTCAACTCAAGGTCTCTGGTCCACCTTAACAATCAGGCTCATCCAGCTTATGACCGCAGCCAGTTGGTCAACGGCATCGTCCACCTGGGGCTGGGCGCCTTCCATCGTGCCCATCAGGCGCTCTATACCGAATCGGTTGTTGCAGCCGGGGACAAGCGCTGGGGCATTGTGGGTGTCAGCTTGCGCGACTCGCGCATGGTGCGCACTCTGCAAGCGCAGGACTGCCTGTATTCTGTGACCGAGCGGCACGGTGACGCAGCCCACACACGTGTCGTGGGCGTGTTGCGCCAGGCCTTGTATGCACCGGAGTCGCTGAACCAGGTCATTGCTGCGATTGCCAATCCCGCCACCGCCATCGTCACCAGTACGGTCACTGAAAAAGGCTACAGCCAAAACCCGGCGACGTCCGAGCTGGATACCTCTGACGCTGGCATACAACACGACCTGGCCCATCCTGATGCGCCCCAGACCACATTGGGCGTACTGGCTGCAGGCATTCGTCAGCGCCGATCTAATTTGCCGCTCACGCTGCTGTGTTGCGACAACATGGCCAACAACGGTGACACTTTGCGCAAGCTGCTGGTTCAATATGCCAGCCTGGTCGACCCCATTCTTGCGCGGCGCATTGAAAACGATCTGGCAATGCCCAACAGCATGGTCGATCGCATCGTTCCCGCTGCCACCGCGGCGTCATTGGACTGGGCTGCCGTTCAACTGGGCCAGCGTGATGAGGCAGCCATCGTCTGTGAGCCGTTCACGCAATGGGTGATTGAAGACCGCTTTGCCGGACCCCGCCCCGCCTGGGAAGACGCGGGCGCGCTGCTGACCACGGATGTGCGCCCTTACCAGGCCATGAAATTGCGCCTGCTCAACGGCACCCACTCTGCCATTGCCTATGCAGGCCAGTTGTGCGGACTGGACAGCGTGGCCGACGCGATGGTGGACCCGCAGGTAGGGGGCTTCGCCCGCCACCTTATGTTGGAGGACTTGCGTGCCACTGTTACGGCGCCCGCTGGCTTTGATGTGCAGGCCTATTGTGGTGAACTGCTGAACCGATTTGAGAACCCTTCCCTGGCCCATCGCACCCAACAGATTGCCATGGACGGCACACAGAAGGTGCCCGTGCGGTGGTTGCCCGCGTTGCGAGAGAGTGTTGCGGCAGGCATAGAGCGGCCGCACCTGGAGCGCGCATTGGCCGCTTGGCTGCACTACCTCAGCCACGGGCGCAGCGACAGCGGCGTTGCGCTGGTCATCAGCGACCCGGGTGCAGCGGTCTTGGCCGAGCGTTTGCGCGAGGCGGGCAGTGAGGCCGATGCCGTGGCCGCCGCATTGGCGCACGCCCCGGTGTTTGGCAGCGCCCCCTGGCCACCTGCTTTGAGCGCGCGTCTGGCAGCCTATCTGTCCACATTGCGCCGCGGTGGCATGCGGGCCTTGTTGGCGGCGTAATGCTTTCAAGTCAGAATGCTACGTATTAAATAGCAAACTATTGATATGTGATGGGGACTTCAGCCCCTATTTGTTTATAAACTTGACAAAATGGACTCCAAGACATGACACCTTCCATTCAAGACCAGGTGGCCCTGGTCACTGGTGCCAATGCCGGCATGGGACTGGCCACAGCACGCGCGTTGTTGCAAGCCGGTTATCGCGTGGCGGTGACGGATCTGAACACCGAGCAGGCTGCCAGTGCGTTGTCATCCTTTGGCGACCGCGTGGCCTGTTTCACGATGGACGTGAGCGACATCGCCCAGGTTCACAGTGCCTGCGATGCCATCGAGGCGCACTTTGGCCGCATCGACGTGTGCGTGAACAATGCCGGGTTCTTGCAGTACGCCAACTGCGAGCAGACCACCCCCGAGTTGTGGCACAAAACCCTGAGCGTGAATCTGGATGGCGTGTTCTTCGTGAGCCAGCGCGTGGCACCGGGGATGAAGGCGCGCGGTTTCGGTCGCATCGTCAACATCTCGTCCTTCGGGGCCAAAACGGGGGGGTTGTCTCCTTTGCCAGCTTATGCAGCTAGCAAGGGAGGCGTGACTTCGCTCACCTTCAGCTTTGCGCGCGAATACGCGGCTTTTGGCGTCACCGCCAACGCCATTGCGCCTACCTTTGTGAAGACCCAAATGCTGACGGAACAGGTGAGTGCCGCGCGGCAGGAGGAGCTTCGCCAAAAGATCCCGGTGGGGCGATTCTGCGAGCTGGAAGAGTTGGCCCACTGCGTGCTGTTTCTGGCCCACCCGATGAGCGGCTTCATCACCGGAGAGGTGCTGGACCTCAACGGTGGATTGCAGTTTGATTGATGGTGCTCCGGCTCACGCCGGAACACTCACACCCACTTTTTGACCCGCACTGACAATCTCCTGCCAGGTCTGGTCATCCACGCTGATGCCCTCAACCTGCCGCTGGATGCGCATGCCGCGCTCCGGGTCCCCGGCAATCTGCACGGTATCAAAACCAGGCGCGACAGGCCCGTTTTGCAGCCAGTTCACAAATTCGACCGCTTCCTGTTCAAACGATGCCTGCGTGCCCAGCTTGGCGGGGTCAATCAGGATGGTCAGCATGCCGTTGACCACAGCACGAACCGCTGGGTCGGTCTCCCGGTGCCAGGTGCCACCGCCACTCAGGGCGCCACCCAGAAGTTCACAGGCGACGGCCATGCCATAACCTTTGTGTTCGCCAAAAGTCATCAGCGCGCCAAACAGGCCATTGCTTTGGGGGACTACCACCACGCCAGGCTCGGTGGTCGGACGACCATGTTCGTCAATCAGCGTGCCGGGCTCCACCTGAATGCCCTTGTTGTAGGCCACACGCATCTTGCCCTGGGCGACACGGCTGGTCGCGAAATCAAGAACGAAGGGGTCTTGCCCTTTGAGCGGTACACCAATACAGCAGGGGTTGGTGCCAAAGCGGCCATCGCCACCGCCCCAAGGAGCTACCACAGGGCGCGACAGGACGTTGACGAAATGCAGTGACACCAAGCCCTGTGCCACCGCCATCTCGGCAAAGTGACCAATGCGCCCCAAGTGATGCGCGTTGCCCAGGGTCATGATGCAGCTGCCATGCTGTTTGGCGCGCGCCATGCCCAGCTGCATGGCCTGCTCACCCACCACCTGGCCGTAGCCACGTTGGCCGTCCAGCGACAGCATGGTGCCGATATCCAGATTGGTTTTGACACTGGCGTTGGGTGTCAGGCCGCCCTCCAGCACAGCATCCACATAACGCGGCAACATGCCCACGCCGTGCGAGTCGTGACCACTCAGGTTGGCCATGACCAAGTTGCTGGCAACGGTGTGGGCCTCTTCGGGTGAACTGCCAGCTGCTATCAGGATGAGAGCAGACTGTTCAATCAGGGCGGGGACTTGAAGGGTTTTTGTCATTACATCACCGCTCCGACCTGCCAGGGCACGAACTCGCTTTGCCCATAGCCGTGCTTCTCGCTCTTGCTGGCCGTGCCTGAGGCGGTGGCCAGCACCAGTTCAAAAATGCGCTGGCCCATCTCTGCCACAGTGGCGGTGCCATCCACAATCTCGCCGCAATTGATGTCCATGTCGTCTTCCTGTTTGCGCCAGAGAGCGGAGTTTGTGGACAACTTGAGCGAAGGCGATGGGGCACACCCGTAGGCAGAGCCCCGACCGGTGGTGAAGCAAATCAGGTTGGCGCCACCCGCCACCTGGCCTGTGGCGCTGACCGGGTCATAGCCCGGCGTGTCCATGTAGACGAAGCCGTGTTCGTTCACGCTTTCAGCGTACTCAAAGACACCCTGGAGGTTGCTGGTGCCACCCTTGGCGACCGCGCCCAAGGACTTTTCCAGAATGGTGGTCAGGCCCCCCGCTTTGTTGCCGGGCGACGGGTTGTTGTTCATCTCGCCCTGATTGATTTGTGTGTAGTTTTCCCACCATTTGATGCGTGAGATGAGTTTTTCAGCAATGTCGGGCCGCACGGCGCGTCGGGTCAGCAAATGCTCGGCACCATATATTTCTGGCGTCTCGGACAAGATGGCGGTGCCACCGTGCGCCACCAGCAGGTCCACCGCCGCACCCAGCGCCGGGTTGGCGCTGATGCCGCTGTAGCCATCCGAGCCACCACATTGCAAACCGATGGTGATGTGTGCCGCGCTACAGGGCTCGCGTTGCACTTGATTGGCTTTTGGCAGCATGGTCCGCACCAGTTCTATGCCTTTTGCTACAGTTTTAGTCGTGCCTCCGGTGTCCTGAATGTTGAAAACCTGCAGGTTGTCGCCTTCGCGCAATTGCCCGGTGGCGAGCCAGGCATTGATCTGGTTGGCTTCACAGCCCAGGCC
>CAVVSV010000078.1:0-9722 GCA_963750805.1 uncultured beta proteobacterium
TGGCCGACGACCTGATTGAGATGACCATTCCCGACAAGCCGCGCAGCAGCAAACAGAAATACCGAATGACCGCCAAGGGCCGTCAGGCGATGGCCCAGCATGGCGGTGGGTGAGCTTGCGACAAACTCGCGACATGGCTTGTGACACCGAGCTGTGACAGAGCTATGACAAATGCTGCGGCATCTTAGGGGCTGACTTGAGGGGTGACTTGGGGGGTAACTTGCGACAAACTTGCGACACGGCTTGCGACATGCTTAGCTTCAGCGACCAAGTACCGACCAAGTAACCGATCAAGTAGGTTCAACCCCATTCAGGAATTGGCTTTATGGACACCGACGATCTGACTGAAATGGCTTGGGGCGTCATTGTCAGCGCCTCCCAAGTCTCGGATACCCTGAAAGCCGAACTCGGCGCAATGGCCAGCCGTTTCAGAGACCGAGGATGAATGGCTGCGAGGGGTTCGTGCTCATCTGGTGAACATTTTCGAAGATCCAGCCGAGTACGTGGACTCTTGGGATCTTGAAAACGCGGAAGCTGTTACGGCAACCATGATCGGCTGCCATTGAAGGACTGCAATCCCTTGTCGACACCACCCATGCGGGAACCGCGACCACCCGCGAGGATCAGGCCAGTGATGTCTGTGGAATGAATCATCCTGGTCATCCCCCGATGTAGCTCATCTCGACCCGACGTGCGCCTGCACCACTGTCCGGCTTCATGGCACTGCGCAACTCCGAGTAACGGTCACTGCGAGCTTCCCAAATGTGCCCAATGGCGGACTCAAGTTCCCCATCCGTCGCACCTGCCCGCATCAGGCTGCGCAGGTCATACCCCTGGCTGGCAAACAGGCAGAGGTAGAGCTTCCCTTCGGTACTCAAACGGGCCCGATTGCAGTCATGGCAAAAGGCCTGCGTCACGCTGCTGATGACACCGATCTCGCCAGCGGCTCGGTCATGCTCGCCAGAAGCGTCGGCAAAGCCCCAGCGCTCGGCGGTTTCCCCCGGGGCACTCGGCTCCAACTGAACCAGTGGCAATTCGGCGTTGAGTCGCTTGACCACCTCGGCCGATGGCAGCACCTCGTCCATTCGCCATCCATTGGTGGCACCCACATCCATGTACTCAATGTAGCGCAGCACAATGCCACTGCCTTTGAAGTGGCGCGCCATGGGCAGGATCTCATGATCGTTGGTGCCGCGCTTGACCACCATGTTGACCTTGATGCCACCGCCAGGGATGTCATTGCCCAAGCCCGCTTCGCGTGCGGCTTCAATGCCGGACAACACGTCGGCCACCGGAAAGTCCACATCGTTCATGCTTCGAAATACAGCATCGTCCAGGCCATCCAGGCTGACTGTCACGCGATTTAAACCTGCTGCCTTGAGCGCTTTGGCTTTTCGCGCGAGAAGCGAACCATTGGTGGTAAGGGTCAAGTCCAGTGGCCTGCCGTCAACCGTGCGAAGTTTCGAAAGTTGCTCTATCAGCACTTCAATGTTTTTGCGCAGCAGCGGCTCACCGCCGGTCAGCCTGATTTTTTGTACGCCATGTGCGGCAAACAGGCTCGCTGTCCGGGTGATCTCCTCGAAGGATAACAGCGCAGCGTGCGGAAGGTAGGCATAGTCCTTGTCAAACACTTCTTTGGGCATGCAGTAGTTACAGCGAAAGTTGCACCGGTCCGTGATGCTGATACGCAAGTCACGCAGGGGACGACCCAACTGGTCGGCCAGCAGACCGTTGGCGGTGATGCGATTGCCGGGGGAGAGAGCCCGTGCCGGCAAGGGCAATGATGCGTTGCGCTGGTCAACCAGCGGAACCACGCGCGCTGCGGCAGGCGGGGCCGGGAAAAAGGGGATATCTCGTTCTGACATGCCTGCCATTGTCGCTGTCCTGAGGGCAACTTGCGTGGAATTTAGCCCCCACCCTGCCAGCGCGGCGACGAATATCGGGTATACACGGAACTCCAACGAATGACCACGATCCCCACATAGGAATGCGACCCATGAGTCGACACATTGGCCTGGCAATTTTGATTCTGTGCACCGCCAAGCTGGTTCAAGCGCAAACACAGGTAGAAACGTCCGAGAATGACTTTCTCTCTGAACTGCCGATCGTCTTGTCGGTGTCGCGCCTGTCGCAGCGCCTGGACGAAACACCGGGGGCCGTCACGGTGCTGGATCGCACCATGATTCGATTGTCCGGTGCGCGGGACGTGGCGGATTTGCTGCTGTTGGTACCTGGTTTCCAAACCAGCACATCGTTTGAGTCGGATGCACCCCAGGCCAGTTACCACGGTGGCTTCACCAATTACTCGGGCCGGATTCAGGTGCTGGTGGACGGCCGGTCGGCTTACTCCCCTTACCTGTTTGGCAGTGTGGCACCCGGATTGCAGTCCGTTGCGATTGCAGATATTGAACGAATTGAAGTGCTCCGCGGTTCAAACTCCGCGTCGTACGGGGCGCGTGCCTTTTTGGGTGTGATCAACATCGTGACGCGTGATCCGGTTGACACGCTCGGTGTGCGGGCCAGTATGGTCAATGGCGAAAACGGTGTCCGGGACGTCCAGGCCAGTGTGGGCTGGGCCATGGACGCCGGAAACTTCCGTTTGGGAGTCGACAAACGGGGCGATGATGGGCTTACTGGCGCCAATGGCAAAAACGGCGTGGGTCGCGTGAATTTCCGTGCCGATGTGCGACCCACCCAGGTCGACGAGTTGCAATTGCGCGCAGGTGGGACGGGAATTGACGCCGGTACGGGGTATGCGGGTGATGTGGGCCGCCCGGAACGGACCCGTCAGATCGCCAATGGATTCCTTCAGCTTGACTGGAGGCGCAATTTGGGTGCGGCTTCAGATATCTTTTTCACCTATGCCCGCACGGAAGAGACCTACCAGGACATTTTCTTTTACGCATTGCCGGCTCCGTTTAATGGCATCATGATTGACGCCAGCGGTCGCGCCAATACCGACACGGTTTCCGCCCAGCACACCTTGAGAGTACATCCTGATTTGCGACTGGTGTACGGGCTCGAGTTGCGGCGGGAGCAGGTTTTTTCAAGGCCACTTTACGCAACTGATGATGCCTTGCAAAACGACTTTACGCGCTGGTTTGGCAATGTGGAATGGCGGTTGGCGCAAGACCTTCTGTTGAATCTGGGTGGATTGCAGGAGCGAAGCAGTCGCACCGGGGAAAATTTTTCGCCGCGTGTGATGCTCAACTGGCAGGCGGCGCCGGGGCAAACACTGCGGGCGGGCGTGTCCAGGGCGTATCGACCGCCCAGCACCTATGAATCCGCCAGCAATGTCCGGTTTGTCGCCAATGGGGTGCTGCTCCAGATCAACAGCCTTTCAACCGGCAATGTCCAGCCAGAGACCGTGATTGCCCGGGAAGTTGGTTATCTCGGCGAATTCCAGACTGTGGGGCTGAGTGTGGATGTCAGGGCGTTTCATGAACGAATTGGCGGGTTCATCCGGTCACAGGTGTACACGCTGCCTCCGGGTACACAACTGCTGGTGAATCAGAATGGTCTGGCCCAAACCAATGATTACGTGAATGCCGAGGACTTCTCGATCCGAGGACTTGAGTATCAGTTGAAATGGCGTCCGTGGCAAGGTGCCCAACTTGTGTTCAACCAGGCCCTGACGTCGATCGACTCCGCAAATCCGCCAGACGCTGCCGCTGCACCACAAAGCGCCACCACCTTGATGTGGGCACAAAAGCTGCCAGGTGGCCTGGATTTCAGCCTCATCCACCACGCCCGCAGCCTGGCCAAATTGCAGGCGGCTACGCAGGAATTTGCAATGACCCGAACGGATGTGCGGTTGGGGTTGCCAATTCGTTTCGGATCGCAGCGCGCTGATTTGGCACTGGTCATTCAAAACATTGGGGCTCCCTATCAGGACTTTGACAGAACCTTTCAGTTTCGCCAGCGTGCATTCGTGAGTTTGCAAATGGCGTACTGAGATCCGCGTTTATCCAGAGTAGGTCCTTGTGCGGCAGCTTTTTTTGATTGTTGTGAATTCCGTTCGGCAACTGATGGCGCTGCTGCTGCTCGGCTGCGGATTGGTTCATTCCGCCGCGGCGACAGATCCCGTCGTGGTGATCGTCGCCAGTGAGCGAAGCGCCAGTTATATGGAGGCGGTTCAGGCGGTGGAGGATGGACTCGTGCAAGCGGGTCTGGGGCGTTCCGAAATTCAGACGGTGGCCCTCACTGACAGTGGATTTTCGCCCGCGACATCAACGGCCCGGCTGGTTGTTGCCGTTGGCACAAAAGCGTCTGCCTGGGCGGCGGCCAAAGACAATAAAACGCCAATCATTGCCACGCTATTGCCCCTCAGCGGTTTTGAACAAGTTGCAAGCGCACAAGACCGGAAAATAGCCCCTTCCATGTCGGGCGTCTGTATTGACCAGCCCGTCTCGCGCCAGTTGGAACTCATTCGTCTGGCGCTACCGTTGGCCCGTCGTGTCGGAATATTGTGGGGCTCTGACGCGCCAGCCCAGAATCCCCGCCTTTCGACAGCAGCGCAGGCGCGGGGCTTGCAAGTGGTGTCGGCACAGGTGGGCAACGGCCAATCCATTTTTCAGGCACTGGCCCGGGTTCTGGAAGAGGCGGACGTGCTTCTGGCGGTGGCCAACCCACAAATCTACAGCAGCAGTAGCATTCAAAATATCCTTCTGGCGTCGTTTCGGGCCAAGGTGCCGATGGTCGGTTTCTCACCGGCCTATGTTCAAGCCGGTGCTGCCTTTTCGCTCTATTCGACCCCTGCCATGATGGGCCGCCAGACGGCAACCTTGGCCTGGAAGTTTTTGCAGGGCAAGCCACTGGCGGGGCATCCCTACTACCCCAGTGAATTTGAAGTGGGCGTCAACCATCAGGTTGCGCGATCTTTGGGTTTGTCCCTGGATGCTTCCAATTTGACCGAACGGTTGCGACAGTTGGAACCGGTGCCATGAACTTTCGCAGCATTCAATCCCGCATGTTGCTGGCTGCCGTATTGCCAGCCGCATTGGTCGCGCTGTTGCTTGCCTCAGCGTTTCTTGTTTTGAGGGTGGGGGATAACGAGGAAAGCCATTTGCGCTTGGCTCGTTTGCAGATTCGCCAGGTCGCCTCTGCCAGCGAATTTGGCGTATTTTCTGCCAATGTGACCAGCCTTCAGGTCATTGCCCTCGAAGCGCTGAAGCAGACCGATGCACGTTCGGTTGTCATCACGGACACCAAAGGTCAAGAGCTGGTTCGGGCAGGTACGCCGTCCTACCGGCACCCGCCTTCATTGGCGGTGCAGGCGACTGAAAGTATCGACTCGAATGTGGGAACTGACCTGTTGACCCAGCCCATCGTGGCGGGCTTTCTCAAGTTTGAAGATGCCTTGGAACCGCCTCAAAACTCAGTCGCTGCGGCACCACAGGTGATGGGACATGTGGTGATGGAATTCAGCCGTGATTCGTTGATTCAACGCAAACGGGACCTGGTGGTTGTCGGCATCGCCATCACGTTCATCGGATTGCTTTTTGGCGCGATGCTGGGCGTCAGGCTGGGTCGGGGTGTGATTGAACCCATCTTGCGTGTGTCCCACATGATTGTCGAGATCGGGCGTGGCAGTTTGTCCATTCGCGAGGAAGTGCGTCCCGACGACCCCTTGAGGGATATTCAGAAGGGGCTGAACCAGATGGCGGATCGGCTGGAGGCCAGCCACGATGAAATGATGCATCGCATCGATGTCGCCACCTCGGAGCTGCGCTTGCGCAAAGAGGAGGCCGAATTGGCGACGCTGGCCAAGTCGCAGTTTCTGGCTGCCGCCAGCCATGACTTGAGGCAGCCCACACACGCTTTGGGCATGTTTATCGCCCGACTCGGTCAATTGCCTCACGACGCACAAACCGGCCATCTGGTGGCGAGTCTGGACGCGTCCGTGCATGCACTGCAGGACCTGCTGGATGGGTTGCTGGATATTTCCAAGCTTGATGCACGAGCCGTCAAGATCAATCGGCGGGCTGTTCCGGTCAATTCGGTCTTTGATCCGGTAAAACGCGCCATGATGGGCCTGGCCAGCGACAAGGGACTCCGGCTTCATTTTCGGCCCTCGTCGCTGTGGGTGGAGACCGACCCGGTTTTGTTACAGCGCATTGTGCTCAATCTGGTGAGCAACGCGGTTCGTTACACCGACAAGGGTTCGGTGCTGGTGACCTGCAGACCTTCGCGACACAAGAAGGTGGCGCGGATTGAGATCTGGGACAGTGGCATGGGTATTGCACCTGAACACCACCAAATGATTTTCAAGGAGTTTTTTCAGGTCAGCAATGCGGAAAGTGATCGCAGCAAGGGAATGGGCCTGGGGCTCAACATTGTTGAGCGAACCGCTCATTTGTTGGGGCACAGTCTGTCCGTCCGATCCAACCTGGGAAAGGGGTCCCGTTTTACCGTGGAGGTGCCCCTGGCTAAATCGACCGTGACGATTCAAACGGGTCCGAGCCTGGCCGTTCAGGTGCCGGGTAGCCTGGAGGGATTGCGGGTCTTGGTTATTGAAGATGATGAGCTTGCCCGTCACGCGATGGCCAGCCTGTTGGAGTCCTGGGGATGCCTTGTGATGCCGGCGGACGGTTTGACGGCCGCCGTGAGCAAAGTGAAGGCGCAGAGTCGGCCCGATGTGATCGTCAGTGACTATCGCCTGGGTGATGGTGAAAACGGTTTCGATGCCATTTCAGCCATACGCACACTGACTGGTTATTCCGTGGTGGCGTGCATTGCCAGCGGGGATACGGACCCGGAATTGATCCACCAGGCTCGCGACATGGGTTTGACCATTCTGCACAAACCGGTGCGGCCCGCCAAACTGCGCAGCTTGCTGCACAGCCTGGCGTCGCAGGTCAGGTCTCAAGGTCGCGTTTCAGTCGCCGATGTGGACCTGTAACCCAGCCGTGTTGCCGCCATCACGGCCTGCGTTCGCGTATGGACTTCAAACCCGCGCAGAATGACACTGACATAGGTTTTGACGGTTTCTTCTGACAGCCCCAGCCTGCCGCTGATTTGCTTGTTGGATTGGCCGTCCAGCAGAAGCGTGAGGACCTCAATTTGACGTGCCGTGAAATGGGGGCCCCGGACCGTAGAACCCGGCAATGGCACGGGTATTGTGGAACGAAAGGCATCCACATTGGAGTCAGCTGCGCCGTAGATGCCCCCGGCCAGTACCAATCTCAAGGCGACCAGCAATTCATCACTCACGCCCGATTTGGTGACAAAGCCTGCCGCTCCTTTGGCAAGAACCTGCCCAAGGATGTGGGGCTCGGCCGTGCCAGACAGCACCACGACAGGCAACTCGGGGTGGCGCTGGCGTAAAAGGTCCAGGGCTTCCAGACCATTCATGTCGGGCAAGTGGAAGTCCAGCAGTACGAGGTCAATGTCGGCGTGTGAATCTGCCAGTTCGAATGCACGCAAGCAGTGCGGAGCGTCCAGAACTTCTACCTCTTCGTCCAAACCCTTGAGCACTTGCCGCAAGCCTTCCCGGACCAGCGCATGGTCATCCACAACCAATATTTTCATGAGGCTTCCGCGCAGTCGGGGTTAGACGCAACGTGCTCCGTCAACCTCAATGCACACGCCGCTGATGAAAGAGGCTTCGTCGCTGGCCAGATACAGCGCCGCGTTGGCGACGTCCAACGCCGTGGAAAACCGGCCCAACGGGATGGTGGCGCGGAATTTGGCCTTGCGCTCCTCATCCAGCGGCCCCCCTGCAAATTCGGCCGACAGGCCGGTGTCCGGATTGAAAACGGGGTTGATGCAATTGACGCGAATGTTGTCAGGCCCCAATTCGGCAGCGAGTGATTTGCTCGTGGTGATGACGGCACCTTTGGAGCCGTTGTACCAGGTCAAACCGGGTCGGGGGCGCACGCCAGCCGTGGATGCGATGTTGATAAATGCCCCTCCCCCATTGGCTCTGAAAGCGGGCACGGCATGAATGGTTGCCAGGTAAATACTTTTCATGTTCACGGCGAAGCACTTGTCAAAGTCTTCCTCGCTCACTTCCAGTGCAGGACGGTTGCGGTGCGTCCAGCCCGCGTTGTTGACCATCACGTCAAGCTTGCCGTGGCGTTGAACTGCGGCAGCGACCAGGGCTTTCACATCGTTCGTTTGAGTGACATCCGCGGCAAAAAAAGACGCTGTGCCTCCCGCTGCGGTGATTCGATCCACCACTTGCTGACCCATGGCGGCGTTGATGTCGTTGACGATGACCCTGGCACCTTGGGCGGCCAATCGCAGGGCGATTCCCTCGCCAATACCGCCCCCGGAGCCGGTTACGATGATGGATTTGTCTTGGACACGCATGAATGATTCCTGTACGTTGAGTGATGAATGCTATATAAATAATAGCTAGCTATTTAATAGGGACGGGGACTTTGAGTTAAATTTATATCTAGCCATGCTTGAAGGCCACGGTTTTGAGGGTGCTGAAACCCAGCAGGGCCTCAAATCCTTTTTCGCGACCATAGCCGCTGGACTTTACGCCGCCAAAGGGTAATTCAACGCCGCCACCGGCTCCGTAATTGTTGATGAAAACCTGCCCGCTTTTTACCCGTCGAGCCATGCGGAACTGGCGGGCCCCGTCACGGGTCCAAACCCCGGTGACGAGGCCAAACTGTGTGGCGTTGGCCAGTTCAATTGCATGGTCTTCGTCTTTGAAACTCATGGCGGCCAGCACCGGACCAAAGACTTCTTCCTGGGCGAGGCGATGGGTGATGGGCACGTCTCGCAGCAATGTGGGTGCCTGGTAAAAGCCAGTTTCGGGGGCTTCATCCACGATGCGACCCTGGGCCACCATGGGAATGTTGGCCACCTGCGCATCGCTCAGGAAATCCCACACCCGGGTCAACTGGCTCTGGCGAATCAGGGGGCCGACGTCCAGGTCCATCGTGGCGTGTCAGCGCTTGCCTTCAAAATCATGTCTGACCCCTATGGTCGCCTTACCTTTGTACGTGTCTACTCTGGCATCTTGAAGAAAGGTTCCTACGCGCTCAACTCTAGCAAGAACAAGAAGGAACGGATTTCCCGACTGATTATCTTGAAGGCTGACGATCGCCAAGAGGTTGATGAACTGAGAGCAGGAGATCTAGGCGCAGTATTAGGACTCAAAGACACCTTCACTGGTGACACCCTTTGTGACGACACTGCACCGATTGTTCTGGAAACTCTGTTTATTCCTGAGCCTGTTATTTCCGTAGCTGTTGAGCCAAAAACAAAGCAGGATATGGAAAAACTATCCAAGGCTTTGCAATCTTTGTCTGAGGAAGATCCTACTTTCCGCGTAATGACAGATCCAGAGACCGAATCAAACAATTATCTTCTGGCATGGGTGAGCTTCACCTTGAAATTCTCGTTGATCGGATGAAGCGTGAGTTTAATGTTGAAGCGAACGTTGGTGCGCCTCAAGTGGCTTACCGTGAGACGATTCGCAGAACCGTTACCGATATTGAAGGTAAATTTGCCCGTCAGAGTGGTGGTAAGGGACAATATGGTCACGTTGTGATCAATTTAGAACCTACCGAACCAGGCACAGGATTTGAATTTGTATCGAAAATTGTGGGTGGTGTGATTCCTAAGGAATTCATCAAACCTTCAGAGCAAGGTATGAAGGAAGCTTGTGAATCGGGAATTCTGGCAGGCTATCCTGTGATTGACCTCAGAGCTACTCTCGTGCATGGTTCTTTCCATGATGTTGACTCTTCGGAAATGGCTTT
>CAVVSV010000079.1:0-13991 GCA_963750805.1 uncultured beta proteobacterium
AGGCCTGACCGGCGCGCACCTACGGCCGTGCACATGGTGTGGGTACGGGTGGGCGCAATGGACGAAGTGGACGGCACCTCGGGCGTGGCCCATGTGCTGGAGCACATGATGTTCAAAGGCACAGCCAACCTGAAGCCGGGCGAATTTTCTCGCAAGGTAGCCGCATTGGGCGGGCGCGAAAACGCCTTCACCAGCAAGGACTACACCGGGTTTTACCAGCAGATTCCCAGCAATCGGCTGGAAGACGTGATGAAGCTGGAAGCCGATCGTTTTGCCACCAACCAGTGGAGCGACGAGGAATTCAAAAAAGAGCTGGAAGTGGTCAAGGAAGAGCGCCGCCTGCGCACCGAGGACAGTCCGCGCGCGCTGATGAGCGAAGCCATGACTGCGGCCGTGTTTGTGGCTTCGCCCTATCGCCGCCCGGTGGTGGGCTGGATGAGTGACCTCGATGCCATGACACCGACAGACGCGCGCGAGTTTTTCAAGCGCTGGTATGTGCCTGGCAATGCCGCTGTTGTGATTGCCGGTGATGTAGACGTCGCCCAGGCCAAAGCGCTGGCTGAAAAATACTATGGTGTGATTCCGGCTCGGGCCGTGCCCCCGCGCAAACCGCGGGAGGAGCCGGTTCAGTCCGGGCTTCGTCGGCTGGATTTCAAGGTGCCGGCTGAGCAGTCGTATGTCTCCATGGCCTATAAAGTCCCCAGCTATGTGATGAGCAATGCATTGACAACGCCCCCCCAAGCGACCAATGCGGGAGAGGATGCGCTGGCCCTGACCGTGTTGTCTGCGGTGCTGGATGGCTATAGCGGCTCCAGGCTGGACCGCACACTGACCCAGGGTAGCAACCGTGTGGCTGACAGCGCGGGTTCCTACAACGGTCTGTGGGGTCGCGGGCCGCAGACCTTCACCTTGTATGGCGTGCCTGCCGAGGGCAAAACGCCCGAGCAGGTGGAAGCGGGTTTGCGCGAGCAAATGGCGCGCGTGGCCAAAGAGGGCGTGAGCGAGGCCGAACTGAACCGTGTCAAAACCCAGTGGGTGGCCAGCGAGGTCTACAAGCTCGACTCTGTCTTCAACCAGGCGCGTGAACTCGGCAGCAATTGGGTTCAAGGCCTGCCTCTGGATGCAGGTGAGCGGCTGATTTCGCACTTGCGCGCCGTGACGCCCGAGCAGGTGAAAGCGGTGGCTGCCAAATACTTTGGGGACGATCAACTGACGGTGGGCATTTTGCGGCCTCAACCCGTCGATAAAACCCGCAAACCGCGCCAGCCACCCCCCGGTGCAAGGCATTGAGGCGCACCATGATTCATTCCAAATCGAGATTCTCTGCCGTTTTATTTGCTTCTAAAAAAATAGCAAACTATTGTTTATTGGCGGGGACTATAGGCACATTTTATTCACAATCTGCGTTGGCAGGCATCCCCATCGCGCAATGGACGCAGCCCAGCGGCACGCGTATTTTTCTGGTGGAAAGCCCGGCCATTGCCATGGTCGATGTGAAGATTGATTTCGATGCCGGTGCCCGGCGCGACCCGGTGGACAAAGTGGGGCTGGCCAGTGTCACCGCCAGCATGGCCGGTGACGGCGTCCGTGCCAGCGGCAACGAGCCGGCGATGGACGAAAACGCCCTGGGCGAGGCCTGGGCCGATCTGGGTGCCAACTTTGGCGCTGCGGCCAGTGGTGACCGCATGAGTTTTTCCTTGCGCTCGTTGACCTATCCCGACTTGCTTCCCAAAGCGGTGGCATTGGCAGCGCGCCAAATGGGGGAGCCGTCATTTCCCCAGGACGTGTGGGAGCGCAATCGCCAACGCATGGTGGCCTCCATCAAGGAGTCCAACACCCGGCCAGCCACCGTGGCGGGACGCGCGTTTTCAGCAGCGGTGTACGGCGGCCATCCCTATGGGTTTGAGGTGACCGAGAAGTCGTTGGCCAATATCAATTTGGGCGACATGAAAACGCTTTACGCCAGCGCCACGCAAGCCTGTCGTGCGGTGGTGACCATTGTCGGCGCCGTGAACCGCAGTCAGGCCGACGCCATGGTGACGCAATTGATGTCGCGCTTGCCTTCGCCCAAAAGCAAGGCCGATTGCCCTGCCTTGCCGCCAGTGCCAGAAGTTCAGTCGCTCAAAGAAGCCCAGGACATCCGCATCCCGTTTGACTCGGCCCAGGCCCATGTTGCCATTGGCCAGCCGGGCTTCAAGCGCGATGACCCGGACTACTTTGCGCTGACGGTGGGCAATTACATATTGGGTGGGGGAGGTTTTGTGTCGCGCCTCACCACTGAAGTGCGTGAAAAAAGGGGCTTGAGTTACAGCGTTTACAGCTATTTCTCACCGGCTTTGCATGCAGGCGCCTTCACCATAGGTCTGCAGACCCGGCCTGATCAGGCCAAGCAGGCAGTGGAGGTGTCGCGTGAGGTCTTGCGCAAGTTCTTGGCGGAGGGACCTACAGAGGCGGAACTTCAGGCCGCGAAAGACAACCTGATCGGCGGCTTTGCCCTGCGCATCGACACCAATGCCAAACTGCTGGACAACGTGGCCAACATGGCCTGGAACGGTCTGCCACTTGATTATCTGGACACCTGGACGCAAAAGGTGGAGAAGATCACCGTGGCCGATATTCGCGCTGCTTTTGCACGCAAATTGCAGCCTGACCGGATGGTCACTGTGGTGGTGGGCGGCACGCCTTAGGGATGGGAGCGTTCATGGCTTAAGCTCTGGGCCATGAAAAAATCAGTCTCAACCAAACCAGGCAGCAACTCTGGCAAAGCCCGAGGCAAGCCAGTAGCCAAAAAGCCGGTTCATAAAATTGGTGTTCTGGCCCACGAAGTGCGCATCATCGGTGGCGAATGGAAACGAACCAAGCTCAAAGTCGCCGACAAGCCCGGCCTGCGTCCCACGCCGGACCGTGTGCGTGAAACCCTGTTCAACTGGCTGGGGCAAGACTTGACTGGCTGGCGTTGCATCGATGTGTTTGCCGGCACGGGGGCATTGGGCTTTGAGGCGGCTTCGCGCGGCGCCAAGGAAGTGCGTCTGGTGGAGCATGACCCGGCGCTGGTGGACCAACTCAAACGTGTGCAGATCCAGTTGCAGGCCAGCATGACGACCATTGTGCGGGGCGATGGGGTGATGGTCTTGAAGCAGTCTGACCCGGGCAGCATGGACGTGATCTTTCTGGACCCGCCGTTCACATCGGGTTCGGCGGACACAGCGACGGTGGCACCGTCCAAACATTACGAACCTGCGCTGCAAGCCGCCGGCCGTGCAGTGTCCCATGACGGGTTTGTGTACCTGGAAGCGCCGGTTCACTGGACGGCTGCGCAACTGGAGCCATTTGGGCTGGTTGAGCATCGCTATCTGAAGGCAGGTGCCGTTCACGCCCATTTGCTTACCAAGACTGTTTAACGAAGGATCTATCATGGCCAACAACGTGATTGCCGTTTACCCCGGCACTTTTGATCCCCTGACACGCGGCCATGAAGACGTCGTGCGTCGGGCCACCCAGTTGTTCGATCGGGTCATCGTGGCCGTGGCTGCGGGTCACCACAAGAAAAATGCACTCTTCAGTTTGCAGGAGCGCCTGGACATGGTGAAAGAAGTAGCCCGCGCGTACCCCAAGGTTGAAGTGGAAAGCTACTCGGGCCTGCTGCGTGATTTTGTCGTGGCACGTGGTGGCAAGGCGGTAGTGCGGGGACTTCGTGCCGTGACTGACTTTGACTATGAATTCCAGCTGGCTGGCATGAACCGTACACTGATGCCTGATGTGGAAACCGTCTTCTTGACTCCCAGCGATAAATACCAATTTGTCAGCAGCACCTTTGTGCGCGAAATTGCCATGCTGGGTGGTGAGGTGGACAAGTTTGTCTCTCCCTCCGTGCTGGTGCGCCTTCTGGACAAAGTCAAGTCCCTGCCCAAAGAGTAAGTGTTAACAACGAGAAAAACCGATGAAAATTTTATTGCCAGTGGATGGTTCTGCTGTGTCGCTGGACGCAGTGCGTTTTGCCATCCGCCTGGCGGGTGAAGGGCTGAATACCAGTGTGGTTCTGGCCAACGTGCAGGAGCCAGCCACCTTGTACGAACTGGTCGTCGCCCACGACCCGCAGGTGATTGACCAGGTCAGCGCTGCTGCGGGAGCCCACACGCTGGCACCGGCAGAAGCACTGCTGACCGCCGCAAATTTGCCGTTTGAAAGTGAAGTCGCCTCGGGGGACCCGGCCCACACGATCATCGATATTCTGGAGCGCTACGAATGTGACATGGTGGTGATGGGTGCCAGCGGCATGAGCAGTTTGCGCAGCGCGCTATTGGGGTCAGTGTCCAACGAAGTGCTGCACGCAGCGGGGGTGCCCGTGATGATCGTCAAGTCCAGTCTCCCCGAGGAAGACCCAGACTGACACCTGCTATTTCGGCACAGTTGGCCAGGGTCGCTGCGGCTTGCGCAACAACTCAAAAGCACGCGAAACCTGAAGTACCCCCAGGTCATCAAACCGCTGGCCCGCAATCTGCAAACCAATCGGCAAGCCGCTGGATGTGTAGCCGCAGTTGATCGACGCCGCCGGCTGCTCCGACATGTTGAAGGGCACCGTGAACGCGATGTGTTCCAGCCCGCGCAAGGGGTCGTTGGTGGGGGACGGAAGTTCCGCCGCAAATGCTGGGACCGGCGAGGTCGGCGAGATCACGAAATCAAAGGCGCGGCAGGCGTTGACCGTGGCAACCCGTGTGGTGTGAAACTGATGCGTGGCGGTAAACACGGCTGGCCCGCTCATGCCCGCGGCGCTGTCCGCCCACTGCGTGATGTAAGGCAGCACGCTGGCTTTTCTCTCGGGCGACAAAGCAGCCAGGTCAATGTGGGATCGCATGCGCCAGGCGTGATCCATACCTTCCAGCATTGCGGCGGTCAGGAATGGTGGCATCACCTCGACGATGGCGCCTGCCTGCTCGAAAATTTGTGCGGCTTGCTCAATGGCTGACTTGACCTCGGGCTCAACGGGCAGACCACAACCCGCGTCCAGCAACAATCCAATTCGTTGGCCGCGCAAAAACTCAGTACCCCTCTCACAGTCATCCCACGCAATGGGCTGGTAGGGCAAGCTCATGCTGTCTCGCGCATCTGGAAGCGACAGCACCTGCATCATTAAGGCCGCGTCAGCCACCGTACGGGTCATCGGGCCGGCGGCACGACCCGTGTAGGCGGGGTCAATCGGAATTCGACCCAGGCTGGGCTTGAGGCTGAAGATACCGCACCAGCCCGCTGGCAGCCGCAGTGAGCCGCCAATGTCGGTGCCCACATGCAGCGGTCCGTAACCCGCCGTTGCTGCTGCGCCCGCACCCGCGCTGGAGCCGCCGGGGGTCTTGCTCACATCCCAGGGGTTGCGCGCCAGCGGGTGAAAACTCGACAGTCCGCTGGACAACATGCCGTAGTCGGGCATGGTGGTTTTGCAGATGAAGACGGCACCCGCCTCGCGCAGTCGGGCTGCCGGTGGCGCGTCACGTGCAGCGGGCGCTAGTGCCGTCGCTACCGTTCCCAATGGCGTGGGGTCACCCAGCGTGGCAATGTTGTCCTTGATGGTGACCGGCACACCGTCCAGCATGCCGCAGGGTTCCCCCTTCATCCACCGCGCTTCTGATTCCCGCGCCTGTTGCAGCGCCAGTTCCGGGCGCAGCAAATAAGTGGCGTGAATGTGTGGCTCCCACTGCGTGATGTGGTCCAGCACGGCTTGAGTGACCTCCACCGGGGAGAGGCTGCGCTGCTGGTAGGCGCGCAGCAGTTCGGGCGCGGAAAGGTCGTGAAGGCTCATGGTGAGAGTGGTAACTGCCTTACCCCCAGGACAACGCCGACAAGTCATTCACAAATATCGGCATGTCTTTCCACAAGCCTTTGATGTTTTTGTTCGCCAGCGTGATCCATTGCGGTTGGTACAGGAAGGCATGGACGGATTCATTGGCCAGCATGCGTTGTACATCGCCCAGCAGCTTGGCGCGGTCGGCGGGGCGGGGGCTGTTTTTCATTTTGTCGAACAGGGTGTTGAAGGCGGCCGAGTCGTAACCCCAGTAGTAATCTTTCTTGGCGAAGTTGCCCAGATCGAAGGGTTCCACGTGCGAGATGATGGTCAGGTCGTAGTTCTTGTTGTTGTAGGTGCCGCTGAGCCACTGTGCCCATTCCACGTTTTCAATCTTGGCAATGATGCCGACCTTGGCAAGCTGCGCGGCAATCACTTCGCCGCCCTGGCGGGCGTAGGGGGGCGGTGGCAGTTTCAGGCTCAATTCCAATGGCGTCTTGATGCCGGCTTCGGCCAGCAGGGACCTGGCCTTGTCGATGTTGAAGGGGTTGATGCCGGTGGTGTCCACGTAGCCCAAGGCGCCTGGCACGTAGTGGCTGCCAATGGGTGTGCCATAGCCGTCGCCGGCGCCTTCAATCACGGCTTTGCGGTCAATGGCAGCGGCAATCGCGCGGCGCACACGCACATCGTCCAATGGTTTCTTTTTGTTGTTGATGGCCAGAATGGTTTTGGCGCGCGAACCACTCACCAGCACCTGGAATTTGGCATTGTTTTTGAACTGAGGCACGCTGCGTGGTGTTACACGCGGAAACATGTCAATGTCGCCTGCCAGCAGGGCGGCGACTTGCGCGGCGGGGTCACTGATGAACCGGAATGTCGCCTTGCGCAGCTTGATGGCCGCGGCGTTGCGATAGCCGTCCCACTTGACCAGTGAGACGGAAGAACCCTTGTTCCAGACATCGAGTTTGTAGGGGCCGGTGCCCACCGGTTTGGTGGCGTTGGTGTCCACGCTTTTGGGCTCCACCATGATGGCGGTAGCCTGGCCCATCAGAAACAGAAAGTCGGGATCGAGCTCCTTGTTCAGGATAACGACGGTGTGCTCGTCCACAGCGGCCACGCTTTCCATGCTGGCGAACGTGCGCTTGTCCTTGTTGGTGCTCTTTTCACCCGCAGCGCGCTCGAACGAGTACTTGACGGACGCTGCGTTGAAAGGCTCACCATTCTGGAACTTCACACCTTTGCGCAGGGTGAAGGTGTAGGTTTTGAGGTCGGGCGAGACTTCCCATTTCTCGGCAAGCAGAGGCGACACCGTGCCGTCACTGTTGATCTTGGTCAGCGTCTCAAACACGTTGTAGTGCACGATTTCTGCAATGCTGGAGGCCGCGCCGCCGGTGGGGTCCAGCCCCGGTGTCGGTTCCAGCGTCATGCCCAACACAACGGTGTCTTTCTTATTCTGGGCGGCCAGATCGAATGGCAGGCTGACCAGAGTGCTGCTGGCGGCGGTTGTCAAAACAGTACGGCGATTGATCATGGCGTGGGTTCCTTAGGTTTCAGGCGAGAGGCAGCGGAATGTGACGAAAGAAGGTGGCGAACGATAACAAATTTCTGAACCCGTTTGGGTCATGGTATGGCGGCTAAAAAGCAGGCGGCCAGGTGACCCACGGCGCGACCCTCCACAGGGGCCAGTTCGGGTCGTCCGGCATCGCATACAGCGGTGGCCTGAGGGCAGCGGTGGGCGTAGGGGCAGGCACTGTCCGGGTGACTTCGCGGGATGACGACCGGCGCGCGTTTTCTTTGCCCCTTCGCGGCTGGCTCCATGCGCGGAACCGCATCCAGCAGGGCGCGGGTATAGGGGTGGGCGGCGTGCTCGAATAAATCAACAGGTTTTCCCTGTTCGACGATTCGGCCCTGAAACATGACGGCCACTTCGTCACACAGGTGGTTCACCACGGCCAGGTCATGGCTGATGAGCAGGTAGGTCACGCCAAACTGGGCCTGCAATTCCTGCATCAAGTTGAGTACTTGGGCCTGCACCGAGACGTCCAGCGCACTGACCGGCTCATCCGCCACGATGAGTTGGGGGCGCGTGATGAGTGCCCGGGCAATGGCGATGCGTTGGCGCTGGCCGCCAGAGAATTCATGCGGATATTTATCGAGATCGCTTTCCCTTAATCCGACGGACAATAACACTTCAGCTGCCCTGTGGCGCCGCTCCGCGAGATTAGTGGTCTCTTGAGATGTCAGTGGTTCGGTCGTGATGACTTCAATGGTCTGGCGCGGGTCGAGGGAGCCGTAGGGGTCCTGAAACACCATCTGGAAATTGCGCCTTGCTGAACGTAAAGCCGCAGGCGTTAGCTGGTTCAAGTCCTGGCCATTCAACTGCACGCTGCCGCTGGTGGGTTTTTCCAGCGCCATGACCAGACGGGCCAGCGTGGACTTGCCCGAGCCGGACTCACCCACAATACCCAGACTTCGTCCGCTGTGCAGGGTGAGACTGACGCCCTTGAGCGCCTGCACGACGGGTAGTTTCTCCCACAGGTGATCTCGCGGCAGTACGTAGTCGCGGGTGAGCTTTTCAATGCGCAGCAAAGGTGCGGCAGAGGGCGCGTTCATGCGATGACCTCCGCGGTTTGGGCAGCAACAGCGTCGAGACGGAAACAGCGCGCACCGTGCGCCTGCCCCACCTCGCTAACGGCTGGGCGTTCGCTGACACATTGCGCCAATGCAAAGGAACAACGGTCTGAGAAGGGGCAGCCTTCGGGCAAATCCAGCAGTTCAGGCACGGTGCCGACAATGGTGTTGAGTCGTGCGCCGCGAGCGGCTCCCAGGCCAGGCCGGGCTCCGAACAGGCCACGGGTATAGGGGTGGGCCGGCTGTGCAAATACGTCTGCCGTGCCACCCGACTCCACCACACTGCCGCCATACATGACCATCATGCGGGCCACGTTTTGCGCGATGACGCCAAGGTCGTGCGAGATCAAAATCAGCGCCATGCCACGCTCTTCCACCAGGTCGCTGATGAGGTCCAGAATCTGGCCCTGTATCGTCACATCCAGGGCCGTGGTGGGCTCATCGGCAATCAAGACATCAGGGTTGCAAGCCAGGGCCATGGCGATGGTGATGCGCTGGCGTTGGCCGCCTGAAAACTGGTGCGGGTAGGCATCAAAACGGCGGGACGCGTCGGGAATTCCGACCCGGTCCAGCAGGGCAACAGCTTGAGCGCGCGCTTCAAGACGGGATGCACCCCGGTGCAGCCTCAGGGGTTCGGCCACCTGATGGCCAATCGTGTGAACCGGGTTCAGCGTGGTCATGGGCTCCTGAAAAATCATGCCAATCCGGTTGCCGCGCAGCTGGCACAAATCGCCATCAGGCATCCCCACCAATTCCTTGCCATCCAGCCGCACGCTCCCCTGCACCACTGCCCTTTCGGGCAGCAATCCCATCAGCGCCAAGGCGGTGATGGATTTGCCACAACCGGATTCACCCACCCAACCCAAGGTCTCGCCACGCGCCAGGGTAAAGCTGACATCGCGCACGGCCCTCGCCGGTCCACGCGGCGTTTGCAGCTCAATGCCGAGATCGTTAACTTCAAGAAGTGCCATGTGTGTTCATTGAAGTTTCAACGCTGCCGCGCCAGTCGCGGGTCAAGCACATCGCGCAGGCCATCACCCAGCAGGTTCAGGCCCAGCACGGCCAGCACGATGGCCAGGCCGGGAAAGACGGCCAGCAATGGGGCCTGAAACAACAGGGTTTGCGCCTCGGCCAGCATGCGTCCCCAGGACGGGTCGGGCGGTTGGGTACCCAGGCCCAGGTAAGACAGAGCCGCTTCCGCAAGGATGGCTATGGCAAACCGGATGGTGGTCTGTACCACCAGCACCGACGCGATGTTGGGCAGAATGTGATCCAGCGTGATGCGCAGGGGCCCCTTGCCGCAGGCGCGAGCAGCCAGCACAAATTCGCGGGACCATACTGCGTTGGCCGATGCGCGCGTGATGCGTGCGAAGTTGGGAATGTTGAAGATACCAATGGCAATGATGGCGTTGACAATGCCTGCACCAAACACCGCCGTCATCATGATGGCCGACAGGAGGGCCGGAAACGCCAGCGTGAAATCGGACAGCCGCATGATGAGCTCTTCCACCCAGCCGCGCCGGGCTGCCGCCAGCAGACCCAGCCCTGCGCCCAGTATCAGTCCGATGCTGACGGCGATCACGCCGACCAGAATCGAGTTGCGTGCACCCACCAACAAGAGCGATGCCACATCGCGCCCAAACGGATCGGTGCCCAGCCAGTGGTGGCCGCTGGGGGCCTGCAACTTGGCCGCCATGTCAATCTCATAAGGCGACCAGGGCGTCCAGAACAGTGACAACGTGGCTGCCGCCAGCAAAAGCAGGGTCAAGACGCCGCCCACCATAAAGCTTCGATGGTGCAGGGCCCTTGCCATCCATCCCTGAATCTTTGCATGAAAACCGGCTGAAGTCCCCGTCGATATTGACAAGTTTGCTACGTTTTTGGAAGTGACTGGATTCATATGTCACTCGCCTTGACCCGTGGATCAATCACCGCATACAACACATCCACGATGAAGTTCACCACCACCACCATGGTGGCAAGCAGCATCACGCAGTTGCGCACCACGATGAGGTCGCGGTTGGAAATGGACTGAAAAATCAGGCGCCCCAGACCCGGGAGATAAAACACGTTTTCCACCACGATGGTGCCCGCCAGCAGTTCCGCAAACTGCAAGCCCATCACCGTGATGACCGGAATCATCGCGTTGCGCAACACATGACCCCAGACAGTGGCGCGTTTTGAAAGGCCCTTGGCGCGTGCGGTCCTGACAAAATCTTCTCGCATGACTTCCAGCACAGCGGATCGCGTGATGCGGGCCAGGATGGCGGCCTGCACCACGGCCAACGACACGGCGGGGAGCAGCAATGCCTTGAAGGCGTTCCACGCGCCCTCTGACCATCCTGGGAACCCGCCCGCTGAGAACCACTGCAGGTGCACTGAAAACATCAATATCAGGAGAATGGCAAACCAGAAATTCGGAATGGCAATGCCCACTTGGGTCAGGCCCATCAGACCGACATCGCCCGCCTTGTTGTGGTTTGTCGCAGCGTAAATGCCCGAGCCCAGCGCCAGAAGCGTGGTTAGCGTCATGGCCATCACCGCCAGTGGCACCGTGAGCGTCAAACGTTCCAGCACAAGATCAAACACCGGTGAACTGTAGGTGTAGCTGATTCCCAGGTCACCGGTGAGCATGCCAGTCATCCAGCCGACATAACGCTGCAGCGGCGGGCGATCCAGGCCAAGCTGAACGGCCAATGCCCGCACGGCATCTGGCGCAGCATCGGGCCCCATCAGGATCTGGGCGGCATCACCCGGCAATATTTCAAGCACCAAAAAAACAATGACTGAAGCGCCGAGCAGGGTCGCTACGAGGGTGGTGAAGCGCTTGAGAAGGAAAAGGCCCATGTAGCGATGCGGTTGAAGGGAGGCGGGTGTGCATTATGGGCATGAAGCCCGATAATTATGCCCATGGCCCTGATCATTACCGATGAATGCATCAACTGCGACGTGTGCGAGCCCGAGTGCCCGAATGAGGCCATTTTCATGGGTTCGGAAATTTATGAGATCGATCCGCACAAATGTACCGAATGCGTCGGTCATTTTGATGAACCGCAATGTGTGCAGGTTTGCCCGGTGGCGTGCATTCCGATCAACCCCAATGTCATTGAAGACCGTGAGACGCTGTGGGCTAAATACCGGCGATTGCAGGCGGGGGTTGTCGTGGGACCTGCGGGCCTTGCCGCAGACTGAAAAGTCGGTTCGACTCAGGTTTTGCTGGCAGCCTTTTTGGCCTTGTTGGTTTTCTCAGTGACTTTCTTGGCTTTCTTCACCTTTTCTTTTTTCTCACCCGGAACTTGGGCTGTGAAGTATTCAGGCGCATTCTTTTTCTTTTTGGTATCCACTTTGCCAGACGGGTCGGCGACATCCGAAGCGGGGTTTGGCGATGAGAGGATGGTTGCACCTGCCCCTGCAGTTTCGGCACGTGTTTTGGCGTCAGCCCGCTCCTGAGTCAGCCGGGATTTTTCCAGCGAGTCGGCCGCTTTGGCCGTCTTGGTCGTGGCGACGTCAGTCTGAATTTTTTGGGTATTTGTGCGGACATCCTGGGTGTCAATGGCCACACCACCCGCGCACGGCGCAGAGCCGTACGAATTACCACACTTGTATGAAGTTTGTGCTGAAGTCCCCGTCGTTATTGATAGTGTTGCTATCAATAATAGAGCGTTTAAGACTGGCACCTTGAACCGGGAATTGTGTGTAGCGCTCATGAATCCTCTCCTTGAACAGTTGATTTGAGACTTTCCGGTTTTGGCAAATTGGGCCGTGGTGGCTTGTGTGTATGGACCAGCAGAGTGGCTTTGTCCATGTCACCCGCCACAAAATGCGGAAGTGCTTTGACGGTGCGATCAATGCACTGATCGATGGCGATTCGGTGATCCAGCGACGGTTTTTTCAGCACCCAGTGAATGACCTCGGATTTGACGCCAGGGTGGCCAATGCCCAGGCGAAGGCGCCAGTAGTCATCGGTTCCCAACTGGTCATGGATGTCGCGCAGACCATTGTGGCCGGCGTGACTGCCCCCCCGTTTGAGTTTCACCTGGCCGGGCACGATATCGAGTTCGTCATGGACGACCAGAATTTCCTCAGGCGATATCTTGAAAAAACGCGCCAAGGCGCCCACGGATTTACCCGACTGGTTCATGAAGGTCTGGGGTTTGAGCAGCCAGATAGTTTGTCCGTGAAGGCTTGTTCGTGCCAGCAAACCGTGATAGTTCTTCTCCATCACCAGGGTGACCTTGAGGGCGTTCGCCAATGCGTCTATCCACCAGAAGCCGGCATTGTGGCGTGTGCCCTCGTAGTCAGGGCCGGGGTTGCCCAAGCCAACAAACAGTCTGATCATGGCGAATTATGAAGGCGAAAAAAAACCCGGAAACGGTCTACACAACGCAGACTGTTTTCGGGCCGTTGACCAGTTGCGGAAGTTATTACTTCTTGGCAGCTGGTTTTGCAGCAGGCGCAGCCTTGGCGGCAGGAGCCGCTTTGCCAGCCGGTGCTTTGGCGCCAGCGGCTGCGGGGGCAGCGGCAGCGGCGGCAGGATCAGCCACGACTTCAGCGCCAGCAACCATCACGACAGAAACCAACACGGGGTTGTTCTTGCCGTGGGTCACAGCGGTCACGCCCTTGGGCAGGACCACGTCGGCCAAATGCAGTGAAGTTCCCTTTTTCAGGCCGCTCAAGTCCACGGCTATGAACTCAGGCAGATCGGCAGGCAGACACATCACTTCGATTTCGGTCACGATGTGGTTGGCAATGCAGCCTTCAGTTTTGACGGCTGGCGAATTTTCGTCACCGCTGTAGTGCAAAGGCACCTTCATGTGCAGCTTGGCGCGCTCGCGGTCAAAGCTGCCGTGCGCAGGCGTCTCAACTGCACCGTATTCCTCGGGATGCACGTTTGGACGCCCGCCGGGGAACAAAAAGCCATCACAGGTGTCCAAAAAGAGCGCCGATATCGACCACCCCCAGATCGGACGGCAGGAGTGGTCGGCAAGCACTCAACCACCTCCGCCACCGCCCGCGACACATGCACCCCCGCACCATGCACAAGGTAAGTCTCTGTGATCGAATGTGAATTGCCGATGATCCCCACAACGGGGCGACGGGTCAATGCGCGCATATCCTGCCTGCCGTTCCTGTTCGCCCCAACATAGCAGCCACCCGCTCCACAAAGTTACAGGGCGCTTCCCACTTTTCGCTCCCCACACCGGCCACCTTTGCCCAAATTTCAGGCAAACGCCTGCCTTGCCACAGGCCAAACGTCCGCCAAATGTGCGCGAATAGACGGTCCCAAGCCCGCCCCCCACCCTAATCTGATCGAAATAGCGAAAGCCAGACATGCCCCCTCTGCCCAAATCGACACCGCCGCCGCAGCCCAACACCTTGCCGCCCCAAGCGCCCCGATCCCTGACAGGCGTCGCTTTTATGCTGGCCGCCATGGCCGCCCTGCCCTTCATCGACGTCTTCGCCAAATTCCTCGGCGAGCAACAGGTGCCGATCCTGCAAATCGTCTGGGCCCGCCTCACCTTTGGCGCGCTGGTCACCCTGCCACTGGCATGGCGCAAGACCCAGGAGCAAAAGGCCTGCTGCC
>CAVVSV010000080.1:0-26882 GCA_963750805.1 uncultured beta proteobacterium
CAGCGGCAACGACTCGGTGATTTCCTGCAGCTCATGCCGAGCCGCTTGCTGCACTGATTCGGTTTCAAGTCGCGCTGCCGCTTCAACCAGTGCCAAACGGCTGGCATCAGCCTCATGCTGGGCTCTGCGACGCTGCCGATACTGGCGAAATGCTGCAATGGCCAAAGCCAGGGTGAGCAGGCCCTGGAACACCGTCAACATCGAGGTGACCCGCACTTGCTGCCGGATTTCCGTTGCCCGCCTATCGACTGCAGCCGCCGTGGATTCGGTCACGTTGAACGACAGGTCACGAATCATGTCGCTCATACCCTGGTACTGCTCGCGCAGAGCCATCAATTCCGTCGCTAAAGGTATACGGTTCTTTCCGGGTGCGAGTATTGCGTCGCCTTGCGCGACAAAGTTTTTGACGGCCGAGCTCAAATCAGCCAGAAGTTTTTTGTCCAGAATGATTTCCTGCGCCTTGTCGGACTCCAGCAAACCCACTCTGCTGACAAATACTTCATACCGGAGCAGCAACTCCTCCATGGGGATGCCCTGGGGCTCAAACAACCGGTGATTGATGGCGTTGCCCAGACGCTGGTATTCCACCTCGAACTGGGTGAAGCCGCGCTGCACGCCCCGGTCTCCCCGCTGGACAACACTGTTCAGATCTTCTTGCTGGCGGTATTGAATGAAACCGATGGTGCCGTAAAGCCCCACCAGGGTCACAACCATCAGGGCCAGTAGCCGGTTGCCCCGTCGCACTGGTCGTGCCCGCTTACTGTGCAATCAGGCGCGACAGTTGCCACGCGGAACGGTCATAGTACCGCTCGGCCTGCAACTCCGGCTTGGAGTCGAACGGGTAAACGATGAACAAGGGACCCCGATCACGAATTGCCATCGGTTTGCCGTTCATCAACCGGGCCACGATCATGTCGTGCTGGGTGGTGTCCGCGACCGGAATTTCAGTCTTGTAATCGTTCAGCGCCAGGGCGACCACCTTGTCGCCTGTGGCGCCCGCTGCGGCCAGTACGTCGCGCAACAGAGGGCCGGTAAATTCGACCGGGGCCGGGTACCAAGGCGTTTTGGTTGTAAACGTCTTTTGACGCAAGGCCTCCAGCATGGTCATCGTGAATGCCGCGCTATGACCGACATTGGGAGTCCCCACCTTGCCGGTGATTGTGAGGATCACCGGCCCCACGGGCTGCTCCAAAGCCTGTGCGTACCCTGAGGCAAAGACCGCCAGGACACATCCCAGCCCATTGAGAAATTCACGTTTCGAAGTCATCGAATACCCCTCCATACACGGATGTCCATCCTACAGTTTTTAGCCTGCGTTGTGCCTACGCCTGTGGCGACATTTGATACAGCCAGACCGGACGCCCGTCAGGCGCTTCAACCTTTGCATGCGGTTTGCGACCCTTGACCTCAAATTCAAGACTGACCAGCCATGCGCCCGTCTGCATTTGGGCTTGGGCTTTTGCAAAAGCGCGCTCCATGCTTTCCGGGCGCTGGAACAAATACACCATGGCGTAAGGGCTCCAGTCAGCGCGCCAGATATCGCCCTGGCGAACCCGTGCCCAGGGGCAGCGCATGGCGCACAACGCGCGCAGCGGCCAGCTCCATTCCAGCCCATGAAGTTGCGATTCCGGGTAGGCCAAGCGCAGGGCTTTGAGGCCATCGCCCAGACCGCAGCCAGCGTCCAGCACCAAGGCGCCGGGTAACAGCAGCGCATGCTGATGGAGATCACGCAGTGCGTTGAGCGGCGTGGGGAACAAGGGAGCGTCGCGCCAGGCGTTAACCGGGTAAATCAACGCCAGAACCGCCAAAGGGATCAGCCATGCCCAGCCCGGCAAAGTCACACCGCCACTGAGCACTATTGAGAGCGGAAACCCGAGCGCCACGATGCTGCGCCGCCACCACGATTGCCCCAAAAAGCTGAACGTGACTCCCACAGCACTGGCCAGCACCAGGGCTAACAAGCTATTGATTTGCGATTGCTGAACGACCCAAAACACCGCCCACGACAGGCCCCAGACCAGCAAGGCGGGTAACGGCCAGCGCAGACGAGCCAGCATGGCAGAACGGCTCGGTCGGGACAAGCTAGCGGCTCGCCCCGCGCGTGAGGCGATCGATCAGGCCATTGAGCTCGTCAAGCGACCCAAACTGGATCGACACCTCGCCCATCTCCTCCATTCGCCCGGCGCGCTTGACACGCTTTTTGACCCGCACTTCCACTTGTGCGGTCAACAGGTCGGAGAGTTCTTCTTCCACCCGCTTCAGATCGCGCGACTTTTCCTTCTTGGGTTTGGTGGACGTCAGCGTGAACTCGGCACTGAGTTTCTTGACCAGGCTTTCCGCCTCCCGCACGGACATCTTTTTGGCGGCAATTTGCGCCGCTGCAGTAATCTGCGTGACCTTTTCCAGGGACAGCAAGGCACGTGCATGGCCCATGTCCAGGTCACCTGCCATCAGCATGGTTTGGACCGGCTCGGCCAAGTTGAGCAAACGCAGCAAGTTGCTGGCAGCGCTTCTGGAGCGGCCCACCGCCTGGGCTGCCAACTCATGGGTCAGGCCAAATTCCTTCACCAGGCGCTGCAGGCCCTGGGCTTCTTCCAGCGGGTTCAGGTCTTCGCGCTGGATGTTTTCAATGAGCGCCATTGCCGCAGCGGACTCGTCCGGTACGTCCCGAACCAGCACCGGAACACTTTCCAGCCCGGCGAGTTTGGCAGCCCTGAAGCGACGCTCGCCAGCGATGATTTCGTACTTGCCTTCATGGGCGCCTGCTTTAAGCTGGCGCACCAAAATCGGCTGCATGATGCCTTGCGCCTTGATCGACTCGGCCAGTTCATACAGCGCGCCCTCGTCCATGCGGGTGCGCGGCTGATACTGGCCGGGCACCATGTCCTGAAGCAGTAGCGACGCGGGCAGGCCAGGGTTGGGGGCTTGGTTGCCGGGAGCAGGTTCTTCGGTTTTGGGACCGAACACGGCCTCCAGCCCCATCCCCAGGCCTTTTGGTTTTTTGGTTGCCATGTGCTGCTCTACTTTCGTTCTTTAAGTTATTGCGCTTTGCTGCAAATTCAATAGCAAACTATGCCCATCTGGCCAGGACTTCAGGCCGGAACCCGCATTGATGTGGCCATTCGAGCCGTAATCTACAAAGGTGCTGCCCCATGACTCGGCAAACCACCGGGCCCTGTTCAGACTGCAATAAGGGTCGTCGCGACTGCCCAGCAGCACACTATTGAAGGGAAGCTTTTGCACAACAATCGGAGACCAACTGCTCAGCAATGGACGAATCTCTTCGCGCTCCACATCACCTGGGGCCACCAAAAAAGCACCATCGACCCGACGCGTATTACGAGAAATGGCAGCCCAGGCAGCAACCAGCAAGCAACCCAGGCTGTGGGCGACCAGGGTGATGGGTTGCGTGGCGTCTTGCGCCAGAATCACTTCTTCGAGTCGGGTGATCCAGTCACCACGCAAGGGATGATCCCAGTCATGCTGCTCAACACGTTGATAGCCATAAGTTGTTTCCCACAGGCTTTGCCAGTGGTCCGGCCCCGAGTTCTGCCAACCCGGCAGGATGAGCGTTGAGCGAGTTTTCATGCGAACTCCTTTGCTACTATTTTTGCAGCTGACTATTGTTATCTGACGGGGACTTCAGGCACATTTACCCGAAAACTCTGAGCTTGGCGACGATTTACAGGGTGGCAATGCGCTGAACCATCTCCTCGGCAAACGCCACATAGGCCTGGGCCCCTTTGGACGCCGGATCAAACACCACGCCAGGCAGCCCATAACTTGGCGCCTCTGCCAAGCGCACATTGCGCGGAATCATGGTGTTGAAGACCTTGTCGCCAAAGTGCGCCTTGAGCTGGTCACTCACTTGTTGTTGCAAGGTAATGCGAGGGTCGAACATGACCCGCAATAGTCCGATGATGGCCAGCTCTTTGTTGAGATTGGCGTGAACCTGCTTGATGCTGTTGACCAGGTCCGCCAACCCCTCCAAGGCAAAGTACTCGCACTGCATGGGAACAATCACGCCATGGGCCGAGCACAGGCCATTGAGCGTGAGCATGGACAGCGAGGGCGGGCAATCGATCAGGATGAAATCGTAATTGGGCGAGGCTTCGACCAGCGCAGCTTTCAGGCGCTTTTCACGCCGCTCCAGATTGACCAGCTCCACCTCGGCCCCGGCCAACTCGCGGTTGGCGCCCAAAATGTCATAACTGCACCCCCCCTCAATCAGCTTGGGGCTCGTGACGCGCGCCTCAGCCACGGAGGCAGACTCAAGCAACACGTCGTAAATGCTGTACTCCAGTTTGCGCTTGTCCACTCCCGAACCCATGGTGGCATTGCCCTGCGGGTCCAGATCGACCATCAACACGCGCTGACCCACCTTGGCCAGACCGGCGGCCAGATTCACCGTGGTGGTGGTCTTGCCAACGCCACCCTTTTGGTTGGCAATGCAGAATATTTTGGCCATGGGCTGATGGGGAGATTCGACTATTTGGAAAGCGCCAGCTTGATGCCAAAACCAACCAGGAATAGACCGGCGAGCTTTTCAAGTCCTCTGGAGATGATGGGGTTGGCGCGCATGCGTTCAGCCAGAAAGTGGGTCAACAACACCGCCGTCAGCCCGTAGAGGAACGTGAGCACGGCGATGGTGACTGCCATGACGGCAAAGGTAATCAGGCCCTGGTGATGAACTGGATCGACGAACAATGGGAAAAATGCCATGTAGAAAACGATGGCTTTGGGGTTCAGCAACGTGATCATCAGGCTTTGACGGAAAAAGTGGCTGGGCTTCATGTTCAGCACCGGCGCACTGCCGGGCTTGGCCAGCAACATTTTGCAACCCAGCCAGGCGAGGTAAGCCGCACCCAGCCATTGCACCGCTTTGAATGCCGCTGGATAAGCCGCCAAAATGGCTGCTACTCCGGCAACGGCCATCCACATCAACACCTGATCACCGGCAATAACACCAAAGGTGGCTCCAAAACCACCTTTGATGCCACCCTTGCTGGTGGAGGTGATCAATGCCAGATTGCCCGGGCCGGGAATCAGCAAAAAGAGAATGATGGCGGCAACAAACGAGCCGTAGTCGGTCAATCCAAACATGGTTTACTCCGGGGAAACAAGGGTTTGAGTTTACGTGATGGGACAACAGCGCATCGCGTTGGCTAAAGTTCAGATTTCAGGGTCAAAAACCCTGCCATTTTTAACCCGCAGTGTGCTTGGGCGCAGTCACCGCCGTTCGTGTCCCCCGGCCTTTGGCCTCCTCCTTAACCTCACTTTGGTGCCTGCCCCCAATCACACTACTACCCATATTTGTGACTTTTTACTCCGTCAACTCAATAGCGAGGGACAGGGTGGCGTATGCGTTTTGCGTAGGTCAAGGAGGAGCGAAGCGGGGGACACGAAGCAAAGCGCGTACGCCGCCCTTTCACGCTCCCCTTAAAGCACCAAGGTTCAACCGGAAGTTCTCATCCAAACAATGCAGCGATCAGCCTCAAGCCCAGGCACAGTCAGTTGTTCCACGTGAAACACATTCACGTCTATGGGCAAAGCAGCTACCTCATCCGAAGGATTTTTCCCCTTCATGGCCATCCAGACGCCCTGCTCAGCCAAAGCCGCCTTCGACCAAGTTGTGAAATCCACCAAAGAGGCAAAGGCCCGTGAGCCAATCACTTGATATTTTTCTGTCAGCTTTTCAACACGAGCATGTACACCTCGCAGGTTGGGCAACTTGAGCGACACCGCCACCTGTTGAATGAAGGCCGCTTTTTTGGCGACCGTGTCCACACAATCCACCCGAATCTCCGGGCAGCAAATGGCAATGATGATTCCGGGCAAACCAGCCCCGGAGCCCACATCGAGCAAACGCAGGTTCGACACAACTGGCATTTTCCCGATTTGTTCCCGCAACGGCGCAATCACGGCCAGACTGTCCAGCAGGTGATGTGTGAGCATTTCAGCCGGATCGCGCACTGCGGTCAGGTTGTAAACCTTGTTCCACTTCTGGATGAGGGCAAGGTATGCAAACAAGTTGTCAACCTGGGCTGGAGAAAGGTTCAACCCCAGCTGAGACGCGGCCTGCTCCAGTTGATTCCGCATAGATGCGTCGGTCAAGCGTTATCCCCTGCCCGTTTAGACCGAGGCCACTACAGATGCTTCTGGATTTTCAGCACCAACAGGCACATTGGTGAACTGTTTGTAGCCCCGCTTTTTCAAGTGAACCATCAGGAGTGAGATGGAAGCAGGTGTGATTCCAGAGATACGTGAGGCAAGCCCCAGCGTCTCGGGCCTATGCTTGTTCAGGGTTTGCCGGGCTTCAAAACTGAGCGCCGTCACTTGCAGATAGTCCATGTCAGCAGGCAGCTTGAGGTTTTCAAAATGGGCAGCGCGCTCTACCTCACCGCGCTGGCGGTCAATGTAGCCGGCGTACTTCACAGAAATTTCCACCTGCTCGACCACTGCATCCCGGAAATTGGTTTCACGTGAAACTTCAGCGAAACCATCCGCGTGAGCGGACAACAGAGAGGACGCAAAGCGCCCGCCATCCATGGCCATCAGCGCGTCATAACTCACCTCAGGTCGGCGCAGCAAATCGGCCAGATTGTGCTCATGCTCAAGTGCTTTGCCAAACACTCGCTCTGCTTCTGCCGAGTCCAGGTTCTTAGGGCTCACCCAAATTGATCGCAGGCGTTCTGTTTCACGTGAAACAGCGTCGCGCTTGCGGCTGAAGGCGTCCCAACGCGCATCATCCACCAAACCAAGTTGCCTCCCCACATCGGTCAGTCTCATATCAGCGTTGTCTTCGCGCAATTGAAGGCGGAACTCGGCACGACTTGTGAACATGCGATAGGGCTCGCTCACGCCCTTGGAAATCAGGTCGTCCACCAGCACACCCAAATAGGCCTGATCCCTGCCCGGCACCCAGGTGTCTTGCGACCATTGGGTTTTGGCCCCGGCCTGCAATGCAGCGTTGATGCCGGCAAACATTCCCTGCGCGGCAGCCTCTTCATACCCCGTGGTGCCATTAATCTGCCCGGCGAAAAACAGGCCATAGATGGCTTTGGTCTCGAAGCTGCTTTTCAGCCCGGTCGGGTCAAAGTAGTCATATTCGATGGCGTAGCCGGGGCGCAGGATGTGCGCGTTTTCCAGCCCGGCCATGGAGCGCACCAGCTCATACTGGATGTCGAATGGCAGGCTGGTTGATATCCCATTGGGGTAATACTCGTTGGTCGTCAGGCCCTCAGGCTCCAGGAAAATCTGGTGGCTGTCCTTGTCGGCAAATCGGTTGATCTTGTCTTCCACACTGGGGCAATAGCGCGGGCCAATGCCATCAATCTTGCCAGTGAACATGGGGCTGCGATCAAACCCCGAGCGGATGATGTCGTGGGTGCGCTGGTTGGTGTGGGTGATCCAGCAAGGCATTTGCTGCGGGTGCATGTCGGTGCGGCCCATGTAGCTGAAGACCGGGATGGACTTGCCGTCACCGACGCCATCGCCAGGCTGCTCCGTGCATTTGCTGAAGTCAATCGTGCGCCCGTCCAGCCGGGGCGGCGTGCCGGTTTTCAAACGACCCTGCGGCAACTTCAATTCCTTCAGCCTTGCACTGAGCGACACCGCGGGCGGGTCACCCGCTCTGCCTGCTGAATAGTTGTTCAGCCCTACATGAATCTTGCCATCCAGAAACGTGCCCGCGGTCAGCACCACGGTACGACTTCTGAACCGGATGCCCACCTGGGTAACGGCACCGACTACTCGATCGCCCTCCACCATCAAGTCATCCACCGCCTGCTGGAACAGCCACAGGTTGGGCTGGTTTTCCAGCATCCGGCGAATGGCGGCCTTGTACAACACCCGGTCAGCTTGTGCACGGGTAGCGCGCACGGCGGGGCCTTTGGATGAGTTGAGAATGCGGAACTGAATGCCGCCCTCGTCCGTGGCCAGCGCCATGGCACCACCCATGGCGTCCACTTCCTTCACCAAATGGCCCTTGCCAATGCCGCCAATCGACGGGTTGCAACTCATCTGGCCCAAGGTCTCAATATTGTGGGACAGCAGCAGGGTTTTGCAGCCCATGCGGGCCGAAGCCAAGGCGGCTTCCGTGCCGGCATGGCCGCCGCCAACGACAATCACGTCAAATTCTTGTGGGTACAACATGGTGCAGGGGTGGACCGTGGGCCGGTCCCGGACTTGGGGGAGATGCCCTGATTTTACCCGTCCAAGGCATTTTCCGTAACAATCAAGGCTTTTGTCCAATAACCACGGGCATTTTCAGCTTCTAAATTGATAGCACTTTCATGAAATGTCGCCCCGGCTGTGGTGCGTGCTGCATTGCACCCTCCATCAGCTCTGCAATACCGGGCATGCCCAACGGCAAGCCGGCCGGCGTGCGTTGCGTGCAGCTCAGCGCCGACAACACGTGCCTCATTTTTGACGATCCGCGTCGCCCGTCCGTCTGCAGCTCGCTCCAGCCTGGCGAAGCCATGTGCGGCCAGAGCCAGGCGCACGCCTTCGCCTGGCTCGCGTGGCTCGAAGCGCAGACTCGCCCGGACTGACCTTCCCCAAGGGTGATAACCCTGAGTTGTCAATTGTTTGACAGCGTGGCGCTCCGACATGGCTTACCGTAGACTGCTGCGTTCATCCCACCCCAACTACGCCACCGGAGACCCACCCATGCACATCCCCTCACTCCAAGAAGTTGTCAGCGCCGAAGAATGGCAACTGCGCGTTGACCTGGCCGCCTGCTACCGCCTGGTTGCCGCCTACGGCTGGAGCGACCTGGTATTCACCCACGTTTCTGCGCGCATCCCGGGCCCCGAGCACCACTTTTTGATCAACCCCTACGGCCTGATGTTTGACGAGATCACCGCCAGCAGCCTGGTCAAGATCGACCAGAACTGCACCAAGCTCAGCGACTCGCCCTTCCCTGTCAACCCGGCCGGTTTCACCATTCACAGCTGCATTCACGAAGTACGTGAAGACGCCGGTTGCGTGTTGCACACGCACACGCGCGCGGGTATTGCGGTCAGCGCACAAAAGGCTGGCGTGCTCCCCTTGAGCCAACAGTCCACCTTTGTGCTGGGTTCATTGGCGTACCACGACTATGAAGGCGTGGCCCTGAACGAAGCCGAAAAGCCTCGCCTGCAAGCTGACCTGGGCAACGCCAACTTTCTGATGCTGCGCAACCACGGCCTGCTCACCGTGGGCAAAACCATTGCCGATGCGTTCTTGTCCATGTACACATTCGAAAACACCTGTCGCATTCAGATCGATGCCCAGGCGGGTGGCGAGCTGGTGCACGTCAACCCCAAAATCGTGGAGGGCATTGCCACAGTGATGAAGGTAGCCACCGCTGGCATGGGCGCCGCATTGGCCTGGCCTGCCCTGCTGCGCAAGCTGGACCGCGAAAACCCCGGGTATGCGACCTGAACGCCCATAAAAGTTCACCGGTGAGACCCATGAAAAAGCCTGTCGACACCCCAGCCCAGCCCGCCTCAGAACTCATCACGCGACGGATCGCCGAACTCGGCGACTGGCGGGGTGAAACGCTCGCCACGGTGCGTCAGCTCATCCAGCAGGCCGATCCGGAGGTGATTGAAGAATGGAAGTGGATGGGCACACCGGTTTGGTCGCATGACGGCATTCTCTGCACGGGTGAATCCTACAAAGACAAGGTCAAACTGACCTTCGCCAAGGGCGCGTCGCTGAAAGACCCCACCAAGCTTTTCAACGCGAGTCTGGATGGCAACATGCGCCGCGCCATTGATATCTTTCAGGGTGCGCCCGTTGATGCGTCTGCCTTTCAGGCGCTGATCCTCGAAGCTGTCGCCCTCAACCAGGCGGGCAAGGCAAAATCGCCGAAAAAAGCGAAGTCCTGACCTCATTCACATCAATGCATTCAATCACAACCTACACCAACGCCACACATCGGACCCAAGTCATCACCCTCTGGAAAACGGCCTTCGGTTATGACGCACCCCACAACGAACCGGGCCTGGTCATTGACAAGAAGCTTGCTTTGCAAGACGACCTGTTTTTCGTCGCGCAGGCGGAAGACAAAGTCGTTGGCACCATCATGGCTGGTTATGACGGCCACCGGGGGTGGTTGTATTCAGTGGCGGTGCACCCCGAAAACCGGCATCAAGGCGTCGGCGCGGCGCTGGTTCGCCACGCGGAAACAGCGTTGATGGACAGGGGTTGCGTCAAAATCAATCTGCAAATCGCCGACGGCAACGAGCGCGTCGCCGGGTTTTACGAGTCACTGGGTTATGGGTTCGAGAAACGGGTCAGCATGGGAAAAATCGTGCAGCAAAACACCACTTTTGCCTAGCCGTGCGACGCCTGCCGCAGCGAAATTCCGTCTCGCATCCAGACGATTTTGCTGCAAGAAAAGTAGCAAACTATTAAGCACTGACGTGGACTAGCGGCCAAATACCTTGTTAAAAGCGTCCCCAATCCGCCCACCTACCGAAGCTCCGGCACCCGTGCCCACACCCGGTGCCAGCACCGAGCCGATAGCGGCCCCAATCAGGGCTGACCGATTCAGCGTGACCTCAGGCGCATCCAGCGTGCCGCCGACCGCCAGCGGCACAGCGGTGGCCGTCCCCACCAACCCGGACCCCAATGCCACGTTGACCCTGCCACTGAGCTGCTTGACGGGTGAAATGGCGACTTGACCATTGGCGCTCAGAACGCCCGACGTGGCCACCAGATTGCTGAGTTGAACGGCCCGGCCCTTGGACTGCACCTGGCCCGACAAAACGTCCAGTCGTGTTTCTCCGCCCCGACTCATGCCCACGGTCTGGACCGCCTTCGCCAGGTCAATGCCATGCACCACGGCGTTTTTGACCGTGAATTTGGACTGGGTGTGTAAGGCTTCTGCCAGGCTGCCCAGCCCGGCAGCCTGCGCTGTGAGCGTGGTGCTGGCCTCCAGTCGACCACTCAGGGGACCGCCGCCTTTCGGACCACTGCCTCCAAACATCGAAACATCCAGATCGCGCGTTTCCAACTTGCCCTTGAGCGAGAACCCGCCCGCTTTGGCCGGCTGCACATCGACCTCGCCGTTGATGGTGCCACCGCCAGCACCTTTCCCGGCACCCAGCGCCACCGCCACCACCCAAGCTGATCCTTTGCGGCTTAAGGTCAGGCGTGTGCCATCCAGTCCGGACACACCGGCGAACTTGCCCTGCTTGACAGTCACACTTGCTTTTTCGGGCTGTGTGTTGGCGTCCAGACTGACGTCGGCATCCAGCGTGACGGTGTCGCCGCGCGCACCCAGCCAGGTGATGGCATCCAGTAACACATGGCGCACACTCCACTGAATATCAGTGGCACTTTTGGCCTCAAGTCCTTGCCCTTTATCACTAGTTTGCTTCTTTTTTTGTAGCGCATCCAGCAAGGCATCCAGACCCGGCTGGGCCAGCGCAGCTCGGCTCAAGCGGACCGTGGACAGGTCCAAACGCCCCTTGAGCAGCCCCTGTACCTCGACTTGAACGGCCAGCTCTCCCAGGGTCAAGACGGGGGAGGTCTGCACCTGAACCTCTTTCACGGCCAGACCTGGCGTGGGCCACAAGTCCACGCCGATGCGGCCCAACTTGACAGCCACACCCAGCGCGTCGGACGCTTCGTTTTCGGCCCTGGCTTTAAAGTCAGCCGTGCCCACATAAGCCTGCGCAGCCAAAAAGACAGCAACCAGTAGCACCGCCAGCCCGATTGCGGCCCAGATCAGGCGTTTCAGTACAAGTCCCATCCCAGTATTTTGCACTTCAGTGTCACCTTCCCGACCCGTCAGGGGAATAAGCTGCCAGCAAAGATCGTCGCCAGCGGATAGCATCACGGGTTCGCCATTCCCCTACAACCTCCCCATTACAGGAAGACACCATGAAACTCTATTACTCCCCCGGCGCCTGCTCACTCTCTCCCCACATTGCGCTGGAAGAAGCCGGTTTGACCTACGAAGCGATTGCAGCGCCCACCAAAACCCACAAGCTCGCAGATGGCACCGATTACTACACCATCAACCCGCTGGGCTATGTGCCCCTGCTGGTGCTGGACGACGGCCGTCAGTTGCGCGAAGGCCCCGCCATCGTGCAATACATCGCCGACCAAGTGCCCGGCAAGAATCTGGCCCCGGCCAATGGCACGTTTGAGCGTGCCAAACTACAGGAGTGGCTCACCTTCATTGGCACCGAGCTGCACAAGGGTTTCAGCCCCTTGTTCAACCCTGCCACGCCAGCTGATTACAAAACCACCGTCGTTGCCCGGCTGCAGGACCGCCTCAAGTTCACCGATGGCCTGCTCGCCAACTCCACCTACGTGATGGGTGACACCTTCAGCGTGGCCGACGGGTACCTGTTCACCGTTACCAATTGGGCACCTCACGTGGGTCTGGACCTGTCTGCGTACACCAACCTGCTGGCCTATCGTGCCCGCGTGGCTGCCCGCCCCGCCGTAGTCGCCGCCATGAAGGCTGAAGGCCTGCTCAAGTAAGTCGCGCCATCCAAACCTGCAGACCACACCCACTTGTCATGACCACTTTGTTCGACCCCCTTCAGGTCGGTGCCATGCACCTGGCCAATCGCGTTGTGATGGCGCCGCTCACGCGCAATCGCGCACCGGGTGCCCTGCCCACCGCGATGATGGCCACGTACTACACGCAACGCGCTGACCCGGTCAACGGGGCCGGACTGATCGTTACCGAAGCCACCGCCATCAGCCACCAAGGACAGGGCTACTCCGATGTGCCCGGCATCTGGAGTGATGAGCAAGTGGCTTTGTGGAAAGGGGTGACGGATTCTGTTCACGCGGCAGGCGGCAAGATCGTTGTGCAACTGTGGCACGTGGGTCGCGTCTCGCATGTGGACTTGCAGCCAGGTGGTGGCGCGCCGGTGGCACCGTCGGCCATCACCGCCAAAACCAAAACCGTGCTCATCAGGAACGGGGTGCCGGGGTTTGTGGAAACCTCTGCGCCGCGCGCCCTGCGCCTGGACGAGTTGCCGGGGCTGGTGCAGGACTATCGCCATGCTGCGGCCAACGCCATCGCTGCCGGTTTTGATGGGGTTGAGGTGCACGCGGCCAACGGCTATTTGCTGGACCAGTTTTTGCGCAGCGGCTCCAACATCCGCACCGATGCCTATGGGGGTGACATCGAAAACCGGGCGCGCCTGCTGGTGGAGGTGATGACCGCCATCGCGCAGGAGATTGGTGGAGATCGCACTTGTATCCGCCTCTCCCCGGTTACCCCCGCCAATGATGCCTCGGACCCGCAGCCGCAACCGCTGTTTGAGTACGTGGCGCGCCAATTGGCACCCTTGGGCCTGGCCTATCTGCACATCATCGAAGGTTCTACGGGTGGCCCGCGCGACTATGTGCAGGGCGACACGCCGTTTGACTACGCCGCGTTCCAGGCCGCTTACCGATCCGCTGGCGGCCAAGGCGCCTGGATGGTCAACAACGCGCTCACCAAAACCCTGGCCGAGCAACGCCTTGCAGAAGGTGCCGACCTGGTGGCATTTGGCAAACCCTTTATTGCCAACCCCGATCTGACCCGCCGCCTGCGTGAAAATGCCCCATTGAATGAAGGCAACCGCGCCACTTACTACGGTGGTGGTGCCGAAGGCTACACCGACTACCCGATACTGGAAGTGGCGACGGCCTAGCCCAACCCGATGGGCGAGGGCGCCCGCATGACGATGCGGGTGAACAGCCGGTCGTAGGCTGGGTCGCGCGGGTACTTGCCGGTGAGCGGGTCACAGTTCAGCGCAAACGCGGCGTCCAGCTCTTTCCAGTCCGCATCCCCCAGCACGCGCTCGGCGGCGGGCAGGATCTCTGTTTCTTCCAGCTGCATGTGCGCCAGGTAGAAATCCACGTACTGCTTGGCGGCGGTGTCAAACGCCGCGTGTCGCACGTCACCCATGAGCTCCCAGGCCAGCAGCAAATGTTGCAGCTCGCGCACGGCCGCCTCGCTGCTTCCATGGTCACGCTCAAGCCGGATGATGCTGTCCATCGTCTCGGGCGCCAGACGGGCCACGCGGGGGAAAAGCAGTTCAGATTCCTTGGGGTGGTGCAGGCGCTCCGGGAACTCGTCGATGTAAAACAGCATGGCCCGCAACACATCAAAAAACTTCTCGGGTTCATCATCGGGGCCGCGCTTGACCATCATGGTCAGCGATCGCAACATGGCCGCCAGCGCAGCATGCTCATCGCGAATGATTCGAATACTCTCGTGGGTCATGGCGTGTCTCCAGTCATTGGAGCAAGCATCGCTGGCAAGAGCAAAAACCGGCTTGATTCAGATCAACGTCTGCTCACCAAGCTTGCGTTGTCCCGCTATGCCAAAGCCCGCTGCCGCCATGCCAACACGGCCCCCAGCCACAGCGCTACGGCTGAAAAAACCAACCCACGCGCCAGACCGCCAGGGCCATCGGCAATCAAACCCACGATGGTGGGCCCCACAATCTGCCCGGCGGCAAACACAACGGTGAAAGCGCTGATGCCCGCCGCCCACGCGCTTGGCGGCAGGTTGTGGCGCACCAGCGCCGTGGTGCTGGCCACCACGGACAAAAAAACCCCGCCAAATAACAAGCCCGATGCCAGCACCACCGGCCAGGCCGACGTCAGTGCGGGCAACACCGTGGCCAGCCCCAACAGCGCATTCAAAATCGCCAGCGCCTGCCCGCCCTTGAAGTGGTCCAGCAATCGGGCCCACAGCCGTGCCGACAGAACCACCGCCACCCCCAGCATTGCATAAAACAGGGTGACTGACGAGGCGCTCGCCCCCTGCTCGCGCAAGAGCGCAATCACAAATGTCATGTAGCCGATGTAACCCACCCCAAACAGTGTGTAGCCCGCCAGCGCAAACGCAAAGTCGCGCCAGGCGAAGACCCGCCCGACCAGCAACGCACCGCCAGAACCCGTATGGACAGATGCCGCCGGGGTCGAAGGGGACCCTGCAGCCAGCGCCCGGGCCGGCCACGCCAGCACGGCGGTCGCCAGCACGCAGGCCAGTGCCAGCGCCCACCAGGCCCACGCCCAGCCATGCGGCACATCTTTGGCTGACTGTAATACCGCCGGCACCAGAAAGGCCGACAAGGCAATACCAAACCCGGTACCGCCGTAATACAGCCCCAGCAAGAAGCCACTGCGTTGCGCTTCGGTGGCCGCCAGCCGCGCAGCCAGCAAGCCTCCAGCAATGAACACAAACGCGCTCGCCACGCCCGCCAGCAATCGCTGAACCAACAGTGGTGTCGTGTCGGTGAAAAATCCGCTCAACCCCATGAAGGCACTGGCAAGTACCGCGCCCCACAGCAGAAGCCGCGCCGCACCAAACCGCTGCATCAGGCGGGGCGTGGACAGCGCACCGAGCAAATAGCCCAACGCATTGGCCGTGTTCATCGCCCCCGCCAGCGTGTACGACCAGTTCAGGTCTGCCCGCATGGTGGGCAGCAACAGGCCATAGGCAAACCGCGTCACTCCCAGTGACACCGCAGCCCCCAGTGACAAGGCCAGTGCTAACAGCAGCGTGTTGGGGCGTTTCGGGTGGATGGTGGTGGGCGAATGTGTCATCAGGGGCAGATTGTCCCCTGATCCGTCCGCCTCTCTGTTGCTACATCAGTAGTAGCAAACTACTGATATCCGGCAGGGACTATCAGGTCTTTTTATTCTTATTTCGCCGAACTGCGCCACCCAGCAGCCCCAAACCGACCAGCAGCATCGCCCAGGTTTCAGGCTCAGGGACAGGTGTGACAGCCAAAACATCGCCGGGCCGCACAGCCATGGCATATTTTTCTGAGGAGTTGACTTTGCCGGTGAACCCTTGTGTGCCCTTTTTGAAGTTGAAGTACCAAGCTTGAGCGGAATCGTCTGCGACGGTTGTATCTGACCAATACTCGAAATCAACCACCATGTTTTGAAAATCTCCTGTTTGTACGGGAATCGAGAAAGGTCTGGGTTTTGGGTTCCCTAAAGTTGTCGTCCACAAATGACGCATTTCACTGTCACCAAATTCGGCAGCTGGCAATGTAAACGTCGGCAAACGCCAATCACTGAAACCGCCTACAGATAGCCCGTCCGCCCAACTGGTGGCTGCCGCCCAGTTCATTTGGCCCCCTACACCATTGTTTACATTGACGTTGGCATCACGCAGCCAGGTGATATTCAGATCGGTGTCATAAAGAAAGACCGCCTCATTACTGGACGCACTCACCGCGACGCCACCAATCGTGCGCCCCAGCAAAGTGGTCTGCCAGGTTCCTTGCGCCCAAGAGGAAAGAGGCGTCATCCAAGCGGCAACAGTAATGGCGCATCCCGCAAGGGCTTTGAGAGTTCCTGGCGAATATTTCATGGTGTTCCCTTTGGCGCTGGTTGAACCTGTTCGTAATATTACCCACCCCCACCGCACCCCACAACCGTCCTAAAGTACGGTTGGCGTGACTTAGTACCGGGATTACCATTGCCGCATGGAGTTGCTGCAGGCACTGCTGGTTGATGATCACCCCTTGTTTCGCGAGGGCTTTATTGCGGCGGTGCGGCTCAAGCTGCCTCAACTCACCTTTACCGTGGCCGGTTCGGTGGGGCAGGCCCGCGCGCTGGCCGTGAAGTTGCAGCCGGACCTGGTTCTGTCCGACTGGCGGCTGCCCGATGGCGATGGCTTGACACTGCTGGGCGAGATTGGCGGTCTTTGCCCCTCCAGTGCGCGGGTTCTGTTGTCAGGGGCGGATGACGCCCGGCTACCCGAACGCGCGCGCCTGGCGGGGCTGGCGGCCTACATCCCCAAAACACTGGAACCGGCGCTGCTGGCACTGGCGATGGAGCGCGTTTTGCAGGGCGACACTTTTTTTCCCGACACCGCCACCACGCGGGCGGAATCCGTGCTGACGGCCCGCCAGCAGGATATCGTCACCCTGGTGGCGCAGGGCTTATCGAACAAGGAAATCGGCCGCGCCCTGGACATCAGCGAACGCACCGTCAAAGACCACCTCTCGCTGATCTTCGGCCGGCTGGGTGCCGTGAACCGGGCCGATGCGATTGCGCGGGCCTCGGCCCGGGGTCTGATTTAGCGGGCAACCCGGACCGTCAGCATGGCCCGAGTCCAAAATTCACCCGAAAACGGTGCACACAACAGCGACTACCTGGTGCTGCTTGAGCGCGTTCAGGCCTTGTACCGTCCCCGCATTGAATCCGTCGCGTCCGGCCTGGTGGTCGGCGCCATATTGGGCTTGGCGCTGCTCAGGGTCTACGGCTGGCCCATTGTGCTGGCCTGGTACTTGGGCATCTGCGTGGTGCAGTTTGGCCGGGGGGCTTTGTTCCGGCTCTCGCGTTTTGGACCGGTGCAGGTGGACGACCCGGTGCGCTGGGGCAGGCGTTACGTGCTGGATGTGGCGGTGGCCGGGTTTTACTGGGGTGCCTCGTTGGCTTTTCTGGTCAAGCCGGATGATTTGCTGACCCAGTCGTTCATGGCCTGGGCGATTGGCGGCATGGCGGTGGGAAGCATCACCATACACGCCTACCACCCGCCAGTGATGTACACCTTCCTGATCTGTCTGTTGCTGCCATTCTCGGCCCGTCTGGTTTGGGTGGGCGATTTTTCTCACCTGTACCTGGGGCTGGGCATGCTGCTGTTGGGGGTCTACCTGGCACTGTACGGGCGGTTTCATGCCCGCACCCTGAGCCGCTCCATCGCATTGCGCCATGAGAACCAGCAACTCATCGCCCAGCTGGAACGCGAACGCGCCGCCGCCGTTCAACTGCAGGCCACGGCGGAGGCCGCCAGCCAGTCCAAAAGCCGTTTTTTTGCCGGTGCCAGCCACGACCTGCGCCAGCCCTTACAGGCCTTGAGCCTGTATGCCTCTGTGCTGTCCGACAGCCATCTGCCGCCCGACTTGCATCAGGTCAGCCTGCGGGTCGGCGAGTCAGTGCATGTGCTGGAAGACCTGTTTGAAGGCGTGCTGGACATTGCCCACATCGAGGCCGGTGGCATGGACATCCACCGAGAAGCCGTGCAAGTCAAACAACTCATGGACCGCGCCCTGCTGTTGTTTGGTGGCGAGGCCCTGGACAAGGGCCTGAGCCTGAAAAGTGTGCCTTGCTCACACTGGGTTCTGGGCGACCGATTGGCCCTGCAACGCATTGTTTCCAACCTGGTGGCCAATGCGGTGCGCCACACCCATGAGGGTCGGGTGCTTATGGGCGCGCGCCGCCGGGGCGATCAATTGCGGCTCGTGGTGCTGGACACCGGCCCCGGCATCGCGGCGGCGTCTCAGGCCCGCATTTTTGAGGAGTTTTACCGCCTGCCCACCACCACTGGCCACGGCTTTGGCTTGGGGCTGGCGACGGTCAAGCGGCTGTGTGATGCGGCCGGCTACACGTTGGGGTTTGAGTCGGTGCCGGGGCGGGGCAGCGCCTTTTGGGTGGAACTGCCCCGCGTGGCAGCACCTGCATCCGAATTTCCCAGTACCGCGCCATCGCCTCTTGAGCCAGCCCCTTCGACAGGTCAAGGCATGACGGTGCTGCTGGTCGAAGACGACCCGGGTGCACGTGTCGCGCTGGAAACTACGCTGCGCAATTGGGGGCATTTTTGTGTATCCGCCGATTCGCATGACACTGCACTGGCGGTTCTGACCGCCCAGTTCAACAAGCTGGATGTGGTGATTTCAGACTTCGATTTGCCCCATGGTCAAAATGGCCTGAAGCTCATTGCCGCCGTGCGAACTGCCATCCGTGACGACCTGCCCGCTGTGTTGATCTCTGGCACCATGAACCCGGAATTGCGCTTGTTGGCTGAAAGCGCCCATTGCATCGCCCTGCCCAAGCCGGTGCGCCCCCTGCAATTGCGTGCGGTGCTGGGCCAGATTGGGGCGAAATAAGGACGCGGCACTTCGCGCGCCAGTGCCGCACCAGCTAGGTTGCGAGGTACGCCGACACGGCTGTGACCATGGCCTCTGGCATGTTCACAAACTCCAGCCCAATTTTGAAACCATCTTCCGAGCCCCCATACACACTGTGGGTTACCTTGATATCGACATCAAAAGTATCACTGCCCAAAGTCTTCTTGGGGATGCTCATGCGCAGCAGGCCCGTGGTCTTGGCGGGCAAGTTGGACGGGCCAACAATGCCCATGCCGCCCGCACTGAGGTGAAGCATGCGAACCGCCACAACGGGCCGTCCGGGTAAAGCGAGTTGCGCGGCACCCCGCAAGGACCGGCGCTCATGCTGGCGGCGGTCCGGGGTAGTCGACGTGGGGGCATTCATGAGGAAATCTCCGGGGAACAGTTTCTGGCAGCGTACATGGTACCGCGCGGCTCGCGACCGTCCTTTGTCTGATGACAATTTACAGGCTGAAATTGCTCCCCATTTTATAGCAAACTATCTAATACCTCCGAGGACTTAAAGCACTTTCAACGCTCAATCTTTAGGCTTCCAGCGTTTGAGCAGCAGCGCATTGCTCATCACACTCACCGAGCTCATTGCCATGGCCGCCCCCGCCATCACCGGGTTCAGGTAACCCAGCGCTGCCAGCGGGATGCCGGCGGCGTTATAGGCAAAGGCCCAGAACAGGTTTTGCCGGATCTTGGCCACCGTGCGGTCCGAGATGTCCAGCGCAGCCGCCACCAGCAGCGGGTCGCCGCGCATCAGGGTGATGCCGGCCGCGTGCATGGCAACGTCCGTGCCATTGCCCATGGCCATGCCCACGTCCGAAGCTGCCAGTGCCGGCGCATCGTTCACACCATCGCCCACCATGGCAACCACATGCCCCCCTGTTTTGAGCGCTACCACGCGCGCCGCCTTGTCCCCCGGCAGGACCTCGGCCAGCACTTCGCCCTCTTCGGGGCGCAGACCCAGCCGACGGGCCATCGCTTCGGCCGCTCCCCGGTTGTCGCCGGAAATCATGATGGTCTTGATGCCGCGCGCGCGCAAAGCGGCCAGGGCTTCTTTGGCACCGGGTTTGGGTTCGTCGCCAAAGGCCATCAGGGCACAAAGAACCAAACCGGTGGACTTGCGCTCGGCCATGGCGGACACGGTGGCGCCCTGGGCTTGCAAGTCGGCGGCTTTTGACGACAGGGCACTGAAGTCAACACCCAGTTCCTCCATCCAGCGCAGGCTGCCGATCAGATAGGAGCGGGCCTCGCCATCCAAGGCAACGCTGCCCTCCGTACCGCGACCGGGCACCGCACTCACACCGGTCGGAGTTTCAAACGCCAAGCCTTTGTCTTTGGCCGCCATCACCACAGCGCGCGCCAGCGGGTGTTCGCTGCCGCTTTGCAAGCTGGCGGCCACTTTCAGCACCAGCGCCTCATCAAAGCCATCAGCAGGAACGAGCGCCGTCAATTTGGGTCGGCCCACCGTGAGCGTGCCGGTCTTGTCAAAGGCGACGATGTCCACCTTGTGGGCCAACTCCAGCGCTTGCGCATCCTTGATCAGAATGCCAAACTTGGCCGCCACGCCTGTGCCCGCCATGATGGCCGCCGGTGTGGCGAGTCCCAGCGCGCAGGGGCAGGCAATCACCAGCACAGCCACCGAATGAATCAGGGCCAGCTCAAACGAGTGGCCAGTCAGCCACCAGCTCAGCAGGGTGATGAGCGCCAACACCAGCACCACCGGCACAAACACCGCACTCACCTGGTCCACCAGCCGTTGAATCGGTGCTTTGGCAGCCTGCGCGTCTTCCACCAGCCGGATGATGCTGGACAGCACGGTCTCGCTACCGACAGCAGAAACCTGCATCACCACCCGGCCATCGCCATTGATGGAGCCGCCTGTCAGTTTGGCTGGCAAGTCGTGGCTACCGGGTTGGGGCGCTTCTTTGGTCACGGGCAGCGGCTCACCGGTCAACATCGACTCATCCACCTGGGTGCGGCCCTCCAGAAGCTTGCCGTCCACCGGGAAACGCTCGCCGGGTTTCACGACCAGATGGTCCCCGACCAGCACTTCCACAATGGGCACATCGACTTCGCCATCAGCCCCCATCAAGTGCGCCACCTCGGGCCGAAGGGCGTGCAGCGCGCGGATCGCGGAGGTGGTTTGCCGCTTGGCACGCGCCTCCAGCCACTTGCCCAGCATCACCAGGGTGATCACCACGGCCGAGCCTTCAAAGTACAGGTGCACCATGGCACCCGGTTCGGCGCTCAACCACAACCACATCGATAGCGCCCAGCCCGCCGTGGTGCCAATGGACACCAGCAAATCCATGTTGCCACTCATGGCTTTGAGCGCGTACCAGCCCGCCTTGTAAAACCGCGCGCCCAGAATGAACTGCACGGGCGTCGCCAGCAAAAATTGCCAGAGTGAAGGCAGCATCCAGTGTTGTCCGAACAGGTCACCCATCATCGGCAGCACCAATGGGGCAGACAGCGCCAAGCCTACGGCCACCGGCATGAAACCCGCCCACGGCGAGGTGTCTTCGGTGTCAATCGCGGCGTCTTTGGCGCGCGGCTCGTAACCCGCATCGCGCACCGCCCGGCGCAGGCGTGCTTCCATTTGCTCCGACGGGGCGTAAGTAACGCGGGCCGACTCGGTGGCCAGATTCACTGATGCGTCAGAAACGCCCGGGACTTTTTTGAGCGCTTTTTCAACCCGCGCCACGCAGGACGCGCAGGTCATGCCGCCAATGCCGATGTCCAGGGGAGGTGCCACAGCGGGCGCAAGAACCGTGGAAACTGCAGGGATGGAAGTGGTAGTCATGGGCATAGCCTAATCCTTCCCATGATGGCAAGGTCAAGCTTTGATACAGATCAAGCCCTTGTCTTACAAGGGAATCTTTAAAGGTCTTGACCTTCCCATGGTGGCAAGGTTCAAGCTATGCTCTTTTCCATCTGAACAAGGAGTTTTCACATGAACCAAACCTTTACCGTGACCGGCATGACCTGCGGCCATTGCGAAAAAGCCGTGACGCGCGCCGTGAAACAGCTCGACCCCCAGGCCGAAGTCAAAATTGACCGGCCCGCCAACCGGGTGGATGTGGTGTCCGACCAACCCCGTGAGGCGCTGGCCGGCGCCATCACCGAAGAGGGCTACGCAGTCACGGCATGAAGACCGCCACAACGCAACTGTCGCAAGCCAACGCACCGTGGCCTGTGACGATTGGCGAGGCAGCGCGATATTCCGGCGTGTCTGCCAAGATGGTGCGGCACTACGAGTCATTGGGCCTGCTGGCCCGGGTAACGCGCACCGACAGCGGCTACCGTCTGTACAACGAGGCCGATGTGCGCACGCTACAGTTCATCAAGCGCGGGCGCGACCTGGGCTTTTCGATGGCCGAGATCGCCGAACTGGTGGGGCTGTGGAACAACCGGCGCCGCGCCAGCGCGAGCGTGAAGCGCATCGCCCAGAAACACGTAAGCGAATTGGCCCAACGTATCGACGCCATGCAGGCCATGCAACGCACCTTGTCCAGTCTGCTGGACCATTGCCACGGCGATGAGCGGCCCGACTGCCCCATTCTGGACGACCTGGCGGGGCGGTCTGGCGTCAACTGAAGCGGGTCGGCAAGCCCCAGCTCACTCCAGTTTCACGCCCGTCTCTTTCACCACTTTGCCCCAGCGCTCCATCTCCTGAACCATGTACTCCGACATGGCTTCGGGTGTCGAGGGCGACACATCTACCCCTGCGTCAAACAGCGCCTTCTTGGTGTCCGCCGTATTCATCAACCGGTTGATTTCGGTGTTGAGCTTGACCACGATATCGCGCGGTGTGTTGGCCGGGGCCAGCAGCGCCAGCCAGACAGACGCCTCATAACCGGGCACGCCGGCCTCCTGAAGGGTCGGCACATCCGGCAGTTGAGGAATGCGTTTGGCCGTGGTCACCGCCAGGGCCTTCAAACGGCCCTGTGGGACAAAGGCCAGCGCATTGGGCACGCCCGCAAAACTGCTCTCCACCACACCAGCGACCAGGTCGGTGGCCGCACCACCGCTGCCCTTGTAGGGCACATGAACGAGCGGCGCTCCGGTCATGGACACAAACAGGCCTCCCATCAGATGCTGGGAGCTGCCGTTGCCACTGGACGCGTAGTGAATGGTGTTTGGCGCCGCTTTGGCCAGGGCAATGAACTCCTTCACGTTGTTCGCGGCAACTTTGGGGTTGACCAGCAACACGTAGGGTGAATCCACCAGCTTGGAGATCACCGTAAAGCCCTTGATCGGGTCATACGGCATGGTCTTGTAGATCCACGGGCTGATGACGTGTGTGGTGGACACCATCACCAGGGTGTACCCGTCGGGAGCCGATTTGGCTACAAAGTCGGTCCCAATGGTGGACCCGGCACCGGCCTTGTTTTCAATCACAAACTGCTGGCCCAGTGACGCCGAGAGTTTCTGCCCCAGAATGCGGGCCACCACGTCGGTGAAGCCACCGGGAGCAAACGGCACGATCAGCTTGACAGGTTTGTTGGGGTAAGCCTGCGCGATGGCAGCCGGCACGGCACTGACCATGGCGGCCGCAAGGAGCGCAGCGCGTAAAAGTAATTGGGTCATGCCATTACCCCTTGTAAAACGGTTCAGGCAAGCGTGAAGAAACTGTGCAGGATGTGATACACCATCATGTAGTTCTTCTGCTGGAAACTGGCGTGTGAGATGCCCGCCATCACGCTGAACTGCTTGTTCATGTTGGGCAACAACTTGTAGAAGTTGATCAGATCGTCCAGCCCGGCAATGCCGTCATGTTCGCCGCGCAGGATGATGGACGGCACGGTGATTTTGGTCGGGTCCAGCAAGGGTAGTTTGGAGCACATGTCCACATAGGTGCCCGTGGGCATGGAGTCGTCGAGCGTCAGGATCGCATCGGCAAAGGCCTCAATGGTGACTTCATCGGCCGTGCCGGGATGATCCCGCTGAAAAATGCTGTGCACAAACGCCCGGTCAATCGGGCGGCGGTTTTTGGCCAGAAACTCGGGCAGCTTTTTCTTGCGTTGCTCCAGTGTGGGGCTGCCTTCGCCTGTCCAGACAAAGGCATCCAGGGCCAGTTTGGCGACGCGCTCGGGGTGGCGCTCCGTGAACAGGGCCGCTTTCAGCGCGCCGGACGAAATGCCATACATCATCAGCGATTGGGCACCGGTGGCTTTCATGATGTAGTCGCTGCCTGCCGCCAGATCGTCCGCTCCATTGCTGATGTCAAAGTTGATGTCGCGGTGTTTGTCAGAGCGGCCATAACCCTCGTTGTCCATCGTCCAGGTGTCATACCCTTGCGCGGCAAACCAGTCCATGGCGGACGAGAAAGGCCGCCCCGGCACAAAGAGGTCAAAGGTCGGCTGCGAGGCCATGGACGACCCATGTACAAAGAAAATCGTGCCCCGATGCGGCACATTGGGCGACGCCTTCTTTTCCCACAGAAAAAGTTTGATGTCGCCTTTTTGCGTCCAGTGCGGCACGCCGCCGGACCACGTCACATTGCCCATACTTGTCTCCTTTTGATGTTGGCTCGGGCCATTATTTACGATTCACCCGTTTTGTGTTGGCGACGCCATTGGCCCGGCCAACTTTGACGACCCGGCGATGCCAGACCGCACAATGCACAAAGCCCCATAGATCGAAAGAATGAACCATGCAACAAGCCCCCGTTTTCCCCACACTGCTGCCGCTCAGCGCGTTGCTGGAGGGCCTGACGCCGGCGATTGCACCCATGACAGTTCCCACGGGCACAGAGCTGTTCAGTGAAAACACGCCCTGCCAGGGCTTCCCGCTGGTGCTGGAAGGAGAGGTGAAGGTGTCGCGCAGCTCGGGCGACGGCCGTTCGCTGGAGTTATACCGCGTGGTGCCAGGCGAGTTGTGCCTGGTGTCATCGGCTTGCCTGTTTCGCACCCAGCCTCTAAATGCCCACGGGGTCGCCACCAAATCCACCACGCTGATGCTGATTCCACCCGACGTTTTCACGCGCTGGCTGGACAACCCCGACTTTCGCAACGACATTCTGGGCATGTTTGCCGAACGCATGGCCGACCTCACCAGCCTGGTCGATGCGGTCGCGTTTCAAAAGCTGGACCAGCGGCTGGCATCGGCGCTGCTGGGCCACGGCCAACATCTGACTGTTACTCATCAAACACTGGCCGACGAGTTGGGCACTGTGCGTGAAATCGTTACACGTCTGCTCAAACGGTTTGAGCGGGAGGGCTGGGTCAGCCTGGGGCGCGAGCAGATCGCCATCACCCATGGGGCTGCGCTGCGGGCATTGAGTGAGGGGCGTTGACGCCAAGCTGTTATGTGACTCAAGTCACAGACAGTGCAAATATTTGGGCGCTTAATGCGTCCATCAACCCTTTACTTCAGGAGTTCACCATGAAAGCAAACGTTGGCGGCATTGACCGCATCATCCGCATCGCCGTCGGCCTCGTGCTGATCGGCTTGGCCGCCACGGGCACCGTCGGCTGGTGGGGCTGGCTGGGCGTTGTGCCTTTGGCCACTGGAGCCATTGGTTGGTGTCCCCCCTATGCCATGTTCGGGTTCAACACCTGTTCCATGAAGAACCGGGCCTGAGCCCGCCTCCTGCACCAGTTTCGCTCCATCTCGCACCCTCGCGGTGCATTTTGTACGCAATGCAGAATAAACATTGCGTACAAAACCTGGCACAGCCTTTGCAATGGATCAGTCCATGCAAGAGATGCCACCCATCCAACCGGCTGCCGTTGAAGTCGTCGGGCTGACCAAACGCTACGCGCAGGGCAAACCTGCCGTGGACAACATCAATTTGCGCATTGCCAGTGGCAGCTATTGCTGTCTGCTTGGGCCGTCCGGCTGCGGAAAAAGCACCACCCTGCGGATGATTGCCGGGCACGAGTCGGTCACCAGTGGCGACATCCTGCTGGAAAACCGCAACATCACCGACTTGCCTGCCGCGGCGCGAGGCACAGCCATGATGTTCCAGAGCTTTGCGCTGTTCCCGCACCTGAGCGCGCTGGACAACGTGGCCTTCAGCCTCAAGATGAAAGGCGTCGACAAGGCCACTCGCAGCAAACAGGCCAAGGACCTGCTGGACCGCGTGGCGATGGGTCACCTGGCTGAACGCAAACCCGGTGAGCTCTCTGGCGGCCAACAGCAGCGTGTGGCCCTGGCCCGTGCGCTCATCACCCAGCCCCGTGTGTTGTTGCTGGACGAACCTCTCTCCGCCCTGGACCCGTTCCTGCGCATCCAGATGCGGGCCGAGCTGCGCCGCTGGCAAAAGGAACTGGGGCTCACCTTCATTCACGTCACCCACTCACAGGAAGAGGCCATGGCATTGGCCGACACCATGGTGGTGATGAACCACGGCCTGATCGAACAGGTGGGTTCACCCTTTGACATCTACAACCGTCCGGCCAGCGAGTTTGTGGCGCGCTTCATGGGCGGCCACAACGTGCTGGAAACGGCCACGGGCAAGATTGGCGTGCGCACCGACCACATTCACGTGCTGCCCGTCAGCACCGCCCAGCCCGACGGCCCCCACAACAAGCGTGCCGTGGTGACGGACGTTGAATACCAGGGCACTTATGTGCTGCTGGGTCTGCAGAACCCCGGTACCTCGCTGACCGCGAATACCACCGCCGAGTTGTCCGTGATGCTGTCAGAAGCGCAATTCACCCAACACCCGTTTGCACTGGGCGAAGACGTGCAACTGTACTGGGCACCCGAGGCGGCCCATGCACTGTCAGCGTGACCCATCTGCCTCCGGATTCCGATTTCTTTATTTTCTTCAATCACTTCGCAAGAAGTCTTCAACCACCCCAAAAGGAGCTTTCCACATGTCCGATTCACCCATTGACACCTCCAAAATCGAAGGCAGCCTGCCACGCCGAACCTTGCTGAAAGGCACGGCCGGCATTTTGGCTGCAGGCGTGTTTCCGGCCATTCATGCGGCCGACCCCATCGTGTTGCGCTACCTGGGCACGGCGGTGAACCAGGACAAGGCCATTGGCGAAAAGTTCG
>CAVVSV010000081.1:0-27728 GCA_963750805.1 uncultured beta proteobacterium
ACAGTGGGTCAACAAATGAGCGCGGCTTTGGCTGGCAAATCAAGCGTTGATGCAGCGCTGAAGGCATCCCAGGTAGCGGCAGAGCGTGAAATGAAAAAGGCTGGCTACTACAAGTAATGTCAGTGAACAAGTGAGCCGTTGCGGTTTGCAGATCGAATCGCAATAAGGCTTACTGGCGCGCGGGGCTCCCCGCGCGCCCTCTTTTGAGAGGCCAATGCCATGAATCGTTTCCTTCCCCGCGTCTTGATGGCGCCCGCAGTGATCACCCTGTTTCTGTGGATGATCGTGCCACTGGTGATGACTCTGTATTTCTCCGTCATCCGTTACAACCTGATGCAGCCCGAACAGGTTGGCTTCATCTGGTTTGAGAACTTTGAATATTTCGTGACCGACCCGTCGTTCGGCACTGCAGTGACGAACACCCTTCTCCTTTTGGGCAGCGTCATATTGATCACCGTGATTGGGGGTACTTTGCTCGCCCTGTTGATCGACGATCCCTTTCCAGGTCGCGGTCTGGTGCGCATTTTGCTGATATCACCTTTCTTCGTGATGCCCACGGTGAATGCGCTTCTGTGGAAACACATGATGATGAATCCGATCTATGGGGTGCTGGCCCAAGTCTGGATCTTCTTTGGAGCCACCCCGGTGGACTGGCTCACGGACTGGCCTTTGTGGAGTGTGATCATGATCGTGTCGTGGCAATGGCTGCCGTTTGCGACATTGATTTTTATCACGTCTTTGCAGAGCATGAACCGCGAGCAGCTGGAGGCCTCGCGCATGGATGGCGCCAATTATTTGCAGCAACTGCGCTACCTGTACATCCCGCACCTGGGTCGATCCGTCGCCGTGGTGGTGATGATCGAGATGATTTTCCTGCTCAGTGTTTTTGCTGAAATTTACACCACCACCAGCGGTGGTCCCGGGGACGCCAGTACCAATGTTGCGTTTCTGATTTTCAAGCAGGCTTTACTGAACTTTGACGCGGGTGTTGCTTCAGCGGGCGCCTTGTTCGCGGTGGTGCTGGCGAATATCGCCGCAGTATTTCTGATTCGCATGGTCGGCAAGAACCTCGACAAATAACGCCTTTGAGAGCAAACCATGACTTCACTTCAAGCCCGACTCTTTGCCCAGGTTTTAAGGACCACTGTTGCCTGGACTGTGACGCTATTGCTGTTTTTCCCTTTGGGTTGGCTGGTGTTGACCGCCTTCAAAACCGAGTTGCAAGCGATCTCGGTGCCACCTTTACTGGTATTCACACCCACGTTTGAGAATTTTCTGATCGTAGAGGACCGCAGCGACTATTTGTTATACGCAAAAAATTCGTTGATCACCAGCGTGGCATCGACCTTGCTGGGGTTGGCGCTGGCATTTCCTGCGGCCTATTCAATGGCATTTTTCAAAACCAAACACACCAAAGACATTTTGATGTGGATGTTGTCAACCAAAATGATGCCCGCAGTTGGCGCCCTGGTTCCCATCTATGTGCTGGCACAGTTCTCGGGCTTGCTGGACACCCGCACCGGGCTGGTCATTGTATTCACGCTGAGTAACCTTCCCATCATGGTATGGATGTTGTATTCGCACCTGAAAGACATACCCGGTGACATTCTGGAGGCGGCCCGGATGGATGGTGCGACGCTCTGGCAGGAATTCCGCCAGGTGCTGCTTCCCCTGACCATGGGTGGTCTGGCCTCTACAGGATTGTTGTGCCTGGTCCTGAGTTGGAACGAAGCGTTCTGGTCGCTCAATCTGAGCGCAGCCAAGGCCGGCACGCTGGCGACCTTGATCGCGTCGTATTCCAGCCCTGAGGGTCTGTTCTGGGCAAAGTTGTCCGCCGCTTCATTCATGGCCATCGCACCGATCGTGGTGTTTGGCTGGTTCAGTCAAAAACAACTGGTTCAGGGTCTGACATTTGGTGCCGTCAAGTAGTGCCTCTGCACTTGACCGGAAAGCCTCGGACGCCCATACAACGACATCGACAGGAGACTCACAATGGCCTATCTCAACCTCAAACGCGTTGAAAAATTATTTGGTGAAAACCGCGTGATCAAGGGTATTGATCTTGAAATTCAGCAGGGTGAATTTGTGGTTTTTGTCGGCCCATCGGGTTGTGGAAAGTCAACCCTGCTTCGCCTGATCGCGGGTCTAGAAAATATCGATGGCGGCTCGCTGCACCTGGACGGGCGCGACATTACCAACCTGCCCTCCAGCAAACGCGACCTGGCCATGGTGTTCCAGAGCTATGCGCTATACCCCCACATGAGCGTATTCGAGAACATGAGCTTTGCGCTCAAGCTTGCCAAAGCTGACCCGGCCGTGATCCAGGACAAAGTTGCACGGGCAGCCAAGATTTTGAACCTCACCCACTACCTGGATCGCACGCCCAAGGAACTTTCAGGAGGACAGCGTCAACGAGTGGCGATCGGGCGCGCTATCGTGCGTGCGCCCAAAGTATTTTTGTTTGACGAACCGCTCTCAAATCTGGATGCGGCTTTGCGGGGGCAGACGCGCATCGAGATCGCCAAGCTGCATCGCGATCTGGGCGCCACCACAATCTACGTCACCCATGACCAAGTGGAAGCCATGACTTTGGCGGACCGTGTGGTGGTACTGCGTGATGGGCAAATTGAACAGGTTGGAACGCCGCTGGAGCTGTATGACCGCCCGGCCAACCAGTTTGTGGCGCAGTTCATTGGAACGCCGCAAATGAATGTCGTCGCGGCAGCCGACCTTTCAGGGGAAGGTGGAGCGGTTCAAATTGAGGTACCGAAGGGTGGATTCATCGGCCTGCGCCCTGAAAATGTGAGCTTGCGAGCGGTGGGCGAGCCATTGATGACAGGTACTGTTGAGCTTGTCGAAGCGCTCGGTGCGGAGACCCTGATTTATGTCAGCACCACCCAAGGTGCGCAATTGGTGTCGCGCCAAAATGACCGCACCTCTCTCAAAGTTGGCGATCGCGTTGGCGTCGAAATTGACACGGAAGCCGCCCACTTTTTTGACGCGCAAGGCCGCATTACCCGCACAGGCCGTACCCGTGATGCTGTGACGCATTGACATCAAAACTGCATTTTCCTTGACCATGACTGACTCAAACAAACCCAACCGCGCTACCGCCAGCGGCGCCTCGCCCCTGACCATGCTCCATTTGGGTCTGGGCTCTTTTCACCGCGCGCATCAAGCGGTTTATATGCATCAGTTGCAACAAACTGGGGATCGTCGTTGGAGCCTGGCCGGGGGCAACATTCGCCCCGACATGGCGCAAACTATTCAGGCCTTGATGGATCAGCACGGCACCTACACGCTGGAGACGGTGACACCGCAAGGCGAACGAGCTTACACCCGCATCACTTCGATCCAAAAGGTGATTCCCTACGATCCGGACCTAAAGGGCTTGATTGAGGTGGGCGCTGATGCCCAGACCCGCATCATTTCATTCACAGTGACTGAAGCGGGCTACTACCTGAATGAAAAAAACAGGCTTGACCTGAATTTCTCGGACTTGGCCGCAGACATTGATGCAGTTCGCCATGGACGTAGCGCAAGCACCATATACGGCGCACTCACAGCCATACTTCGCGAACGCATGGTGCGGGGAACCGGCCCCGTCACCCTCCTGAATTGTGACAATCTTCGACACAATGGAGATCGGTCCCGCGGTGGCCTGCTTCAATTCCTAGAGTTGATCGGAGACTCCGCACTGCTGAATTGGACTCGCACCCATACCACCAGCCCCAATGCCATGGTGGATCGCATCACCCCCAGACCTACGCCAGAGGTTGTGTCGCGCGTCAAAGCCGCAACCGGCGTTGAGGATCCGGCAGCGTTGATGGGAGAGAGTTTTATTCAATGGGTGATTGAAGACAATTTTGTGGCTGGTCGACCCGCCTGGGAAACTGTTGGCGTAGAAATGGTGAACTCTGTCCAGGCTTTTGAAGAAGCGAAGATCCGGCTGCTCAACGCCACTCACAGTTGCATTGCCTGGGCCGGCACTTTGGTGGGCTATAACTACATACACGAAGGTACCCAGGATGCCGTCATCCGCAGGTTCGCATATGACTACGTGACCGATGACGTCATGCCCGTGCTGGACACTCCTGGCAAGCCCAGCCCCATCAATCTGGCTCAATACCGCGATGTGGTTTTGGATCGCTTTGGCAACCCGGCCATTGCAGACACGAACCAGCGGGTAGCGATGGACGGTTTTTCGAAGATCCCCGGATTTATTGCCCCAACGATTCGGGAACGATTGGCCCGTGGTGAATCCATCGCCAGCGTCAGCATGTTGCCTGCACTTTTTCTGGCCTACCTTCAGCGCTGGCATGCAGGACAAATTGCCTATACCTATCAGGACCAGGCCATGGATCCAGCGGCAGCGCACGCCATTTGTGAATCCAGAGATCCAGTTGCTTCTTTTTGTGGTGATGCACTTCTATGGGGAGATTTGGCGGGCAACCCGAAGCTTGTCGATGCCCTTCGCATCTCAAGCCAGAGAGTCGAACTTTTTGAAAACAACCACAGACCATGAGCACAAGCAATTCAAAGCCAGACCCTTCAACCCAACGTCTTCTGGGCCGCCACGCCATTCTGACGGGTGCTGCCGGAGGCATCGGGGCAGCGGTTGCAGCCGCGTATCTTCGTGAGGGTGCCCAATGCACCATCGCGGATATTTCGGCAACCCCATCGGCTGAAGTCGAGGCTCTGTCGAAGGCCTTTCCAGGACGAGTGAACTACGTTGGGACCAACGTCACTGTTTCAGCCGACATTGATCGATTGATCGCACAGGCGGTCACACAGTACGGCCCGATTCATGTCCTGTTCAACAATGCAGCCATTTTTGATATGGCGCCACTGCTGGACAGTGACGAAGCCATGTTTGACAAAATGTTTGCCGTGAATGTCAAAGGCGCATTTTTTGTCATGCAAAAGGTGTTGGCCAACATGGTGGCGCATCAAACCCAGGGTGCGGTCATCAACATGGCCAGCCAGGCCGGCAGACGCGGAGAGGCCTTGGTGTCCCATTACTGTGCCAGCAAAGCAGCCGTCATCAGTTACACGCAAAGCGCCGCACTGGCCATGGCGCCCCACAAAATACGGGTTAACGGCATCGCACCCGGCGTGATAAGCACACCCATGTGGAAACACGTCGATGCGCTCTTTGCCAAATATGAAAACCTTCCACTGGGCGAAAAAAAGAAACAGGTGGGTCTGGCTGTCCCGCTGGGCTACATGGGGGACCCCAACGACATCTGTGGAGCCGCCGTTTTTCTGGCCAGCGATGAAGCCTCCTATATCACTGCTCAAACCTTGAATGTGGATGGTGGTAATGTCATGAGTTGACGTACCCCTCCATTCGATCAAATTTGTATTGACCATCATGGCCGCAAACACCGTCCAGCACAAGCAACGTCAACGGCAACCCGAGTTGGAGGCTGACTTCAACCGAAGTCCATCGCTCGGCTACGAACCGAGCAGCGATGTTGGCCTGATACGTTGCCTGGACCACGGCTACCCAACCCCTCTGGCACGCTGGCATTGTCATGACGAATATGAGCTTCACCTCATCACGTCCACGTCAGGAAAGGCATTTGTTGGTGACTGGATTGGCCCCTTTGAGCCAGGACATCTGGTTTTGTGTGGTCCGCGCTTGCCCCACAACTGGATATCAATGGACATTCCGCCCGAAGGCGTCACCCATCGGGACCTCGTCATCCAGTTTCAGCACGACCCCATTGAGAAGGCATGTTCCACGATTCCCGAACTCAAGGAGTTGCTGCCATTGCTCGAACGTTCGCGCAGGGGTATCGAATTTTTTGGCATGTCCAAAAGAGCAGAAGAGCACTGGCATTCCGTCAAATCCGCTCGGGGCTTGGGTAGATTGGCGGCGTTTTGCGAACTTGCGTCCGATTTGGTCCGAACATCAGACTATCGGCTGTTGTCTACGGTGCAACTCAAGGGCATTGAAAATGACGCCGAGCTCGATCAGATCAACATCATCGTCAAGGGTATTACTGACGACGTGGCACAAGCCCGCACTGCGGCGGAAGTTGCCGCTGATTTGGGAATGAGTGAAAGCAGGTTTTCACGCTTCTTTAGAAGGGCGACGGGCAATACATTTACCGATTTTGTGAATCACGTCCGCATCAACCGTGCCTGTCAGTTGCTGATGGAATCCGACCGTTACATCACCAATATCGGGTTTGACGTGGGGTTCAACAATATTGCCAACTTCAACCGCCGCTTTTTGGAAATCAAGGGCATCACACCCCGTGAATATCGCCGCCAAGTCGCCAGCCGGTTTGGCGTCCGGCACTGACACAAAGCCAAAAAAAAGTCCGCAACCTTGGGCAGGTTGCGGACTTGATCTGGTGGGCGGTGGAGGCTTCGAACCTCCGACCCCTGCAGTGTGAATGCAGGGATTTGGTAATTTCAAGGAACTGCTTAGAACCATTTTCCCTCTTGTAGCTATAGAAAATGCTCCAAGTAGTTCCAAGTTCTACCATACAATGTTTTCATACTTTTTTCATACTGGTAGAAAACAATGTCCACAGAGGTAAACACGGTCAAAGCACGCAACAGCTTGAAGCCCCGGCGTGACCCCTACTGGCACCGACTGTCAAAGGGGCAATACGTGGGCTATCGCAAGATGACCGCAGCCACTGGCGGAACTTGGGCGGCAAGGCTGTTTGACGAATCAACTGGCAAGCAACAGGCCCACCCTTTGGGAGACTTCCAAGAAGTGCCTGACCACGAACGCTATGACGCAGCCAAAAAAGCGGCTGAAATCTGGTTTAAGCATCGCGGTGCAGGCGGGGCCGCAGAGGCAATCACCGTGGGCAAAGCATGTGAACGTCTGGTGCAGAAATACCGTGACGACAGCCGCGAAGAGGCCGCCAAGGACGCCGAGGGCCGTTTCAAGCGCTGGGTGCACTCCAATAAAAAGTTTGCCGCAACCCCCATTCAAAAGCTCACAGCGGGCATGTTGGCGGATTGGCGAACCAAGCTTGCGAAAACCCCGGCCATGCATCAAGACAAGTCGGTTGTCAGTGACAAACCAAGAGCGGCAAGCTCGCTTAACAGGGATATGGCCGTTCTTAAAACTGCCCTGAACCTCGCCCATGAAGACGGCTACACCACCAGCGACCACGCATGGTCTAGCAAGCTGAAGCCAGTGAAGGACGCCAACGGCAGGCGAGATTGCTATTTGGACATAGAGCAGCGCAAAGCTTTGATAGCGTGCGCTAAGGCTGATTTGGCCGTGCTGGTGCGCGCAATGTGTCTGTTACCAATGCGCCCCGGCGCTGTGGCCGCGTTTAAGGTTTCGAACTTCGACAAACGGCTTAACTCGCTGTTGATCGGCAAAGACAAGGCGGGCAAAGATCGAAAAATAACCCTGCCAGATTCCACAGCCGCGCTATTTGCCGAACAGTCGAAAGGAAAAACACCTGATGCGCCACTGTTTGCCCGCGCTGACGGCAGCGCTTGGAATAAAGATTCTTGGAAGTACCCATTCAAGGACGCAGTGTTTGCAGCCAAGTTGCCGGGGGCTGCGACGGCCTACGCGCTAAGACACAGCACCATTACCGATTTGATTGTTCAGGGCCTGGACACCATGACCGTTGCCGTGCTGAGTGGCACCAGCATCGCCATGATCGAAAAGCACTATGGTCACCTGCGATCTGAACATGCTACCAAGGCATTGGCTGGACTGGCTCTGTAGGCACAACCACGCTACACCTTGGCCCAACATCACCGCCCTGCCCCAATGAGCAGGCTTACCGGTGTATCAAGCGCATGGACCGCCCTGATTGATGGCATGGTGCAATGCGTCCGGTGCGGTTGCCGTACGGTAATCACTGCAATCCATGTGGCCATTGAAGAAAGCAGCCTCGTTCTAGGACGCGGCGCAATTGCGATTTATAAATGTGCCGAATGTTGGAAACAGGGCATATTTAGCCCCATGCTTCGCGCCCTTAAGTCGACGCCAACGGTTAATGGATAGCTAATATTTAGAAAAAGCCAAAACCCGAAATGCGGCTATTGCTGCCGGTCACTAACTGTCGATAGCGTTCAGGAGCTTCGGCAAGCAGGAAAAAGACCGTCTATTTCTGGCACCATGTGATCTACTTTTTCAAGAAACGCAGTTTCAAATGAGTCCTACTGACATACTCTTCACAACAACATCAACATCACTACTGATTGGTGTGGTCATTTATTTGGCACGCAACTTGATTGCGACGCGGCTCACGAAATCCGTTCAGCACGAATTTGACACAAAGTTGTCGGACGTAAACAGCCGACTTCGTAAAAGCGAAGAGTCGTTTAAGGCCGACTTAGTGCGCAAGCAAGCGGAAATTCAAGCCTTGCAAAACAACGTTATCCAAGGTCGCTTGAACAGGGTGATCGCGCTTGATAAACGACGACTAGAAGCGGTTGATCAAATGTGGGGGGCAGTTCATGATCTTGGTTTTGCCAAGGGTGTTGCCGCATCTATGGCAGTTTTTAAATTGGACAAAATTTCTGAAGAAGTTGAAAGAAATCCCCGAGCAAAGGAAATGTTCGCAGCATTAAAGGTCGATGCCAATAGGGCTAATGAACCAGTCAAATTGGCGCAGCAAGCTCGTCCTTTTATAACACCTGTTGCTTGGGCCTATTACGCAGCTTATCAGGCGATACTTATGCATGCACTGGCATTGGTAAAAATGCTTGAATTAGGGGTCAATGCTCAAAAGTTCATAGACAGCAAGACCCTAATCTCCTTGATTAAAACTGCTCTTCCGCATTGCGGTGAATACATCGACCAACACGGTCCGAGTGCTGCGTATTACCTACTCGATCAACTGGAAAATAGTCTGTTGGAAGAGCTAAGAAATATGCTCGATGGTGCTGCTACGGACTTAGCTGAGGTTGGCCGAGCAGATCAGATACTTCGTGAAGCATCGCGGGTCAATCAGTCCGTTAGTGAGACTCAAGGAAGTTCCATTTCCATTGCGTGAATTCTTGGCAGAATGGTGCCCAAAAGTTATGGGCATCAATAGGGGTACGCAGAAGGCCGTTTCAAAAACTGAGAGTCAGAAATCAGTCTTGAACTGAACAACTAGCTGCCAAAAGCTTGAAGCGTCGCGCTTTGCCTAAGCCGCATGAATGTCCTGTAGGGGTTTCGAGCCTCGCCCCGTTTAAAGCAGATTTCCAAGGTTCAGGAATGGGTTTCCGCGACCATGGAACATTCCGAACGGCGCCCACTGCTTTCAAAGGTGTTGCATGGGTACTGTGGCACGAATCAGACGAACTGAGTACAAGCTAAAAGCGTCTAGAAAATTACCCGCTAGACTTTCGTTATGGCTTGTTGAAAAGATTAACCCTATATCTGGTGTTTGGGATTTATTGATTCAACATGGCTGATGACTTTTGACAATACCAAGACCTATGTCATCACAGCATAGGTAAGGCTCATGGCCTCAAGCCATGGGCTTTATTTCGGGCAACCAGCCTGACGGAGTTTCGGTGTTGGAAAAGGCAACCTTGCAATACGTACGCATTTTTTTGCGTGGCGCAAAGCAAGGCTCCCCTTTTTCTGACACAGAAAGTTTTGCCGTGCAAAAACACCTCCGCCCTTTTGAAACCGAAAACCATGCCACTTTAATGCGTCGCCTTTTGCGTCGCAAAGAGGTGCAGGCAATAACAGGCCTGCCCACTTCATCGCTTTACGCGCTGATTAAAAAAGGACAGTTCCCCGCTGGCGTGAAGCTGAGCGCTAAGGCTGTAGCATGGTCTAGTGAGGCTGTACAAAGCTGGGTTGATGCTCGCATTGCAAACGGCGGTGCTGCATGAAGAAAGTACCCGCCACAAATGGCATGAGGCGCACCGCTGGACACAGTGCGCCCCTAAAAACTCTCGCAATTAATACACGCAGTTATGCCAGCAAATCAACTGCGACAGCCGCGCAGAAGGCCCGCATATTGGCATGGTTACGCAAACGCACGCTGACCACTGACCAAGGACGCGCCATCGGTTGTTATGCCGTGGCATCACGAATCTTTGACCTGCGCTCGGAAGGCCACAACATCATCACGGAGCGTTTTGATGGATATGCCGCTGATGGCCTATCCCACGCCAGACTGGCCCGATATCGGCTGATGAAGGGCATACGCCGTGTCAGGACAGCACCGTGAGCGCCACAGGCTTCGTGAGGCTAAAGAAGCTCTTTGGCACCGGCATCATCACTGCGGCTGCACGGCACAACCGCCGCGAAATTCAGGCTGAGCTTGGTGCGGTTGGCAGAATTGATCCACAGCGCATGCACCTAAATCAAACTCTGTCAGGCCCGGCTGATGCGGCTGGCGTCGGCCAACTTGCAAAGGATCTCATGCGTTCCGCTGGCGTGGGCAAACTTCGCAAAGATGCCGTCAAGGGTATCGAGTGCGTTTTCAGCCTGCCACCGGACCACAACCTTGACGATGTCGAGTACTTTGGCGACTGCGCCAAGTGGGCAGGCAGTTACTTTGCTGGCACGGAAATTCTGACGGTGGACATTCACCGGGACGAAGCCGCGCCACACTGCCATGTGCTGATCCTGCCACTGGTGGGAGGGCGCATGGTTGGATCGGATTTGTGCGGTGGACCCTCAAAGCTCATGGCGATGAATAAGCAGTTCAACCAATTGGTCGCGGTCAATTACGGTCTGAGCCTGACTCCGACCAAGAGCACCCGCACTATGGCTGAAATATTCACCAGCCCCGGCAAAGGTCCGAAGACCGACGCAAACCCTAGGGAATGGACCACGAATAAACACCGAACCCTATCCTGTGTAGGGTTTGCTCCCACGTTAGCGTTTGCATCGGAGCCACTGCCTGCACTAGCAACCGTGCCCGACCTTGACCCAGCCTTGCAAGACTGGATAGCTACCGCCAAGTCCATTGCGTCAACTGCGGCATGGCAACGGGTAACGACTTCACCCGCCCAATAGGCGAAGAGCTGTCACCCCATGGCGATTTAAATCGCACCATGGACCAATTAGCGGCATTGAAAGACCATATGAAACTGTTAAAGCCCACTGGCAAAACTGTTGCACCCCCCCGGCTTCGCCTGAAACTGTCAACAGCCGATGATGTGCGCCGGGAACTTGGCCGCATTTACCGCGAAGGTAAGGCAGGCACCCGCGACGTTGGCGAAGTCTCGCGCCTCGCTAACGTCCTGAGCATATTGAACAGGTGTATCGAATCGGGCGACCTTGAGCAGCGCATTGAACAGCTTGAAGGAAACGCCAAATGACAACAGCACTAAAAAACCGCATCGCTCGATTGGAGGGCAACACAACACCACCAGAACATCGGAATGCACTGGTTGTGCTTTATGGTGACTGTGATCCAGAAACGTTGATAGGGGTTTATGGCATAAACGTGCCACGCCTTGCCACTGAAACTGTTGACGACTTCCTATGGCGCTTGTCAGAGCATGTTCGCGCCACCCGAGGTAACGCACTGCCCTTTGTTGGTTTTGCTCAGTACGCGGGCGATAAGGATTGAATTTTTTGACAGTCTGAATTGGGCTGGTTACCGACTTTTGTCTAGCTTAGACGCGATCAAGGATTTTTGATTAGGCTGCGACGAGAATCGCTTCGAACTTGCCAAATTGGTGTTCCACAAGGTCAATCAATGATTGATGCTTTTGAATGCTACTTACTGCCCGGAGATACCCTGTAAGTGCGAAGAACACTGCATAGTAAATTCCTCGAACATGATTTCGCATCAGCTCTAGGTAATCATCTTCAGATTCTGGACCTTTTCCTCTCCCTCGGAAAAATAGATTGATTCCATACAAGCTGCCATGGGTGATTTCGGAGGCATCACCATAAACAATTGCGTATGCCCCGAGAAGCTCTTTAGCAATAGTGGGGCTCAATTTTTCGCCTTCAGCAGCGATTCGAACTGGTACAGAGTCTTCTGTCCAATTTTTTTCCTTTCCCTTACTCGAAGTAAATTCCTCGATTGCGTCAGCCAAGGCTACGTTCAATTTGGAATTAGACGCCCCGATGGCTTGCACACGCAATGAGTAGTCACCTTTGCCAAAAGTACGATCCATATCCCGGTGATACTTTTGTTGTGCATGACGTATTGCTTGCTCAGCAATGTCTTTTCCGCAAGCCAAAACATAGCAAGCATTAACCATCGTTTCAACGACAGATCGCGCAATCGGAAAACAATCGCGCACTGCAGGCGTAAGTCCGGTTGCCAACTCAAAAATAGTCTGAACAGAGCCACCGACCGCCAGTGACATTGGCGTAACAACTTGCACAACGGCATCTGGCAACGTGAGAACTAATTTCTGTTCTAAATATGTGGCGGCTCCCTCGTTAGCAATCTTGATCGTGACGGCCAAGATTTGCAGATGGATTTCTATTAGCCCCCTTAAAGCGTCGATTTCTTGATTTGAATTCAACATATTCAAGAACAAAATTCACGAAAATCACTCATTGAGAAACGCCCGAAGTTCGGCTGCTTCCACGGCAAAGTGGACTTCATTTTGGCCAAAACATGGTCGCGATTTCTTCGGCTTCGGCCTTCGCTGCCGCCATGTTGATGAACGCCTTTACCGGCTTCTCGCTGAACCATTTATCTCTGGGATCGGGATCGCTCGCCAAAATGGCATTAAGGCGCGCTGCGCCCTTGTCACCCGCAACCCTCCAAATCCAGCCATCGACAGTGAGAAAAAAGGAGTCCGCTTTCGGTTCGATGCGGGCAACCACGCGGTTTTTCGTGTCAACTGCTACCGCGCCGTTCAATCCCCCGTTTGCGTCTGCCCAACTTAATGGCGGCGTCGGCCTCTCATGCGATTCCCGCCATTGCCCGATGATCGTTGCCATGCCATTTCTTCCTTTCTGCAGTGGGTTGTGACCAGCCACCATGTGATGATGAAATTCGTCAAGGAGCTTAGCGCGGTTCGACTACGCTCCGCTCAAATTGAACGACAAACTTGAACGATAGCAATCACGCCCAAGCCGCCATTAGATTTTCTCCTGTTTCAGGTATCCCATGCAATTTTGGTTTTTTTGAGCCGTTAGCCCAAAGTTAATCCAGCCCTAACCCGCTGGGCTTCTTTTTGTCTGGTTGACTTGCGACTGCTACCTGTAACGTTTCAGAAACGCTTCGTGAACGTCACGTGCACGAGCAGTGTACGAACCGTGAAGGACTGATGAACCGATGTTGTCGCATACATCGGGAATGACGCCTGCAAAGTCGAAATTGACGCCAAACTTAAGCGAAAAATCTGATCAGGATTAAACGGGCTGAAAAATCAGTCTTTTTCATACTTTTTTCATACCCTAAATAAAAAAGCACTTAACGTTTCCGCTAAGTGCTTGAAATCATTGAAGATTTTGGTGGGCGGTGGAGGCTTCGAACCTCCGACCCCTGCAGTGTGAATGCAGTGCTCTACCCCTGAGCTAACCGCCCTGAAATGTTTTCAGGATAGCCTTGAATTATGCCATAAGCGCGGGCTACCTCAGGCAGCCAGGCGCCAAACGGTTTTGCCTCCACTGGATTTATCGAGCTGTTTGAGCAAATCCTCGTGCGACGTCAACTCTGCCTCGTTGGCCAGCAACACGGGCAACTCGAACTGGCCGAGGTCGACGGCTTCATGCAAAACGCCAACATGTTCCGTCGTGGCCGCTTCCATCACCAGCGCGTCCTGACCGCGGGTGAGATTGATGTAGACATCAGCCAGCAGTTCAGCATCCAGCAGCGCGCCATGCAACGTCCGTCCCGAGTTATCCACCTCCAGGCGGTCACACAAAGCATCCAGACTGTTGCGTTTGCCGGGGTACATTTCCTTGGCCATGACCAGCGTATCAGTAACGCTGGCAATAAATTCCCTGAAGCCTGAACGACCGGACAATTCAAGTTCCTTGTTGAGGAAGCCTATGTCAAAGGGCGCATTGTGGATGACGATATGCGCGCCCTGAATGTACTCAAGGAATTCATCCGCCACGGCTTCAAACTTGGGTTTGTCCTTCAAAAACTCGGTAGTGATGCCGTGAATTTTGAGGGCTTCTTCGTGGCTGTCACGACCGGGATTCAGGTAGAAATGTTTGTTGCTGCCGGTCAACTTTCGGTTGAGCAATTCGACGCACCCGATCTCAATGATCCGGTCGCCCTGATCGGGATAGAGCCCCGTAGTTTCGGTATCCAGAAAAATTTGACGCATTGCAGATCAGTGGCTTTCAGTGATTTTCTTTGGCGTGGTTGATCGAATATTTAGGGATCTCTACCGTCACATTTTGCTGAGCCAAAAAGGCCTGGCACGACAAACGTGAGTTGGGCTCCAGCCCCCAGGCCCGGTCCAGCATGTCTTCTTCGTTTTCGTCGGGTTCATTGAGTGATGAGATCCCTTCCCGCACGATAACGTGACACGTCGTGCATGCACAACTCATGTCGCAGGCGTGCTCAATGTTGATGTGATGGTCCAGCAAGGCCTCGCAAATGGAGGTGCCCGCTGGCGCTGACACTTCAGCACCGTTGGGGCAATACTCAGGATGAGGAAGGATTTTGATAATGGGCATGGCGAGATTGACGCGGCTTAAACCGTGTTGATGTTTTTGCCGGCCAGGGCAGTCTGGATTCCCCGGTTCATACGCGCGGCTGCAAACGCTTCTGTACCCAAGGCCAGCGCTTTTGTAGCGGCTTCAATGACCGCAGCGTCTTGAACGGATGTGTTTTTCAGGAGTGCGTCCAGCGCACCAATCTGGACTGCAATGGCAGATTGTTCTTGTGGGGACAGTAAATCCGAATCGGCGGCCAGGGCACTTTGCGTTGCCAACAGCATGCGGTCGCCGTCCACTCTGGCCTCTGCCAGGGCTCGCGCCTGCATGTCTGATTGCGCGGTGGTGAAACTTTCTTGCAGCATTTGGGCAATTTGGTCGTCACCCAGACCATAACTGGGCTTGACGTCAATTTTTGCTTCGACACCGCTGACCTGCTCGCGCGCAGAGACGCTTAACAAACCATCCGCATCCACCGTGAATGTGACCCGAATTCGGGCGGCACCTGCCACCATGGGGGGGATGCCCCGCAATTCAAAGCGGGCCAGGCTGCGGCAATCGGCCACCAGGTCACGCTCGCCCTGCACTACATGCAGGGCCAACGCCGTCTGGCCATCTTTGTAAGTCGTGAAGTCCTGTGCCATCGCGGTGGGGATGGTTTGATTGCGCGGCACGATGCGCTCAGCCAGGCCACCCATGGTCTCTATGCCCAGCGACAGTGGTATCACGTCCAGTAACAGTAAATCACCCGATGGATTGTTGCCGGCTAACTGGTTGGCTTGAATGGCAGCCCCCAGCGCAACGACCTCATCCGGATTGAGGTTGGTCAAGGGTTCGCGGCCAAAAAACTCAGCCACAGCCCGGCGAACCTGAGGCATCCGCGTGGAGCCGCCCACCATCACAACGCCCTGAACATCAGCGGCGGCCAGCTTTGCATCGCGCAGGGCTTTGCGGACGGCGCTCATGGTTCGTGCGGTCAAAGGGGCGGTGATTTCATCAAAGCTCGATGATTGAACATTAAAAGTGCTTGAAGTCCCCGTCAGATGGACATTCATAGCTACGCTATTTGTAGCAGAAAGCGACTCTTTGCAAGCGCGAGCCGCCTGCTTGATAGCCGCTTTGTCACCGGCAGAAACCGCTTGTTGCCCCAGTTGGGTCAGCACCCAGTCTGCCAAGGCCTGATCGTAATCATCGCCGCCCAGACTTGAGTCTCCTCCGGTCGAAATCACCTCAAACACACCCCGAGACAAACGCAGAATCGAGATATCGAAGGTGCCGCCACCCAGATCGTAAATGGCGTAGACACCTTCGCTTGCGTTGTCCAGCCCATAGGCAATCGCAGCCGCCGTCGGTTCATTGATCAAGCGCAAGACGTTCAGACCAGCCAGCTTGGCGGCATCTTTGGTCGCCTGACGCTGGGCATCGTCAAAGTAAGCAGGTACCGTGATCACCGCACCAAACAAGTCGTCATTGAAAGTGTCTTCAGCGCGATATCGCAACGTGGCCAAAATATCGGCACTCACCTCCACCGGTGATTTTTCACCTCCGGCGGTTTGCAGACCCAACATGCCAGAGCGGTCCACAAAACGATAGGGCAGTTTGGCGGCCTCTTTCACATCCGCCACACTGCGGCCCATGAACCGTTTCGCCGATGAAATCGTGTTTTCGGGATCTGACGACACTTCAGCCAGCGCCTCATGACCAATTTGTCGGCCGCCATCCGCCAGGTAACGCACCACCGAGGGCAGCAAGACGCGACCCGCATCATCAGCCAGACATTCGGCCACACCGTGACGAACTGAAGCAACCAGAGAATGTGTCGTGCCCAGGTCGATGCCAACAGCAATGCGACGTTCGTGGGGGTTGGGAGATTGTCCGGGTTCGGATATTTGCAAAAGCGCCATGGCAATGAATTCTGTTTTTTCTTCCCGGCCTATTGTCCCAGTAGCTCAAAGCGCTTTTCAACGTCTTGCGCAAAACGCTCGATGAACATCAGCGCCCTCACCTGTCCAACGGCACTCTGGAAATCTTTTCGCACGTCCAGCATTTCCTCGCATTGCGACAAAATGCCTTGACGTGCCTCTGCCAAAGTTTTGGCGATGGCATCCAGATCGGATTCAGACGCCGCTTCATCCAGCCCCTCCCGCCATTCCATTTGTTGCATCAGAAAGGCGGCGGGCATGGCCGTGTTGTTTTCAGCCTTGACCGCAGCGCCGTGCATTTCGCACAAATAGGCAGCGCGACTTAGCGGGTCTTTGAGACGCTGGTAGGCCTCGTTGATGCGCACGGACCATTGCATGGCAATGCGCTGCGCTGCGCCACCTTGAGCGGCAAACTTGTCCGGATGGGCTTCCCGCTGAAGCTCTTTCCAGCGGGTGTCGATCGCGGCTCTGTCTTGGGCAAATTGCGGGACAAGGCCAAAGAGTTCGAAATCGTCAGACTGAAGGTTCACAAGCCGGCAACTCAGACTCGAAAAGATTCACCGCAGCCGCACTTGTCCCGTTCATTGGGGTTGTTGAAGCGAAAGCCCTCGTTCAAGCCTTCGCGCACAAAGTCAAGCTGGGTTCCGTCAATATAGGCAAAGCTCTTGGGATCAACCAGAACCTTCACACCGTGCCCTTCAAACACCATGTCTTCAGGTGCCAGTTCATCGACATATTCGAGGGTGTAGGCAAGACCGGAGCAACCGGTGGTCTTCACACCCAGGCGCACGCCCACGCCTTTGCCACGCTTGGTCAGGTAGCGATTGACATGGCGGGCTGCAGCTTCAGTAACAGTAACAGGCATGGCGGGGAGTCAATCAGTGAGTGTGCTTTTTCTTGTAGTCGTCCACAGCAGCCTTGATGGCGTCTTCAGCCAGGATCGAGCAATGGATTTTTACCGGTGGCAAGGCCAGTTCTTCCGCTATCTGGCTATTTTTAAGCGCGGCAGCTTCATCCAGGGTCTTGCCTTTGACCCACTCGGTGACGAGCGAACTCGACGCAATGGCCGATCCGCAACCGTAGGTTTTAAAGCGTGCATCCTCAATCACGCCAGTGAGCGGATTGACTTTGATCTGCAGCTTCATCACGTCACCACAAGCCGGCGCGCCCACCATTCCGGTACCGACTGACTCATCACCTTTTTCAAAGCTGCCAACGTTGCGGGGGTTTTCGTAGTGATCAACGACTTTTTCGGAATAGGCCATTTTATTTACCTCTATAAATTAATGAGCTGCCCACTGGATGGTGGAGATGTCGATGCCATCCTTGTACATATCCCACAGGGGGCTCAAGTCCCGCAGTCGCGCCACATTGACCTTGATGGTGTCAATGGCGTAGTCAATTTCTGCTTCGGTGGTCCAGCGGCCGATGGTCATGCGAAGGCTGCTGTGGGCCAACTCGTCGCTGCGCCCCAGGGCACGCAACACGTAGCTGGGTTCGAGGCTAGCCGACGTGCATGCCGAACCACTTGAAACAGCCAAGCCCTTGATACCCATGATCAACGACTCGCCTTCCACATAGTTAAAGCTCATGTTCAAGTTATGAGGAACACGTTGTGTTTCATGGCCATTGATGAACACCTGTTCAATGTCTTTCAGGCCAGCCAACATGCGGTCATGCAAAGCGCGGATGCGGATGTTTTCGGCACCCATTTCCTCTTTGGCGATGCGATAGGCCTCACCCATTCCCACAATCTGGTGTGTGGGTAACGTGCCCGAACGCATGCCGCGCTCATGGCCACCGCCGTGCATTTGTGCTTCGATGCGGATGCGGGGCTTGCGCCTGACAAACAGCGCGCCAATACCTTTGGGGCCGTACGTCTTGTGAGACGTCAGGCTCATCAGGTCGACGGGCAGGGTACTCAGGTCAATGTCAACACGGCCAGTAGCCTGTGCGGCATCCACATGAAAGATGACACCCTTGGACCGGCAAATGTTGCCAATCGCCGTGATGTCCTGAATCACGCCAATTTCATTGTTGACGAACATCACGCTGGCCAAAATGGTGTCGGGCCGAATGGCTGCCTTGAACACCTCCAGGTCCAGCAAGCCATCTGCCTGCACGTCCAGGTAGGTCACTTCAAACCCCTGGCGCTCCAACTCACGGCAAGTGTCCAGCACGGCTTTGTGCTCGGTTTTCACGGTGATGATGTGCTTGCCTTTGATCTTGTAGAAACCTGCTGCGCCCTTGAGCGCCAGATTATTGGACTCGGTGGCACCACTGGTCCAGACGATTTCGCGCGGGTCGGCACCCACCAGGGCGGCAACCTGTTCACGGGCTTTCTCCACGGCAGCTTCAGCTTCCCAGCCCCAAGCGTGGCTGCGGGATGCCGGATTGCCATAGTGCTGGCGCAACCAGGGAATCATGGCATCCACCACGCGGTCGTCGCACGGATTGGTGGCGCTGTAATCCATATAAATGGGGAAATGGGGAGTGGTTTCCATGGCTGGCTTAATGCTGGCTCACTGTCAAAAAATGTAAATTTGGGACCATCGAATCAGAGTCAGGACTTGACGAACGAATTTCCAAGCGCAAACACTGAATTGGGGGCATTGATCCGGATGGGTTTGGACACCGGCATGGCTGAAATAGCCCGCTTGACCGTCGGCTTGTCTTCAACCTGAAGACCCTTGGCCAATTGATCGTCCACCAATTTCTGCAGGCTGACGGAATCCAGAAACTCGACCATGCGCACATTCAGGGACGCCCAAAGGTCGTGCGTCATGCACCTGGCGCCTTCGCCCAGACAATTTTCCTTGCCGGCGCAATGGGTGGCATCAATGGGCTCATCCACCGACACAATGATGTCTGCCACTGAAATATCGGTCGCCTTGCGCGCCAGGGTGTAACCACCACCTGGTCCGCGGGTGGACTCCACCAGCTCATGGCGGCGAAGTTTGCCAAACAGCTGCTCAAGATAAGACAGCGAAATTTGCTGGCGCTGGCTGATGGCTGCCAGGGTCACCGGGCCATTGGTTTGGCGCAGACCCAGATCAATCATCGCTGTGACCGCAAAACGGCCTTTGGTTGTTAAACGCATCGCACACTCCTGGAAGATAGCTTGGCTGCCAAAAAATGTTGGCCCGGAAGTACTTTTCCGCCGGCTCGTCAAGTTCCTTTTGGAGGAGTTCTTGACGAATAAGTTCAAGTATACCTAAATCCCCATCAATTTGCTCGGATACCTAGACTGATCAGTCACAAAATGAGAATTTTGTGAGTTCAGGCGATGAAAGCCACGTTGTCAGAGCCGGGTGCGCCAAAGGCCTGGGCCTTCAAAATGCCAAGTTGGTCGCGCACGCGAGCGGCCTTTTCGAACTCCAGATTGCGCGCGTGTTCCATCATGAGCTTTTCCAGACGTTTGATTTCCCGCGCCACGTCTTTCTCGCTCATGTCCTCCACCTGCGCCCGCTGCATGGCGTCTCGCTCCAGCTTTTCTGCTTCTTTGCCCGCCTTTTCACTGTAGACGCCATCGATCAAATCCCGGACCTGCTTGACGATGCTTCGCGGTGTGATGCCATGCTCCAGGTTGTAATTGACCTGCCGTTCACGCCGGCGCTGGGTTTCGCCCATGGCGCGGGTCATGGAATCGGTGATGCGATCGGCATACAAAATGGCCCGGCCGTTCAGGTTTCGGGCGGCCCGGCCAATGGTTTGAATCAGGCTACGCTCCGAGCGCAAAAAGCCCTCTTTGTCAGCATCCAGAATCGCCACCAGACTCACCTCCGGAATGTCCAAGCCTTCCCGAAGCAGGTTGATGCCGACCAGAACATCGAAAGCTCCAAGGCGCAGATCCCGCAAAATCTCCACCCGCTCCACCGTGTCAATGTCGCTGTGCAGGTAGCGCACCTTGACCCCGTTGTCGCTCAAATAGTCAGTCAACTGTTCGGCCATGCGTTTGGTGAGCGTGGTGATCAGCACCCGCTCGCGTTTCTCTACCCGGATGCGAATCTCCTGCAGCACGTCATCCACCTGGCTGGTCGCGGGACGAACCTCGACCTCGGGGTCCACCAAACCGGTCGGTCGAACCAGTTGTTCCACCACCTGCCCGGCATGGTCTTTTTCCCATTGCGCGGGCGTGGCCGACACAAAAATCGCCTGGCGCATCTTGGATTCGAACTCTGCAAACTTCAAAGGCCGGTTGTCCAGCGCACTGGGCAGCCTGAATCCATACTCGACCAGCGTGGTTTTGCGTGACCGATCACCCAAATACATGGCGCCAAACTGACCAATCGTGACGTGGCTTTCGTCCATGAACATGACCGCATCCTTGGGCAGATAGTCAGTCAGCGTGGCGGGCGGATCACCCGGCGCTGAGCCCGCCAAATGACGGGAGTAGTTCTCAATGCCCTTGCAATGGCCAACCTCCGACAACATCTCCAGGTCAAAACGGGTGCGCTGCTCAATGCGCTGGGCTTCCACCAACTTGCCTTCAGACACATAGTGTTTGATCCGTTCGGCCAGTTCAACTTTGATGGTTTCCACGGCCATCACCACCTGATCCCGCGGGGTCACGTAATGGCTGCCCGGGTACACCGTGAAGCGCGGAATTTTCTGCCGGATACGTCCCGTCAATGGGTCAAACAATTGCAGGGATTCCAGCTCGTCGTCAAACAGCTCCAGGCGCACGGCCATCTCACTGTGCTCAGCAGGAAAGACATCAATCGTGTCGCCGCGCACGCGAAAGGCACCGCGTGAAAAATCCATGTCGTTGCGGGTGTACTGCATGCGAATCAGCTGCGCAATGATGTCGCGCTGGCTCGCCTTGTCGCCCACACGCAATGTCATCACCATTTTGTGATATGCCTCGGGCTGGCCGATACCGTAAATGGCCGACACGGTGGCCACAATCACCACATCGCGCCGCTCCAGAATGCTCTTGGTGCATGAGAGGCGCATCTGCTCGATGTGCTCATTGATGGCCGAGTCTTTTTCAATGAACAAGTCGCGCTGAGGCACGTAGGCCTCAGGCTGGTAGTAGTCGTAATAACTGACGAAATACTCGACGGCGTTTCTGGGAAAAAACTCCCGAAACTCGCTGTAAAGCTGCGCCGCCAGCGTCTTGTTGTGCGCATACACAATGGCTGGCCGGCCCAAGCGCGCAATCACGTTGGCCATGGTGAAGGTTTTGCCTGAGCCTGTAACGCCCAAAAGGGTTTGAAAGACTTCGCCATCATTCACGCCTTCCACCAGCTTGTTGATGGCCTCGGGCTGATCGCCAGCGGGTGGATAGGGCTGGTACAACTCGAACGGCGAATCCGGAAAGCTGACGAAGGTTCCGGTCGCGGGTTTGGCACTTTCAGGCGCATCAACCAGTGCCAAAGGGTCACCGGCTAAGACAGAAACAGGGGTAGGCTGAGGCATGAAAATCACCAAACTGTATAGAGATACAGTATAGCGAAATTACGCCATCGGTATCCATAACCGGGCCGTTGTGCCCTGCCCCAGCTGGCTCTTCAGTTCCACCTTGCCCAAATGCAGTTCGGCCACTTCCTTGACCAGACTCAAGCCCAAGCCCGTGCCTGGAATATTTCCCGAGGCGTCCGCCCTGTAAAAGCGTTCGAACGCACGCGCCACCTGGTCTTCCGACATGCCAATTCCGCTGTCCTGGATATCGATGATTGCGAATTCCTGGGCATCCACCCTGCTCACCTTGGCGGCCAGTGAAACCGTGCCGCCCTGCGGCGAATATTTGAAGGCATTGCTCAGCAAATTGCTCAAAGCCAGTTGCATTTTTTCCGAATCGACCAAAACGGGTACGTCGGGCACGTTGGCCACCTCCACCTGGCGGTCGGTGTCTTTGCGCATCAATCCCTTCACACTGTTCTCAATCAATACCTGCAAAGGATGCGATGCAATTTGCAGGTCCAGGCCCCGGCGTGACTCAATGCGGGCCAAATCCAGCAGCTCATTGATCATCTTCACCAGCAAACCCGATTGCCTGTGGATTGTTTCCAGCATGTCCGTTTTGCGCTCTTCGGTGTACTTGCGTTTGAGCAGCAGCTCGGTGAAGCCAAAAATGCTCACCATGGGCGTTCTGAGTTCGTGCGCCGCCGACGCCAAAAACTCACTCTTCATGCGGTCCACTTCGTCTTCGTGGGTCACATCCCGGAAATACAAAATCGTCTCACGTCGCCCGGCGGTGTTACGCCGGGACTGGGCTTGCACAACACGGTGCTGGGGTCGCATCAATGTCAACCTGGCCCGACTTTCACCGGAGGAGTCACCCATGAATTGTTCCGTGTCGCCCGCCTTGGAAGGTTCGCACAGACCCGCCAGCAAAACGCCGAACTTCGGCATCGTGAGCGCCGGGCCATCCTCCAGCCAGCGCCGCCCCGTCATCAGCTCAAAGGCGGGGTTGGCGAACACAAGCCGATCCTCGGCGTCAAACAGGACAAACCCGTCCGGACTCAAACTGAAGATGGCGTCAAGCTGCGCACCCCGCTCGGCAATGGCCTTTTCCGCTCGCACACGCGATGTCACGTCCGACACGATGCCCACAAAATGGGTCACCACCTTGTCACCGGACAAGATCGGCGAAAGCGACACTTCAGAAACAATGTCTTTGCCACTGGACAGCCGGTTGACCACGGTCACACTGGTGTTGCGCTGCTCGTCGAAGGCGCGTTGCAACTCTTTCAGACCGGGGTCATTTGGGTTTCCGGCGCGCAGCATGGCTGCACTTTGGCCCAAAACCTTGTGGTAAGGAATGCCCGTGACCTTTTGGAAGGCCTGGTTCACATAAACAATCGGTTGGGCCGGGTTCTTGGCGTTCGTGATGAACACCGCATTGTGGCTGCAGGCCAGGGCCCGCTCATAAAGCTCCGAGGTTTCCTGCGCGGCCCGCTCGTCCGTCACATCCCGAACAATGCAGGCGTAGCGCAGGCTGGCATTGCCGCGCACTTCGCCTAACGATATTTCAACCGGAAAAGGCGTCCCGTCAGCCCGGGTCCCAAAAAAATCATGTCGCACGATGCGCTGTGATCCCCCGGTCAAACTGCTTCCACCACCAAACAAGTCGCCCAGCACCACAGCGTCAAGGCCGGGCACACACCGCTCCAGCCCCTGCCCCACAATGTCACCTTCCGGACGCCCGAAAATGCTTGTTGCAGCGGGATTGGCCGTGAGCACACGTCCATCGTTTCCAACGCCGATGATGGCCTCCGCGGCCGTATTGACAATGGCCTGTACACGGCTCACCTGCTCCGCAATGCTCAGGCTTGCAGCATTCAGTGCCACCCCCAACTGGTTGACTTCCAGGCAGCCGTCGCCGGTGTCCACCTGGCTGCCAATGTCGAAAGACAGCTTTTCGGCAAAATGGGTCAGCGCAACAAAGGGCTTCAAAGTTTTGGCCACGATCCAATGCAAACTGATGAGCACCAGCGCCACCAGAACAATCGTCGCCAGCAATGACTGGTACCACAGCGATGACAACTCGGCGCTGCGCTGAAGCAAGTCATAGTGCACCCTCACCCAGGCTTTGGGGGGTACCGTGCCCGTATCAAACGGCGCCCACGATTCGTACACGTTGCCGTCAATTTTTCCCTCTACACGTTGAACGCCCAGGTCAGGGACCCACCCGTAGCCCGTGCCTCCGATTTCAGTACGCAATCCTTCCGGTGTCATCTTCACCTGGGAAATCAATTTGCCGTCATGGCGCAAAACCGCAATGTTCATGATGCCCGGCAAAGAGGCCACCTGCTGCAAATTGGATTCGATGGCCGCCAGGTCGTTGATGATCAGCGCACTGGTATTGCTGTTGGCGACGAGTTGCGCCACGGAATCAGACCAGAGAATGGTGGACTGCATGGTTCGGCGCCCCAGCCGTTCATAGGCAATGGCACTGTACAAAATGGCGAGAACCACCACCACCCCGGTGGCCGCCACCAGGATCGACGTGTTCAACCGGTAGGGTTGGGCCATTGTGGCCCGCAGTTTGGCGATCAGGTTCATGACCGGTTTACTCAGATGCAGTGAACGTTTCCAGCTTCAGCTTTTCCAGTGGCGCGTAGTTCAACTTGTAGTTCGCCACGATGGGGTCGGGCATCTGGACACCCGCCAGCATGGGCTTGCGCACGGGGTCCTGGGCCATATCCAGAAAAAGTTGCGTGATCACTTTGCGCAGTTCCGGTGGAACCCGTGGGTGCACCGCCAAGGGGTGAGGCGACAGCTCAGGTGTTGTGTAAAGCACCCGCAGTGCTTGACGCACCTCGGGCGGCTCTTTCTCAAGCGTCGTCCGCACCACGCCCGCCGCCGCCGAATCGCCGTTCAGCACCTGACGTATCGCATTGCGATGGTTTTGCGCATAGTGCGCATCAAACTGCAAATGGTGTTGGCGCTGCAGCACCGCCCGGATATACAAACTGGCCGCAAAAGCATTGGGTGCCGGAAAGGAGATGCGATGGTCTTTCAGTTGGACGATTTCTTTCACCGGACCATCGGCCTTCACCACAATCACGCCTTCCAGTGGTCTCTTGTCGTGCAAGATGGCTTCATATCGATGGGCCTTGTAAGCCATCACCATGTGATACGGGTTGAGATAAACCAGGTCTGCCTTGCCCTGCATGAACTCCGCCTCAAATTTGGCAATCGAGGGGTACACCACCAGTTCGCAAGGAAAACCGGCCGACGTCAAAGCCGTGACAACAGGTGACCAATACCGGCTGATTTCAACCGGCGTCAGTTGCGGCACCACCGCAAGGCGCCAGATTTTTGCAGCGGAGACCAGCGCAGGCGCGGCCAGAGACACAGCCAGCCCCTGCAGGACCTGCCGTCGATTCAATCCGTGTGTTGGCGCAAAGCTCATGACGCCTCCACCAGACGATCTACCGTGTCCAACAAGTCAATGGGACTGAACGGCTTGACCAGATAGGCATCGCAGCCGGCCAACTGACCACGTTCAATGTCGGTACGCTGTCCCCGCGCCGTCAGCAAAATCACCTTGGTCAGCTTTTGCAAAATTGGATCCGCCTTGATCTTTTCGCAAACCTGGTAGCCATCCAGCCCACCGGGCATCATCACGTCAAGCAGCACCACGCTGGGACGCAAACTCTGCGCTACGCGCCAGGCATCCAGCCCGTTGTCGGCCTCGTGCAAATCAAAGTCTTCCGACTCCATGGTGAAAAAAATCAGTTTGCGGATATCGACCTGGTCGTCCACGATCAAAGCATTGCGTTTCATACGTTCTCCTTGTGGCGGCGCGACATCAAACGCGCCAGATCTTTGGCATAAATTTGGGCCTGCGCCACCCCCAACTGGGCAGCGCCGCGCTTCGGGGCGCCGGTGGGAAACTCCAGCATGACCTGCACGGTGTCATCGCTTCCTGTGCTCAACCGCATGTTGCCGCCGTGCAAACCCACAATGCGTTGCACTATGGGCAGGCCTAGGCGGGTTACCGGCTCTTCGGCGGCCCCCACAGTGGTCGGGGTAAACGGCAGCAGAGGTTCCCTCCCGCTGTATTTCAAGGCGGTGGCTCCCTTGTTGCGCACACTCAGCAAAATGTGTTCGCCTGACAAAGTGAAACGGATTTCGACCGTGAGCGTGCTGCGCACTTTCATCTCCTGGCGGGAGTGAACCAGTGCGTTGTCCAGGCATTCATGCAAGGCGCGACGGATCAGCTTTTCATTGCCATAGATGGGAGGCAGTGGCTCGGCCAGCTCCATGATGTCGAATCTCACCCCCAGCTTGTCGCTTTGGGCCGACAGTGTGCGGCACACCGTCTTCAGCAAGGGCAACAGTTCAATGCGGTCGTCCGAGGCCAGGATGTCGTCACCAAACACTTTCAGCAAGTCCGCCAGACGGTCAAGGCGATTGCCCAGCTCACGCTCGGCGTGTTCCAGAGATGATCCCAGGGGACTGGGCGGCATGGCCTGCAGCTGAGCCGCAAAATGGCGCATGGGCGGCCCCACCTCATCGCGCAACAGTTCCACAATCTGGGTCAAGGCCATCCGGCCCGAATCAGGGCCACCTTTGGCGCTTTGCTCAGGGGCACCCTGGGCCACAAACGCAATATCCAAACCCGCCGGCCCGGCCATAAACCTGCCAACCATCCGGTTGCCATCCGCCAACTCCACCTCGGCGCTGTAGGGCAACTTGAGCTTGCCCAAGACCGCATCAGCCACCAGCGACTTGATCACGGGCTTGCCACTCATCGACTCGACCGGTCGCCCCGGATGCTGCTTGGCCGCGTTGTTTGCATAGGTCACCAATCCACTGACGCCCAAGGTGAGCAGTGGGACCGGCATTGCCTCGAACAACGCATAAACAGAGGGTTGGTGCAGATTGACAGCCATGATATTGATAAAAATGAATTTTGTTTAAGGCCAGCAAAGAATATCACAATTATCATTTAAAGCAAACAATTCCAGATAAATATTTTTATATGATATTTTTGATATCCGCTTTTTTTACCAAAAGATCAACGTTGAATCGCAATCCAGGCGCAACCTGGGTGGAGTCTGAAGAAGGCTTCAGCGCGAGACGACAAACCTTCACAGGGCATTGTTGAATGCCCTGCAAAAGCCATTAACTCTGAAGTTTTTGACGAAATTGGCCTGAAGTCCCCGTCATATGTAGCAAATTAGCTATCCAAACAGGAGCATCCAAGGTCCATCAAGGGCTGGCCATCACACCCGCACCTGCCAGGTGCAGACGGGTTTCGCCTTTATGGCTGAAGGTACAAGGCCATCAAGCGGCTGCGTTGCGCAGCGCCCAGGCCCAACTGATTCGATAGATATGAATTGATACCACCAAAATCAGTATCCACAGCATGCAGGGCCGCGCTGAGGAAGTCTTCCTGCACGCGCCAAAGCACTTCCAGCACCTCCTGCGGTGCGAAACCCTGGCCCGCTTCTTTCCAGCCGCCAATCCGGGATAATCTTCAGGTATGTCCTTACCAGGATATTTAAAATCCTCATTCTTACCCAGATCATAGGCGTAGACATAATCCGCTATCTGCTTGAACACGGGTCCGGCAACGGATGCACCGTAATAATCCCCAAGTGGGTGGTTGATCACCACAATGCAGGAATATTTGGGTTCATCGGCAGGAAAATACCCCGCAAAGGAGGCCTGGTAAACTTTGCTGCCATTGTGGCTGTAACCCTCATTCCTGTTGGCCACCTGTGCCGTACCTGTCTTTCCCGGCAATTTTCTAATTCGATGCCCCCTTAGCGCTTTCCCAGTGCCCCGTTATCACCCCCTCGAGCATGGCATGC
>CAVVSV010000082.1:0-7445 GCA_963750805.1 uncultured beta proteobacterium
CAACAGTTCAGCAAGCAAAGTTCCGAGTTGCAGCGCCTGCGCGACGAGTTGAAAGCGCTTCCACCGCCGGTTGACCCCAGTGCGGCACTGAGCGTGGAATTGGCTCTGGTCAATGCGCATTTGGAGGTTCTGGATAAAAGCATCAAAGAGATGTCAGTTTCGTCCAAAGACGTGACACCTCTGGCCCTGGCCCTGCGCCATTTTCTTCGGCGCTATGACAACGTGACTCTGGTGAGGGCCGGTACGGTGGCTTCTGTTGCGCCGCCGGCTGCGACGGCACCTGTTCCCGGCGGCAGTGCAACGCCAGCGGAGACGGGCCTGGTTCGGCAGGGGATGGAATTGACGCTTTCTGGCACTTATGGCGAATTGATACGGGTGGTTCAAACGCTTGAAACAGCCATGCCAACGCTTCGCTGGGGTGAAATGCACCTTCAATCAGCCAAGCAGCCACCCCAATTGACTTTGCAGGTGTTCGTGATTGGGGATCAGCCATGACCCGGTTGCTCACTACCGTGTTAATTCTGGTTTTGGCAGCCGCTTCAGAGGTCCCGGCTCAAGGAATGCGAGACCCCACACTACCGCCTGAAGGTGCCGGAAGTGACTATTTGGGGTCGCCCATCGCGCGGCCCGCCGGAATTGAGGGCGGAGCTTTTACGATCATTGTCCGTAACGGTGTCCCCAGTCTGGTCGTGGGTACCCGCTTGTATTCGCGGGGGCAGAAATTGGGTAACGCCACCATTGAACGTATTGCAGAAACAGAAGTCTGGCTGAGAGAAGGGCGGGTCCTTCGCAAAGTGTCGCAATATCAGGGCATTGAGCGCCGCAGTGAGTCAACCACCAAGCCCCAGGCTGCCCCATCCCGCTGCTCAAAAGCTGCAAATTCCAGCGTCTCTTGCGCCAAAGATAAACCGTGAGACCTCACCCATGATCCAGTCCAAGACAACCTCAATTCAGCCCATTGTGATTCGGAGAATGAACAAACACCCCTTGGCTTTTTGCGGTGCTTTGGTCATCGCCGTTGTTTTGGGTGGCTGCGCAAATGACAGACCCTTGCGCACGCCAGAAGTGAGCGCCGCCATGAAGGAAGAGCTGGCATCCCCCCCGCTCGCGAATCGGGGTGCTGTACCTGCCAATATCACCAACGCGCTGGCTGAGCCCACGCAGCCAGCGAAGTTGGTTCCTGCAGAGCCACGGCTTGACCTGCTCGTCAACAACGCGCAGGCGCGAGAGGTGTTTCTGGCCATCGTCGCGGATACACGCTACAGCATGCTGATGCATCCGGATGTCTCGGGCACTTTGTCGGTGACATTGCGGGGCGTGACAGTGACCGAGGCGCTGGAAGCAATTCGCGATGTGTATGGCTACGATTTCAAGATGGAAGGGCGACGCATCACCATTTACGCGCCGACCCTTCAGACGCGAATTTTCACAGTGAACTACCCCACCTCCCAGCGTTCGGGTAACAGTGAACTTCGTGTGGCTTCCGGCGCCGCGACCACCAACAACAATGGCACCGGGACAACGACAGGAACTGCGGCAGCGACGGGCAGCAGCTCCACGCAGCAAACTGAAACCAGTCGGGTCTCAACTTCTTCAAAGTCCAATTACTGGACGGAGTTGTCTGACGTGATCAAAGGCATGATCGGCTCGGGAACGGGTCGATCGGTGTTTGCCAGCCCGCAAGCCAGCATTATGGTGGTCAGTGCCATGCCTGATGAGTTGCGGCGGGTCGATGCTTTTCTGAAAGCAGCGCAACTGACCGTGGAGCGTCAGGTCATGCTGGAAGCCAAGATTCTGGAAGTCGAACTCAAAGACGGGTACCAGAGCGGTATCAACTGGGCTGGTTTTGGCGGTGACTCGGTTGATGCGGCGGGACTGGGTGTTATCGGTGGAAGTGTCAGTACAACCAATTCACTTCTTACCTCTGGCGTGGCAGTTCCCGGCGCGGTGCCTATCCCTGCCGTTGCTGCGGGAGGTGGATTGTTTGGATTGGCACTGTCAACCAGCCGGTTCGCTGCGGTGTTGGGCTTCCTTGAAACTCAGGGTGACGTTCAAACCCTGTCCAGTCCAAGAATCGCAACACTGAACAATCAGAAGGCGGTTCTCAAGGTCGGCTCTGACGATTATTTTGTGACCAATGTCTCTGGCGGGTCAACGACGGCGTCTTCCAATGGGGTCGCGGGAAGCACAACGCTGCCAACCTTGACACTGACATCCTTTTTCTCGGGCATTTCACTGGACGTTACGCCCCAGATTGACGATGCAACCTCGGTCATGTTGCATGTGCATCCCTCCGTGACGACGGTCACGGAAAAAACCAAGCAGGTTGATTTGGGAAGCATTGGCAACTACCGTCTGCCTCTGGCTTCCAGTGCCGTCAATGAAACCGACACCTTGGTCAAAATTCAGGATGGCAGCATAGTGGCCATTGGTGGTCTGATGCAGCTGGAGTCCAGCAAAAATGCCTCTGGTTTGCCAGGCACAACGGGCATGGCTGGTCTGGGTGCCTTGTTCGGTAACCGCGCCAACAGCGGGCGTAAACGGGAAGTGGTGGTGTTGATCAAGCCGTCCATCATTCGGTCGGCCCAGGATTGGGAGCAGCAGACCCGACGCGCACGGGCAGCGCTGGACGATATGGACACCATTCGCTCCCGTGTGATCCGGCTTGACGGCAGCATTGAAACCGTCAAGCCCAAAGGCACTGCGCCCTGATGCCAGGTTCACGGCTGTGATGTACCTGCGGCATTTTTCGCTGCGCGAGGCGCCGTTTTCCATCACGCCGGACACCACTTTTTTCTACCCGCATGAAGGGGCGCAGGGCGCATTGAACACACTGCTTGTTGCGCTGCGCAGCGGCGAAGGCTTCCTGAAGGTGGTCGGTGAAGTGGGATGTGGAAAAACCGTGTTGTGCCGGCAGCTGCTGGCCAACCTGCAAGACGATTTCATCACCGCGTATATCCCCAATCCGGACATGGGACCGGAGGATTTGTTGTTGGCATTGACCCATGAGCTGGGCATTGGAGACAACTTGCTGGTGAGTCGCCATCAGATTCTCAACGCATTGCATGAATGCCTGCTTTCGCACGCACGTGAGGGACGTGGCGTGGTGGTGTGCATCGATGAGGCACAGGCCATCCCGCTGCGCACCATCGAGAGCATCCGCTTGCTCTCAAACCTCGAAACTGAAAAGCGCAAGCTCATTCAGCTGGTACTGCTGGGGCAGCCAGAGCTGGATGTCAAACTGGCACGACCCGAAATTCGGCAACTGCTCCAACGCATCACATTCAGCGAATACCTGGGCCCCATGCCAAAGCATCATGTGGCGATTTACCTCCAGCACCGTCTGGCGACTGCGGGTTTGAGTGAGGCCACTGACACCCAGGTCTTCGAACCGCGTGCTGCCAGAGCACTGGCTGAATTCAGCGGCGGTGTCCCGCGATTGATCAATATCCTGGCGCATAAATGCCTGATGCTGGCCTATGGTGAAAATGCACACCGGGTTACCCGAAAACATGTCAAGGTCGCGGCCGCTGACACGCCTGGCGTCAAGCCGGTTACCGCCTGGTGGCGGTTCGCACGCTAGTGTTGGCGGCTTGGGGGGATTTGGAGAGCGCTATGAACGACTTGATTAGGGGATTGTTGTGAGTGTCATTAACAAAATGCTGCGCGACCTTGACAGTCGCCAGACGAGCGCGTCGGCGGCCAATGCGGCACAACACCTATCCCGCGACCTCATTCGAGGTACCTCTGTGTTATCGCCGAGGCCGGTCGACGCGCGAACCAAATCGATGTGGATGATGCCCCTGATAGGCGGTCTGATTCTGGTGTCTGTTGTGGCAGGGGGTGTTTTGTGGTGGCAGACCCGAAACATCGTGCCCGTTACGACACCGATGGCCAAACCAGTGCCGGCAGTGGCTGTCATTCCGCAGGCGCCCCCCGCCGAAATTGACAAACTTGCTGTGCAGCAGGCACCCGCCACTCAGGCCATGGCGCCGTCCGCGGCCGCGGCGTCAGACGCTGCGCCGGTTGCAGTCGCGCAACCTGACAAGGCTCCTGCAACCCAAGCCCCACCTTCGGTGTCTTCTTCTGGGTCTCAGCCCGTCATCGTGGCCGTGCCAGTGGCAAAACCGGCTGCCCCGTCCGCACAGGTCGAAGCCAAGGTCGTTAAGACCGAGGTAACGCCAGCGCCCCCAAAGGTCACGCCACCTGACAGGCCTGCCGCTGCCATTGCGGCCAAAGTGCCTCTCCCTGTTCCTGTGGCGTCAAGCGCGTCAGTATTGCAACGCCAAAGTGCTGCCATGGATGCGCTGACACAGGCCCAAGGCCTGTGGAATGCCGGTGCCAGAGACGCGGCTGTTGACGTGCTGCGTGAGGCCATTTCCCTGGTGCAACAGCAGGGTTCAGGCGGCAGCAATCCTTCCCTGATCCCGCTCGCCCGCGAGCAGTCCCGCATGTTGATGGCGGATAACCATGTCAGCCAGACTCTGGACCTTCTGACCCGTCTGGAGCCTGCATTGTCGGGTCAGGCAGACCTATGGGCGATGCGAGGCAATGCAGCGCAACGTTTGGCCCGTCATGCCGAGGCTGCCAGTGCCTATTTGACGGCCTTGAAACTGCGTCCGGGTGAACCGCGATGGATGCTAGGAGCGGCCATTTCCCAAGCCATATTGGGAAACATGGCAGAGGCCAATGAATTGGCGGAGCAAGCCCGCTTGAAAGGCTCTTTGAGCCCGGAGCTGCGCACATACCTGCGACAATTGGGGGTATTGATTCGGGACAACTAATGGCGCGCGGCGCCAACTCGAAACAGTGCCGTACCCACCCACCATGCTCAAGCGAATTCAAGTTAGCCAACTCACGGTTGGCATGCACCTCAAGGAGTTTTGCGGTTCCTGGATGGATCATCCTTTTTGGCGCTCGGGCTTTGTCATCACGGATCCCAAAGACATTGCGACTATCCTGGCCAGCAGCATCAAGGAGGTCTGGATCGATGTGAGCAAAGGGCTGGATTTGCCGGCAGGCGAAGGGGCCGTGTCAGTCGAAGAGTCGGACCAGCAGGCTGAGCGCGATCTCATGTCGGCAGAAATCAACAAACCCGTCCACAAGGCGACCAGTGTTCGGGAAGAGTTCGCCATGGCCGCGCGCATTTGCTCGCAAGGCAAGCAGGCCGTGATGTCCATGTTTCAGGAAGCCCGCATGGGCAATGCGATTGATGCCGAAGGTGCCCAGGAGATGGTGCAGTCCATTTCAGATTCCATCGGGCGCAACCCCAACGCATTGATCAGTCTGGCCCGTCTCAAAACGGCTGACGATTACACCTACATGCATTCAGTCGCGGTTTGCGCCATGATGGTTGCCTTGGCCCGGCAACTGAGCCTGGACGACGAGCAGGTGCGCTCGGCGGGTTTGGCGGGTTTGCTGCACGACCTGGGAAAAGCCCTGATGCCCATGGAGGTGCTCAACAAGCCTGGCAAGCTGACGGATGCGGAATTCGCCATCATTCGCACGCACCCCACCGAGGGCCACAAGATGCTGATGTCGAGCAAAGGGGTTGACCCCATTGCCATTGACGTCTGTCTGCACCATCACGAAAAAGTGGACGGCTCAGGGTACCCCGACAGGCTGGCCGGCGAAGGCATTGGCCTGTTTGCGCGCATGGGTGCGGTTTGCGATGTGTATGACGCCATCACGTCAAACCGCCCCTACAAAGCGGGTTGGGATCCGGCTGAATCATTGAAAAAAATGGCGGAATGGTCCAACGGCCACTTTGATGCCAAGATTTTTCAGGCCTTTGTCAAAAGTCTGGGCATTTACCCCATCGGTTCCTTGGTGCGGCTCACCTCGGGGCGCATCGGCGTGGTGATCGAGCAGGGCAGCAAATCACTCACCATGCCCATGGTCAAGGTTTTTTACTCGACCAAATCGAATATGCGCATTCCGCCCGCCGTGATCGATTTGTCCCGCCCCGGTGTGACGGAAAAAATTGCGGCCCGGGAAGACCCAGGCAAGTGGCGATTTCCCGATCTTGATGAATTGTGGTCAGGCATCGCGACCAAAACGCGTTAGGCGATTGGTGGTGAGCGGCGGTACATGGCCTCAAGTGCTGCTTTTGCTCATGATTTTGCGGTAAAGTCCCCGTCAGTCATCAATAGTTTGCTATTCAAAATGAAGTAACTTCGGGTGAGCCCTCAACCGCTTGTGCGCGGTCGGGGCCTCGCTGAACCGGTCAGCAGCCGCGTGTGATGGGCATTTCCACTTCGCGTGGGTTCAGGGCGTATTTGCCCAACTCCAGCTTGGCAATCGCATTGCGGTGCACTTCGTCCGGGCCATCGGCAAAACGCAATGTGCGTGCTGCCGTGTAGCTGTAAGCGAGTGGGAAGTCATCGCACATGCCACCACCACCGTGCACTTGCATCGCCCAGTCGATCACCTGGCAGGCCATGCTGGGCGCTACCACCTTGATCATGGCGATTTCGTTCTTGGCCACTTTGTTGCCGGCAATGTCCATCAGCCAGGCGGCTTTGAGCGTCAGCAGGCGGGCCATGTCAATTTTGCAACGGGCTTCGGCAATGCGTTCCTGGGTCACAGTTTGTGATGCCACGGTCTTTCCAAATGCGGTGCGCGACGACGCGCGGCGGCACATGAGTTCCAGCGCCCGCTCGGCCAGGCCAATCAGGCGCATGCAGTGGTGAATGCGCCCAGGCCCGAGGCGGCCCTGCGCGATTTCGAATCCGCGGCCCTCACCCAGCAAAATGTTGGTTGCCGGAACGCGAACATCCTTGAACACAATTTCCATGTGGCCGTGCGGTGCGTCGTCGTAGCCAAAGACCGTCAAGGGACGCACCACGGTGATGCCGGGCGTATTCGCAGGCACCAGAACCATGCTTTGCTGTGAATGGCGTGGCGCTTCGGGGTCCGTCTTGCCCATGGTGATATAGATGGCACAGCGAGGGTCGCCAGCACCCGAAATCCACCACTTGCGGCCATTGATGACGTAGTCGTCGCCATCACGCTCAATGCGGGTTTCAATATTGGTGGCATCGCTGGAGGCCACGTCGGGCTCTGTCATGGCAAAGGCGGAGCGGATCTTGCCCTCCAGCAAGGGCTTGAGCCAGCGCGCCTTGTTGGCGTCATCCCCATAGCGGGCAATGGTTTCCATGTTGCCGGTGTCTGGCGCCGAGCAGTTGAACACTTCACTGGACCACAAAACACGGCCCATGATTTCGGCCAGCGGCGCGTATTCCTGGTTGGTGAGACCTGCACCGGTGTATCCCGATGCGGCGGCGCTGTCCACCGGCAGAAATAGGTTCCACAAACCGGCTGCCTGGGCTTTGGGCTTCAGGTTTTCAATCGTTTGCAGCGGAGTCCATCGCTTGCCCGCCGCCGTGTTGGCCTCGATCTCTGCGTGGTAAGCACCTTCGGCCGGGTAGATGTACTCATTCATG
>CAVVSV010000083.1:0-14896 GCA_963750805.1 uncultured beta proteobacterium
ATGTATCGCTCTGTGGGCCCGGCCACACCGGTGACGGCCACGGCCACGTGGGCGTGCGAGCGGTCAATCGCCCCTTGCGCCATGGCGCGAGCCACCGATTCGCTCACGGCGCCGTATTGGGCGATGAGGTCAGCGGGTACTCCCAGCATGTCTGTTTTGGCAGCGTTGGAGTAGGTCACAAAACCGCGCTCAAACCAGGCACTGGAGCCCGCCAGGTCTGTGCACGCCGCCGCGATCATGCCACCGGTGCAGCTTTCTGCGGTGGCAAGCATTTTTCCATTTTCAATCAGTAAATCGGCCAGAAGTCCCCGTGCTTCATCCATAGTTTGCTCTTCAATTTGTAGCAAATTCGGTGACCACAGGTTGCGGGCTTCAGTCATGCAAACCGCCAAATTGCGATCACGAGCAGCGCGCAGGCAGCGGCCACCAGGTCATCGAACATGATGCCAAAACCCGCCTTGGTCCAGGCGTGACGGTCCGTGGTGACGTCCATGCCGTGAAACAGGTTATCGGCCCAACCCACCGGGCCCGGTTTGACCGCGTCAAAAAAACGGAACAAGCCAAACGCAATCAACTGGCCCCAAAAGGCGGTGGGCGTCACCAGCCACAACACCAGCCAGAAGGCCACCACTTCGTCCCACACGATGCTGCCGGGGTCCAGCACCCGCATGTGCCGCGCCGTGACCGCGCTGGCCCACCAGCCAATGGGCAGGCTGGCGGCAATCAGCAAGCCCCATTGCAGGTCGGTCATGCCGTAACGCTGGATCACCAGAAACGCCAGCCATGCCCACAAGGTGCCTGCCGTGCCAGGGGCAACGGGGCTCAGGCCCGATCCAAAACCCAATGCGATCACGTGGGCGGGGTGGGCCATCATGAAGCGGGCCGTGGGTTTGGCGATGGGCATTGCAGTGGAGTCCATGGCGGGATTATCCAGCGGCAGGGGGTGGCGATATCCCGGCCATCCATTCGGCCCAGTAGTCAATGCAGGCCCGAATTTTGGGCAGGCGGTGGCGCTCTTGCCGCATCACCGCAAACAGCGGTACGGTCTGGTTGTCCAGCTGGTCTTGCATCACGGGCACCAGCTCGCCGCGCTGGATCAGCGGAGCGCTTATGACGTCAAACAGGCGCGCCATGCCCAGGCCCTGGCGCACCAGGGTGAGCACGATGGATGAGTTGTCGGTGCGGGTGTGGCCCCGTGCCTGGTAGAAGGTCTCCCGGCTGTTGGTTCGAGCGCCTGGCTTCAGCGGCCAGCGGTTCAAGACCGACCCCGTGCTGTGCGCGATCAGCCGGTGCTGGTCAAGGTCCGCCACGCTCCGAGGCGTTCCAAAGGCTTGCAGGTATGCCGGTGAGGCGACCAGTGTGCGGCCCGATTGCCCGATGTGCCGGGCCACGAGGGTGTCGGTGGTGACCTCTCCGCTGCGGATGGCGATGTCGATGCCATCCCGCGCCAAATCAGCCATGCGGTCTTCGGCGTTGATGTCGATCTGGATACCCGGGTGGCGCGCGTAGAGGCCCGCGAGGCTGGGCACGATCAGGGTTTCGGCAATCACCACGCTGACGCTGATGCGCACCCAGCCACTCGGACCCTGCACCTTGCCGGTCAGGTCAGCCGCCAGCTCGGCCGTCGTGTCCAGCAGGCGCCGCCCATAGGTCAAAAACGTGTCTCCTTCGTCCGTCAGGCTCAAGCCGTGGGTGCTGCGATGCAGCAGCCGCACTTTGGCAGCCGCTTCCAGCCGTGCCAGGGACCGAGTGACCTGGCTGACCGGCACATCGCGCTCACGGGCCGCCGCAGACAGGCTGCCCAGCTCGGCGATGCGAGTGAACAAAGCGACGTCGTCCAGTTGGAGTTCCATGTCCTGATTGTGCTGCTTTTGGGGTTGCTTTTGCAAATAGTGCAAAACCAATGTGTATTTTTCGCTATTTCCTGCGGTTTGAGTTGCCAATAAAGTTCAGTCCATCTTGATCAGAACCCGTTCAAGTCAAGCTGCTTATCCCCTTCAACGGAGTCAACGTTATGAAACTCAACCCTGTCAACCCTTGTGATTTCCAACGCCACCTTGATGATGCCAAACGTCAGGCCGAAGCTTTGCGCGAAGCGGCCATTGACGACTTTTGGCGTGGCGCAGATGCCGTGCTGGCCCGCAGCCTTGCTACCGCCAGCCGCAGCGCCGATCGCCTGCGCCTTGCTTTGGCGCGCCGGTCAAGCCGTTCACCAGCGCTGGAGGGTTGATCATGCCCACTCTTATTTTGAAAGTTTCGCCCCCACAAACGGCGCAACGCCATGAGGCACTGGCCCAGGCCTTGACCCGATTGACCGCACAACACCTGGACAAGCGCGCGGAAGTGACCGCCGTGATGGTGGATAACCTGCCGCCAGAGCGCTGGTTCGTGGGTGGTCAGTCGGTGACCCGTGCCACCGCGTTTCTTGAAATCAGCGTGACGCAAGGCACCAACACCCCGGCGCAAAAGGCCGCCTTCATTGAGGCGACCTATGCAGAACTGCAACATCAGTTAGGCGTTGCAGGCCAAGCAGGTGACCCACCGCCACTGGAGCCCGCCAGTTATGTCATCGTGCGGGAAGTGCCCTCCACCGATTGGGGCTACGGCGGGCAGACCCAGCGGGCGCGGCAGGTGGCCAAACAGGTGATCAAACGGGTGGCTGTCCAAGTCTGAGCATTCAATCTGCCTCAAGTCCCCGTTTTGATTCAATAGTTTGCTATCTTAAATGTAGCGAATTGGCGGAGGGCGGAATCAGGCGAAGTGATCAAACGACGACCAGCCGTTGGGCGTGAGGTGCCCGTTGGCGTCCAGCAGCCGGAGTCCTCGCAGCTCATCAATCTGGCCGATGCGCGTGACCGGGGTGTCGGACTGGCGGGCTGCGGATTCCACAGCGGCGCGTTGCCCGGGAGGGGCCGTGAACGCCAGCTCATAGTCATCGCCACCCGCCAGCACAAGGCCCAAGCGCTGGTGGGCCAGGGTTTCATGGTCAAACTGGCCTGTAGTCCCCGTCAAATCTGGAAAAGTAGCTATTAATGTCATAGCATCTTCGGTGCGGATGGTGGCTCCTACCCGGCTCGCTTTGAGGATATGGCCCAGGTCGCCCAGCAGCCCGTCACTGATGTCGATGGCCGAGGTGGCGATGCCTCGCAAGGCCAGCCCCAGGGCCACCCGGGGTATGGGTTGCTCCATGCGCAAACGGGCGCGTTCAAAGACTTCAGCCGGCACTGACATCGAGCCGCGAAAGACCTCCAGCGCCAGCCGCGCCCCGCCCAGTGTGCCACTCACGTAGAGATCATCCCCGGGCTTGGCGCCACTGCGCAAAAGTGCCGAGGTTCGCCCATCGACCACCGGCACCTCGCCAAAGATGGCGATGCAAATGTTCAAGGGCCCCCGGGTGGTATCGCCGCCAATCAGCTCGCAACCCTGCTCGTCGGCCAAGGAAAACAGGCCGTGGGAAAAACCGGCCAGCCAGGCCTCATCGACCTGGGGCAGCGCCAGCGCCAGCGTGAACGCGATGGGCTTGGCACCGCAGGCGGCCAGGTCGCTCAAGTTCACGGCCAAGGACTTGTGGCCGAGCGTTGCAGGATTGACGGTGGACAAAAAATGCCGGCCTTCGACCAGCATGTCGCTGGAGATGGCGATCTGGGTGCCGGGCCTGGGGCTCAGCAGCGCGCAGTCGTCGCCGATACTTTGGCTGATCAGCGGCGCCAGTTCGGCACGCTGAGCTTCGCGCCCGGGACGCTTGAAATACCTGTCGATCAGGTCAAATTCACCCATGGGATTGCTCGCTTTGGGTGTTGGAGGGGACATCCTGTTCCGGCCAGAAAAAGCTCAAGGGGCGGGCGCGCCAACGTTGCAAAATGGCGGCCCGGATGCGGGCGCGGTCCACGCCGGTGACATTGTGGGCACGCAGCGCCAGCCGGAAAGCCATGTAAAAACTCACCAGCAAATTCATGGCGCCGATCAACGGCAGGGCTGCCACGCACCACCAGAAAGCCGGATCGCGCAAAACTTGCCACCCGAGGTTGGCGCAGGCCGCCGCCAATTGGCCAGCCGACAAGGTGACGTGGCGCACTTCCATGCCCAGGCTGAAAAACGCCATGAAGGCCGGAATCAACCCCAGCATGAAACCCAGAGAAATATTGGCGGCAAAGCCGGAAATTTGCTCCCGGAAAAAATGGGCCCAGCGTGCAGCCCGCTCCCGGCCCAACACGGCGTTGACTCGCGGGTTGAATTGAATGGCCGAATGCAGGCGGTGCAATACAAACCAGTTTTCTGCCCATCCCGCAATGATGCTGGACGCAAACAACAGAATGCCGGTAAACGCAGCGAACAGCAAGGTTGGCCCCAGCAGGGTGAGGCTGTGCAGCACGTAGGCGGCATCCTTGTCGCTGATCATCGGGCTGCCTGCCAGCCATTGCAATGCGCCCGAGATCACCACCACCACGGGAAACACCACGCCGACGTTGCCCAATACCGCCGCCACCTGCGAGCGCACCAGGTTTGCGACCTCGTCCACAAAGTTGCCAAGGTCTTGCGGTTCCGCAATGTTTTTGAGTTTGGCGGCCATGGCGGGAGCCGTCATGGCGGGTTGCTTGGTGGCCAGCGTGTAGTGCAGCAATTGGATCACGACAAAACTGCCCGCATACACCAGGCTGGACCACAAGCCACCCCAAAAGGCGGTCAGGCCCAGGGTCATCACGCCAAACTTCATCCAGGTGGTGAGGGCGGTCAACGCGCCTCCACCGGCCGCCTTGCCCAGCATGTTGTGGTACTGGGCGCGGCTGCGTGTGATGTAGTGCTCGCCTGTTTCCGAGCTGCGCTCGGCCACCTTGGCGGCAAGCAGTGATGAGTTGGAGGCAATCAGCGCCCGAATGCTTCGCCTTTGCTGCCCGACCAGGACCAGCTGAGACAACAGCCAGGCTGTGCTCCCCCCGGTGTTCTTGGACGTCAAACAATCCAGCAAGGCGCGGATGCGCAACAAGCGTGCTCGCAACAGGCGCAACCGGAAAACGAGATTGACCGAAATGCCGTGTTCGTCCAGGTGCGTGTACACCGTTGCAGCCGCTTGACGGCAACGGTCCAGCCGTTCCCGGAACTGCAACAGGGCAGCCTGCAACGCCTCGTCATGCTGGCCATTGCCCCTGTGAGCTTGGGCGACAAACGCGTCACGAACAGCCTCAAAGTCAGCACCGAGGTCGTGAAACGGTTCTGCCCCCCGGGTTTGTGAGCTCATGCGCAAGCGCAACTCCGGCGTGAAGCCTGTAGCGCGAACCTGGCTGGTGCAAAAGGTGATCGATTCCATCACGGTGTTTTGCCACAGAGTCAACGCCCGCCCCGTGATTTTGGACGGAAAGGGGGCCTCGATTGGCATCGTTTCCAACAGCTTGGACAAACGGGCCAGCAGGGATTCATCCAGCGCGGCAAGCCATGAGGCATCGAACGCCGAGTTCATCACCAGTGAGAACAGCTCCGAGGCGTCCACAGTTTCTGGTGTGGAAGGAAGCAACTTCAGGTGCACTCGCTCAAGCAACTCGCTCATGAAGGCATGCCGCGAAGTGAATCCGTAGTCTGCCAGCAGCGTGGTGCCATCCACGGTGGACAGCAACTGGTGCCACCAGAGGCTGAACACCTTCGACAGGCCCGGGCGAGCCTGTACGGCATCCATGAACAGCGAAACGCGTGCAACCGAGCCCTGCACCGACGAGCCATCGCCGCGAATCCAGTCCAGACAGGCGGCCAGCCACAGGTGGCGGTCGACCAGTTCGTCTTTCGGGTCCAGTGTGTCCAGCAGATTCGTCAGCGTTGCGCTGGATGCGCGTGGGACAGCCATCAATGAATCGTGCGTTTGTCGCCACTGGCGCTCAGTGCGTCCAGCACAAACATGGGGATGTCCGTGTCAAACTTTTCGCCATCCTCGGCGACACAAAAAAAGCTGCCGTGCATGGTTCCGGTCGGCGTGCGAAGGCGGGTTCCGCTGGTGTACTCAAAGGTCTCGCCGGGTCTGAGCAGCGGCTGCTGCCCGACCACGCCCAGGCCCTTCACCTTCTCGGTGTGGCCATTGGCATCGTTGACATTCCACGTGCGGGAAATCAGCTGCGCGGTAACCTCGCCCGTGTTGGTGATTTTGATGGTGTACGCAAACACGTACAGACCCTGCTCGGGGGCAGACTGCGCCATCAAAAACTGCGGCTGCACTTCGACTTTGAATTGGTACTTGCTCATCCCTGAATCATGCCCTAAACGCGCAACCTTTGGCATCTGAAGGTTCATGAAGTCTTGCTGCGAAAATACCGCGATGACTCAGCCTACCCAATACCGAATTTCCCCCTCTCTGCTTGCTGCCGATTTCGCCCGACTGGGCGACGAACTCAAATCCGTCATTGCCGCGGGTGCCGACTGGATTCATTTTGACGTGATGGACAACCATTACGTGCCCAACCTCACCTTTGGTCCCATGATTTGCAGCGCCTTGAAACCGCACGCCAAAACAGTGACGGGCGTTGCGGTGCCCATTGACGTTCACCTGATGGTGCAGCCGGTGGACGCATTGGCTGCGGCCTTTGCCGAAGCGGGTGCGGATCTCATCAGTTTTCACCCGGATGCGTCGGGCCATGTGCACCGCAGCATCCAGGCCATCAAGGCCAAAGGATGCAAAGCCGGGCTGGTCTTCAATCCGGCCGAGTCGCTGGATGTGCTCGATTGGGTGATTGACGACCTGGATTTGATTTTGATCATGAGCGTCAACCCCGGTTTTGGTGGCCAGAGCTTTATTGACTCGGCCCTTCGCAAGATCGAAGCGGTGCGAAAGCGCATTGATGCCAGTGGCAAAGACATTCGCCTGGAGGTGGATGGCGGCATCAAGATTGACAATATTCGGCAAGTCGCGGATGCTGGTGCTGATACGTTTGTGGCGGGCAGCGCCATCTTTGGCAAGCCGGATTACAAGGCTGTGGTGGATGCAATGCGTCGGGCATTGACGGCATGAGTCTGAACAATCAGGAGTTTTGAATGGTGAAATTCATGAAGTTCCATGCGCGTTTGGGCGGCTGGGTTCTGCTGGGAGCCTTTTCGTCAGCGATGAACCCTCTGCAAGCCCAGGATACAGCGGGCAACACGATTGGGTATGTCAAAACCGTGCAAGCTGAAGCCAGCATTGTGGTTGCGGGAAAGAGCACCGCAGCGGAACCTGGCATGGCCCTACAAATTGGCCAGACGCTCAAGACGGGACCCAAAGGCAGCATGGGTGTGACCTTTCGGGACAACACCATCATGTCGTTCGGCCCGAATACTGAAGTCGTGGTGGATGACTACCTGTATGCCCCTGGCAAAGGGGACCTCAAATTGGGTGCAACCCTGTCCAAGGGCACCCTTCAATATGTGTCGGGCATCATCGCCAAGTTGAAACCTGAGGCGGTGACCGTCAAAACCCCTGTGGGCCTCATTGGTGTGCGGGGAACGCATTATGTGGTGCTGGTGGAGGACGACAAGCCATGAAGAAAGTCTGTGGGTTGATCATAGGTTTGGTTGCGGCCATCGTTTTGGTTGGATGTGCCAGCCCGCCACCACCACCTGCACCGCCCCCTTCTTACGTCGCCTTGCTTAAAAATGATGACGGCACAACGGGCAAAGTTCAGATCACCACCGCGGACGGTGTGACCCAACTGGACAAAGCCTTGCAGGGGGTGCGGTTTGCCGCCCCTGCGGGACAAACCTTCGTTGTTTCACAGGACAAGATTGACAAGGACTTTGGTGCGGCTCTGGCAGCCAGTCCAAGAAAGCCAGTGAGTTTCCTGCTTTATTTTCAGGCGGGTGGCGCCAAGTTGACGGTTGAGTCCGAGGCAGACGTTTTGAAGATTTTTGAAGAACTGAAACAGCGCCAGGTTCCTGATATTTCCGTGATTGGCCATACGGATACATCCGGCGACGACGACGCCAATGTAAAGCTGGGACTGCAGCGCGCAACGGCCATTGCAGAACTCATCGGCAATGGTGGCAAGCTTGAAAGCAAGAAAATTTCCATTGAGTCCCATGGTGAAAAAAACCTGTTGGTTCTGACGCCAGACAATACGCCTGAACCTCGCAACCGTCGGGTGGAAGTGACCGTTCGCTGAGGCCTTGTTGCGCGGGGTCTATTTCTGAGCGAGAACGATCAGATCGTCCTTGGCACCGGCTTGCAGGCGCTCAATGTGAATTTTCACCAGCGCATCTTGCGGCCGCTGCAACCATAAATTCACAAAAGATGACAGTGCATCCCCATCCCCGCGGCGCATGAGCGCATAGGCTTGCTCATAGTCGGCCAGGTATTGGGTAGGGTCGGATGTTTCAAGCATCAGATCGCTGGAAGCGTCCAGCGGCTCGTACGCCATCAAAGGATGGGTTTTCCCTTTAAGTAGCAGACGCCCTACCGGGCGAACCAACGCATCCGGGCAGCCTGCCAGGGTGACTTCAGACATACACACCATGGTGCCCAATTGCTTGTTGGCGCCTTCCAGCCGCGAGGCCGTATTCACCGCATCACCCAGCGCCCGGTAGTCAAAAATAGTACCCCCACCAAAATTACCCACAATCACTTCGCCGCTGTGTACACCGATACGGGTTTGCCCAAACGCAATGCCCCGGCTGTGAAGGTCGGCATCGTATTGCGTGGCAAAACGATGCATGTCCAAGGCACATGAAAGTGCGCGCTGTGCGTGGTCAGCCTGCGGAATGGGCGCAGAAAACACGATGGCGACGGCGTCTCCCACAATGCGGTCCAGCGTACCGTGGTGGGCAAACGCAAGGGAGATCATTTTGTCCAGGTAGTCATTGAGCAGTGACACCGCTTCGGCAGGATCCATCTTTTCCATCATGCTTGTGAAACCCGACAGGTCGGTAAAAACAAAGCTGCAGACCTGACGCTTGCCACCCAGTTCCAGCGCTTCCGGGTGATCAATCAGGTGCGTGACCAGGTTGGGTGACACGTACCGTGAAAAAGCGTGGCGAACCCAGGCTTGTCGCCGTTCGGTGGCCAGATGATGAACGATGCTGGATGGCACAAAACACAATGCCAGCGCCACGCTGGGAACCACCGGGTCCAGCAATAAAAAATTGTGTGAAAACGCATGCCACGCCAGGGCCCACACGCCAGCAATCACAACAACGAAAATGCCCGATGAAACCAGCGCACCGCCGGACAGTGCAATCAACCCCACCACGGCACCGCCCATCACAATCACCAGCGCTTCAATGGCAGTGGCCCACGACGGACGCTCCAGCCCGGCGCCTGACAGCACTTGCTCCAACATTTGTGCGTGCACTTCCACCCCCGGCATGGCGCCCCCCAGGGGGCTGAAACGCAGATCCATCAGACCCTGTGCCGAACTGCCCACCAGCAGAATTTGCCCACTGAGCAGTTCTGGAGCCACGGTACCGGCCAAAACTTTCCAGGCCGGGATGTAGCGCTGCGAAGCAGGTCCGGAGTAGTGAACCCAGACTTCGCCCTTGGGCGTTGTTGGCACGGTCAAACGGCCAATGCGGATTTCTTCCAATCCAACACCTTGTGCAGGAACCGTTCGCAAGGTGTAGTTCCTGGCACCCTGCGCCACGCGCAATGCCTCGGCTGCCAGGCTGGGCACCAGGGTGTTGCCTACGCGCATGACAAGGGGAACGCGCCGGACAACACCGTCAGAATCGGGGATAAAAGTCAGTGCGCCTTGCCCTGCTGCCTCGGCCTGAAGCAAGGGCAGTGCACCCTGAACCCCCGAAAAATCATGCAAATAGACGTGGGCGGGCTCGCCGACCGTGATGTATCGGGCTGTGAAAAGTGCAGGCTGCGCAGTTGACTCTGGCGTTGGCACTTGCGTGGCGGTTGTCTGACGTTGCAGCGAAAAACCCAGAATGATGTTGCCTTGGGCAATGGCGTTGGCGAATGCGACGTCGTGATCGGGAAGTTGGGCGATGTCAGCGCTGATGGTGGGTGCTGGCTGCCAAAGCGACAGCATGGCCGCCGGCGAAGTCCGGTCCGGCTCGGCAAAAAGTATGTCAAAAGCAATTGCGGAAGCTTGTGCTTTCTGTAAACGATCGGTCAATTCCGCCATGCGGGTTCTGGGCCATGGCCACTGTCCGAGCCGCCTGAGACTTTCATCGTCAATGTCAATAATGTGAACCCGCGACGCCTTGTAGTCGCGCGGCTGCCAACGCTGGTATTGGTCAAATACGGCGTTGCGCAGGACTTGCACCGGGACAGGGTTCAGCAAAAAAATCAGCAAGCCCAGCCCGATGGCCACCAGGGGCACCAAGAGCCCCCAGCCTGTGAGAAGATGTTTTTTCATCGGGTGACGCGACGGGGCCCGTCAGTGGTCAGTTCGCCTCAACCGGCCCCAGGTAGGCATTGATGTCAACCAGGTCCAGCTGCTCAGACAACAGGTACCTTTGCGCGTATTTCAGGTAAACGCCTGATGTGAGGAACAGGTCAAACAGGTCTGGATCGATATGTCCATTTTTCTTCAAGGCGTAAAGGATCTCCAAGGCTTCGGAAAACTTCTTGGGTGTCTTATAGGGCCTGTCCGAAGCCGTGAGTGCTTCAAAAATGTCGGCAATGACCATGATTCGTGCGGGTACTGACAAATGATCAGCATCCAGCCTGCGCGGATACCCTGTGCCCTTGAGCGTCTCATGGTGCGTGCCAGCGTACTCGGGAACACGGCTTAAGGATTTGGGAAACGGCATGCGCTCCAGCATCATGATGCCGTGAATCATGTGCTCATTGATCTTGTACCTGTCTTCGGTGGTCAGGGTACCGCGTCGTATCGTCAGGTTGTAAATTTCGCCAAAGTTGTAGAGGTGGTTTGGCACATCCACCTTGAACCCAAACGAAGGATCAGGCAGGTCATTGGCGCTGCGTTCAATCAAATGGTGTGGCAGGTCGGCCAGCAGGTTTTCAGTGGCGGGCAGGGCTTGGGCCGGACCGTTGGCCTGCCGTCTGATGGTCTCTTCATAACCAAGCCCCAGGCGGTCATCAAAGTGTCTGACCCAGGTCGCCTTGCCAATTTGCCTGATTTTCTGGGCCTTGGTGTCGCTCATGCTTTCTTCGCCTCGATTGCTGTCGGCAATCAGGGCAAATTCTTCGGTCAGTCTTGATCGGGTTGCTTCAAACGCCGCGGTGGCGGCTTGTCGATCGCCACCCTGACTGATTGCCTGCCAGCGCTGAATGTCGGCGTCACGCAGCAGAACTTCGAAGCGCATGCGCACCTCATGGATGCGGTTGTAAATCGTCTCCAGCTTGGTCGCCTTGTCAATCACATACTCAGGCGTCGTGATCTTCCCGCAATCATGCAGCCAGGCACCCACCCTGAATTCATGCCATTCGTCTTCTGTCTTGAAACCAAAGCTGGCCAGCGGGCCGCTGCAGGTGGCGTCAGCCGCTTCGGCCAGCATCAGCGCCAACTCGGGCACGCGCTCCGAGTGCCGGCCGGTGTAAGGGCTTTTGGCGTCGATGGCAGTTGCAATGGTGTGAATCAGGCTTTCCATGAAGGCCTTGCGCGCGTCAATCAGCGCAATGTTGTCCAGCGTCACCGCGGCCTGCGCGGCCAAAGCTTCTACCAGTGGAATCAGGTCGGGCGGGAAAGGGACGACCAGTCCGGTCTGCGGATCAAGCTTGTTGATGAACTGCAAAACCCCCACCACATCACTACCGCGGGGTGCCATGGGCACCGTCAACATGGACACTGAGCGATATCCGCTGAAGGCGTCAAAATTCCGGGTGCCACTCAAATCGAAGCGGGTTTCCTTGTACACATCGTCAATCAGGACGGATTGACGATGAATGGCGCACCAGGTGGAGACATGGGTTTCATTGGGTTTGCCGGTGATGGGGTCGTACAGGGAAATCTCGCTGGCCACCAGGGCGTCTTCCCGGGTCTTGTGGTGAAATCTGCGATTCGTTTTTAACCACGGAGGACACGGAGAGCACGGAGTTCAAAGCGAAGTCACCAAGTGAGACCGGGTTTTCGGATGATCGCGTGCAACTTGGCTATTCATTTACAAACATCAAGCGGCATGTGATCGATTTCAGCAATGAATCCACTTGCGGACAAGCGGTAGTGGGGCTACGCGCGCTTGGCTCGTTCCACGAGCGAATCCCAAAAAAATCCACGCCGCGGATGCGGCGAAATCGCGTAGCCTCAGGCTTCAGCCTGGGGTTTCCATTTGGCTTGGCGGGAAAGTTCAGGGCCGTGAATACGGCCCGAGCGAGTTACCCTTGATGTTCATCTTCAAACAGGAACCGACGTTCAAATTTGATTTCATGCCGTTCCAGAAAATCGATGTATTCTTCTTCGAACGTTCGAACGCGATGATGTTCTGCTTGCTTCCTGGATGTATCTTTGCACGGCATCGCAATTCGCAAAGCTGACGGTGAACGCTCCATAGCCCTTCTGCCATTCAACAAGTCATGGCACCAGCGAATTGATTTTCCCCAAAGCCTCGTTTATCTGTCTACTCCGCTTCAACGCCCGACTTGAATCGATACAGACTGCCGAACGGTGTTGTGAAGTAGATGTCGCCAGCTTCGTCGTCGCCGAAACTCATGACTGGAAGTTTGTTGCCGGTCAGTGAATAGTTTGCGACAACTTTACCGGCCGCTTCATCGTACTCCAACGCCCACAGCAGGCCCGAGACATAGTCGGCGTAGGAGTATTCGCCGACCAGTTCCGGCACGCGGGTTCCTCGGTAAACCGTACCGCCGGTGATCGATTTGCCCACTTCGTGATGGTACTCGAAAGATCGGATCGATCAGCTCAGGACGGTCGGCGTCATTGCCGTCCGGACGGAACCAGTGCTTCGCTTCGCGGATGTTCCAGCCGTAGTTGCCGCCGGACTTGATGATGTCAATTTCTTCCACAAATTCTGGCCAACGTCACCGCACCAGAGAGTTCCGGTTTTGCGGTCAAACGAAATTCGCCATGGATTTCGCAGACCGTAAGCGTAGATTTCGCCGCGCGCTGGCGTTGTTTCCCCGCGACGTCCAGTCGCAATCATCTTACCGACAAATGGATTGTCTTTGGGGATCGCGTAGTTATTGCCGTCGGCTTTTTGATCAACATCGATACGCAGAATCGAACCCAGCAGCGTTGTCAGATTCTGACCGTTGCCGTTAGGGTCGTTGCCGCTTCCGCCGTCGCCCAGAGCGATATAAAGAAATCCGTCTTTGCCGAATTCCAGGGTCCCGCCGTTGTGGTTCCAGAACGGCTGAGGTATCCGCATGATAACTTCTTCAGACGCCGGGTCAGCCACGTTTGGGTTGTCTTTCGACACACGGAACCGGGAAACTTTTGACAGTTGTTTGGCTTCCGTCGGAAGTGTAATAAACGAACAACTCGCCGTTCTGTTTGAACTTCGGATGGAATGCAAATCCCAGCAGGCCTTCTTCGTTCTTATTGTCGGCGTAGACGCAGCGTTCATCGATGTCCAGGAAGACCGATGCTTCTTCAGCTTCCTGATCGTTTTTGAAAAGACTTTAACGATGCCTTCCTGTTCGGCCACGAACACTCGATCGCTGCCATCACCGGCATGAGTCACAACGATCGGTCGGTCAAAATCCAGATTCGGAAACGCTCGTTCGGTGCTGACTGCCAGTGGCTTATCGGTAACCTTGTCTTCGGCAACGGTGGCGGTGGACTAAACGCCAACAGAGGCCCCAAGAGTGCGATATTCAGACTTGCAAAAACCTGCTTCACGGTGATTTTCCTTTTTCTGATTTAGTGATTCATCGGACATCGATACTTTTGACGGACACCGTGCGTTATCGCAACCCGATGCGGTAGGGCGGATTGTGGTTCACTCGATCCCTCACTTACGCTTATGACTGCCGATAAACCGGCGATGTCCAATTAAGAAATTTGTTGTCACTTCAGGCCGCATTGTAAACATGTCGCGTTGTACGGGAAGTCAACGCGGATCAACCGATGCGAGCTCATTGTTTCGCGACGTAGATAGCCGACCGTCGCGGAATTTAGGTTGCGAATTTTGATGCACGGCCTGCTGCTCAGCTTCGCCGAACCGTCCAGAGGAAGCGTTTAATCCGTTGCTATGGTTTTGAGAGACTCTGCATGTGTGAATGATATTGGCGATCGAGCACATCAAAACTGACGCCCGAGATTTGTGGTAACGATGGTTCCTTGAGTGCCTCAGAAGGCTCGGGGCGATAAATTTCTGACAGCAGCGTAATCAAGTCGTCGCGATAGAAGCCGTCTTCGTAATGCATCAGGAAGTGCGCAAAGCCAGCTCCTTGTGTGTACAGTTGCGCGATTTGTGGATGATGCTGAAAGTCCTGCTGCCCTAGTTGCATAAAAGTCTGCGACGGGAGATAGAACGCGTATTGAGGATCGACGATTCGCTGACATGCTGTGTCGAACCGGACATAGTCGGGATTGCCAACAGACACGTGTCCGTTTTCAATATCGAACGATTCGAAGTAGCAGGCGATGCCTTCCAGTATCCAAAAGTTCGAATTTTCGCCCAGCTTCCATCTGTATGGCGGACGCTGTCGCGTCTTCAACCCGCGTGCTCGTGCGGCAATGTTTCGTGCATCTCGGGTGGCCATGTCCAGAATCTGATGAGTCGCTTCGTGATAAAGTGTTGAGACCCATCTGTCTGGATTGTCGAAGAAGTAGGATCGCTGATCGTCTTCCCAATACAGACCGTTGGTTTCAAGATTCGGTGGAACCTTGCCTTCGACTTGTTTTTGATACTCATCACGAGTTGCATAGTAGTAAACTTCCAGCTGCTTCTTCTTTCGATTCGAGGACCGTAGGCTGGCGGATTCGATGCGATCCTGCAAGGTCTGCGGTGTGTAAAGAACGCCGCAAAGTTCTGTTGCAGCCATGCGTTGAAAATCTCCAGACGTTGCGACAGT
>CAVVSV010000084.1:0-5066 GCA_963750805.1 uncultured beta proteobacterium
CCCCGGTTGGAGGCGGCGTCGATCTCCACCGCGTCGAGGGAGGCCCCGCCGCTCCAGATGCGCTCACAGGAGGGGCACTCGCCGCAGGGCTCGCGGTCGTCGCGGCGGCGCTCGCAGTTGAGGGCCATCGCGAGCACGCAGGCGAGCGTCGTCTTGCCCGTGCCCCGGGGCCCGCAGAGGAGGTACGCGTGGCCGAGGCGGTCTCCCGCGATCGCGTTCCGCAACGTGTTCGCCACGTGGGACTGCGAGGCGACGTTCGGCGAACCGGCGCGGGCGGTACTTCCGGGCAAGCGCGAGGGACATGGGAGAAACCTAGCCGTCGAACCAGCGAAACGCGCGGGGAGCGCCGGTACCGGCCGCTCTCCCGCGCGAATGTTCCAGGCCTGACGAAGCGACGATGGACACCACGTACCGTTGCTGCCTTTCGGCCCTGGCGTGTCCAGAATGACCGCGTCCTGGCGGATGGGGGTGTACAGGTTGGCCGGAACAATCCACGATGAGCCTGCGATCTTGCCGTCCTTCATGACCTGCGACAACGCCACGAATCCCAACAATGCATTGCCAGAGCTGACAAACTGGTGGGCCTGCGCAATGGTTTCGCCGGTCACGAATTTGGCCTGTAGCATGTCATAAACGCCCAGCTTTTTCATCACTTCAACACCCGCTGCACCATAGGGCGCAATTTTTGGGTTGGCCAGCGCGATGTGGTCAAAGCCACCTTTCTTCAACACGTCGCCCGCGCCATCCACCACGGCGGGCTTGACTGACCACAGCACCAACTTGCCAATGGCATAGGGGAACTGGCTGCCTGCCACAGGCTGCGCCGTCTTTGATCAACAAGGCAGGGGTTTCATCATCGGCCGACAGCAGCACTTCAAACGGCGCCCCGTTCCTGATTTGTGCGTAGAGCTTGCCAGTGGCTCCAAATGCGGCCTGCACCTTGTGACCGGTCTGCTTTTCAAAGTCGGCCACGATGACCTGCATGGGCGCGATGAAATTGGCGGCCACGGCCACCGAAACTTGATCGGCGTGAACGCTGGACGTTGCCAGGGACAGCGTAAAAATCAAAAGAGGCATCAGAGCGGTACGGGTCTTCATGAGTATTCCCATTGAAGCTGAGGATACAGGGTCAAGGCACCGGTGCGTCAAACACCCTGTCTGCTGTTGGTGTGATTGCGGCAAGAGGCTCTTTTCTTGCAGACAGGCAAGCCACGTTGCGGACGGGAAACGCGCCAACGCGGCGAAGTGTGTGGAGGCAACAAAAAACCCGCGACGCTGGGGAGCGTGCGGGCTTTGAGGTCTTGTGAGACTGCCTGAGAGGCAAAACTGGTGGTGATAGGTGGATTTGAACCACCGACATCAGCATTATGAATGCTGCGCTCTAACCAACTGAGCTATATCACCGAAGACCAAGATTATAGCGATTTGTCGCGCAGTTTTCCGGGCTGGCTGCTCATTGATGCGCAAACACGGGCTTGCGTTTGTTCACGAACGCGTCCATGCCCTCTTTCTGGTCACTGGTGGCAAACAAGGCGTGGAACAGGCGACGCTCAAACATGATGCCGTCAGACAGACCGCTCTCAAACGCCCGGTTAATGGATTCCTTGGCCGCCATGACGGAGAGTTGCGAGTAATCACTGATCATCAAGGCCGCACCCAGTGCTTCGTCCATCAATTTGTCCAGCGCCACCACGCGGCTGACCAGACCGGCGCGCTCGGCTTCCACCGCGTCCATCATGCGCCCGGTCAGGGTCAGGTCCATGGCTTTGGCTTTGCCGATAGCCCGGGGCAGGCGCTGCGTGCCTCCTGCGCCGGGGATGATGCCCAGCTTGATTTCAGGCTGTCCAAATTTGGCATTGTCTGCAGCGATGATGAAGTCGCACATCATGGCCAGTTCGCAGCCACCGCCCAGCGCGAAACCACTCACCGCGGCAATCACCGGTTTGCGAACACTGCGGATGATTTCCCAGTTGCGCGTGATGTAGTCGTTTTTATACACGTCGGCAAAGGTGTAGGTGGCCATGGCACCGATGTCGGCACCGGCGGCAAAGGCTTTTTCACTGCCGGTGATGATCATGCAGCCGATGGTGGCATCGGCATCAAAAGCCTTGAGTGCCGCACCGAGCTCCGTCATCAATTGTTCATTGAGTGCATTGAGCGCCTTGGGGCGGTTCAGCGTGACGATACCGACTTTGCCGCCTTCGGTGCGCACGGTGATCATTTCATAAACTGCGGATTCTTTGGTCATGGGGCTCTCTGGTGAATGGGACTGTGCGTGCACTATAACGACCCCTATCAACGGGATATCCAAGGGAAATCCATCAACGTTATTCGCCGACTGATCGGTCGGTTAATGGTAAATTGAATGTAAACCGCCACGCAAAGGAAGATTGCCCCATGTCCGACCCCACAGTTTTATATGCCGACCTGGGCGCTGTTGCCCTCGTCACCCTGAACCGCCCGCAGGCCCTGAATAGCTTCACGCGCCAGATGCACCGCGATTTGTGGGCTGCGCTGGACCAGGCCGAGGCCAACCCGGCCATCCGCGCATTGGTGATCACCGGTGCTGGGCGCGGTTTTTGTGCTGGCGCGGACTTGGCCGAATTTGATTTCGAGCCCGGTGATGACCTCATCGCCCGCGCCGACCCTGGCCCGGTGATTGACCAGGCCTTTAATCCGACTGCACGGCGCCTTCAAAACCTGCGCATGCCGACCGTGGCGGCGGTGAACGGCGTAGCCGCAGGTGCCGGGGCTTCGTTTGCCATGGGCTGCGACATCGTGATTGCTGCGCCCACAGCCAGCTTTATTCAGGCGTTCAGCAAAATCGGCTTGATTCCAGACGCAGGCGGCACTTGGCTGTTAACCGAACGTTTGGGCCTGGCCCGCGCCACCGCACTGGCCATGACGGGTGACAAACTGGGCGCCGCCCAAGCCAAGGAGTGGGGCATGATTTGGGACGTGGCCGACGACTGCGTGGCCGCTGCCACGGCCATGGCTCAAAAGCTGGCCGCCATGCCGACCAAGGCGCTGGTCGCCACCCGCCTCCTTTTGAAGGGGAGCACCACGCGCACCTTTACCCAGCAACTTGACGTGGAGCGCGACACCCAGTCCGCCATGGGAAAAACCCATGACTACATTGAAGGCGTGATGGCCTTCCGCGAAAAGCGCCCTGCAAATTTCAAGGGGGAATGACGGTGACGGCTTCCGTGACAAATTTTGAACTTGCCGCCCTAGTCGGCCAAACCATGTTCGCCGTGGACGTGGCCTCCAAAGACACCATGGGCATGGAACTGCTGATCTGCGAGCCGGGCCGCGCCGTGATTCGCATGGTGGTGCAGCCGCTGCACCTGAACGGTCACCAGATTTGCCACGGCGGTTTCATCTTCACGCTGGCCGATTCCACCTTTGCCTTTGCCTGCAACAGCCACAACAAAAACACGGTGGCAGCCGGGTGCAGCATTGAGTTCCTCAAACCCGGACACTTGGGCGATGTGTTGACCTGCGAAGGCGTTGAACAAACGCTGCAGGGCCGCCATGGTATTTACGACATGCGGGTGAGCAATCAAAAGGGCGAAGTGGTCGCCATGTTCCGGGGCAAAAGTGCGCAGATCGCCGGCACGGTGGTCCCCCAATAGACGAGATCGAGTTTTATGAGAGCCACAACCTCCTTTGCCCTGGACACGATTGAAAAAGCCAGCGTTGACGAACTTCGTGCCCTGCAGCTCAAACGGCTTAAAAGCACCCTGCAACACGCTTATGACAACTCGCCTGTGTACCGCACCAAGTTTGATGCGGCGTGCGTGCATCCCTCAGATTGCCGATCGCTGAGCGATCTGGCCAGGTTTCCGTTCACCACCAAAAAGGACCTGCGCGACAACTACCCGTTTGGCATGTTTGCCGTGCCTCGCGAACACTGCGCCCGCATTCATGCCTCCAGCGGCACCACAGGCAAACCCACCGTGGTGGGGTATACGCAAAACGACATTGACATGTGGGCCAGCATGGTGGCACGCAGCATCCGGGCCGCTGGCGCCAAGCCGGGCGACCTGGTGCATGTGTCCTATGGCTACGGCCTGTTCACAGGCGGTCTGGGGGCCCACTATGGGGCAGAAAAATTGGGTCTGACCGTGGTGCCGTTTGGCGGTGGACAGACGGAACGCCAGGTTCAGCTGATTGCCGACTTCAAGCCGGACATCATCATGGTCACGCCCAGCTACATGCTGGCGATTGCTGATGAATTTGAGCGTCAGGGTTTGAACCCGGCTGAGTCTCCGCTGCGCATTGGCATCTTCGGAGCCGAGCCCTGGACCAACGACATGCGCCTGGCCATTGAGCAACGTATGGGCATTGATGCGGTCGATATTTATGGCCTGAGCGAAGTCATTGGCCCTGGCGTGGCCAGTGAGTGCGTCGAAACCAAGGATGGCCCCACCATCTGGGAAGATCACTTTTACCCGGAGATCATTGACCCCATCACGGGAGAATTGGTGGCCGACGGCGAGATGGGCGAGCTGGTGTTCACGAGCCTGACCAAAGAGGCATTGCCCATCATTCGCTACCGCACCCGCGACCTGACGCGCCTGCTACCGGGCACGGCGCGCACCATGCGCCGCATGGAAAAAATCACGGGCCGCAGCGACGACATGATGATCGTGCGCGGCGTGAATGTGTTTCCCACCCAGATTGAAGAGCTGATCTTGAAACGCATCGAGCTGGCACCTCATTACCAGTGCGTCTTGCGTCGCAGCGGCGCCATGGACGACCTTCAGGTGTTGGTAGAGACCCGGCCTGGCGTGGCTCCGGATAGTCTGGAGGCCCGTGCGGCTGCCCAGCAGCTGCAGTACGAAATCAAGGCCTATGTCGGCACCAGTGTCGACATTGAGTTACGTCCGGCTGGCGGCATCGAACGCAGCGTGGGCAAGGCCAAGCGGGTGGTGGATTTAAGGGGCTGACCCGAATTCAGTTTACTTCCATTTTTATAGCAAACTATTAAATATTGACGGGGACTCCATGCTGTTTTTTCGGTTATTTTTACCCTGCAAGCCATTGGGTGACCCGCTTGGGAT
>CAVVSV010000085.1:0-46518 GCA_963750805.1 uncultured beta proteobacterium
TGATCAATCCAAAGGGATTGGTTCTTCTATTGGAATTTACAGCCCTTCATTAAAAATAAAAAGCGAGAATTTCTTGCCAATTCATATTTAAATTGATAACAATCACGACGTGCCCATCAAGATCAGACAACTTCGTGCCTTCGACGCCGCGGTAAGGCTGGGCAGCTTTGTGGAGGCCGCCAATGCCCTGCACGTGTCACCCGCCGCCCTCAGCCTGACCATCCGCGAGTTGGAGGTATGTCTGGGTTTTCGCGTCCTTGAGCGCACCACCCGGCGGCTTCAATTGACTGATGCTGGCAGTGGCTACCTCACCATTGCCCGGCGAGTTTTGGCGGAACTGGAAGCCGGCGATCGCTATGCAAGGGATGTCCTGCTGGGGCACTCCATCGTCCGCATTGCAACCACTCAAACCGTGATTGCGACCCTGCTCAGCCAGGCCATCCAGGATTTGCATTCTGAATTTCCGCACATCAAACTGCAACCTCTGGACGTGGCGGCCAATGGCATCCTTGAGGCCCTGATCGAGGGCAAGGCCGATATCGCGATAGGCGTCAACCTTCCTTCTGATGACGCTTTTGAATCCACTCCCCTGTTTCATTCCCGTTGGTTCGCCTACCTGGCACCTACGCACCCCTTGAGCCAGCGTCTCCAACTGGCATGGAGCGATGTGGCAGACCAATGTCTGTACATGACAAAGTCCTCAAACTACCTCAAATTGCTCGCTACCTTGGGCAAGGGGATTCATCTTGCCAACGTCCAGGAATCGACGACCGCCACGGCCGGCTTGGCCATGGCTGCAAGTGGCTCAGGCATTGCCGTTTTCCCCGGTTACGTCCAGCCCATTGCCAAGGTACTGAACGTCAAAGCAGTACCCATCGAATCGCCGCCACTTTTACATGAACTGCAAATTGGTGTGCGAAGGCAAGTGGCAACTTCTGCACCCATTCAAGGCATCAAAACCACCATCATCAGGCTCGTGAATGACAAATGCCTGGACCTCAAATAACCAGAATCGACCTGAGTCACCTGCACCTGTCAAAACGGCTCCGAGCCATCAGTGAATCAACGCCTGAAAGGGTCAGAGAATTTAGGGTCGGATACCAGGGAGGTATCGGTCAGCGTATTCAAAAACGCCACCAGATCCGACTTTTCCGTCACCGTCAGATTCAGCCCCCCGATCGGCAGCCGATTATCCCGCGCTGTCCCCGCCTGTATCCCGCTGCTGTAATGCTCCACCACCTGCGCCAGCGTGGAGAATCTGCCGTCGTGCATGAATGATTGGCTCAAGCCTACGTTTTTGAGTGAAGGCGATTTGAAAATGGTGGTTTCACCCGCGTCCAACCCGTTGCTGCGGGAATTGGCTGACAACGCAAACGTGGGCGGGACATGGCATGAGGCACATCCCACGCCGCCCGCCCCCGGCCCGTTAAGAAACAGGGCGCGCCCCCGGTTTTCCTCTGTGGTCAACCCTGGGACCGCCACATTCAGGCCCTTGTTGGGCAACGCCGGGTCGTACGTTGTGGCGTAGCCCGTGTCCCAGCGGCTCCCCGTGGACACCATGGCACGCTCAAACTGGGTCAAGGCGCGTTGAAGGCGGGCTTCAGAAATGGCGGAGTCACCAAACGCCAGGGTGAACAAATCGGGGTAGTAGGGCAAAGTCTGGGCTTTGGCAAGCATTGCAGCGATGCCGCCATGGGCCGCATCGAAACCCATCTCGATGGAATTTTGAATGGGCTGACTGGCCTGGGCTTCAATGGTGGCCGCACGCCGATCCCAAAAGGCAGTGCCGGGCCTGAAGTAGCGAATATTCCCCAAACGCATGGCATGGGCCGTGGTGAACGCCGCCCCCGAAAAGCCGACGCTGAAGCGGTTGGGGTCGTCAAACCCGCTGGCTTGCCGGTGGCAGGACGCACACGACACCGTGTTGTTGATACTGAGGTTCTTGTCGTAAAACAGCACGCGGCCCAGCGTGGCAATTTTGTCGGTAGCCGGGTCACCGACCGGCGAGTTGTCGGTGGCCCGAACGACCACGTCATAGTAGGCCGGCAAGACCGGTGCGGCGTAATTGGCCAGCGCAGAAAAATCAAGATTCAGCGCCTGGGCGACGGCGGTTGGCGTCGCAACCGTGGTGGCGGCAGTCCCTGCAGTTCCTCCACCTCCACAGGCGGTGAGCAGGGCAGTCAGCAAAGCACCCAAAAACGCCAGGGCAGCTTTTCGCAATTCCCGCTTCCCACCGATTTCAAGGGAAACGCTCAAAGAGTCGCACATCAAAAGGAACCTCCAACAGAAAGTATTTCAGTGTCCAAATGGTAGGGGGAAGCACCTGCCCAAAAATGACATCTTCGTCATCCCGTGGGCAAGACCAAGCGCATCGCCACCTGATCTGATGGGCTGTTTTCTAGTGCCAACTCTCCGCCATGTGCGCGGGCAATTTCGCGGGCCAAACTCAGACCCAATCCATTACCGTCTATCGTGTCGTCGTTGCCCCGCGTGTGGGACGAATCGCCCCGGTAGAAGCGGTCGAAGAAGCGTTGCCGCACTGACGCAGTAATCGGCTTGGTGCCATTCACAACCCGAACCTCAACGCCCATCGGAATACCTTTGGCCTGAATCAAAATGGAACCCGTCGTCGTACCGTAACGCAACGCATTGGTAATGAGGTTATTGAACAATTGCGTGAGCAATGTCCTGTCGGCCCGCACCACCAGGCCTCGTTCGATGTCGCTGTGCACGGCATGGTCAGACGCCATCATTTGTGCATCCTGGATCAGGCCGTCCAACACCTCAGTCAGGTCGATTCGCTCCCGAAGCAACGCCAGGTGGCCCGCATCGGCCTGCGACAGCAACAAGAGTTTTCGCGTGACCGCGGCCAGTCGTCCCACTTCATCGAGCAGTTGGGTCAGGTCCGCCTGGATGGCCCGGTTATCCGACTTCTTGATCGCCTGTTCGATGCGCCCGCGTAAGATGGTGAGAGGCGTTTTGAGTTCGTGTGCAGCATCGGCCGAGAAGCGTGACGCCTGCTGAAAACTGAGCTGCAAACGCTCCAGCATCACGTTGTAGGCATCAATCAACTCCCTGAACTCGCGATCTTCGCCACCGTTTTCAAGGCGCTGATCCAATGCCGTTTTTGTCACAGTGTGCATGGCCTCCCGCAAACGGTTAACGGGGCGCATGGTCAGGCTTGCAAGCAGCCAGGCACCCAATGCGGTCAAGACCAGGGCCAGTGGCACCATGAAAACCAGCGCCTGCTGGATGGCGCCCCGAAGTTCAGCCCGAGTCACCGCCAGGTCAGCCGCCAGCACGCTCTGGCGCCGTGGCAATTCAAACCGTGCGGCGCGCCATTGCGCATTGTCAAAACTGAAGCTGGCAATCGAACAGCGACCGGGTGGAGGACGCATTGCACGATCCGGTCGGTCTGCCAAAGGAGGGCGGGGCGGGGGACCAAAGCCATCTGCGCGGGGCGGTGGTGGCCCATCTGGCCGCTCTGGGGGCGGACCGCCCGGCCTGTCCGGCCCGCCTGGATTGCTGTCCATGAACTTCGATGGCGCCCACGCCATTTCCATGGCTTCCATCGCCGGTGACCAGCGTGTGGATTGAAACGCGGTGTCGCCGTCCATCCACTTGACGCTGAACAGCAGTTGTTCACGATTGGCCAGTCGCAGCCTGACCAGCACATCCGCTTCCAGGCGAATCAGGTTGTTGCTGTCCAGTGTCTGCGCGACCAGGCGACGCGCTTCCTGACAAAGGCGTTCGTCCAGTTGTTCGGTCTGGTACGTCAGCAGGCCTGACCAACCCAAGGCCAGCACGCTGGCCAATGTAAACGCCACAATGGCCGACGCCACGACAAACAGCCGGGTGCGAAACGACAGGGTCATGTCTTGCGAAACCGGTAACCCGCGCCCCGCACGGCTTCAATGGGCGACACGATGGCATCCGCGCCAAGGTCTGCAATCTTGCTGCGTATGCGCTTGATGCACACGTCCACGACGTTGGTGCTGGGGTCAAAGTCATAACCCCACACATGCTCCAGAATCTGGCTGCGGGCGAAAACCTGACCGGCCGAGCGCATCAAATATTCCAACAGCGCGAATTCACGGGTGGTCAGCTCAATAGTGCGTCCCGCGCACTGCGCCTGGCGCGCCATGCGATCCAGAATGAGTTCCCCAACTTGAAGCAGGTGATTCCGCTCACCCGAAAATCTGCGTCGTAACGCCTGAATTCGGGCAAACAACTCCTCCACATAAAACGGCTTGGCGAGGTAGTCGTCAGCGCCCAGGTTCAGCCCCTCCACTCGGTCGCCCAATTCGTTGCGGGCAGTCAGCAGAATCACAGGGGTTGGCACGCCCGCGTCTCGCAAGCCTTTGAGGACTGAGAGCCCATCGCGCCCCGGCAGCATCAGATCCATCAGGATCACGTCAAAATCTGCTGCACTGGCTCGCTCGAATCCGGCATTGCCATCGCTGCAGTGGTGCACTTCCAACCCGCGCTCGGCGAGTCCTGCACATACAAAATCGGCGATGCGCTGTTCATCTTCCACCAGCAGGATGCGGTCTTTCATGCCCTTATTACACACCGGGCAATACAACGGCCGGATGACAGTGTTGTCATGAAATGCTGTTGTGCGCTGCCGCAACCTCAATCAGGCCAGCTTATTGCTTGCTACATTGCCATGCCCATGCCCATGCACGCGACCGATTCCACCGACCCATCACATGCCGATCCGCAATGGCGTGCGCAAGAGCTGCTGCTGATGCGCGAAGTCATGCGCCTGATTGGCCAAAGTTTCGCCCCTGGCGTGGTGCTGCGTGAAATGCTGCACCTGATGTCCGAGCTCTTGGGCCTGAACCGCGGACGCGTGGTGTTGGCTGACCCATCCGGCACAGCGATCCCGTCGGAGCCCGACAACACTGCAACCGCGCGCATTTGTTTCGCCTACGGACTGACCCAAGCCGAAATGGCGCGCGGCGTGTATGCCCTTGGCGAGGGTATTACCGGCAGGGTTCTGGCGACCGGACAACCAATTTTGGTGCAGGACATTGATGCCGAGCCCCAGTTTCTGGCTCGCGCCGTGACGCGTGACCAGTTGCCCCAGGACACGGTGGCGTTCATCGCTTTGCCCATTGAAGTCAACCACCGCACCGTGGGCGTGCTGGCTTGCCATCGCATTCGCAGCCGGCGTCGCAACTTGAACGATGACCTGGCCTTGCTCAAAATTCTGTCCACGCTGGCGGGGCAAATTTTGCAATTGCAGACCCTGATGCAGGAAAAAACACGTGCACTGGAACAACGCAATGCCCTGTTGGCCCAAGCGCTGGATGCCGCCGCCGTGCGCTACGGCATCATCGGAAACTCGTCTGCGCTGTTGAAAGCTTTGGGCGAGTTGGAGCGCGTGTCGCAGGCACAGGCCAGCGTGCTGCTGCTGGGCGAATCCGGAACCGGCAAAGAGCTTTTTGCCCGCGCACTGCACCTGTCCAGCCAGCGGCGTGACGCCCCGTTCATCAAGGTCAACTGCGCGGCCATTCCCGACACCCTGATGGAATCCGAGCTGTTTGGCTATGAGCGCGGCGCTTTCACCGGGGCTGCCACCGCCCGGGTGGGCTGGTTTGAACAGGCGGACCAAGGCACGATTTTTCTGGATGAGATTGGCGACATGCCGCTGGCCATGCAGGCCAAGCTGTTGCGTACCCTGCAGGAAGGCACCATTGTGCGGCTGGGTGGCAAACGGGAGGTCAAAGTCAACGTGCGGCTGGTGGCGGCCACTCACCGCGATCTGGAAACCGATGTGGCGGCGGGTACCTTCCGGCGTGACCTGTTTTACCGCCTCAACGTGATCCCCATCCGCCTGCCCAGCCTGCGCGAACGCCGCGAAGACATCCGCATCCTGGCCACCCACTTTGTGAATCGCACCAATCAGGCCAACCAGCGCAACGTTCACCTGTCGGCAGAAGCCCTGGCCAGGCTGGAGGACTACCCCTGGCCCGGCAACATTCGCGAATTGGGCAACGTGATTGAGCGCCTGGTTTTGCTGACTGAAAACACCTCAGTCTCCGCTGTCGAGCTGGAGCGCTTTTTACCCCGCAAAACCGACAGCGCGCCAGCGTCTCATGCCTGCCCCCCGTTCGCTGGGACAATCGCCGTCGCCAACTCCCTGGCGCCCCTGGTCAGGGATTACCTGCCAGCCCACTCTCACACGCGGGTTGAGCTGGAGCACACCCTGGCGCAACACCATGGCAACCAGTCCCGCGCAGCCCAAGCCCTGGGGCTGACCGTGCGGCAATTTGCCTACCGCCTTCGCAAAATCAAGCCCTGAATAAAGCCCTAAAGCCAGATACCGCTGTGGGGCATTTGAATGGTTTGTGATGGCGTCCCAGTGAGCACGAAGGACCCGAGGACGAAACTGAAAATCGTGATGACGATGCTGGCAAAAAACGCCGTCCAGAAGCCCGACACCCGAAAACCTTTGACCAGCGCCGAGACCCCCAGAATCATGAGGGCGTTGATCACCAGCAGAAACAGTCCAAACGTCAGAAACGTGAGAGGAAGGGTCAACACAATCAAAAGCGGCTTCACAATGGCGTTGGCAAAGCCCAGCAGCAAGGCCGACACAATCAGGGATGAGGTATCAGCAAACTTGACGCCCTTGAAGAGCAGGCTGGTCAACCACAAGGATGCGGCCGTGATGGCCCAATGCAGGATAAAGGGAACGAGATTGTCAAACATTAAAAACAGTGCAATGAAATGGGATGGGCCAGCAACCTTGATGGTAAACCCTGATGGGGAAACGATTTGACGGTTGCACGCAAGAACCTCCTCTTTCTCACGTGTGAACATGGCGGGCGTGAGGTGCCCCCGGCCTATGCCGGTCTTTTTGACGGACAACAGGGCGTGCTGGACAGCCACCGCGGCTGGGACCCCGGCGCCCTTGAACTGGGACAGCACATGGCCCGCACTCTGGGAGTTGCACTTCATGCGGCTACAACAACGCGCCTGCTGGTGGAACTCAACCGGTCCATCGGCCACCGCCAACTGTTCTCGGAGTTCACAATGGGTTTGCCCAGCGAACAAAGGCAGGACATCCTCCAGGGCCACTACCGACCCCACCGTGACAAGGTGGAGGGTGAGATCGCCACCCTGGTGGGCGCGGGCTACCGCGTGATTCACGTCGCATCGCACAGCTTTACCCCAGCGCTTGATGGCGTCACCCGGCTGGCTGACGTGGCCTGGCTGTATGACCCGCGCCGCGCTGGTGAAAAGGCGTTTGCCGCCACCTGGCTGAAGGACTTTTCCATGCGCGCGCCAAATTTGCGACTGCGCCGGAACTACCCCTACCAGGGGCGTGAGGACGGCCTGACGTCCTTGCTGCGCAAGCGGTTTCCCGACGACTCCTACCTGGGGATCGAGTTGGAAGTGAACCAGCGCTTTGTCATGGCGGGCGGCCCGCCCTGGCACACATTGCAAGACCAGCTGACCCAGTCCCTCGCGGCCGCGCTGTCTCCCTCAAGCCATTGACGGAACCACTTCGTCAGCCCACACGTTGAAGCGCATCAGCGTGTTGACGCCGAACGTGCTGGCCAGCGCCACGTCACAGGCGTCGCGTCCGCGCGCCATCAAAACCCGGCCAATGCGCGGCGTGTTGTTGCGGGCATCAAAGGTGTACCAGCGGTCGCCCAGAAACACTTCAAACCAGCCGGCAAAGTCCATCGGCCCCGGGATGGGCGGAATGCGGATGTCGCCCAGGTATCCCGTGCAGTATCGTGCCGGAATGTTCATGCAGCGGCAAAACGCAATGGCCAGGTGGGCGTAGTCGCGGCACACCCCCTGCCCTTCGTTGAAGGCCTCCCAGGCAGTGCGGGTGCGCCTTGCGTGGTGATAGCCAAACTGGATGCGCTGGTGAACAAAGTCGCAAATCGCCTGCACACGCGCCCATCCGGACGGACCCGCACCAAACAGCTGCCACGCGGTTTCGGAAAGCTGGTCCGTCTCGCAATAGCGGCTGCCCAGCAGGTACACCAGCGTGGATTCCGGCAGGTCCTGAACCGGGACTTGCTGCGCCCAGGGCGCGTAATCATCGACCTGCCCGTTGTCCGCCACCAGCGCGTCGGCGCTGAGCACAAAACGCCCGGCCGGTGCCACGATGCGGCTGCACCAGTTGCCAAACATGTCGTGATACGCCGTCACCGGCACTTTGGGGTCAGTCACCAGCAGATCCGGTTGCACCAAATCCGCAGCGCGCGAGTGGTGAATGTTCAACGCCAGAATCATCGGGGTTGGGGCCGGGCAGTGGTACTCCATCTCGAAGCCCACACGCAGCAGCAGGCTGCCCGTCGGGAGGTGCTGCAGGTTTTGTTGCTGTTGCGGCTGCTGCCCCGGCTGGGCCATCAGGTCACCAAACAGGGGGCGCGTTTCGTAAGTCATGTTCATAAATTAAAGAACTTTCTGGTGGAGAGGCCGGAACACCGGCGCATGCGCAGATCGTAGGCCGCCACCCTTTGTTCGGTCTGTTCGCTAGCGTACATACAGACTGGCTTCAGCGAGGGTCATAACCGGCCCGACCACACTTTCACAATGTCGACAAAGTGGCGACATTGTGAAAGGTTGGACCCATCAAGCGGGTCGTAGGCCGATTCCTTTCGCTTCTATTTTGATAGCTGAAAATCCAATATCAACGGGGACTTCAGGCCTTTTATTTGTAAATCTCAGCGGAAAAGGCAACATGGCACAGGCATTGCAATGTCTGGACAGCCATCCACCATCAACCCGTTCAGAGGATTCCATGAGCACTTCACTTGACACTGCCGTTCTGATTTCACCCGAGCAACTCACGGCCCTGCAAAGCAGCGGGCCCGTGGTGATCATTGACACCCGCGATGCCGACACCTATGCAGCCGGGCACATCCCCGGCGCTGTGAATCTGCGCGAAACCTTCACCTACCTGGCCACCTCAACGCCTGAGGGCCTGAAAGAACTCAAAAGCACCTTTGCCGCACACCTGGGTGCGATTGGCCTGTCGGGCCAGGAAACTGCGGTGTTCTACGAAGACGCCATGAACAGCGGCTATGGCCAGTCGTGCCGTGGCTACTACCTGCTGACCTGGCTGGGGTACCCGAAGGTGAAGGTGCTCAATGGCGGCTTCTCGGCCTGGAAAGCCGCGGGCATGCCTGTATCGACTGACGCAGTGACACCTGTGCCCGCCACCTTCCCCACTGACTTGCTGATGGCGGATGTGATGCTCACCAAAGAGGACGTGGCCGCCGCCCTGGGCACCGACACCGTGTTGCTGGACGTGCGCGATGTGGATGAGTGGATTGGCGACAGCTCCAGCCCTTACGGCAAAGACTTTGCACCCCGCAAGGGCCGCCTGCCCGGCGCCAAGTGGGTGGAGTGGTACCGCTTCATGAAACCATCAGCGCAAGGCCCGGTGTTCAAAACCCCCGATGAAGTGCGCGCGGAATGCGCCACGGCCGGCATTGCCGCGGGCGACACGGTCTACCTGTACTGCTTCAAAGGTGCCCGTGCGTCCAACACCTTTTTGGCTTTGAAACAGGCTGGCTTCACCGACGTGCGCATGTACTTTGGCTCCTGGAATGAATGGTCGCGCATTGAGTCGCTGCCGATTGAAAGCGGCCTGCCTGTTGTCAAGTCCAGCAAGAAACCTGCACTGGCGCTAGCGGCATAAATACCACCGTCACACACCTTCCGCCCCACGCTCACCCAAAACCAGGAAACATTCCATGTCTGCCACCGATCTGCTCGAACCTGCCGCCCCTGTCACCACCATCAAAACCACGCTGCGCCCCATTGATCGAGAGGGCCTGATGGCCTTTGCCGACAAAGGCCGCAACAACCCGGCCTCGCGCGGCACCAACAAGGTCCGCACCGTGATGGAAGGCCAGTACCGGTCACTGAGCTACGTGGGCAACCACGCGCCGGTGGTTGTGGACGAGCCGCTGCACCTGTTTGGCGAAGACACTGCCCCGGCTCCGGGTGAAATCGTGCTGTCGGGTCTGGGCGGTTGCCTGGCCGTGGGCATCACTGCGGTGGCCACCTGGAAACAGGTGAAGCTAAGCAAGATTGAAATCCACATGGAGGGCGACATTGGCAACCCGGCCGCCTGGGGCGCTGGTGGCGCTTTGCAAAAGACCGCGCCCGAGATGGGATTCCAGGCCATCCGGGTGAAGGTGCACCTTGAGGGCGATGCGCCCCGTGAGGTGCTGGATGAGATCGTGCAACACGCCAATTTCTATTCGCCCGTGGCCAACAGCATGCGCAATCCAATTGCGTTTGACATTGCGCTGGCCGACTGACCCACCGTTAGACACCCCAGGCCGGAGCCACCATGAACCCTGTTGATTTGCCACGCGAAGTCACATTGGCTCCGCCAGACAGTGCCACATTGCTCAGTGCGGTGCGTGCACTGGCCCAGAGCGATCTGAGCGACCAGGTGGCCGCCATTGACAGAGATGGGCTCTACCCGAAAAGCATCCTCCAGCAACTGGCGGCAATGGGCGGCATGAGTGCCCACCTGGACAGTGCTCACGGCCCCGGTGATTTCTTTTTGTCCATTCAGGCGATGGCCGAGGTTTCAAAAGTGTGTGGCGCCACCGGCTTCATGATGTGGTGCCAGGCGGTGTGCGGCTTGTACCTGCAGCAGTCTGGCAACCCGGTCTTGATGGGTGAGGTGCTGTCGCGGCACATTGCGGGCCAAGGCCTGGGCGGCACCGCACTTTCCAACCCCATGAAAACTTATGCGCAGATAGAAAGCCTGTTGCTCAAAGCCACCGCCGTTGAAGGCGGTTACCACGTGAATGGCAACCTGCCCTGGGTCAGCAACCTGGGGCCCGAACAATACTGCGGTGCGATTGCTGCCATTCAAAACGAAGACGGCGGCAGCAGCAAAGAGGTCATGTTTCTGCTGCGGTGTGACGCACCCGGTGTTGAACTGCGCGAATGCCCCAGCTTCTCAGCCATGGAAGGCACAGGCACCTACGCCCTGCGGCTGAAGGACTACTTCATCGGCGCCAACGAGATCATGGCGGACCCAGCCAAGCCCACGATTGCCCGCATTCGCGGTGCCTTTGTGATGCTTCAATGCGGCATGGCCGTGGGCATCACCCAGGGCGCGATCGATTCGATGTGGGCCGTGGAAAGCCAACTGGGCCACGTCAACGAATTTCTGGAAGACCGCCCCGACGCCCTGCAAGCCGAACTCGATGATCTGGTGGCGCGGGTGCAGACCCTGGCCAAAACGCCGTTTGACCCATCCACCGACTTCTTCATTGATGTGCTGGATGCCCGGGCCCACGGCGCCGAATTGTGCCTGCGCGCGGCCCAGTCGGCCCTGATGCACCAGGGCGCCAGGGGTTACCTGATGACTTCAGACGTGCAACGCCGCGTGCGGGAATCCCACTTTGTGGCCATCGTCACGCCGGCCATCAAACACCTGCGCAAGGAAATCGCCCGTCTGAGCGCCGAGGAAATGCCCGCATGAGTGCGTCTGTCCGCCAGTGGGACCAGTACATCTGCCACGCCTGCGGCTACATCTACGACGAAGCGGTGGGCGACCCCGATGGCGGGCTGGCCGCGGGTACGCGGTTTGAGGACATCCCCGACGAATGGGCCTGCCCGCTGTGCGGCGTGACCAAGGCCGACTTTGAACCCTACTCCCCCATCAGCCTGGATGCGCTGAAGGACACTCAGACACACGCCGCGCGACACGGCAACAAGCGCTCATCACGCAGCCGGCAACAGCCCGGTGTGGTCATCGTCGGTGCGGGCCGGGCGGGCTGGCAAGTGGCAGAGCAGCTGCGCACCGTAGACGCCACGCGGCCCATCACCCTGGTCACCGCCTGCGCGGGCGATGTGTATGACAAACCGCTGTTGTCCATCGCCATGGCGCGACAGTTGACCGCCGACAAACTGATCAAGGAGTGCGGTACAGACGCCGCGCGCCGCTTGAATGTGACGCTGATGGCCCACACCCATGCCATCCGGATTTGCCGCGACACCCGGCAGCTGCGCACCACGCGCGGCACCCTGCGCTATGACGAACTGGTGCTGGCGCAAGGAGCGCAGTCGGCGCTACCACCCCATTTGCCCACGTCCCTGTGCTGGCGCATCAACCATCTGGGCAGCTACCTTCGGCTGCAGGCTGCGCTGGGTGACGTCAAAGTGACGGGGCCCAAAGACATTGTCATCCTGGGTTCCGGCCTGGTGGGCAGCGAGCTGGCCAACGACTTGGCCTTGGGCGGACACCGCATCACCTTGCTGGACATCCAGTCCGGCCCCTTGGCGCGCTGGCCCGCGACAGAAGCGGCAACGCCCCTGCTGAAAGCCTGGCGTGACTTGCCCCTGCAGTTTGTTGGCAACGTCAACGTCACCAAAATCGAGAAACTGCCCACTCCCACGGGCGTGCGCCTGCGGGTGACGACCGCCTGCGGTCAGCGATTTGCAGCGGACCAGGTGATTGCCGCGACCGGCCTGCAAACCCCGGGCCGTTTGGCGCAAGGCGCTGGCTTGGCCTGGAACAACGGCATCGCTGTTGACCCGCAAACGCTGAGCACCAGCGATGCCCACATTCACGCATTGGGCGACTGCATCGCCATCAACGGCCAGACCAGCCGCTTCATTGAACCCATCGCACGCCAGGCCAAAGCCATCGTGGCTGACCTGTGCGGCGGCACACCCGCGCCCTACGAAGTGCGAGCCGCGGTGGTGCGCGTTAAGACGACATCGTTGCCATTGACGCTGCATTGAAGACGGCGCTGCGTCGGGCTGGCAGAGCATCTGGGAATCTCAATCCAACAGGATTCTGTTCAAAACCCTTACACCATAGTCTGCCTGGCTGTTACCCGAATGGGGGATAGGCAAGGTCTGGCAATCCAGTGAAGATCCACTCATTCGACAGTGCAGCAGACACTTATCTGTTGCCGGGTTTGTCACCTCTTTATTGAGCACCATAGGGGTGCATATGCGCCCCACCGTTGATCGGATTCACCCTCAAAGCTCTGACGCGTCTTTGTCCTGAAAGGGTTCGAAGGCGACCAAAAGCTCGCACCGATTCTCGGTCGACAGCTTGTACGCCATCACCTTGAAGGTGCCTGAGGTCCACGCGACAGACAGTTCAGGTTCACCGTTCTTAGAGATCCCCGTGCCCTGCTGCGTTTTTCCATATTGGAGATCCAGGCTGGAAATCAAGAGTTTGTAGTCTGCCTGACACTGCGAATCCTGCGGTACGCGCTTTTGCTCAATGCGCTCAACGCGATTGCTTTTGAAATAAAAAGTGGATTCGAAATCCATGCCGTCAATCGTCGTGCCATTGAGGGCATACAAGCCTCTCACGCCATGGGGTCCCCAGGAAGGTTTCAAAACTTTCGTTGCACTCGGCAGCGTCTCCTTCAAGGCCTGGGCTGACAGCCCGAGAAGGCTCTCATTCACACCTGCCTCAGCATGAGCGAGCAAGGTGCTCATGGCAAGAACAACGCACAGTATTTTTATGTGACTCTGTTTTGGCCTCGCCCTGCTTAGGCTTGGCAAGCCGCGGTTGACTTCGCTGCGGGATGGTGAAATTGAACGAACTGGATCTGCCATGCGGGGCTAGGTGGAGGCTCAGGTGTTGGAGCCTCAATTATGAAGCCGCCCGGTTTTACACCAGGCTCAAACACCTGAGGCTAAGCGGGGATGTTCATCCCTCACCCCTCTCTCAAAGCTCCAATTCACTCAGACTCGCATGGTCATCAGGCCGTCTTCCCAACGGCCAGAAGAATTTGCGCTCCGTCTCCTTGATCGGCAGGTCATTGATGCTGGCGAAACGCCGCATCATGAAGCCTTGTTCATTGAACTCCCAGTTCTCGTTGCCATAGGAGCGGTACCACTGACCAGAATCGTCATGCGACTCGTAGGCAAACCGCACGGCAATGCGGTTGCCGGTAAACGCCCACAGCTCCTTGATCAGGCGGTAGTCCAGCTCTTTGGCCCACTTGCGCTCAAGCAGTTGTTGCACCTGGTCGCGCCCCACCGGGAACTCCACCCGGTTGCGCCAGCGCGTATCGGGGGTGTAGACCAGCACCACGCGCGCGGGGTCGCGCGAGTTCCAGGCATCTTCGGCCATGCGCACTTTTTGCGCGGCCGTCTCTGCCGTGAAAGGCGGCAGAGGTGGTTTGACTGTCCATGGGCGTTCAGTACTGCTTGTAGGGCAGGAACTTGCCCGACAGCACCACGTTGACGCGGTCACCCTTGGGGTCGGGCTGGCGCACGATGTCCATGCTGAAGTCGATGGCGCTCATGATGCCGTCGCCAAACTCTTCGTGGATCAGTTCCTTGATGGTGGTGCCATACACGTTGACGATTTCATACCAGCGGTAGATCAGCGGGTCGGTGGGCACGGCGGTGGGCAACGAGCCCTTGTAGGGCACGACTTGCAGCCACTTTTGTTCTTCGGCGGTCAGGCCAAAAATCTTGCCAACGATCTTGGCTTGCTTGTCGTCCAGCGTCATCTGGCCCAGGCAAGCCGGCGGTGACCCACTCTTTGCTCAGGCCGACTTTTTTGGCCACGTCGTCCCAGTGTGATGCCTTTGGAAACTTTGACGGTGATGATTTTTTCGGTGATGTCCATGCGGTTCATGTGGACTCCGTTTTTGGTTGAGGTGAATAGATAAGGGGTTTAATCAAATTGCCGCATGGTTAGTGCGCCTTGGCTCGCAGCACCAAGAAATCGACGATGTGGTTGCGCAGGTCGTAGTAGCCGTCCAGGTGGTGCAGGCTCGGCGCGGTTGCGGCTGCGCGGCAGCGGGTTCACCACCACCTCGGCAATGCCGCCGGGCTTGTAGCCGGTGTCGGTCTCGGCGTGACCATTGCTCATCAGCAGGATGCGGTCGGCCAGCAGAATGGCTTCGTCCACGTCGTGGGTGATCATGAACACGGTTTGCTGGGTCTCGCGCACGATGCCCATCAGCTCGTCCTGAATGGTGCCGCGGGTCAGGGCATCCAGCGCGCCAAAGGGCTCGTCCAGCAGCAGCATCTTGGGGCTGATGGAAAAGGCCCGCGCAATGCCCACGCGCTGCTTCATGCCGCCGGACAGCTGGCTGGGCTTTTTGTCGATGGCGGCGGTCAGGCCCACCATGGCGACAAACTTTTCCACCTGCGCATTGACCTGGGCGCGCGACCAGTCGGGCCAGCGCGACACCACGGCAAACGCAATGTTTTGGCGCACGGTGAGCCAGGGCATCAGCGCATGGCTTTGGAACACCACACCGCGCTCCAGGCTGGGGCCGGCGACCTCGCGGCCGTCCATGAAGACATAGCCACCGGTGGCCGTGTCCAGCCCGGCCAGCACGTTCAGCACGGTGGTCTTGCCGCAGCCCGAGTGGCCAATGATGCAGACGAACTCGCCCGCTCCAGCGTGAAGGACACGTCGGCAAACACCGGCTTGCCGGCGACAAGGTCTTGCAGGTTTTCAATTTTGAGAAACCATTCATGGAAGAGCCTTTCGATTGTAGGACTGTGGGCGCATCGCAGGCGTGGCCCCGCACTGGCACTCACTCCACATAGGTCACCGCCTTTTGCAGCTGCGCCAAAGGCCAGGTCCAGCAGCATGCCGACCACGCCAATCACCACGATGGCAAAGATCACATTGGTCAGCGACAGGTTGTTCCACTCGTTCCACACAAAGTAGCCAATGCCGGTGCCACCCACCAGCATTTCGGCCGCCACGATCACCAGCCAGGCAATGCCCATGCTGATGCGCATGCCGGTCAGAATGGTGGGCGCGGCCGCCGGCAGGATCACCTGAAAGGCCTTGCGCAAGGGGCTGACTTCCAGCGTGCTGGCCACGTTGAGCCACTCGCGCTTGACCGAGGCCACGCCAAAGGCGGTGTTGACCAGCATGGGCCAGACCGAGCAGATGAAGATCACAAAGATGCCGCTGATGGACGAGTCCTTGATGGTGTAGAGCGCCAGCGGCATCCAGGCCAGCGGGCTGATGGGTTTGAGCACCTGGATGAACGGGTCAAACGCCTTGCGCAGCAGCGGCGACATGCCGATCACAAAGCCCAGCGGAATGGCCACCAGCATGGCCAGGCCAAAGCCCAGGGCGACCCGCCCCAGCGAGTGCGCCAACTGGATGGCAATGCCCTTGTCGTTGGGGCCGTTGTCATAGAACGGGTTGGACAGGTGCGCCCACACCGTCGTGCCCATTTGCCCCAGCGTGGGAAAGCCCGACGCCTTGGCGCTGCCAGGGTCTTTGCCCATCATCTTGGCGTACTCGATCTGCTCGGCCGTCATGCCGCGGAACTGGTGGCGGCCGCCGTGGAGCCCGTGGCGCGCGTACCAGATGCCCAGCACCAGCAGCAGGATCAGCACCGAGAGCAGGCCCGCGCGGAAGTTGAGGGAACGCCAGGCGTTCATGGCATTGGCCCGCCCGGCCGCACGTGGGGGCTCACTCAGGCCGCCTTGCTGATGGCAAAGCTCTTGGCGTAGGCGGCGGCCTTGTCGGCGTCGAACTCCTTGCCCATGATCTTGAACTTGGGGTAGGCGCCATCGGGCACCTTTTGGTCCAGTGCCTTCATGTGCTTCTTGGCGTCGGTCAGCAGGAACACTTTTTCGGCGATCTGCTTGTAGTTGACGTCGCCCTTGACGTAGCCCCAGCGCTGCATCTGCGTGAGCATCCACACCGCCATGCTCTGCCAGGGCATGGGGTCAAAGTCGGCGCGGTCGGGCACGTTTTTGATGTTGCCCAGACCATCGGCAAATTTGCCGGTCAGCACCTGGGCCATCACGGCTTCGGGCTGGTTCAGGTATGCGCTGGGCGCAATCACCTTGGCGATCAGTTCGCGGTTTTCGGGGTCGCGCGCCATGGCCGCGGCGGTGAGCACGGCGCGGTACAGGGCGGCAAAGGTGTTGGGGTTCTTCTGGATGAACTCGGTGCTGGTGCCAAAGGCGCAGCAGGGGTGGCCGTTCCACAGGTCTTTGGTCAGCATGTGGATGAAGCCGACTTCTTCAAACACCGCGCGCTGGTTGAACGGATCGGGGCCGAGGAAGCCGTCGATGTTGCCGGCCCGCAGGTTGGCCACCATCTCCGCCGGGGGCACCACGCGCATTTGCACGTCGGTGTCGGGGTTCAGGCCTGCTTCGGCCAGGTAGTAGCGCAGCAGGAAGTTGTGCATGCTGATACTCAAACGGAATGGCGAACTTGAAGCCCTTCCAGTTCTTGGGGTCGCGGTTGTCCTTGTGCTTCAGGGCCATGGTGATGGCCTGGCCGTTGATGTTCTGGATGGTGGCCACATTCATGGGCGTGGCGTTGGAGCCCAGGCCCATGGAGATCGCCAGCGGCATGGGCGACAGGAAGTGCGTGGCGTCGTATTCCTTGTTGATCATCTTGTCGCGGATCAGCGCCCAGCCTGCGGTCTTGGTCACCTCCACATTGAGGCCCTGCTGTTTGGTAGAAGCCCAGGGGGTGCGCCATGATCAGCGGCGTGGCGCAGGTGATGGGAATGAAACCGATCTTGAGGTTGGTTTTTTCCAGTGCGCTTTTTGTCCTGCGCCATGGCCTGCATGCTGGCCACGGGCAGCACGCTGGCAATGGCCGCCATGGCGGTGCCCTTGCCCACGGCGCGCAGAAAGCGGCGGCGCACGGCGTCTTGCGGAAAGATGGCCTTGACCAGCGTGGCTTCAATGAATTCGTTGCTGTAGGCCTCGAATTCACTGGTCAGGCTGCGGCGCTTCAACTCTGCGGTGGCGCTGCTGGCTGCGATGTTCTTGGCGTGGTCTGCCACCGTGTGGTCGCGGCCACAGCTGCACTTGAGCATCAGGGGGCGGTCGGCATCGTAGGGAGAGAAGAATTCAGACATGGCATCACCTTGAAGAGTTGGATGCTTCTGCTACGCAAAGGCGGGCCAATTGCGCTGAATCGGCGCCGTTGCTCGAGCTTTGTCAGCAATTCGCAGTGGCAACGATGACGACCTGTAGGGCCAGCCCTACAAATCCAGCCCGGTATCAGGTCGATGAGCCGGTTCGGCTGTGCCGTTCTGCATACAGGGCCAGCTCCACGTCGTTCTTGGCACCGGTTTTTTCCAGGATGCGGGCGCGGTAGGTGCTGACGGTGTTGGAGGCCAGTTTCAGCTGTGCACCAATTTCGCTCACGGTCTGGCCGGCCGTCAGCAGGCGGAACACCTGGTACTCCCGGTGCGACAGCGCATCCACCCGCCGCACCCCGCACCCGGCTTGCGCGATGCACGCACCACGGCCGCTGCCAGCGCCTCGGCCGTGGCAGCGGTCACATACATGCCCGCCGCGCCGCCACCTTGCGTACGGCGGCCACCATGTCGTCCGGGTCGGCGCTCTTGTTCAGGTAGCCGGCCGCGCCCAGCTTGATGCAGCGCACGGCGTATTGTTTTTCCGGGTAGGTGCTGAGCATCAGCACCGGCAGCGCCGGGTATTCGCGGCGCAGGGTCTGCAGCACCTCCAGGCCATCGCTGGCCGGGCATGGCAATGTCCAGCAGCACCAGGTCCAGCCCGGCGGCACCGCCCAGGGCGCGCACACGTTCCAGCACCTCCGGGCCGCTTTGGGCTTCGGCCAGCACGTACAAATCAGGTGCATCGGCCAGCACCTGCTTGAGGCCTTCGCGCACGATGCGGTGGTCGTCACCAATCAGGACCTTGATCATGGATTGCACAGTTTGCATGACGCCATTCGCTATGACTTTGAGAGCGGAATATTGAGACGCAGCAGGGACCCCAGGCCTATTTCACTGCTGATTTCAAGATTTCCACCAAAATGCAGGGCCCGCTCACGCATGCCCATCACCCCATAGGCATCCGGTGCCGTGAAGGACTGGGCAGGTGCACCACAACCGTTGTCTTTCACGCTGATGACAAGACCCGGTTCACTGGCGTCAATGCGGATGGAAATGGCGCTGGCGTGCGCATGGCGCCCCACGTTGCTGAGCATTTCCTGAAAAATGCGAAACACCGCCATGGCCATGGGCTCGGGCAACTCCACGGCTTCCGTCCCGGTCATGCACCAATCCAGTGTCAGCTCGGCAGACTGTGCAAAGTCGTGCGCCTGCCACTCCAGCGCAGCCCACAAGCCCTGGTGGTCCAGGATGCTGGGACGCAGGTCGGTGATGATGCGCCCCACGTTGTCCACCGCACGTTCAATCAAGCCGACTCATGTTCTGGCATTTGCTGCGCAGGCGCTCGCGCATGGCGTCGGCCTCGGCCGGGGCGCGCTGCTGCTGTTCGCTCAGGCGCTTGTCCATCCAGTTCACGTCCATCTTCAGGGCCACCAGCAGGCTGCCCAGCTCGTCGTGCACCTCGCGGGCAATGCGGGTGCGCTCGTCCTCCCGCACCGTTCTCCGAATAGGCGGAAAGTTCACGCAACTGCCCCAGCGCTACCGAGAGGGCCTGCGTGCGCTCACGCACCCGCATTCTCAAGCTCGCTCTTGGCCCGTTGCAGGGCGTCCGCCGCCCGCTTGCGCTCGGTGATGTCAACAAACGTCACCACCGCACCCCGCACCTCGGACGCCATCCATCATGGGGTAGCTGGAGTACTCCACAGAGAAACTATGGCTGATCCCGGCGCCAGAACACCTCCGATGTCAATGCGGCAGGGCAGTCCCTGGCGAAAGGCATTGAAGATCGGGCAAGCGTGCGCCGGGATACTGCGCTGCCGTCGGCATGGGAATGGTGGGTGAGCTCATGCATGTTGCGCCCCAGCACATCTCGGCGGCTCGTAGCCCAACATGCGGGCGCCGGCGCGGTTGATAAAGGTGCACTGCCCTTTCAGGTCAATGCCAAAAATGCCTTCACCCGTTGATTCCAGCAGCAAGGCCAATTGGTCCTGACCCACATGGCCCGCCACCCTAGAGGGATGCGTGGGGGATTGGGTCATTGCATTGGGCATACCCCAACTGACAAGCAATGGCTGTGCCAGTTTGGTGCATCAGGCCCAACTCAAGCCGGCCGGGACACCAACGTACTCAAAGGCAATTGATCCAATTCCACCAGCAGGGCAGCCAGACTGCGCCCCGCCGCCCCAACCAGCGCCTGCCCCTTGTCTGCCGTGGCTATGGCTGCATTGCCCACCGCGCCTGACGGGTTGTAGTCCTGAATCTGCCAGCCGAGTTTGGCGCTCTTGCCATTGCCCAGAATTGAATAGTGGGCGGCGCGGTCCTGCGAAGTAGACGCAAAGTTTTGCGCCTGCGCCATATTCACGTGGGACGGGACCAGCGCCAGCATCATGGAGGTCTCCACCTCGCCCGCGTGAATGCCAAAGCGATGTTCTTCCGCACTGAACCGGGCGTTCAAATCCTGGCCCTGTTCATCGATCAACGGCAGGTTGAACCAGCTCACGCTGTACACCAGCATGTCGAGACGTGCGCGCAAATCTCGGGCCACGATGTCCATCACGCTAACCTGACCGCCATGTGAATTGAAGAGTACCAGCTTCTTGATGCCCGCCGCTGCCACCGATTCACCAATGTCCGTCCACAACTGAATCACTGTGCTGCTTTTGAGAGTAAGCGTGCCGGGGAAACGGTCATGCTCGGGGCTGAAGCCGACCGCCTGGGTGGGCAAAAACAACACGCTCAAATCACCGGGAAGATGGGGCAAACAGGCAGACACCACGCCATTCACCAGCACGGTGTCCACGCTCACCGGCAGGTGCGGGCCGTGTTGCTCAATCGCGGCGACGGGCAACACGGCGATGGTGCGGGCCAGATCCAGTTGCGCAAAATCCCGCGTGCTCAGGTCAGCCCAGAATCTGGAGACGGTTTGGGGTGAGGAAGTCATGCCTTCATTCTGACATTGCCGCTGTGGGGGCTGCAATGGCATCGGTATGCCGGTTCTGGCGTGAGGTCAGCGCGCCCGCCTTCGGGGCATGGGGGGCGATTCGGGGCAACAAGCCTTGCAGGGCCTTGGGGTTGGCGCGCGCACCACTGGCCACGTAGTCGGCCAGCAGAGCCTGTCGGACCAAGGCGCCAGGCATGTGGCGACGCACGGTGAGATGCCGGTGCAGCGAATCCACCAGGTCCTCGGGGGTCAGCCGGTTGGTTTGACCTGTGGACTGCCAAAGCTCATCTGCGAAATCCAGAAAGGCGGCAAACGCAGAGGGCCCTTGCAAGAGCAGCGCCAGGGTCTGCGTGAAACGCCCGGAGTTGGCCACCAGATCCCAATAGCGCGCCAGCCTGGCAAAGCGCTGCATATCGTGCGCGCTGACCACGCCGGTTTGCCGGACGGTGTAGGGGGGCAAGTCGTCATAGACCATGCCGTACTCATCCGTGTGCCGGGCGATGGGCGTGCCACGCAAGCGCTTGAGGATGCCGAGCTGAATTTCGTGAGGCTTGAGCGCATGAAGACGGTCAAAACCGGCGGCAAAACTGGCCAGCGTTTCACCAGGCAAGCCAAAGATCAAATCGGTGTGCAGGTGCGCGTTGGATTCGTTCACCAGCCATGCCAGATTGGCCTCGGTCTTGTCGTTGTCCTGCTTGCGTGAGATGCGCTGTTGAACATCCACGTTGAAGGTTTGAATGCCGACCTCGAACTGCAACACGCCAGGCGGGAACGCCGCGGTCATCTCTTTGAGTCGTTCCGGCAAGTGGTCGGGAATGACTTCAAAATGAACAAAGAGATCGTTAGACATTCGACTCAGAAAGAACTGAAGAATCCGCACTGACGCATCAATCTTCAAATTGAACGTGCGGTCCACAAACTTGAAGTTGCGCGCGCCGCGCTGGTACAGCGTGTCCAGCTCGGCCAGAAAGGCCTCCAGATCGAACGCCCAGGCGGTTTTGTCCAGCGAACTCAGGCAAAACTCGCACTTGAACGGGCAGCCCCGCGACGCCTCTACGTACAACAGGCGGTGTGCCAGATCAGCATCGGAATATTCCGAATAGGGCAGCGCAATCTGATCCAGCGGCGGTTGCTCACCCGCAATGACTTTCATCAGCGGCTTGGGGCCGTGCAGCAAGGCACGACACAATTTGGGAAAGCTCACATCGCCCCAGCCGGTGATCACAAAGTCGGCCAGGCGCACGATCTCCTGCTGATCCACTTCATGGCTGACCTCGGGGCCGCCCAGAATGATTTTGAGACCGGGGCGCTTCCTCTTCAGCAAACGCACTACCTCGCAGGTCTGGGTCACGTTCCAGATGTAGACCCCGAAGCCAATCACCTGAACGCTGCCCGCCAGTGGCTCACCCAGCGTCCCCAGCAACACATCCACCACGTCCTGCGGCTTGCGGGCAATCGTGAACTCTTGAAGGACGGTGTGCGCCCTCAAATCGCCCATGTTGGCCAGCAGGTAACGCAGCCCCAGCGAGGCATGGATGTACTTGGCGTTGAGGGTGGCCAGGAGGATGGAGGGCATGCCAGTATTATTCACCCGCATGACCCAAGACCTCTTCCGCCAAGACGCCTACCTGACCGAATGCACCGCCACGGTCACGGCCATCACGCCGCAGGGCATCGTGCTGGATCGCACAGTGTTCTACCCGCTGGGTGGTGGGCAGGCCGGTGACACGGGGGTGCTGGTGCTGGCGGACGGCACCGAGCTGCCCATCATCGACACCCGCAAGGGAAAGCACGAAGACGGCACTTTCAATGGCGAAATATGCCACTTGTCCTTGCCAGATATCATGAGTTCGCTATTGAATCCAGAGCAAAACAGCGGATTGAACCTCAAGGTGGGTGACGTGGTCACGGCCCGCATCGACTGGGCTCGGCGGCATCGGCTGATGCGGTTTCACACCACCACCCACCTGCTGTGCCATCTGGTGCCGCAGTTGGTAAACGGCTGCTCCATCACGCCGGATTACGCGCGGCTGGACTTCAACATGACGGACCCGCTGGACAAAGATGTGCTCACCGCAGGCATCGCCCGGCTGGTGGCAGCAGCCCACCCGTTGACCGTGGGAGAAATAACGGACGCCGAGCTGGACGCCAACCCCGCCTTGGTGAAAAGCATGTCGGTGCAGCCCCCACGGGGCAGCGGCAGCATCCGCACCATCCGCATTGGCGAGACCGAGCTGATCGACTTGCAGCCTTGCGGTGGGACACATGTGGCCAACACATTGGAAATTGGCGGGGTGGTTGTGACCAAGATCGAGAAGAAATCGGCCACCACCCGGCGCGTGGTGCTGGGCTTTGCGGCCTGATGGCATAGAAGCCCGCTGCATCGCCATGCGCCCGCCCAACATCACTGGCGATTCGTTTTATGTGTGGGACGGCGACACGCTGGTGGTCAACATCCTGGGAAAGCCCAGCGCCAAGCAGGACGCCATTGGCAAGCCCAAAGGCACACAGCTCAAGGTCAGCGTCACGGCCAGCCCCGAGGGTGGCCGCGCCACGGACCACATGGTGCGTTATCTGGCACCCCTGTTTGGCGTGCCGGTGAGCCACATTGAGGTGGTGTTTGGCCAGACGAATGTGAACAAGCAATTGCGCATTCAGTCGCCGCAGCGGCTGCCTGCCGTGTTCCGCCAGAATGATGGGCCGGAACTTTGATCCGCGGTTGGACTCACACCCCTGCCGCCCGCCACGTACGGGCCTTGACCCTTTGCCTCCCGAATTGCGCTTCATGACCCCTCCCCGCCCCCTGTTCCAATTGCTCGCCCGCTACTTGATTGCTTCCTTATTCATAGCGATCTTTTCAATATCCACGGGGACTTTAGCCCAAAACAAGCCACAATCTGTGGTGACCACCGACCAGGTGCGTGCCGAGCTGATGGCCCATGCCCCCGATGGTGCGGATGCCGGCAAAACCGTTTGGGTGGGGCTGCAGCTGGCGCACCAGCCGCAATGGCACACCTACTGGAAGAATTCGGGCGATTCCGGCCTGCCCACGGTGCTGAGCTGGACGCTGCCTGCGGGCGTCTCGGCAGGCGACATTGCCTGGCCAACACCGCACAAAATCGCTATTGGTACGCTGGCTAACTATGGCTACGAGGGTACCGTGCTGTTGCCCGTGCCGCTGACGATCTCCAAAGACTTCAAGCCCTCACTGCTGGGCAGCGACATTGACGTCAAACTCAAGGCCACCTGGCTGGTGTGCCACACGGAGTGCATCCCGCAAGAGGGTGAGTTTGTGCTGAAGATTCCGGTCAAGGGGTCCACCGCCCTCAACGCGGCTGAGTTCAATGCCGCATTCAAAGCGCAGCCCCAACCGGTGTTGGCGGGCACCCAGGGCATTCTGCCGGACAGCCAGGTTCAGATTAATGGCAAGGCCCTGACACTGACGGTTCAGGGTCTGCCCGTGGCGCTGCGGGGCAAGACGCTGGATGTGTTCCCCGAAACGCCAGAGGTCATTCAGACTGCAGCGCCCATCACCCAGAGCTGGGCCAGTGGTGTGTGGACGGCCAGTATTCCCATTGCAGCGGAGCGCAGCAACTCCCCCAGCGTGATGCCGGTGGTGTTTGCAGCTGAGGTGGAGGGCCAGCGGCAAAGCTACCGCGCAGAGGTCAAAGTGCTGGGTGAATGGCCCAAGATTGCCGCGCCAGCGGGCCTGACCCCGGCGCTGGACAACGCCCTGAAAGCCAATGCGTTCAGTGCGGTGGCACCGGCGCCATCTGGTCCACCCCTCACAATGATCGCCGCCGTGCTGGGTGCACTCCTGGGCGGGTTGATCCTGAACCTGATGCCTTGCGTGTTCCCCGTGCTGGCCATCAAGGTCATGAGTTTCACGCAGCACGCGGATGACCAGCGCGGGCATCGCCTGAGCGGTCTGGCGTACACCGGTGGGGTCATCGTTTCGTTTCTCGCGCTGGGCGCCCTGATGTTGGCCCTGCGCGCGGGCGGCGAACAGTTGGGTTGGGGCTTTCAGTTGCAATCGCCCGCCGTCGTGGCTGCACTGGCGGTACTGTTCACCGTGTTGGGTGTGAATCTGGCGGGGGTGTTCGAGTTCGGGCAATTTTTGCCTTCCGCCCTGGCCTCTGCACAGGCCAAAAACCCGGTGGTGAATTCATTCCTGTCGGGCGTGCTGGCGGTGGCGATTGCCTCGCCCTGCACCGCGCCCTTCATGGGCGCGTCGCTGGGCCTTGCCGTTGGTTTGCCGGCCGTGCAGGCTCTACTGGTGTTTGGCGCGATTGGCGTGGGCATGGCGGCACCGTATCTGCTGGCCAGCCTGGTGCCCGCGTTTGCGCGCCTGCTGCCGCGCCCGGGAGCGTGGATGGACACCTTTCGCCGCGTGATGGCCTTCCCCATGTTTGCCACCGTAGTGTGGCTGGTGTGGGTGCTGGGCCAGCAAACCGGAATGGACGGCGCTGGCGCCTTGCTGGCGCTGCTGGTGAGCCTGGTCATGGTGCTGTGGGCACTCACCCTGGCAGGCCGCAGTCGCTGGGTGGTTGCTACTCTTTCAATAGCTGTGTTTGCAATGCTGACAGGGACTATCGGCCCCAATGTTTTAAAAATTTCAGAATCAACCCCTGTCGCGACAGCTGGCGATCGCTGGCAAGCCTGGGAGCCGGGCCGGGTGGATCAGGTCCTGTCAACGGGCCAGCCCGTGTTTGTGGACTTCACCGCTGCGTGGTGCGTGACCTGCCAGTACAACAAGAAAACAACCTTGTCGCACAAAGACGTGCTGGCCGACCTGGACGCCAAAAAGGTCGTGCTTTTGCGTGCCGACTGGACGCGCCGCGACCCCGCCATCACCGCCGCCTTACAGCAACTCGGGCGCAACGGCGTGCCGGTGTACGTCGTCTACAAAGCCGGCGCGGCGCCTGTGGTGCTGTCGGAAATCTTGAGCGTGGACGAGGTGCGCGCGGTCCTGGCTCGGCTGTAACGCGTGGCAGGCCAATCCATCATCTGCCTGGGCTCAGCCGTCTGGGACACCATCTTTCAGGTGGACGCCATTCCGTCAGCGGGCGTCAAGGTACTGCCTACCCGGGCCGTGCAAGCGGCATCGGGCATGGCGGCCAGTGCGGCAGTCACCATTGCCAGGCTGGGGGGCCAGGTGGAATTCTGGTCCCGCGTGGGTGATGACGACACAGGCCGACGCTACATCTACGACTTTCAGCAAGAAGGCGTGAACACCAACTGGCTGCGTCCCATGGCGGGCACGGCAACCGCGTTTTCGTCGATCATCGTGGACCATTTTGGCGAACGGGCGGTGATTCCGTTTTATGACCCCACCATCCCCGCAGACCCGTCCTGGCTGCCGCTAGACCGCGTGGCACACGCCAGCGCCGTGCTGGTCGATGTCCGCTGGATTGAGGGCGCTGCTGCGTTGCTGAAAGAGGCCAGGCGCATTGGTATACCGGCCATTCTGGATGCAGACACCGCACCGCTGGAGGTGCTGAATGCCCTGGTGCCACTGGCGACCCACGTGCTGTTTTCAGAGCCAGCGCTGCACATCTACTGCCCCCATGCGTCTGCGGATGCGGCCTTGCTCAAGGTCGCCAGCCAGCATGATTTCGAGATGGTGGGCGTCACTCAGGGCCCGCTGGGAGCAGCCCTGTGGGCCGGCGATTCGAGCACCATTCTGCATGTGCCGGCACCCGTCATCACGCCTGTGGACACCTTGAACGCCGGTGACATTTGGCACGGCACCTTCGCCTGGGGGCTGGTACAACCCTGGCCCATCGACAAAGTCGTGAAGTGGGCAAACGTGGCCGCCGCCATGAAGTGCGAAGTCTTTGGGGGCAGGCTGGGTGCGCCGACTCTGGCAGAACTCGCTGCGCGCGTAAATTCACAGTTCGCGTCAGGGGGTAGGTTTACCGACGCGGTTGTTTAAGAATCGATCCACACCGAGGTGTCTACCAAAGGGTACTCATCGCAATTGCCCAGCCCGCGCTCCAAATCACCGGGTGCGCCACCCCGGTCCACCACCAGAAAATCGCAGGCGGCTTGCAGGGCAATCAGCGGGTGATGCCAGGTGCCGGGCGCGTAGTTCACACCCTGCCCTGGTGCGGCCCTGAAGCAGCGAATGTAATTCAACAAAGGCTCTGGCCCCGGCGGCGCCACCACCACCAGATAGGGCAGCGCTGACAGCGGCACAAACGCCTGGCTGCCCAGCGGATGGCGCTCCAGCAACACCAACCGCAAGGGCAGGCTGCGTGGCCGGGCTTTGAAAATGCTGATGATCGGTCGGCCACCGGCGGTGTTCACATCGACACGCGCCAGGTCGTGATAGCGCTCGGCAAAACCATCGTTGATGGTGAAATGCCGCGCGGATTCGTTGGCCTCGATCACATCGCCAAATGGCAGGAATGCCCGCGCACTCAAAGGCTCCACTGTCAACACATGGCGGGCATTTGAAGTTGCATCGGGCTGGGTATCGGTCATGGGCGCTTTCAACAATCAATGTCACTCAAATCAGGGGTGGCACGGCTGGTTTCGCCCACTGCATGGCCCTTGTTTTTGCGCCCGCTGCGTTTGCTGAAGGCCAGGCCCATGGCCAGCGTCTGCACCACACACATGGCCGAGGTGAGGGAACGGAACCCCAGCAGTTCGGCATCGTTGACCTCCAGCACCAGATCCGCATCTTTGGCTACCGGGCTTAAAAAGGCGTTGGTGATGGCCAGGCGTTTGGCCCCCTGCTTTTTCACCTGCTCGCACACCTGCAGGGTGTCCGCCGCGTAGGGGGGGAAGCTGATGGCAATCAGCAAGTCTTGCGCGTTGGCAGTGCTGGCTTGCTCAGAAATAGCACCGCCCAACCCGGTGATTTGCACCGCCGGTTGGCCCACACGGTTCAACGCATAGGCCAGGTAGGCCGCCACGGCATAGGAGCGGCGCAGGCCCAACACATGCACCACGCGGGCTTTCTGGATGAGGCTGATGGCCTGCTGCAGGGGCAAACTGGCCGCATCGGCCTGCAGGTGCTCCAGAGACACCACATTGGCCTGGCTGAAAGCGCGCAGCACCTCGGCCGGATCCGCGGGGTTATCCAGCGTCTGCTCGCCCCCAAAGTGGCGGATGCGTTCACGGAATGTCGGTTTCGCCGGTCGCTGCAGCGGCTCACGGAACAGGGCCTGCAATTCAGAGTACCCGTCGAAGCCCAGCGCCTTGGCCATGCGGATGAACGCCGCCGGGGCAATGCCCGCGGCCACCGCCACCGCCGCCACAGGCTTCAGTGCCATGTCATTGGGGTGGTCCATGGCATAACTGGCCGCGTCGCGCATGCGTGGCGTGAGGTGCTCCGCCTGTGCGGCAATCAGCTCGCGCAGGCCGTCAAGATTTTTGGGTTTGCCGGGTGTCATGCCGCCATGATACGGGCGCAACGCAGCGTCAAAACGCGCGCACTTCGCCCCGGGGCACAAAGCGGCCCATGCCTTCGCGACCCAGCCATTGGGACCCGTCCACGATCAGCGAGCCGCGCAGGAAAACCTTCTCCACACGCCCGCGCAGGGTGCGGCCTTCCAGCAGGGTGTAGTCGCAATTGCCGTGCAGATGTTTGGCGTGCACCGTCTGGCTGGCCGCCGGGTCAAACAGCACCAGGTCGGCATCGCTGCCCACGGCAATCGTGCCTTTTTTGGGGAACAGGCCAAACAGTTTGGCGGGGGTGGTGGCGGTCAGCTCCACAAAGCGGTTGAGTGACAGTTTGCCCTGCATCACGCCTATGTCAAACAGGCTAACCAAGCGCGTTTCAATGCCCGGTGCACCGTTGGGAATCAGCGAAAAATCGTCTTTGCCACGCATCTTCTGCATGCGGTAACCCAGGTGGCCTTCTTTCATGCAAAACGGGCAGTGGTCAGTGGCAATCACCTGCAGGTCGTCATAACGCAGGGCGCGCCACAGGTGCTTCTGGTCATCAGAGGTGCGAAGCGGCGGGGTCATCACATACTTGGCAATTTCCACGTCGTCCGTGTTGTAGACCGAGTCGTCAAACAACAGGTAGTGCGGGCAAGTTTCAGCAAACACGGGGATGCCTTCGGCACGTGCCGCCACAATGTGTTTGAGGGCATCATTGCTGGACACATGCACGAAGTAAATGGGCGCGTTGGCCAGCTCGGCCAGGCGGATGCCGCGATGCGTGGCCTCGCCTTCCATGATGGCGGGGCGCGTCATGGCGTGGTAACGCGGCGAGGTGTGACCGGCCTCCAGCGCCTCCTTGATGAGCAGGTCAATCACGGTGCCGTTTTCGGCATGCAGGGCCACCATGCCGCCCTCCGCACCCACCTGGCGCAGCATGCGGAAGATGGCGGCATCGTCAGCCATCATCACGCCGGGGTAGGCCATGAACATCTTGAAACTGGTCACGCCCTCGTGGCGCATGGCGTGGCGCACGTCCTTGAGCACCTGGTCATCGACGCGGGTCACGATCACATGCAGGCTGAAGTCCACATTGACCTGCGATTCGGCACTGCGCTGGGCGCGGGCAATGGCACCCAGAGGCGAATCCAGCTCGGTCTGCAAGGCAAAGTCCACGATGGTAGTGGTGCCCCCAAACGCCGCAGCCTTGGTGCCACTGGCAAAGGTGTCACAAGTGATGGTGGGGCCGATCACGTTTTCCAGGTGCACATGGGTGTCCACGCCGCCGGGCAACACGTACAGGCCCGTGGCATCGAACACGGTGACGTCTTCGCCCACTTCCAGCCTGTGGCCAATGGTGTGGATGATGCCGTCGCGCATCAGCACATCGGCCACATAGTCGTCCGTGGCGGTGATGACACGGCCGTTGCGGATCAACGTGTCGTTGGCGTAGGCGCTCATGCGATCACTTCCTCCAGATGGGTGATGAGCTGGTCGATCTCCTGATGCGTGTTGTAGTGGGCAATGGACACCCGCACCACGCCGCCCTGGGTGTGCAGACCCAGCGCTTCAATCAGCCGCTTGGCATAGAAATCACCAAAGCGGATGCCGATGTTGAATTTGTCCATGTGCAGCACGATGGACTCCGACATTTTTCCCGCCACCATGAAGCTCACCGTGGGTACGCGCCCACCCTTCTCAGCAGTGTCCAGGCCAATGATGCGCACCTGCTTTTTGGTTCGCAAATAGCTCAGCAGGCGCTCGGCCAGTGCGTCTTCATGCGCTTCAAAGGCATCGAAGGCGGCCTGCATTTTTTGTCTGTCGGTGCCCACGCTTCCTAGCGCATTGCCCACCTCCACGAGGTACTCGTTAATGCCCATACAGCCGTAAGACAACTCGTAATTCACGTTGCCGGGCTGCAGCTTGTAAGGCACGACATCAGCACCGATGAAGTAATGGTTCAGGCTGGGCAGGGCCATCAGCAATTCTCGGGTGATCCACATCACCGCATAGTGCGGGCCAAACACCTTGTAGAAGCTGAACACATACACGTCCGCCCCGCTGGCCTGCACATCCACCAGCCGGTGCGGGGCATAGGCCACCGCATCCACACACAGGAGCCCGCCCACAGCGTGAACACGCCGGGCCACTTCGGCCACCGGGTTCACCGTGCCCAAAATGTTGGAGGCGTGGGTCATGGCCACCCACTTCACGCGCGGGGTCAGAAGGCGATCCAGATCGGCCAGTTCCAGTGCCAGCGTTTGCAGGTTGGTTTCCCAAATTTTGACGACCGCGCCGGCGGCCTTGAAGCGCATCCAGCCGCCGATGTTGGCCTCGTGGTCGCTGTTGGTGACGATGATTTCATCACCGGGTTTGACGCTTAACAACAGCGCCTGGGTGAACTGGAACATCAACGAGGTGGTGGAGCCGCCCATCACAACTTCATCATCTTGCGGCGCGTTGATGAGCTCGGCTACCGAGCGGCGGGCTGCCAGCACTTTGACACCCGCTGCCTGAGACTGTGCGTAGCTGGCACCCAGTTGCACGCTGCTGGTCAGAAGGTAGTCACTCACCCGGTCGGCCACGCGGCGCAGCACTTGCGAACCACCGGCGTTGTCCAGGTAAACGCAGTTGTCAGCCAGGGCCGGAAACTCCGCCCGGATTGCAGCCATGTTCAAGGCCGGTTGAAGCGTGGTTTTAGTAGATTCAGTCATCAAATACCCTTGAAGTCCCCGTCAATTATAAATAGTTAGCTACTAACTTTATAGCAAGCACTCTCAGTGCTGCAGAATAGCTTGCAAAAAGGCCTTGGTGCGGTCCTCGCGCGGGGCGTTGAAAAATTGATCCGGCGGCGCCTGCTCCACCACCCGGCCCGCTTCCATGAAGATCACCCGGTCCGCCACGCGGCGGGCAAAACCCATCTCATGGGTGACGATGACCATGGTCACCCCCGTGTGGGCCAGGTTCTGCATCACCGCCAGGACCTCGCCCACCATTTCGGGGTCGAGCGCGGAAGTGGGCTCGTCGAACAGGAGCACCTTGGGTTCCATCGCCAGCGCACGTGCAATGGCCACACGCTGCTGCTGCCCACCGGACAATTGGCCCGGAAGTTTGTGGGCATGGTCGGCCAGGCCCACTTTGTCCAGCAAACCAAGCGCGCGGTCTTGCGCTTCCTTTTTCGACATGTGGCGCACGCGCAGGGGGCCCAACGCTACGTTGGCCACGGCCGTCAAATGCGGAAACAGGTTGAAGCTTTGAAACACCATGCCGACTTCGGCACGCACTTTGGCCAGGCCCCTGCCCGCCACCACCTTGGCACCGTCCACCAAAACCTCGCCGCGCTGGTAGTCCTCCAGCAGGTTGATACAGCGAATCAGCGTGGACTTGCCCGAACCCGAGGGGCCAATCACCACCACCACCTCGCCACTGGCCACGTCCAGATCAACCTCATGCAGGGCCTCAAACGTGCCGTAGGATTTGCACAGCTTGCGGATTTGAATTAACGCGCTCATCGGCTGGTCGCGCGGTGGCGCGCCTCAAAATAGCCCACCAGGCGCACCAGCGGCAACAGCAACAACAAATACAGCGCCGCTGCGCCAATCAGCGGTGTGGGGTTTGCAGAAAGTGCCTGGGCCTGGGTGGCCTGCTTGAGCAAATCGGGCATCGCCACCACGGAGGCCAGGGCCGTATCTTTGAGCACATTGATGCAGTTGCTGGTGAGTGGTGGCACGACGATTCTGAAAGCCTGCGGCAGGATGACGTCGCGCATCATGCTGAAGAAGCCCAGGCCAATGGCCTGCGCGGCTTCAAACTGGCCCTTCGGGATCGCTTCAATACCGGCGCGAAAAATTTCTGCAGTGTAGGCGCAAGACACCACCGTCAAGGCCGTTGCCGCCGCTGAAAACGAGGTGAGGCGGATGCCCACAAACGGCAGCGCGTAGTACACCAGCACCAGCAAAACCAGCAAGGGGATGGAGCGGAACACGTCAATGTAGATGCGTGCCAGGCCCCGAATCAGGGCCGGCCCATACAGCCGGGCCAGCGCCATCAACAAGCCACTGACCAGACCCGCCACGATGCTCACCACGCCCAGCAGAATGGTGGTCCACAGGCCTTCCAGCAACAGGGGAAAGGTGTCCCTGAAGACGTGCCAGTTGAAGAAGGTGTCGATGAGGTTCATGGCAGGCGGATGACTACAAAACGCAGATAGCGGGAATCACGTCCGGCGGCACATCGCACGCCGCCAGGCATGGGGGAGACGCTAGTCCCTTATTTTGGAACGTCCATGACCTTCACGCTGGACGAGCTGTCAGGTGGCGTGGTGCCAAACCACTTCTTGTGGGTGGCCGACACAAAACCTTCCTTCTTCAAGGTGGTGATGATGTCGTTGATCTTGCCCGCATCGGCAAAGTTCTTGGCGAACATGAACGAGTAGCGCTCGTTGGTGGGGATGCGCGCCACGATGCGGTACTGTGGTTTGTCCTTGATGTAGTACTCCACGGCAGGGATGTCGCTGATGTAGCCATCAATGCGGCCGGAGGCCAGGTCCAGCATGGCTGGGGCCAAGCCCTCATAACGCGAGATTTTGGCGATCTTGAGCTTGGCGGTGTTCTCGGTGGCGTAGATGTCACCGGTGGACGCGGTGTCCACGCCCACGGTTTTGCCGGCCAGGTCTTCCAGCTTGTCGATCTTGGTGGCCTTCAGCACGGAAAGCGACTGGTCGCTGTCGTAGTAAGGCTGGGCAAAGGCCAGGGATTCAAGGCGTTTTGCGGTGATCGTGATAGACGAGATGGCAATCTGGATGCGACCCGACTGAACTGCAGGGAACAAGCCGTTGAACGGGATGTTCTCGATTTGCACGGTCTTGCCAGCGCGCTTGGCCACTTCATTGACCAGGTCAATTTCGAAGCCGACAAATTTGCCGGACGCATCCTGGAACTGCCACGGCACATTGCCAATGTTGGCACCGACAGTCCAGTCAGCGGCCACGGCGGTTGTAGCGGTCAGGGCCGTTGCGGCCACGGTCGCCAGGGACAGTGCAAACCTGGTGGCGAAACTTTTGAGTGTCATGAGGTGTTACTCCGGTAGGAAGGGTTAAGTTGAGGCGGGACACTTCACGATAACAAAATGAATCAAATAAATCAATAATTTCTTAAATGAATTATTTGCGCCATTGCGGTGCGGGCTTATGCTTTCGCACTGCTTTGACGCACGGCCCCTGATTTCATGCACCATATGACACCCAACACACCACTTCCCATCAACACCAGCGACGACATGGCCCATATCCTGGCCCACCACCGCACCGTTGCCGTGGTGGGCCTGTCCCCAAAGCCTCATCGCGACAGTTATGCCATCGCGCAGTACATGCAGGCCCGGGGCTGGCGCATCGTGCCGATCAACCCGGCGGCGCAAGTCACTCAGATTCTGGGAGAAACGGTCTACCCCAACCTGATCGAAGCGGCCAAACACGTGCAGATCGACCTGGTTCGACGTGTTTCGCAACAGCGAAGACGTGCCGCCGGTGGCAGATGAAGCCATTGCCATCGGGGCCAAAGCCCTGTGGCTGCAGCTGGGCATCGTGAACGACGCCGCCGCAGACAAGGCCCGCGCCGCGGGACTGCGCGTGGTGCAGAACAAATGCCTGCTGGTGGAGCATCGGCGACGTGTGGCCTGAACCTGGCCATGAACACTCGCCACTCAAGCTTGCTGCGACAATGACGGCATGTTTGCACCCCTTCAAAACGACACATTTCTTCGCGCCTGCTTAGGGCAAGCCACCGATCACACTCCGGTCTGGTTGATGCGCCAGGCCGGGCGCTATTTGCCCGAGTACCGCGCCACCCGAGCCAAGGCGGGCAGCTTCATGGGGCTGGCCACCAACACCGATTACGCCACCGAAGTCACGCTGCAGCCGCTGGAGCGCTACCCGCTGGACGCGGCCATTTTGTTCAGTGACATCCTCACCGTGCCCGACGCCATGGGCCTGGGCCTGTCGTTTGCGCTGGGCGAAGGGCCAAAATTTGCCCACGCGGTGCGCGATGAAGCCGCCGTGGCCAAGCTCGCCGTGCCGGATATGGACAAGTTGCGGTATGTGTTTGACGCCGTCACCTCCATCCGCAAGGCGCTGAATGGGCGGGTGCCACTGATCGGCTTCTCGGGCAGCCCATGGACGCTGGCTTGCTACATGGTGGAAGGTGCCGGTTCGGACGATTACCGCCTTGTCAAAACCATGCTGTACCAGCGCCCGGATTTGATGCACAAAATGCTGGCCATCAATGCCGATGCGGTGGCCCAATACCTGAACTGCCAGATTGAAGCGGGTGCGCAGGCCGTGATGATTTTTGACAGCTGGGGCGGCGTGCTGGCAGATGGCGCATTCCAGGAATTCAGCCTGGCCTACACCGCCCGCGTGCTGGCCCAAGTGAAACAAGAGCACAACGGCGTTCGAATTCCCCGCATTGTGTTCACCAAGGGCGGCGGCCTGTGGCTGGGCGAAATGGCCGCGCTGGGCTGCGATGTGTTGGGCCTGGACTGGACCGTGAATCTGGCCAAGGCCCGCGCGCTGGTTGGCAAGCACAAGGCGCTGCAGGGCAATATCGACCCCAACGTGTTGTTCGCCAACCCGGCGCAGATTGAGGCTGAAGTGGGCAAAGTGCTGAGCAGCTTTGGCGCGCCGCACACTGGCGCGGGGGTGGGCAGCACCCACATCTTCAATCTGGGCCACGGCATCAGCCAACACACGCCGCCAGAAAACGTAGGGGTTCTGGTGGAAGCGGTGCACCGCATTTCACGGCAAATGCGCAGCCCTGGCGCAAAGCCCTAGCACTTTTTTGGGCAGATGCAAGTCCCGGCGTTGCGACTTATGCACAAAATTTTTGTTGCGGTGCGCAAAATTTACCCGTGGAAGCACTCACCTGCTACAAAACCCATAGCGACTGTAAGTTGTTGATTTATAACAAATTAAAAGACTGCTTTTTTTGAAGGCAATTCAGTGAAAGCCTTGATTTTCAAGGCTTCGGAGAGGGCGAAGTGCAGATATCAACAAAGTTATCCACAGAAAAGTAGGATGACATTGAAAGCCCTGTCAAATCAAGTACTTAGGGCCTGTTTCGCAAGTTCACATCAACTTAACGACTTAAACGTGGCTTTTCAGACGCCTGCATGACGCACCTGGTTTCCATCCTTGTTCAGACCCCCGCCCACAGCGCCGTCGCCGGACCGCTCACGTATTCAAGTGAGCAGGCACTCGCCCCAGGAAGCCTGGTGCGCGTACCTTTTGGCAAACGCGAGACTTTGGGCGTGGTGTGGGCGGATGCGCCCCAGCCTCAGGATGGCATCGATCCCGCCAAGTTGAGGGCCGTGGCGGGGGTGCTGGATGGCATCACACCGCTGAGCGCGCATTGGCAACACCTCGTGACGTTTGCGGCGCAGTATTACCAGCGCTCACCCGGCGAAGTCGCCCTTGCCGCCCTGCCACCGCAACTGCGTGACATCAGCACCACGCAGCTGGCTCGGCGGCTGAAGCGGCGGGCCAAAGCCGCCAGCAAGACGAGCGAAACACCTTCCGGCGTGGAAATCGCTACTAATTCAGTAGCATTAACGCCAGAGCAGACGGGGACTATCGCCCAATTTCATGGGAACCCCGGCCCGTTCCTGTTGTTTGGGGCCACCGGCAGCGGCAAGACCGAGGTCTACCTGCAATGCGTGGCGCAACTGCTGGCGCAGGACCCGCAGGCCCAGGCCATCGTGATGGTGCCGGAGATCAACCTCACCCCGCAGTTGGAGGCCCGCGTCAAGGCGAGATTTGGCCCCCTGTATGGCGAGGACGCCGTGGTGTCGCTGCACAGTGGCATGACCAATCCTCAGCGCCTGAAAAGCTGGCTGGCCGCCCACAGCGGCGCGGCGCGCATCGTGCTGGGCACCCGCATGGCGGTGTTTGCATCGTGCCAAAAGCTCCAGCTCATCATCGTGGACGAAGAGCACGACCCCAGCTACAAGCAGCAGGAAGGTGCACGTTACTCGGCCCGCGACCTGGCGGTTTACCGCGGCCAGTCTGGAGGGTGCCAAGGTGATGTTGGGTCAGCGCCACGCCGTCGCTGGAGAGCTGGCACCACAGCCGCCCCGCTGCCGAAGGTGGCCGCTACCTGCGCCTGCACATGCCCAGCCGGGTCGGCAAGGCCGCCGCCCTGCCACTGGTGCGGCGCGTCGACATGAACCACCAGCCGCCAAGGCGGTGATTTCGCCACCGCTGCTGGACGCCATCAAGGAGCGTATCGCACGCGGCGAGCAATGCCTGGTCTTTCTGAACCGGCGCGGCTACGCGCCGGTGCTGCACTGCAGCGCCTGCGACTGGAAAAGCGAATGCCCGCATTGCAGCGCGTACCGCGTGTTCCACAAGATCGACCGCAGCCTGCGCTGCCACCACTGCGGTTTCGCCGAACCGGTGCCGCGCGCCTGCCCGGAATGCGGCAATCTGGACATCTCCCCGGTCGGCCGCGGCACCGAGCGGCTGCAGGAACACCTGGCCGAGCTGCTGGCCGACGTGCGCCGCCCCGGCTCGCAGACGGACGCCAACCCGCAGGGCGAGTCCATCGCATGGCGCGCATCGACGCCGACAGCACCAGCTCAAAGGCGCGCTGCAGCAGCAACTGGCCCAGGTGCATTCGGGCGAGGTCGACGTGCTGGTCGGCACGCAGATGGTCGCCAAGGGCCACGACTTCCGCCGCATCACGCTGGTGGCCGCCGTCAACCCCGACGACGCCTTGTTTTCCAGCGACTTCCGCGCGCCGGAGCGCCTGTTCAGCCTGCTGATGCAGGCCGCAGGCCGTGCCGGGCGTGATGCCGAGTTGGGGCCAGTGCCAGCGGTCAAGCCAGCAGGCGAGATGTGGATCCAGACCTTCCAGCCCGCGCACCCGCTGTTCGAGGCGCTGAAGCGCCACGACTACCCGGCTTTCGCCGACCAGCAACTCAAGGAGCGCGAGCAGGCCGCCATGCCACCGTTCAGCTTTCAGGCCCTGGTGCGTGCCGAAGCCCGCAAACAGGACGTCGCCCAGGGCTTTCTGACCGCTGCCAGCCTGGCCGCGCAGGACCTGCCCGAAAGTCCCTTCGTCACCCTGTACCCCGCCGTGCCCATGACCATCCAGCGCGTGGCCAATGTGGAGCGGGCCCAGATGCTGATCGAGAGCCCGTCGCGCGCGCACCTGCAGCGCTTCTTGACCGCGTGGCATGCCGTGCTGCTGGTAATGCGGCAGCAACCCGAAGGCAAAGGCGTGATCCGCTGGGCCGTGGATGTGGACCCGTTGGCGATTTGAGTGGATGTAGCGTTACTGCAAAAATAATAGCGAACTATTGATTATTGGCGGGGACTTCAGGTACTTTTTATGCCCTATTTCCTGCAAACCCTCCAAGCACGCAAGGAAATTTACTATTTTCACCCGGGTAGAACTTGTCAAATTATTTAATCCGGATATAATTAAATTTTTAAATTACATCCGGGTTTTATATGGTCTTTCTCAACACGCCGTGCACCGCCTTTGAGGGCAGCCGGTGCATCGCCTCCGGCGAACTCAAAACTGTGGCGCTGGCCGCCAAACACGCCATGGATAGCGAAGCGGCCAACCCCACACCGCCGCCGGTGCTGATCTTCAACGACGCCACCAGCGAGGTGATCGAGATGGACTGGCGCGGCACCGCTGAGCAGTTTGCAGCACGGCTGGCTTCGCTGCCGGCAGCGCCTGATCAGGTGCAGGACAGCGGGGTTGCCAACTCCCCCGGGGAGGACGATTCCAGCGTGGCTCCGCGTGGCCCCGGCCGCCCCAGGCTGGGCGTGGTCCCGCGTGAGGTGACCTTGCTGCCGCGCCACTGGGAGTGGCTCGCTACCCAGCCCGGTGGTGCGTCGGTGGCGCTGCGCAAGCTGGTGGAAGTGGCGCGGCGCTCGTGCGAGGTCAAAGACCGGGTGCGGCAGGCCAGCGCGATGGGCTACAAGTTCATGTCGACGATCGCCGGGCATGAGGCAGGTTTTGAAGAAGCCAGCCGAGCGCTGTTTGCGGGCGATCAGGCCGGGCTTGAGGCACTGATCGCGGGCTGGCCGGTCGACGTGCAAACGCATCTGAAGAAGACATTGCGGCTGACGCCTTTTGGGCATGACCCACAGGATCATGCGATGACGATTCCACGACCACCCCAACCTCACCTGCGGCACCCCAGGTTTTGTGGAAGGTCTATCTGGCATTTCTGGTGCCCATGATCATCAGCAACATCCTGCAGGCGCTGTCTGGCACGGTCAACAACATTTACCTCGGCCAGATGCTGGGCGTGAGCGCCATGGCGTCGGTGTCAGCCTTCTTCCCGGTGATGTTTTTTCTGATCGCTTTCATGATCGGTCTGGGCGCGGGCGCTTCGGTGCTGATCGGCCAGGCCTGGGGCGCCAAGGAGCCCGAGCGCGTGAAGGCGATTGCGGCACCACGCTCACCGTGGGCCTGTACGCGGGCCTGGTGGTGGCGCTGTTCGGCGGCGCCTTCACCGAGCCCATGCTGCGCGCCCTGGGCACACCGGCGGACATCCTGCCTGACGCCACCGAATACGCCCGCATCATGCTGATTGCCGCCCCTGGTGTGTTTGCGTTTCTGCTGGTGACGTCGATGTTGCGCGGTGTGGGTGACACCACGACGCCGCTGCGCACGCTGCTGATTTCCACCGCCGTGAGCCTGCTCGTGACGCCGGCGCTGATCCGCGGCTGGATGGGGTTGCCGCAGATGGGCGTGGCCAGCGGCGCGTATGCAGCGGGTGTGGGATTTGTCGTGGCCATGGCGTGGACGGCGTGGTACTTGCTGCAGAAAAAGGACGGGCGGGCGCACCCGATGGCGCCCGATGCCAGCTTTGTGAAACACCTGCGGATTGACGGCGGCATACTGCTCAAGGTGCTGAAGATCGGGCTTCCCACCGCGCTGTCGATGATCACGATTTCGATCGCCGAGATTGCCGTGCTGTTTCTGGTGAACCGCTACGGCTCGCAGGCCACGGCTGCCTATGGCGCGGTGAACCAGATCGTGTCGTATGTGCAATTCCCGGCGATCTCGATTGCGATCACCGCGTCCATCCTGGGCGCTCAGGCCATTGGTGCGGGCCGGGGCCATACGCTGGGCAAAATCGCCCAGACCGGCATTGCGATGAACGTGCTGCTTACGGGCTCGCTGGTGGTGCTGGGCTATATTTTTTCGCGGCGCATTCTGGGTCTGTTCATCACCGATGCCGCCGTGGTGGACCTGGCGCAGGGCTTGCTGCACATCATGCTTTGGAGCAGCGTGGTCATGGGCATGTCCATGGTGCTCTCAGGCCTGATGCGCGCCAGCGGCGCAGTCTTGGTGCCCACCCTTCTGACCATGCTGGCGATCGGCGGCATCGAGGTGCCGGTGGCCTGGGTTTTGAGTCAACATTACGGCTTGGACGGCATTTGGGCGTCGTACCCGGTCGCGTTTTTGTGCATGCTGGCCATGCAGACCACGTACTACCGCCTGGTGTGGCGCAAGAAGCCGATTCGCCGGTTGTGAAGGTCCGGCCTGATCTTTATGTCAGCAACGCCACCGCCATTGAAAACGTCAGGAACGAAGCCGCCGTCGTCACCAGAATGATGCGTGCAATGCGGCCGTTGTCAGCACCAAAACGCTCTGCCAGCATGGACACATTGCTGGCGCTGGGCAGAGCGGCCACCAGCACGATCACCACCAGGGCAAAGCGGCTCATGGGCACACCCAGCGCGATGGCTGCGGCCCCCACCAGCAACACCAGCAGCGGGTGCAGCAGCAGCTTGACCAGCGCTATCGGCAGGTAATCCCGCAAAGGCAACGGCGGCGCGTGGCCTTGGGCGGCCAGCATTTGGGAGCGAGCCAGCACGGCACCGATGGTGAACAGCGCCACGGGGGACGCAGCATCGGCCAGCATGCCAATGGTTTGTGCAGCGGGCTTGGGTAACTCCAGGCTGATGGCCGACGAAACCGCGCCCAGCAGAATCGCCCAGGGCATGGGGTTGGCGGCGGCACCCATCAGCGCTTTTTTGGCGGCCTTGCTGGCACCATGTTCGTCCGCACCGTCCAGTCGCGACAGCGCAATGCACAAAGAGCTGGTCACCAGCAGATCCAGCAGAATCGTCACGATGGCCGGGCCTGCCGCCTTGGGGCCCAGCAAGGCCACCAACAGGGGCACGCCCATGAAGCCGGTATTGGGAAAGGCGGCAACCAGCGCGCCAAACGAGGCGTCGTTCCAGCCAATGCGCGTGTTCAGGCTGATCGCGATGGAAAAGCCCACCATCACCAACGCACACAAACCGTAGGTGAAAAACACACTGGCATCCAGCAACTGGGCCACCGGCATGGACGAGCCAAAGCGGTACAACATGCAGGGCAGCGCGAAAAAAAGCACAAAACCGTTCAGCCCGGGAATGGCGTCCATGGGCAACATGCCCCGGCGGGCGGCCACAAAGCCAGCCAGGACCAGCGCAAAAAAAGGGAATGTAACGGAGAAAATTTGCAGCACAGAGGATATTGTCCTTTAACCGGGAAGGTCAGATGCCAGTTACAAATGCGGCAAATGCCCAGCGGCGCGGTCGGTATCATCTCCACTTGCTGTTTTTCTTAGCTCTTCTTTTGTGGCCGCGCGTCATAAAACGCTGCTTCCACTGCCACGCTGTTTTCACTCTTCCTCCATGTCCTCCCCCTCTCCTTCCCACGGCCTGAACATTGCGCAGCAGGAGGCCGTCAATTTCATGCATGGGCCTTGCCTGGTGCTGGCGGGGGCGGGCTCGGGCAAAACACGCGTCATCACGCACAAGATCGGCCGGCTGATCCAGGCCGGGCTGGAGCCCAAACGCATTGCGGCCATCACCTTCACCAACAAGGCCGCTGCCGAAATGCGCGAGCGCGCCAAGGGCCTGATTGGCAAGGCGGCCAAGGACGTGACGATTTGCACCTTTCACGCCATGGGGGTGCGCATGATGCGCACTGACGGCGCAGCGCTGGGCCTGAAACCCACGTTTTCGATTTTGGACAGCGATGACGTGACCGGCATCCTGAAAGACGCCGGCGGCACCACCGACGCGGCCACGGCGCGCGCCTGGCAATGGACCATCAGCCTGTGGAAAAACATGGGGCTGAACGCGGCACAGGCCGAAATGCTGGCCAAGGATGATTCCGAGCGCATCACCGCCCGCGTGATGGCGCGCTACGAAGAACGGCTGACCGCCTACCAGAGTGTGGACTTTGACGACCTGATCAGCCTGCCCTTGAAGTTGCTACAAAATCATGAGCACATTCGACAGCGCTGGCAAGGACTTGCGGGTCATATTCTTGTCGATGAGTACCAGGACACCAACGCCACGCAGTATGAATTCTTGAAGCTGCTGGTGGGGGGCAACCCGGCCACGAACGCGCGGTTTACCGCCGTGGGCGATGACGACCAATCGATTTACGGCTGGCGCGGGGCCACGCTGGACAACCTGAAAAAACTGCCGGTGGACTTCCCCACGCTCAAGGTCATCAAGCTGGAGCAGAACTACCGCTCCACCGGGGCCATCCTGCGGGCTGCCAACAACGTGATTGGCCCCAACCCCAAGCTCTTCCCCAAGAATTTGTGGAGTGACCTGGGTGAAGGCGAGCCCGTGCGTGTGGTGGATGCCGACAGTGAAGAGCATGAGGCCGAACGCACTGTGGCGCGCATCCAGAGCCTGCGGGCCGGAACCGAGGTGATTGCAACAGGTTCTGCGGGTACACCAGCCGCCAGCCAGCACAAAGAATTCAAAGACTTCGCGGTGTTGTACCGCGCCAATCATCAGGCTAAAACATTTGAGAAGGCGTTGCGCAAGGCGCAGATTCCCTACAAGGTTTCGGGCGGTACGAGCTTTTTTGACCGTGCCGAAATCAAGGACCTGTGTGGCTGGTTTCGCCTGTGGATCAACAACGACGATGACCCCGCCTTTTTGCGCGCGGTGACCACACCCAAACGCGGCATTGGCCACCAGACGTTAAGCAGCCTGGGCGTCTTTGCGGGCCAGTACAAGGTGAGCCTGTTCGAGGCCTTGTTCATGGCATCACTGGGCAGCGTGCTCAGTACCAAGGCCGTGGGCAGCCTTCATGAATTTGGCCGCTACGTGAATGACCTGGAGTTTCGGGCCCGCCATACCGTGGGAGCAGAGGCCGCCAAGACCTTTCTGCTGGATTGGCTCAAGGAAATTGGTTACGAAAAATACCTGTACGACGGCGAAGAAAGCGAGAAAGTCGCCGCTGCGCGCTGGACCAATGTGCTGGATTTTTGCGACTGGATGTCCGCGCGCTGCGGCGGGCAGATTGACGATGCCGCCGGAGTGAATACGTCCAGTGAGGTCAAGAACCTGCTGGAGGTGGCGCAGACCGTGTCTTTGCTTTCCACCATCAGCGAGCGCGAGAAAGATCAGAACGTGGTGACCCTCAGCACCCTGCACGCCGCCAAGGGGCTGGAGTGGCCGCATGTGATGCTGGTGGGTGTGACGGAAGGCATGTTGCCGTTCAAGCTGGGAGATGGAAGCACCTCCGGCGCGGACGCCAACCCCAATGGCCGTGCCGATGGGCCAATGAGCGAGGACATCCTGAACCGGCTGCAGGAAGAGCGCCGCCTGATGTACGTGGGCATCACTCGTGCGCAGCGCAGCCTGTCGGTGAGCTGGACACGCAAGCGCAAGAAGGGCCGCGACATGATTGCCGCTCAGCCCAGCCGCTTCATTGCCGAGATGGGACTGGACAAAAACACGGTGCGCGAAGACCCGCGCGAAAAGCTCAAGGCGCTGCGGGCCGAGTTCGCCAAAAAGGCGCAGGACAGCGCCGACAAACTGGCGGGTGGCAAGGCGCTGGAGAAGCAGTTGTGACCACCCCAATTGAACGTCCAAGGGCTTGGCGGCCAGGATCATTTACTCTATTTTTTATAGCAAACTATTTAATATCAACGGGGACTTGGGGCCAAACTTCCTATCAAACCACACCCATTGGACCCGTGCAGGCCCTCGAAGCCTGCCCCACGCCAAGCCAAGTCACGCCCCTGCACTTGTATGGTCTATGGCGCGCTGAGTTGGAGGGCCAGGCCGGCGCGACCCTGCTGTTTGAAAAGCACCCGGAATTCGCTGGCAGCGTGCGAGGTGCCGTGAACCGGAATGGTGCCCGCACCCTGTGCACCGGGGATGTGGACGACGACGGTGCGTTCACGCTGGAAGAATCGGACAATGGACAAACCATATCAGCCACCTGGAGTGGCGCAGTTGTTGATAACTCTTGCGGGAAAGAAATCAGGGGAACATGGACACCGTCAATCAACCAGGCGCCCTTGAGCGCCATACCCGCAGGACCGGGTTCAAGCGTCAATTTCGTGCTGCGCAAATTGCCCGGCTGGCAATAGCGGCGGTGGCGCTGGGACTGCCCCTGTGGGGCATTGCAGCAACGGACCTCTCAACCGTCAGCGGGAACCATGTCGCACCCAGCGACATCGACTTGCAGCGCTGCGCCGCGTTGACAGCCGATAAAGAAGCGCGTCTGAGTTGCTTTGACGCGCTGGCGGCCAACCGCCAGGCAGGAGCCGTTACGCAGGCCCCGCGACTATCCGCAGCGCCATTGACTGTGACACCCGCCTTGCCACCGTCTGTCAGCATCACCACCGTCACGCCGGAAGAACACGACTGCAAGAACCCGCGCTATTCCAAACTATCGCGCTTTTGGGAGCTTGAAGCCGGTAGCGACTGTGGCACCTTTGGCATCCGCGGTTATCACCCTATCAGCTGGTCCGTGATTGGCTCGGACAGTGTGAACACCCAGCCCACATCCTCGGCGCCGGGTCACGTCGTGGCCACGGCCACCGCCTACAACACGACTGAGACGCGACTCCAACTGTCGGTGCGCACCAAAATTGCTGAGGGGCTGCTCACCGGTGGTGATGCCGTGAAGCGCGACTCGCTCTGGTTTGGCTACACCCAGCAGTCGTACTGGCAGCTTTTCAGCCCGGACATTTCACGCCCATTTCGCAACACCGACCACGAACCCGAAGTCACTTACATCTACCCCACAGATGCCCAGTTGCCGGGTGGCTGGCGGCTGCGTTACAGCGGCTTGAGCCTGGTGCATCAGTCCAACGGACAGTCGCTGCCGTTGTCGCGAAGCTGGAACCGCGCTGTGCTGATGACTGGCATGGAGCGTGGAAATCTGCGCCTCACCGGGCGTGTCTGGCAGCGCCTGCCTGAAGCGGCCGCAGACGATGACAACCCTGAAATTGCAGACACCGTGGGCCGGGCCGAATTGGCGTTTGCGTGGGATGTGAACCCGTTCAACACCGTGAACATGACAGTGCGTGGCTCCTGGAACAATTCGGACAATGGCTCGGTCCGGCTGGAGTGGCTTAAAAGTTTTGGCGATGCGGGATCCGCCAGCAGCTCACGCAGCGGTTTGCGCTTTCACACGCAACTCTTCAGTGGCTATGGCGACTCATTGCTGGACTACAACCGGCGTCGCACCGTGCTCAGTGTCGGTTTGAGCCTGGTGGACTGGTAGTCAGATCAACCTGGGGGCCTGCGTCAAACAGGCGCTCAAATTCGGCGACTGGCACGGGCTTGCCAAACAGGTAGCCCTGGAAATGCAGGCAGCCACGCTGAATCAAAAATTCCCGCTGCTGCAGGGTCTCCACCCCCTCCGCAATCACTTGCATCCCCAGGCTGTTGGCCATGGCAATGATGGTCTGGACGATGGCGGCATCATCCGGATCGGTGGCAATGTCGCGCACAAAACTCTGATCGATCTTGATCTGGTCCAGCGGCAGTTTTTTCAGGTTGGACAGGGAGGACTGCCCGGTGCCAAAGTCGTCCATGGAAAACTGCACCCCCCGGTTTTTCAGCACCTGCATCACGGCGATGGTTTCGGTCACGTTGTCAGGCACCAGGCTTTCCGTCAGCTCCAGCTTGAGGCGGCTGGGGTTGATGCCCGTCTGGTCCAGTACGTCGCACACCTGCTCACAAAAATCCGGCTGGCGAAACTGGCGGGCGCTCACGTTGACCGCCAATTGCAAATGCTGCTTCTTGGGGTTGGCCTGCCAGCGTTTGAGTTGTTCACAAGCCGTTTTCAACACCCAATGACCAATGGGAACAATCAAACCGGTTTCTTCGGCCAAAGGAATAAATTGCCCGGGTGACACCATGGGTTGATCCGGCAACTGCCAGCGCAATAACACCTCCGCACCACCCACAATGCCTTTGTCATCCACCTGTGCCTGGTAAAACAGGCGAAGCTGGCCCAGGTCGCAGGCATTGCGCAGGGCCAGGTCCATTTCGGACCGGCTCTCCAGAGCCGCCTGCATGTCAGGGTCAAAAAACCGGAGGGTATTGCGCCCGGTCTTCTTGGCCTGGTACATGGCAATGTCGGCGCGTTTCATCAGTTCGTCCACACTCGCGCCCTGATCGGCAAACAAGGCAATGCCAATGCTGGGGGTGTTCTGGTACTCCCTGCCAGCCAGCACATACGGCTGGTTCAACGCGTTGAGAATCTTGACGCCCACCAACTCAACCTGCTTGGCCGCTTCCAGTGGGTCAACGCTCAGGTCTTCCAGCATGACCACAAACTCGTCACCGCCCAGGCGTGCCACCGTCTCGGTTTTGCGCACACAAGTCAGCAAGCGTTGCGCCACCTGCTTCAGAAGCGAATCGCCCACGTCGTGCCCCAGGGTGTCGTTGATGGTCTTGAAGTTGTCCAGATCAATGAACAACAGACCGCCGTTACGACCCGTGCGGTCACTGGCATCCAGCGCGTGCTGCAACCGGTCCAGCAAAAGCCGCCGGTTGGGCAACTGGGTGAGCACGTCAAAAAAGGCCAGCTTCTGAATTTCGGCTTCGGAGTGCTTGCGCGCCGTGATGTCGTTGCGTATGGCAATGTATTGCTGGGGGGTGCCCTCTTCGTCCAGGAACGGCACGATGGTGACGTCCACCCAATAAGTGCTGCCGTCTTTGGCCATCTCGCGCATTTCGCCTTGCCACACTTTGCCGCGCCGGACTTTATCGAAAAACGCGCTGACGAATTCTTTGGGCTGCCGAAAGTTGTGGATCGTGGCAAATGGCTTGCCAATGACTTCCTCACGCGAATAGCCCGTGATATGGGTGAATCGGTCGTTGACGTGGCTGACAATCCCGTCGGCCTCAATCACCGAAACGATTGCGTGCTGGTCCAGTGCAAATTTCTGGTTTTGCAATTCACGCAACGCCTTTTGGGCCGCGGCGCGGCCTTCGCGCAGCTCCAACTCCAGCTCCTTCGCTCGCGCCACACGGGACTCCAGTTCCCTGTTCAC
>CAVVSV010000086.1:0-27580 GCA_963750805.1 uncultured beta proteobacterium
CCCAAGGGGATGCGGTTCATCACCCGTTCAAACCGGCCCGGGTCACGCCACACAGGGTGATTAGCGCGGCACTCACCATGAATGCGCCCACGGCTTCAGCCATGGTGAACCCACCTGCCAGCGCGGCCGTGGCCAGCACTGCCGCGCCCGGGAGTGCTCCAGGCCAGCCCATCACCGGCTTGCGCACCACAGTGACGGCATGATGAGCACAGACCCATGCCCAGGCCCCAGCGCCCACATCCAGGACGCGATCATGTCGGGCGTGGCATTCAACGCCAGCGCCGCCTGGAAAACGATGGCCACCGAACTGGTAAAGCCCACCAGTACCGCCACAAACCCGGCGGTGAAGGCCGACAGCGAGTCAGGTCTTTAAAAAAGCGCATTGGCGGTCTGGCGCGCGAAATTTCGATTTTGCTCCCAACTCCACCACGGAGTTGTTGGGCAAGTTCAGAAAGTCTGCAGCGCCACTGGCGTTGTGGTGCATTTGCGCAAACAGCTTTTCGCGCCAGTGCGCCATGCCGCCTCCGATGGTGGGAATCACGGTGTCCCGGGATAAAAAGTAACTGGTGGTCATGGCTTCGAGCTCGCAGCCCCGTCCCTTGATTTGTTGCAGGGCCTTGGGGACATCCGGGTCGTTTTGAAACCATAGTGCACCGTCACTTGCCAGCAATCGTGCCCCAACGATTCGATGGCCAGACGTTTGTCCAATCCAATCCAGGGGACTTCGTGGTTGTTCACGGTCACAAACAGGTTGTTTTCATGCAGCACCTTGTTGTGTTTCAGGTTGTGCAGCATGGCATTGGGCACGGTGCCTGGTTCGGCAGTGAGAAAAACGGCCGTACCCTCCACCCTGAGCGGTGGGCTGACAAACACCGCCTCCAGAAAACTGGGCAGGTCCAACGCATCGGAGCGCAATTTTTCATTGAGCAGGCGGCGTCCATCCTTCCAGGTCATCATCAGTGTGAAAACCGCGCCGCCTATGGCCAGCGGGAACCAGCCGCCGTCAAACAGCTTGAGCAGGTTGGAGGCCCAAAAGGCGAAATCCACCACAAAGAAAACGCCTGTGGCCGCAAAGCACAGCGCCAGCGGGTAGCGCCATTTGTAGCGAATGACGAAAAACGTCAGGACGGTCGTGATCAGCATGTCCGTACACACGGCAATGCCGTAGGCAGCGGCCAGATTGCTTGAAGAGCGGAACATGACCACCGCAAGAACAATCGCCACGAACAGACCCCAATTCACGAAGGGCATGTCAGATTTGTCCGGCGTCGCGCGCACTTGTATGAATCACGTTCAGACGTGGCAGGTAGCCCAGCTGAATGACTTGCTTGGTCACGCTGAAAGCCCCGGTGATCAAGGCTTGCGAGGCAATCACGGCAGCCAGGGTGGCCAGAATGACCAGCGGGATGAGCGCCCAATCCGGCGCCATCATGTAAAAGGGGTTTTTGACCGCAGCGGGGTTCTTGAGGAGCAAGGCACCCTGGCCAAAATAGTTCAGCGTGAGCGAAGGCATCACCACACTGAACCACGCCAGGCGAATGGGCTTTTTGCCAAAGTGGCCCAGATCCGCATACAGCGCTTCAGCTCCGGTCACGCACAGGACCACGGCACCCAGCAATATGAACGTGATGCCCGGGGTTGTCCCACATGAAGCCTCACGCATACTGCGGGCTTAGCGCCCACAGGATCACCGGATTGGTGGCAATTTGGCTCAAGCCCAAGACAGCAATCACCAGGAACCATATCAGGGTCAGCGGGCCAAAAAACTTGCCAATGCCGGCGGTGCCGCGCTTCTGCACTGAAAAGAGCAGGAACAAAACAACCAGCGTCAGCGGCACCACATATTTGTGAAAGTGGGGGGAAACAACCTCCAGACCTTCCATGGCCCCCAGCACCGAGATTGCTGGGGTGATGACGCCATCGCCATAAAAAAGACAGGTGCCAAAAATGCCGACCATGAGCAACACTCGCCGCAACCGGGGACTGCCCAGCACCGCTTGCGAGGCCAGCGCCAGCATGGCGACCAAGTCCACCTTCGCCGTTGTTGTCTGCGCGAAGGACCAGCACGACATATTTGATGGAGACGATGACCGTCAGGGTCCAGAAGAAAATGGACAGGATGCCGTAAACGTTTTCAGGGGTGAAGGGAACGTGGCCGGAACCAAAAACCTCTTTGACCGCGTAGAGAACGCTGGTACCGATATCGCCGTAAACCACGCCAATGGCGCCGAGGGTGAGCGCCGTGAGAGACGATTTGGATGCTGACACAAATTCACCCCGTCTTGAGATGGGCAGGGTTCCGTTCCGTTTGGGAAGCGTATTTTGCGCCTGCTGCGGCCCAAGTCCTATGTCGCGTAATGTCGAATTGTCACGGGCGCCACAAATGTTGCACCGCAACAACTAGAAGTCTTGACTCTGGACGCGACAACTGTCAGGCGTAAACCTCGGCGTCAGGATCGGTGGCTTCCATCTCATAGCTGGCAGCCACCATGGCCAGACGACCGATCACGCCATACATGTAAAAGCGATTCGGCGCACTGGCACCAGGTTTCATGCCGGGCTGAGGTAAGTGCGTACTCTCTTCAAAAGCCAGTGGCACATAGCGTGAGCCCGGTGCGTTCAGGTTTTCGTCAATGCCGCGCTCAGCATGAACGCGGTAAAAGCCACCTACCACGTAGCGATCCATCATGTAGACCACGGGCTCTGCAACGGCATCGTTCATTCGCTCGTAGGTCAACACACCTTCCTGCAAGATGACTTCCGTGGCGCCCGGTTTCACTTTGCCGCCTTCGCCTTTTTTGCGTGACTTGTGGCTCAGCGCCTCCAGGTCCTTGACATCACGAAGGGTCATGGCGCCCAGTCCATCGGAGCTGCCATCGTCGGCCTTGAGCACCACAAAGGGCTTTTCGTTGATCCCGTATTCCTTGTACTTGCGGCGAATCTTGGCCAGCAGTGCATCCACGCTGCTGCTCAAGCTCTCCAGCCCGGACGCCTGTGAGAAGTTGACTTCGCCGCATTTGTCAAACAGGGGGTTGATGAGCCAGGGGTCCACGCCCAACAATTTGCCAAATCGCTTGGACAACTCTTCATAGTTCTTGAAATGGTTGCTTTTGCGCCGCGTAGTCCACCCAGCGTGCAACGGGGGCAACAGGTACTGCTCGTGTATCTCTTCCAGAATGCCTGGCACGCCGGTTCTCAGATCGTTGTTGAGCAGAATGGTGCAAGGGTCAAAGTCTTTCAAGCCCAAACGGCGCTTGCCGCGAATCACCGGCTCCAGCGTCACGCTTTCTCCGTTGGGCAAGTCGATGGTGGTGGTTTTTTTGATGGCCGGGTCGATTGATCCCACCCGCACATTGAGCCCTGCCATTTGAAAAATGCGTCGCAATTGAGCCACATTGCTCAAATAAAACGTATTGCTGGCGTGGTTTTCAGGAATCAGTAACAGGTTGCGTGCCTCTGGGCAAATTTTTTCAATGGCGGCCATCGCGGCTTGCACAGCCAACGGCAACATGGGCGCGGTCAGGTTATTCCAGTTGCCGGGGAACAGGTTGGTATCGACCGGTGCCAGTTTGAAGCCCGCATTGCGGATGTCCACCGAGCTGTAAAACGGGGGGGTGTGCTCCATCCACTCCAGGCGGAACCAGCGTTCGATGGCAGGCATGGAATCCAGAACGCGCTGCTCAAGTTCGTTGATGGGGCCGGTAAGCGCGGTGACGAGATGGGGAACCATGCGGTACTCTAAGTTGGGGACTGCACCATTGCAGCCTGGATTTCAAGATCTGGGGACGAAATCCCCGCTTGCAAGAATGCGTCTGACACTACTTTTCCGGATTTGGTTCTGGCAAGCTTTTTGGACACCACCAAATCGCCCTCGGGGTGCGTCAGCTGCGCACCTCGCCATTGCCCATAACAACATACTTCAATGAGGTCAGGCCTTCAATGCCGACCGGCCCACGGGCATGAAACTTGTCGGTGCTGATGCCAATTTCGGCACCCAGGCCGTATTCAAACCCATCGGCAAACCGGGTGCTGGTGTTGACCATCACGCTGGCTGAGTCCACTTCTCGAAGGAATGCCTGTGCGTGCATGTGATCGCGGGTGATGATGGCATCCGTGTGGTGGGATGAATACTGGTTGATGTGCCAGATCGCCTCGTCCAGACCCGCCACTACCTTGATGCTGATGATGGGCGCCAAATATTCCTCGTACCAGTCTTCCTCAGTGGCCGCTTTCAGGCTGGCACGCGCCAACGACTGGCTTGCCACCTCGGTCAATTCGCCATGAATCAGGCTCCTGCCAGACTCCAGGCCTCTCAAAATATCCAGCGCCTCCGGGTCGCATCTCATTTCCACGCCTTTGGCCGCAAAAACCGCAGCTATTCGGGGCAGAAATTCTGACGCCACTGCACGGGCGACCAGCAGGCCTTCGCTGGCGTTGCAGGGGCTGTACTTGTTGGTTTTGGCGTTGTCGGCGACCTTGACGGCCATGTCAATGTCGCAAGGATCATCCACATACACGTGGCAATTGCCATCCAGATGCTTGATGACCGGCACTTTGGCGTCTCTGCTGATGCGCTCTATCAGGCCTTTGCCGCCCCGGGGAATGATGACATCCACAAATTGCGGCATGGTGATCAGGTGCCCCACAACCTCCCGATCAGTCACCTGAACCAGTTGCACGGCGTCGGTTGGCAAACCACTCGCTTGCAGTGCCAACTGCACGAGCAGCGCCAGCGCCTTGTTGGATTCAATCGCCTCTGATCCACCCCGCAAAATGCAGGCGTTGCCGCTTTTGATGGACAGGCTTGCGGCTTCTATCGTCACGTTCGGGCGACTTTCAAACACCATGCCAAACACGCCAATGGGGACCCGCATTTGACCCACACGAATGCCGCTGGGCTGCTGCTTCATACCGATGATTTCACCAATCACATCAGGCATCGCCGCCAGTTGTTCCAGTCCCAAAGCGCAGGTTTCCAGCACTTTGGGGGTGAGCTTGAGCCGGTCCACCATGGGCGCCGACAAACCATTGGCCACGGCACGTTCAATGTCTTTGGCATTGTCAACCTGCAGCGCGGCGACGTTGGCGCGTATCAGCTCCGCAAGCGTGCGAAGTGCTACATTTTTAGTAGCTGCCGAGGACCGCGCCATAGGGACTGAGGCGGCTTTGGCTTGCGAACCCAGGGCTTGGGTGTATTCAGCGATGGTGGTGGCGTTCATGACTTCATTTTCTCACGCCCACATTCAGCGCACAGCTGCATCGCCAGTCGATGCAACGCCTGCCAGGGGTTGGCGGGCCAATCCGGCTGTTTGAGGCCTTTGACGATCCCGTCCACCTGATGCGCGGCCTGCAACAAATTGGCAACTGCCGTGTCCGTGAGACGTGGCAAGACGCGCTCAAACAAACGCTCCTTGACGCCCCACACCCGCTGCTCGCGCAGTGCCATGGGCAAGGGGCGGCCCTGGTTCATGGCGTCCTTGACGCGTTTCAGGGCGCGAATATCTTCGCTCAGCGTGTAATGCACCAGCACCTCGGCCTCGCCTTCGGCCTGCAGGCCATCCAGCATCCGCTGAACCCGCTGAGTCTGACCGGCCAGCACGGCTTCTGACAGCTTGAACACGTCATAGCGGGCAACATTCAGCACCGCACTTTCCACGTTCTCAAATGACAACTCGCCCTGAGGGTACAAAAGGGCCAATTTTTGAATTTCCTGATGCGCGGCCAGCAAATTGCCTTCAACCCGGTCGGCAAAAAATTGCAGGGTTCGCTGCCCCTCTTCACCACTGGCCACACGTTGTCCCTGTGCCGACAGGCGCTGTGCAATCCACTGAGGCAAAGCATTGCGTTCAACGGGTTCAACCTGGATGGTGATGCCCAGGCCTTCCAGGGCGGAGAACCAGCCTCCTGTTTTGGTTGTTTTGTCCAAACGAGGCAACATGACGATAGTCAGGGTTGAGTCGTTGTCTCTGGATTGTTCGGCCAATTGTTGAATCGCAACGCTGCCCTCTTTGCCGGGTTTTCCGGAAGGAATGCGAAGCTCAAGAATTTGCTTGTCGGCAAACAGGCTGAGTGAACCGCCCGCCGCTAGAACTTCACTCCAGTCAAAGTGCGCGCCGGCTACGGTGTGGGACGTCCGCTCCGAATAGCCCTGGGCGCGGGCAGTGGCGCGGATAGTGTCGGCGCACTCCTGGATCAACAAAGGTTCGTCGCCATGCAGGGTGTAAAGGCTTTTGAGTCCGCGCTGCAAATGCTGTTGTAGCTGCCCTTGAGAAATTTGCATGTTGTATCCGTTTTACCCCTGACTCACTATCCACCGCAATTGGGTTGCAAGGATGCCCCAATGCTGGCGTGCCACGTCAAGCTTGCCGCCATCGCTCAGCGACTCACATTCTTTGGCAATGTCGCTCAGGCCGGGGTACCCAAGGGTCAGCAACACCGATTTGAGGCTGTGCGATACGCGGCGCAAGGCCTGCAAGTCGCCGGTCTGACTTGCCTTTTCGCCCTCTTCAAGATCGGTCGGAAACTGGGCCAGGCAGGCTTTCCGATACGGCTCGAAAATTTCCGGGCTGCCTTCAAAATACAGACGCATGGCTTCTGCGCGGTTTTCCTCAGGGGTGGGTAGCGCCATGGACGGGGCGGGTGAACGAGCTGGCGTGTCCATCACGTCCAGCGCCACTCGCGAGCCCCGGGGTAAACCGTGTGACATTGCCGTCAATTCAGGGTGTGGTTGCGCAACGCCAGGCATCGAACCAACAGTGGCGGCAGTTCGACAACCAATCGAGGCTTGTGCACCACCGGCACGTCTTCCAGCGCAAAGGCATAGGGCTCCAGCTGGTCTTTGTCCAGCGAGGTCACCACAATGATTTGCATTTGACCGAATTGGGGGTGTGACCGAAGGCTGGTAATCAGCGCAGCACCATCAATCCCGGGCAAAAGAATGTCGACCATGAGCACGTCGGGCTGGAACTGACCCGCCATGGCCAACCCGGCAATGCCATCACTGGCGGAGCGAAGTTCAACGGTCGGGAATTTTTGGCGAACCAGCAGTCCAATCAGGTTCTGGAAATGCATGGAATCTTCGATCAACAGCACCTTGGGGTGGTCCGCCACGTCCAACGGCCGCCCCACCTTGGACGGTGGTGTCGATTGGCGTTCCCCGTCACGCCAGCGGTCGACCGATTGGCGGGAAATGCGACGGTGACCACCGGGTGTTTTCCAGGCTTCAAGTTCACCACGATCCACCATCAACTGAACGGATCGCACCGCCAGGCCCAATACGCGCGCCACTTCCAGCGTGCTCATTTGGTCTGCGGATGGCACAGACCCTTGTGAAATATTTGAGTTCATGGAATGATTCTAGCAAATTAATCAAATAAATGACATAAATATTTAATTTGATTAAAGTGATAGAAAATTTCCTTTGGTGAGGGTCCCCTGTGCCAAAACTAAAGTGACTTGACGGCTGCCAAACGACGCATCAGTTGCTGCACGATGTCGGTCTGCATATCCCGGTAAAGAAGGCCCTCTTCGGTTTCTTTGGCCAGCACAGCCGATTCGTTGAAGCTGATGTCGCGCTGCTGAAGCAGTTCAGTCTCTTCGATGAGGTCGTTGCCCTGAGCCGAACGTAACCTGAACTTGACACGGATGCGCAGCTGGAACTCACGCACCTGGCCTGCGGCGTTGACACCCACGACGGTTTTTTCACGCTGCTCGGACAATACGTCCAGCACAACCTGGGCGGATTGATCCCCGGTCGTACCCGGTCTGCCGAAGCCCGACGCCAAGGGCCCGTCGCTACCCACCAGACGCACGTTGCTGGCCAGGGCCCGCCGCAATTCAGCGGCGACCCGGCCCCCGGTGGCCGGGTTGACAGCAATGCTGTCAAACGCAAAATTGAGGCTGCCCCGCAATTTGAATCCGCACCCGGCAACCAGGCTGGTCAGCCCGACCGCCATGCCTGTGGCGAGAAACAACCGGCGATTCAGCACGTCATACCACCACGTTCACCAACCGCCCCGGCACCACAATCACCCGCTTGATGGCCCCGCCGCTGGCCTGCTTCTGGACCATTTCGTTGGCAATGGCAAGGCGCTCGATGGCCTCTTTGGAAGCGTTGGCAGCCACCACGATCGAACCGCGCAGCTTGCCGTTGATTTGCAGCATCAGTTCAATCTCTTCGCGCTTTAACGCGTCTTCATCGACGACAGGCCATGGCGCATCCAGAAGGTCGCCCATGCGGCTGGCGTAGCCCAGGTCAGACCACAGCGTGTGGGCGATATGGGGCGTAGCCGGATACAGGCAACGCAGCAAAATGCCGAATCCTTCAATCAAGGCCACCTGGGCTCCGGGTGATTCCATGGCCTTGAAATCATCCAGCGCATTGATCATCTTCATCGCACCCGACACAACGGTGTTGTACTGCATGCGCTCGTAGTCGTAATCCACTTGGTTGAGAACTGAGTGAATTTCCAACCTCAGGGCTTTGGCCTCTTTGCCAAACTCAACATCATTCAGACTTGAAGTCCCTGCCACACTTGAGTTTGCAGCTACAAAATCCATAGCAGACAACTTGAATCCAAAATTCCAGACACGGCGCAGAAACCGGTACGAACCCTCTACCGCCGCATCATTCCATTCCAGCGTGGCTTCGGGCGGCGCGGTGAACATGGTGTACAGGCGCGCGGTGTCGGCACCGTATTTTTCGATCAGGTCCTGCGGGTCGACACCATTGTTCTTGCTCTTGCTCATGGTTCCCACACCTTCATAGGTGATGGGTGTACCCGCAGGCAAGTCGCCTTTGGCTTCTTTCAGTTTCGCCCCGGTGACTTTGCCTGATTCGTCGTGAAGGTCTTCCACTTCATGCGGCCAGAAGTACTCAATGCCGCCCTTGCCATCGGCACCCCCCTTGCGCGAATAAATGTGGTTCAACACCATGCCCTGGGTCAGCAACTTGGTAAAGGGTTCATCCACTTTGACAAGCCCCATATCCCGCATCACCTTGGTCCAGAAGCGAGCGTACAACAAATGCAGGATGGCGTGCTCGATGCCGCCGATGTACTGGTCCATGCCGGAGCGAACTGCATCACCGGACGTACTTTGCATCCAGTAATCCGTCCCGCCAGCCACCATGGCCTGATCATTTGCGGGATCGCAATAACGCATGAAATACCAGCTGGAGTCCACAAACGTGTCCATGGTGTCCGTTTCGCGTCGCGCCGCAACACCACAAACCGGACACACCACCCCGGCGTGAAATCCTTCGTGATGCTGGAGAGGGTTACCCGTGCCATCAGGCACACAGTCCTGTGGCAGTACAACCGGCAGGTCTTTCTCGGGCACAGGAACAGCGCCATGTTCCGGACAGTGAATGATGGGAATGGGCGTGCCCCAATAGCGCTGGCGGCTGACGCCCCAATCGCGTAGTCGCCAGGTGGTCTTCTTTTCACCCAGCCCCAGCTTCTGAAGCTCGTGGCAGACGGCGTTGACCGCCTCCTGATAGGGCATTCCGCTGAAGTTGCCCGAATTGATGGTGATGCCGCGCTGTTTGTCGGCATACCAGTCCTGCCAGTGGTCGTAATCAAAATGCTCACCATCCACCAGGATGACCTGCTCGATGGCAATGCCGTATTTCTTCGCAAATGCAAAATCGCGCTCGTCATGCGCGGGTACACCCATCACCGCACCGTCGCCATAACCCATCAGCACGTAATTGCCCACCCAGACTTCAATTTTGTGGCCTTTGGTCGGGTGCTTGACGAACAGACCTGTGGCCACACCTTCTTTTTCCCGGGTGGCAATCTCGGCTTCAGTGGTTCCGCCGGACTTGAGTGCTTCAATCTTTGCCGCCAATTGGGGCGAGAGTTCAGCAGCCCGAAGCGCAAGCGGGTGCTCCGGCGCAACCGCCACAAACGTGACGCCCTTGATGGTGTCAGCGCGGGTGGTGAACACATACATCCGGCCCTCCTGGATGAGGGAACCACGTGCATCGCAGATGTCGTGCGGAAATGCAAACCGAACGCCTTCGCTTTTGCCTATCCAGTTTTCCTGCATCAGCTTGACCCGCTCGGGCCAACCTGGAAGACCGTTTTGAACACTACCCAGCAACTCTTCGGCGTAATCTGTGATCTTGAGGTAGTAGCCTGGAATTTCGCGCCGCTCCACAACAGCACCCGTGCGCCAGCCTTTTCCGTCAATCACCTGCTCATTGGCCAGCACCGTCTGATCCACGGGGTCCCAATTCACAACCTGGGTCTTGCGGTAGGCGATGCCTTTCTCCAGCATTTTCAGGAATAACCACTGGTTCCACTTGTAATAACTTGGGTCACAGGTGGCAACTTCGCGGCTCCAGTCAATGGCAAGCCCCATCGCCTGCATCTGCTGTTTCATGTAGGCAATATTTTCAAAAGTCCACTTCGCAGGAGGCACACCATTTTTGAGCGCCGCATTTTCTGCCGGCAATCCAAACGCGTCCCAGCCCATGGGCATCAGCACGTTGTAACCCTTCATGCGCAGGCTGCGGGCCAGCATGTCATTGATGGTGTAGTTCCGTACATGGCCCATATGCAGCTTGCCGCTGGGATAGGGCAACATAGAGCACGCGTAAAACTTGGGTTTGGGCTTGCCCTGGGCATCCAGTGCACCTTCGCTCACGCGATAGGCTTCATGGCCATTCCACAAAGGTTGCGCCCAATGCTGTTGGGCAGATTTTTCGACGTCGAGATGCTTGTATTTGTCTTGCATAGGGTGAACCATGGCAACGAAAGCGTTGCAACCCTTGATTCTAGGGTTTGGAAGGCCCAGTTTCAGCGGGATTCCAACGGCTTGGCGTCCGCTACAAAACCAATGCGGTTGAGACCGGCTTTTTGTGCCGCGCCAATGACTTCTACGACCCGGCCGTAAGGCACAGCCTGATCAGCACGCAGTTGCACCTCAGTCTCGGGGTTTTGGGCGGCAGTTTGAGACAAATGGCTGGCCAACGTTTCCTCTGAAACGGGCTTGTCATTGAAATAGGCCTGCCCGGACTTGTCCACCACCAGCGTGATGAACAGGGGTGCCTCGCCAGGTTTGGCCATGTCCGTCTTGGGCAAATCCAGTTTGATGGAACTGGCCAGCAAGGGTGCCGTAATGATGAAGATGACGACCAATACCAACATGACGTCGATCAACGGGGTCATGTTGATGTCGCTCATGGGTTGTTTACCCTGAGGCCGTTCAAGTCTGCCAAATGCCATGCCTACGACCCCTTGGTGTGAAGCAAAAGCTCGCGCAAATCACGCGCAAAACCTTCGAGGTCTGCCTCTATGCGGCCAATGACTCTTCCCAGCACGTTATAGGCGAGCACTGCCGGAATGGCGACGGCCAAGCCCGCGGCGGTCATGATGAGCGACTCGCCCACTGGGCCGGAAATCTTGTCGATTGTGATTTGACCGGCACTCGATATGCCAATGAGTGCGTGATAAATGCCCCACACCGTGCCCAGCAAACCGACAAACGGCGCAGTGGAACCTACGGTCGCCAGCAAAACCTGGCCAAACTGAAGCTTGTCCAGCACGCCGTGCAGTGCATCGCGCAGCACACGGGTCAGTTGCTGCGACCGGTCACCAGCTGAGGCCAGCGTATTGTTTGCTTCAATTTTTATAGCAGATAACAAAGGCGTGACAAGGACTACACGATCAAATGCCTGCACTTTAGGGACCGCTTCGTCGATCGACCCGGATTGCCAGAATACGGCGGTGCTGCGTGCTACATCCCCAGCGGCGCGGCGCAACAACCAGGTTTTCCAGACGATCACGACCCAACTGCTCACCGACATGGCCAGCAAAAGAAAGGCAACCCCCCTGCTGACAGCGTCGCCCTGCGTGAGCAGCCCGACCAGGTTCATTTCAGGCCCAGGACATCAAACATGTCGTAAAGACCCGGTTTCTGGGTCGCCAAAAAACGCACCGCTCGCAGGGCACCATCGGCATAGCTTTCACGGGTGGACGATTTGTGCGTGATTTCAATGCGCTCGCCAGTACCCGCGAACATGACGGTGTGGTCACCCACGATGTCCCCACCCCGAATGGCGGAAAAACCGATGGCATTGGGGTCCCGGGCGCCCGTGATACCTTCGCGCGCAAAAACGGCGTGACCCTTCAGGTCGCGCCCGAGTGCATGGGCTACGACCTCGCCCATTTTGAGGGCCGTGCCCGAGGGGGCATCCACCTTGTGACGGTGATGGGTTTCGATGATCTCGATGTCATAACCGCCATTTAAGGCTCTGGCAGCCATGTCCAGCAACTTGAACGTGACGTTCACACCCACACTCATGTTGGGCGCCAACATGATGCTGATGTCGCGTGCGGCAGCGGCTATTTCGACCTTTTGTGAGTCACTGAAACCGGTTGTGCCGATGACTGCACTGACACCCATTTTCCGGCAAATCTTCAGATGCTCCAGGGTGCCTTCAGGGCGCGTGAAATCGATCAGCGTGCGGGCATTGGCAAGCCCCGTGCGGATATCGGAGGTGATAAATACGCCACTGGGCTGCCCGAGAAATGCGCTGGCGTCCTGACCAATGCCTGCACTTGATGCAATGTCAAGCGCGCCAGCCAGCACGCAATCGTCAGCCGCCTGAATGGCCTTTATCAGCATTTGCCCCATGCGCCCGGACGAACCGGCGACGGCAATGGCGTGTTGGGTCATGGTATTTGGAATCCCGTGGAGTCAAAGTAGAAAACGCACCGTCAAAGGCTCACCGAAAACCAGCTTAACGGGTCGCAGGTTCCAGCGGCGGGTACTTGTCAGGCAAGGGTGGCAAAACTTTGGATTCTGCGGCGACGACGGGTGGAGAGAACTTCGTCAGACTCTCTTCCGTTGCTTCCAGCACAGGAACTTTTCCAGCAACGCGCCCGGAATCCAGCGAGGCCACAAACTCGGCTTCCGTCGGCAACTCGTCTGCATCCACCCGATCCAGCAAGTCGCCCTTGAAAAACACAGTCACCTTGCGCGACTGGGGCTCAACCCCTTTGCGCTTGAATGTAAACACATAGTCCCATCGGTCAGAGTGAAAAAGACTGACCAGCAAAGGGGTACCCAACATGTCCCGAACCTGGGCGCGGCTCATTCCCGTTTTCAAGGCGGCGGCCTGTTCCTTGGACACAAAATTGCCCTGTACGATATCGATTTTGTGGGGTGACACGATGCCGGCCATGCTTGCACTGGCGTTGTTCAAACTGCCGCAACCGCCCAGCGTCACCATGAGCGCCACCCACACGCCCGACATGGCACTCACGCGCAGAAATCGGGGGCCAGAATGAAACAGGTTTTTTGGCATGGGGACGGGGCCACAAGGGTAACGATATGATTCCCCATTGTAATGGTTGGCCCCTTTCGGGCGGACCAACGGATTCCTGCACGAGAAACTCCATGGACAATATTGACGAACTCAAAAGCACCGGCCTGAAAGCCACGTTGCCGCGACTGAAAATCCTGGAAATTTTTCAAAAGGGCACGCAACGGCACATGACGGCAGAGGATGTGTTTCGTGTGCTTTTGCAGGAGCGCTCGGATGTGGGCCTGGCCACGGTCTATCGTGTGCTGACTCAGTTCGAACAGGCTGGCATTTTGAGCCGCAGCCATTTTGAAAGTGGCAAAGCGGTCTACGAACTCAACGAAGGCCAGCATCACGATCACATGGTCTGTCTGGATTGCGGCAAAGTTGAAGAGTTTTATGACGCAGAGATTGAGAAGCGTCAGCATGCTGTTGCGAAATCCAAGGGATTCACCATTGCGGACCATGCTCTGAGCCTTTACGCCCACTGCACCAAAGACAAGTGCCCACATCGCCCTGTCCATTCTCGGGGCCAAAGTTAACCGCAGCTATTCTTCCTGGCTCATGGCCTTGCGATGCCGCTCAACAAACTCCTGGTACGTGTCCACACCCCGCAATTGGAGAATGGTGTTGCGTACGGCGGCCTCCACCAGAACGGCGATATTGCGCCCCGCCACCACCTGAATCACAACCTTGCGCACGGGAATGCCCAACACGTCCTGTGTCAGGGGTTCGTAGGGAATCCGCTCATACTCCCGCTCCATGGTTTCACGGCGTACCAAGTGAACGATCAGCTTTAGCCGCATCTTGCGACGCACGGCTGTCTCACCAAAAATGCCACGAATATCCAGCAAGCCAATACCGCGAACTTCCAGCAGGTTTTGCAGCAGCTCAGGGCACCGGCCTTCAATCGTGGCCTGATTGATGCGATAGAGGTCTACCGCGTCATCGGCCACCAAGCCATTGCCGCGTGAAATCAGTTCCAGACCCAACTCACTTTTACCAAGCCCGGATTCACCGGTGATCAGCACTCCCAGACCCAGAATATCCATGAACACGCCGTGCATGGACGCCCGGTCTGCAAAATGTTTGGACAGGTAGGCACGCAAAATGTCAATGACAAACGCCGACGAATCATGCGTCGCAAACATGGGGATTTGCGCCCTCTCACACATGGACAGCAAAGCATCCGGCGCAGCCTGCCCATCTGCCAACACGAGCACAGGCGGCTCAAGCGTCACAATGCGTGCAATTCTTCGGGCGCAGTCTTCGGGAGACGCATTGGTGATATAGGCCACCTCACGCTCACCCAGTATCTGGACACGGTACGGGTGGATGTAATTCAGGTAGCCAACCAGATCTGCGCCAGAACGTGCCGCACGCACGGCCACTTCGTCAAACTTGCGCTCGGAAGCCCCCAATCCGGCCAGCCACTCCCATTTCAAACGGCCACGAAACTCTTCAAAGAGAACGTCAGCACTGACGACTGTCGGCTTCAAAATGGCAGCTCGGGGAAATTGACCAAGGCGATCAAACCGTTTGTGCAGACTGCCAACCGGCGATCAACCCGTGCAGCTCGTCAGCAGAGTGGCAGGCACCGAGCTTGGTGCGCAACGCCGCATCACTCAACAATTCAGCGATTTCGGACAGAATTTCAAGATGCTTTTGCGTGGCAGCCTCAGGCACCAACAAAAAGATCAACAGGTTAACGGCCAATTCGTCCGGTGCATCAAAACCAATCGGGTTTTCCAACAGCAGTACGGCTGCCATGGGCGCTTTGAGGCCTTTGATTCGACCATGCGGGATGGCGACCCCATGACCCAGGCCCGTGGACCCCAAGCGCTCTCTGGAAAACAGACTGTCCGTGACGAGGGCCCGGCTGAGTCCGTGAATATTTTCAAACAGCAAACCCGCTTCTTCAAATGCACGCTTTTTGCTGGTGGCATCGACATGCACAAGCACTTGGGCGGCAGGCAGGATATTTGCAAGTCGATTCATGGTCAGAATCCGGATTATGCCCACAAAAAAGCCGCTGTAAGAACAAGCGGCTTTGGGGTGAGTTCACTAAAAATTGGCTTTTACATCAAGCGTTTGGGTGCTTCGTGATGGTGGTCCTGCACGCGATCCTTGTGCCGCACGACCTGACGATCCAGTTTATCCACCAATTCGTCCACCGCAGCATACAAGTCGGCATGCGAGCTTTCTGCAAACATGTCGCTGCCCTTGACATGAATATTGCACTCGGCACGTTGCCTTCGTTCCTTTTCTTTTTGTTTCTCAACGCTCAGCAAAACTTTGACGTCAACCACCTGGTCAAAGTGCCGGGTAATTCGATCTAGCTTGGTCGTAACGTAACTTCTCAGGGCCGGGGTGACTTCCAGGTGATGACCGCTGATCGTCAGATTCATAAATAGCCTCCTGTTGCTCGGGTTGAAGAAACTTCTGATGAATTTACTATGCGCCCGATGTCACAGAAATGCAATCTCTTTTTGCTGCGTTTTGAATTCAATTGAAAAAGTTTGCAAATCAGCTGTCAATTTACCCAGCCTATGTCATTGATCCAGATTTCCACTTACGGGTGCCTTTTTGCAGGCCTTTGATCAGCCGGAACGTAGCGCTTCAACAGGTCTGACAGATAGTCAGCCGCGGGCGTCAGCGGCAAATCAGGCCGCCAAATCGAAACAATGGCGGGCGCGGGCAGCACCTCACGGATGCGAATGGTCTGCAACGCGTCCCGCGTCATCGGGAATTGCTCCCACTGGACAGGAAGCATGGCCAGCAAGTCGCTGTGCGCCAGTGCCACCATCATGGACATGGCAGAACGCGCACGCAACAACACGCGGGGCTTGGGTAGCTGATGGGTGTCAAACAAGCGCGCAATGTCATCCTCGGCGTTGTAATCGACGCCCGTGATGGCCCAGTCAGCATGGGCCAGAGCCTTGAGCGAATGCGCACCAGCCAGAGGATGGCCCTTGCGACACACAACGGCGCGCCGGTTTTCAAAAAGAAGTTCTAGGCTCAACCCGGGCGCAGGCGTGGCCCGGGGTGCCGCGCCCAGGTAGAAGTCAATACTGCCATCGCGCAAGGCGCTTTCCACATCGGGAAACAAGCCTTCAATCAGTTGCATTTGCACCCGCGGATACCGCGCCCTGAATACTTTCAAGGCGGCAGGCAACATGCCCAAGTGAGGCATGATTGACAAGGCCACGACCACACTGCCCGTGTCATCGCCATTGTGCTGCGCAATTTCGTCACGGGCCCGGCGTGCTTCGTTGATCATGGCACTGGCGCGAACGTGGAAGCGCCGCCCCATCGCCGTCAGCACCATGCCCGAGGTCTCTCTCAGGAAAAGCGCGCCGCCCAGTTCTTTCTCCAGCGACCTGACGCTGCGCGTCAGTGCCGGTTGTGGCATTTCGAGCCGTCGCGCAGCTGCGCGCAAACTGCCGTGTTCGACGATCGCCAGCAAATGCTGCAACTGATCCAGTTTCATTCAGTTTTTCTGAGGATACAAAAATCGAATCACAAAAATGATTTTGCCATCTTTCTTGAATCCTGTCGGTTGCCTACAGTCCATCCGCACCCGAAGTTCATATCGGGATCAACCAGCGAGACAAACCATGAAACTCCCCTCCCTTCGCCAGGGTCTGGCAGCCGTCGCGGCCATTCTCAGTGTGTTGCCGACGCTGTCAGACGCGCAAAACTGGCCCACCAAACCCGTCAAAATGATTGTGCCGGCACAAGCGGGCGCGGCACCGGATGTCGTGGCGCGGTTGCTTGCCGATCGGCTGGGTGTTGCACTTGGCCAAAGCGTGTTTGTCGACAACAAGCCAGGCGCGGGGGGCATTCCGGGAATGTCATTGCTGGCTCGATCTTCCAACGATGGCTACACCATCGGATTCGTTCCTGCGGCCATGGCCACCATCACACCACTGGTTTACAAGAACCCGCAGTTCAATGTGGACACCGAATTGCAACCCATTGCCACCGTCGGTATCAGCCCCCTGATTTTGGTCACACAAGCTGGAAACGGCATCAATTCGCTGAGCGATCTCGCGAAAAACGCCAAGGCCAATCCGGGGAAGCTCAACTTTGCAGCGCCACAACCCAACTCACTTCCTCACCTCGCTGGCGAAATGGTCAGCAAGGCCGGCAACATGGGGCTTTTCACCGTGCCCTATCCCGGCCCCCCGGCCGCCATCACGGCGGTGCTCGCAGGCGACGCCACGCTGACGGCCGACGGGCTGCCCGGTCTGGTCCAGCACATCAAGGCGGGCAAGCTGCGCGCGCTTGGCGTGACCTCAGCCAAACGTCTGCCCGGCTTTGAGGATGTGCCGGCAGTGGCTGAAACCTACCCGGGCTATGAGGCGATTGGCTGGTTTCAGATCTTTGTTCCCGCAGGCACGCCCGCGTCCATCGTCGAAGCCATCAACCGTGAGGTCAACAAAATCACGCAGGCCCCGGATCTGGTGACACGGCTGGGCGAGTTGGGCGTATACCCAAGACAGGACAGCGTCAGTGTTGCCAAAGAATTTTTTATGGGCCAGCAAAAAGCCATGAGGAAGCTGGTGGCTGATCTGGGTGTGCAGCCTCAATAGTGGTCGACCCTTGCCCCCAATTTCCTTCCACCCAGTTTCCAAAATCTCAAGAGTTATCCATGACCCACCGTAAAAAAGCCCTCGTCACCGGCGGTGCAACCGGCATAGGCCGAAGTGCCGTTCTCGCTCTGGCCAACGCAGGCTATGACATTGCCATCAATTACGCCTCCAGCGCCAAAGCGGCGGCCGCCACCGCTAAAGAGGCCGAAGCCCTGGGAGCCAAAACAGTGCTGGTGCAATGCGACGTGGCAGACGACGCGGCGGTGCGCGCGATGATGAAAACCATTGATGCCACCTTTGGCCACCTTGACGCGCTCATCAACAACGCCGGCACCACCGCCACCTGGAAAGTCAAAGATCTGGAGAGTCTGGACATGGACGAATGGGACCGCACTTTTGCGGTCAATGTGCGCGGCACGTTTCAGGTCACGCGCGCTGCCGTGCCATTGCTCAAAAAGGGCAAGGCGCTTGGCGGTAACCCGGCTGTGGTGAACAGCGCCAGCATTGTCGGTCTGCGCCCCGGGCCGCAACCTTTGCCCTATGCGGCCAGCAAAGCTGCAGTGGTTAACCTCACCAAGACCCTGGCCTGGAACCTGGGGCCCGACATCCGAGTCAACGCGGTTGCCCCCGGCTGGATGGAAGGCGACTGGATGCAGCGCATGCTGGGCGACAAGTATGACGACCTGATGGGCAAGCGTGCCAAACTCACGCCGCTCAAACGCTGCGTCACAGCGGATGATGTGGCCGAGACCATGCTCAACCTGTTGACAGCCAACCGTTTTGTCACCGGTGAAATTGTGGTGATTGACGGCGGCTTTACCAGCTCAACCTGAATCCGGGAGATAACACCATGTTGCAAGGCTTTGTACCCTTTCCCCCGGAGTTCGCAGCGCGCTACCGCGCAAAGGGCTACTGGCGCGACCAGTCGCTGGCGCAGGAGTTTGACGTTGTCTACAAGCGCTTTGCGGATCGCCCGGTGCTGATTGACGGTAACCGAAGTTTCACTTATGCCGAACTGGATGCCGTGACCAGCAACCTCGCACTGAACCTGCTGGAGATTGGCCTCAAGCCGCTGGACCGTGTGGTGCCCACCCTACCCAACGTCTTCGAATTTGTAATCCTGTACTTCGCCTTGCAGAAGATTGGATGCATTCCCATTGCAGCCTTGGTGACGCATCGTTACGGCGAGATCAGCCAGTTTGTAAACCTGTCGGGGGCCACCACCTGCGTCTACCCCGATACCTCGGGTGACTTCAGCTTCTCGCCCATCATTGAACGCATTGCCGCTGAAAATTCGTCGCTCCAGATCCGCATCGTGTTGGGCACCCCGAAGGTGGGTGAACATTCTTTGCGGGAGCTGATTGAACGCCCTGCGACGTTGCCTGCATCACGCCTGGCGGACATCCAAATCGATCCGTCTGACCCTTGCATCTTCCAGCTCTCGGGTGGCACCACTGGCATCCCCAAGCTGATCCCCCGTACCAACAACGACTACGCCTACAACTCCAAAGTAGCCGCGTCAGTGTGCGAAGTGAATGCCGATTCCGTGCTGCTGCTGGTGCTGCCGATTGCCCACAACCTGCCGCTGGCCTGCCCCGGCATACAAGGCTTCATGTTCAACGGCGCCAAAATCGTTCTGCATGCCAACACCCGGCCTGCCGAGATGTTTGCGCTCATCCAGACGCACAAGGTCACGCACCTCAAGGTGGTGCCTGCGCTGCTGATCCGACTGATCAACGACCCGTCGGTCGGCGACTATGACCTGTCCAGTCTCAAGCTGATTCAAAGCGGTGGCCAGCGCATGCAGCCCGAGGTGCGTGCCAAAACGCGTTCGCTCATTCCCGGTGTGTTTGTGCAGGAAAACTTTGGCATGAGCGAGGGCACGTTGATGTTTGTGCGTGCCACCGACCCTGAAGAGGTCAAGCTGGAAACCTGTGGCCGCCCCGTCTGTGCCGACGACGAAGTCAAGTTGCTCGACGAGGATGACCGTGAAGTGCCCCTGGGTGGCGTGGGTGAACTCACGGTGCGCGGCCCCTACACCTTGCGAGGCTACTTTGGCGTGCCCGAGTACAACGCCAAGCAATTCACCACCGATGGCTTCTACCGATCTGGCGACTTGATGCGCATGCACCCTTCAGGCAACTACGTGGTGGAAGGCCGCAAGAAAGACCTGATCAACCGGGGCGGCGAAAAGATCAGTGCCGAAGAGGTCGAAAACCTCATCCTCATGCATATGGCCGTGCAAAACGTGGCCTGTGTGCCCATGCCCGATGCCAATATGGGCGAGAAGATGTGCGCCTTTGTCATTTTGAAAAGTGGTCAAACTCTCGGATTGAAAGAGCTGGTGGCGTTTTTGATGACCAAGGAGATTGCCAAGTTCAAGTTGCCCGAGCGGCTTGAGGTTCTGGCGGATTTTCCGGTGTCCACCTTTGGCAAGGTGTCCAAGAAAGCCTTGGGCGAACTTGTTGCCGCCAAGCTGCTTTCCGAATAAAAAGTGCGCCAAGTCCTCGTAAATAGTCATTAGTTAGCTACAAATTCAGGAGTAAGCATGCGCATCATCGACCTTCACTGTTACCCCGGCACCCAAACCTGGATCGACTCCCAGGGCCCCTACCCCGAAGCACTGGCCACTTACTGGAAGCGCGACTGGGTCGCCAAAACCGAAGAGGAAGTCATCGCCGAATTCACCGAGGCCGGTGTGGACGCTTGCCTCGTCGCACTCGACCTGGAGACCACAGGTGGCCACGCCACCCTGCACCAATGAATATGTCCATGACATGTGGAAACGACATCCCCAGCGTGTCATCCAGTGCTGGGGCGCGGTCGAGCCGGCCAAGGGCGAGATTGCCATTCGCCAGGCCACCAAGGCGGTGAAAGAGTTGGGTTTTATTGGCTTTCACTTTCACCCCATCATGCAGCACTTTGCCGTGAATGACCGCCGCCACTATGACCTGTTTGAAGTCATCAACGGGCTGGGTGCGGCCGTGATGATTGACGTGGGCACCACCGGCATGGGCGCCGGTATGCCGGGCGGCAACGGCGCTCGCGTACGCCATGCCCATCCATCCCACATCGATGACCTGGCGGCTGATTTCCCCAACCTGACAATCATCATGGCTCACCCTGGCTGGCCCTGGGTGGAAGAGACAACGGCCGTGGCCTTGCACAAGGGCAATGTGTTTTGGGAAATGTCCGGCTGGGCACCCAAACACTTCCCTGGCAACCTGAAAGTCGATATTCGAGGCCGCCTGCAGGACAAGATCATGTTTGGCAGCGATTATCCAAGCCTGCCCTATGAACGAATCTTGCGTGAATGGCGAGAGCTGGGTTACAAAGACGAGGTGATGGAGAAGATCATGCACGGCAATGCCGAGCGCGTGTTGGGTCTTTGACTTGCAACACCCTGACGAATCTATGAGCACGGCCGAGAATATTCTTCTGGAAGAGCATATGGCCGCGGGCGTGGTGCTGGTGCGGCTGCACCGCCCCGCGGTTTTGAATGCCTTGAATCTGGCATTGCGCCGCGCACTGGCAGAGGTATTCACACGGCTGGACGCGGACCCGGCCGTGAAAGCCATCATTCTGGCGGGCAGTGAGCGCGCCTTTTGTGCCGGCGCCGACCTCCATGAATATGTGGATGCCACGCCCACCGACATCATCGAACGCAACATGGACCGACTTTGGGGCGCTGTCAGCGCTTGTGGCAAGCCCGTGATTGCTGCTGTTCGCGGCCACGCGCTGGGCGGGGGTTGCGAGTTGGCCATGCATGCCGACATCATCGTCGCCAGCGAAACAGCCAGCTTTGGACAGCCAGAAGTCAAGATTGGCATCATGCCCGGGGGGGGTGCCACGCAACGACTGACACGCGCGGTGGGCAAGTTTGCCGCCATGAACATTCTGTTGCGTGGCGATCCTTTCACAGCGCAGCAGGCCCTGGCAATGGGGCTGGTGAGTGAAGTGGTCGCCGACCCGAACGTCGAAGCCCGCGCACTGCAGATGGCCACGCAACTTGCCGCTTTGCCGCCCCGCTCGGTTCGATCGATCAAGCGCGCTGTGATCGACGGCATGAACCTGCCGCTGAACCAGGGACTGGAGTTTGAGCGCAAGTCGTTCCAGTTGCTGTTTGCCACCGCTGACAAGACCGAGGGCATTCGCGCACGGCTGGACAAGCGGCCACCGGTCTTCACGGGCAACTAGAAGTTACCCATTTTTGCCGCTATCAATCTACCCGCCACTTGCCATGTTCAAACGACTTATTGCCCGATTGCCCCTCATCAGCATCGCCATGTGCGTGATGCCCACCTCCGCGCAGCTGGTAACGGGTCCGAGCGCCGACATGGCGCAGCAACTGCGGGATTTGGGCCCTGTCATCAACCCGCCCGCCGTCGCAAAAATGTATGCCCCCCTGCTGGCGCGGCAACCCCGGGACGGTGTCAATCGCCTGCTGGACCTGCCCTATGGCACGGACGAGCGGCAAAAGCTGGACGTCTACATACACGATTCCATGCCTGCCAAGGCGGCCCCCATCGTCATCTTTTTGCATGGCGGTGGTTTTGTTCGTGGCGACAAATCAGACCGTGACAACGTCGGCAACTTTCTGGCACGTAATGGCGTTGTGGCCCTGTTGCCGTCTTACCGTCTGGGGCCGGCCCACCACTGGCCATCTGGCCCGCAGGATGTGGTGCTGGCCCTGCGCTGGGCCCAAGCCAACGCAGCGCAATACGGCGGCGACGTCCAACGCATCATTTTGGTGGGTGAGTCTGCCGGCGCCGCCCACATTGCAGCGGCTGTTCTGATGAAACGCTTTCATGGGGATGGTGGTCTGGGCGCGGCCGGTGCTATGCTGATCTCAGGGGTCTACAACGCCCAGCTCGACTTTCTGGCACGCCAACAATTTGGAACGCCGACGCCGGACCCGAGGAACGAGGCCTATTTTGGAACTGACACGTCGCAATACACGGCCATGTCCACCGTGGCGAACATCGACTCAGCCACCGTTCCGCTGCTCATTACCTACGCCGAACTCGACCCGCTTCAGCAGCAAATTCAGGCGGGTGAGCTGTTTTCTACCCTGTGTGTGAAGCATGGCGCCTGTCCAGCCATCCAGATGATTCGCCATCACAATCACCTGTCCCAGCTGTATGCCATCAACACCGGCGACATGCTGCTGGGTCAAGCCATGCTCGATTTTGTGCGTGCCCGGTGAGCAATAGGCCAGCGGTCAGTGCGATAATTTCACCTGTCAGAACAAACGGAGAGTTCTCCTTGGAAACCTGCCCCAGTTGGTAGCTTTCAACTCCCTCAACTGCATCGGGGTTGGAAGCAAAAACCCGCCCCAGCGCAAGATGCATTTGATTAACAGGGAGAGCGCAAGTGCTCAACATCTTCACCCTTGCCAACGGACGGCTGTTTCAGGAAGAAATCGAATCCCTGGAGGAACTGTCGAAGTTCCAGCCCATCTGGGTTGACCTTGAATCACCCACGCTGGAAGAAAAGCGCTGGGTCAAGCAGTATTACGGCCTGTCCATCCCGGAAGACGCGATGGACGAGGACATCGAGGAATCCGCCCGCTTTTACGAAGAAGACAACGGCGAATTGCACATTCGCAGTGACTTTTTAATTGCCGATGAGGACGAGCCACGCACAGTGCGTGTCGCTTTCATCCTGAACCAGCACAACGCCGAGCTCAAAAGCCGGGGCGTACTTTTCAGTATTCACGATGAAGACGTCCCCGTTTTTCGCCTGTTGCGCATGCGCGCCCGGCGTGCCCCAGGCCTGATTGAAGACGCCAAGGAGGTGCTGCTCAAGCTGTTTGATGCCGACGCCGAATACTCGGCTGACACACTGGAAGGCATTTACGACGAACTGGAAAAGGTCAGCATCCAGGTGCTGTCCGGCGACGTGACGGATGCCATCGCTGGCGAGGTGCTGGGTGCCATTGCGCGGCATGAAGACATGAACGGGCGTATTCGCCGCAACGTGATGGACACACGACGCGCCGTGAGCTTCATGATGCGAAGCAAGATGCTCAATGGCGAGCAGTTCGAAGAGGCCCGGCAAATTCTGCGCGACATTGATTCGCTGGACTCCCACACCGCCTTCCTGTTCGACAAGATCAACTTCTTGATGGACGCGACGGTGGGTTTCATCAACATCAACCAGAACAAGATCATCAAGATTTTTTCAGTGGCCAGTGTGGCGCTGCTACCGCCCACGCTGATCGCCAGCATTTACGGCATGAACTTCAAATTCATGCCCGAGTTGAACTGGTCGCTGGGTTACGGCTACGCGTTGGCCCTGATGGGGGCGAGCGCCCTGGTGCCCATGTGGTACTTCAGGCGGCGCGGTTGGCTGAAGTAGAAGTCCGGCAGGTCAACGATGGCAATTTATGCCTCAAGTCCCCGCCAAACATCAATAGTTAGCTATTCTTTTGGTAGCTTTACAAGCAGATTCTCTACGATGGCCAAGGCATAGTGGCTGGCAACCTCTTTGACAAACTGCGGGAAGTCAACGTGCGCGGTGTCATCGGCCCGGTCTGAAATGGTTCGAACTGCGGCATACGGGATGCCATAGTCAAAACACACCTGGGCCACCGCCGCGCCTTCCATTTCAACAGCCAGCACATCGAAACCGCCCACGCGCAACGACTCACGTAGTGATTGGGCTTCGGACGCCGCGCTCACAAAGCGGTCGCCACTGGCAATCAAACCGTGATGAATTTTGCACTGCGTGCCAGAACTTCCAAATAAAGGGGCTGAAGTCCCTGTCAAGGCTGCATAGTTTGCTTCCAAAAGCGTAGCAGTGAGGCTGGTATCGCAATCAAACCGACTACGCCCATACAGCGGGATCTGGTGCCGCGGGAACAGGGGTGATGCATCCATGTCGTGCTGCACAAAGCCGCTGGCCACCACCACATCGCCCACCCGAACCCCATCACCCAGGCCACCGGCCACGCCGGTGAACACGATGCGCTGAACACCAAAGGATTCAATCAGCGTGGTGGCTGTGGTGGCTGCAGCCACTTTGCCGATTTTGGAAAGCGCCAGCACAACGGGATGCTGGTACAGCGTGCCCGTCCAGAAGACGCGGCCAGCGCGTTCGGTGCGCTGGGCGTTCTGAAGCAACTCAAGCAGGCCCTGCTGCTCTTCCGCCACGACGTTCCTTTCGACACACGTTCGGGCTGCAACGTATTCAGACCCATAGGTAGCAGTTTCGACAGTGGCCTGCTTCTTACAGTACCAATCGATTGGTGTCCCGTTGAGTAGGTCAAGTATCCCGGTGACAGATCTGCCAGTGAGGTAGTCGTGATAGAGATTAGCATCAACATAGCTGGTCATTCGGACATATTTGCCCAATGGCTTAGGCGCATCGTGGGGAATGAGTTCTTCCACATTCCCGTACACAGAGTAATCCCATTCGTAAATGGGATCGGGTATGCCCGAGTAGTCAGGTTCGTGCGTGCGAAATCGTATGGCGAACATGTTTTGCTTGCTGATATAACCGACAATCTTCTTCGCGCGGTTCAAGTGTCCAACCCGTGGTTTGGCACGAAAGGATGATAGCGTCATGACAGCAGATGCGATGTCGAATCGGCACAATGAGATGGCCCACTGTAGCGAACCGATTAGCGACTGGTACTGCGCCGTCTGTACGTCATCACAGAATTCCGAGTCATCGATTTCGGGGTGGTCTCCATGGTCAAGCGGAGTGCTGCATTCCTTAGGCTTTTCTCCGAACATGTCTCGGTACGATGCGATGGTGCGTTCAATGAATTTCATGGGTCGCATGTACAAGTTCCCTTCCTCGTCTCGTCCAAAGTCGCAGCCAAGGTGGAACTCAATTGGTCCAGTTCCCTTCAGCTTGAACTTGCACTCGTTCACCAGATGATTCGTAATGCGAAGTGGGTGTTTAGATACGATGCAGAGGTCGTCGACGTACGTGCCAATGTATTCGTAGTGATCACCTGCTTCCCTCATCCAGATGTCTGGCTCAGCCTTGGATGGAAAGAAACCCATGTCGCGTAAGCAGTCGGCGAAGCGCTCATGCCATCGTCTCCCCGAACTTCGGAGCCCGTAAAGTGCTTTGTGCACGACGAGGAGGTGTCCTTCGCGCGTGCCAAACTCAGGTCCAGCAATGATGTAGAGCTTTTCCTTGGTTTCAGCTTCCAAGTATGCGTTCCCAATGTCGGTACTGTAGCACTCACATCCGTTTAGTTCGGATAGGAAGAGTAAGAGTCGTATCCCTCGAAGCGATACTACTCCGGAGTATACGCTGTCCACCGGTACGTCAGTGAGGTGTCCGTCAGCCACTTGTCTCGCCTTGTGTCGACCGTCGTGTTTGACATCGAAAACGAGGTGAACACGGATTTTCTTGTATCCAACGGGTGGTGGTGCTCCCTTTCCGAGGTCCTTGAAGGTATCATATTCGTCGATCTGTTCAAGTTCCTTGTCAATGGCTTCCTTCCATGCATGGTTGCCATTTCGCTCGTCAAGTTCCATGGCATGCTGGTAATCCCTAGGTACTTCGTATCCGTACCGATATCTCGGTGCCGTTCTGTAGGACCGAAGCTTGGCTTGGTTGACAAGACGTAGCATCTTCTTGCGGTTCTTGGCAATGCGTCGGAGATGTTTGAATCCAGGTTCATCCAGCAGGTTGTGGTCCAGTGCGTATTGCGCCACCGTCCCAGGACTGTCCGCTGCGATAATCTTGACCGGTTCAGAAGTCCTCTCCCCGTTCTCCCACTCAATGAGGAGGTTGTACCTTGATCCTTTGTACTCGGGTTCATTCTGGCCGATTGGGCCTGAGTGTCCAATAATGCGCTTGAAGTGCCAGATGGTTTCGGAGTCATCATCTTCACGTGCTATGTGATCCATTACTTCCGCATATGACATGAGCTCGTCGTATCCCTCATCGCCAATCTTGACTCTGAAGTCTCGGTAATTGGGGTCCTGTTTTAGCTTGCCTTCCTGTTTATCGAGTACATCAACGATGCGAATGCGCTGTCGAGTCCCATCAGGTTCTTCCTTGGATAGAAATGAACGGCCCAACAGTGTTTGCGGATCGATGGTAGGAATTGGACGCGGAGGTGCGTCGCCTTCACGATTCTTCACGAAGCCAGACGATTCTGCACGGGTCCCAGCGGATGTGCTTGAAGCTTGATCTCCAGTCGTGGTCTCAGTCACCGAGTCGATCGTTGCAGTCCCGTAAGACTCACTCTCCCCGTCGTTCGGAGGTTCGCAGAAGATACGAACGAATTCCTTGAGGCGATCGGGATGGGAAAGTTCGTCGTTGAGTGGATCAAGACGAAGATTGCGGGATTGGGGATCGAGCGCCGTGCGAACATGGGAGCGCTCAATAACACATTTAGTGTCTTCCGTGAGTATCTTGAACGTCATAAGATGTCCACAGTGGTCGGCAAAGCCGACGAACTGACCACGTTCTTCCTTACCGTCGCTGGGCCAGTTGCCATCGTACGTGGAGTAGTAAACAGGCTCCCCGAAGCGAAAGCAAAAGAGCATGCTGGTATCAACCGGTTGTCCAGTAGCAAGTTGGAGGGGAATGCCACCGACTTGCTCATTCCAGGTGTGGTTGAGTAGAAAGCAAACGTAGAGGAGGGCCAGGAGCCAGTAGGTATCGGGTACGCCGGTGCGGGCCATGACAACGTTCGTAATGC
>CAVVSV010000087.1:0-14079 GCA_963750805.1 uncultured beta proteobacterium
GAGTCTGAGTGTTGCCAACTACCGTTGGTTCTATGCTGATTACGCGACGACGCACCATGCGTTCGACGACACGCGTTCTGTCCTTGACATCACCGGCAAGCTGCCCACAGGCAGCGTCAATGTCATCACCGCGTGTTTTCCTAACGGTAGTAACAATACCGGCGGCACTGAGAATTTTGGCAAATTCCGCGACACGTGCTGCAGGCGAGCGAATCAAACCGGATGCCGGAAACGGGTTAAAAGGAATCAGGTTGAATTTGCACCATACACCACCTTGCGCGTGAAGCTTGACCAAATCCACAATTTGCAGGGCATGGGCCGGATGGTCATTGACGCCATCGAGCATGCAGTATTCAAACGTGATGAAATCCCGCGGCGCAAATTTCAGATAGCGGTTACACGCCTCCATCAACTCGGAAATGGGGTACTTTTTGTTGAGCGGCACCAGATCGTTCCGCAAATCATCATTGGGCGCGTGAAGCGATACTGCCAAAGCCACAGGGCACTCTTGACCCAGCCGATCCATCATGGGTACGACGCCAGAAGTAGAAACAGTGACGCGTCGCTTTGACAACCCGTACGCGTGATCATCCATCATGGTCCGCAAGGCAGATATCAGCGCCGAATAGTTTTGCAGTGGCTCGCCCATCCCCATCATGACAACATTCGAAATCACCCGCTCGGACCGCTTGAGGTGCTTGCGCAAAAAGTGTTCCGCAAACCACAGCTGGGAGATGATCTCTCCGGTGGTCAAATTCCGGCTAAAGCCTTGGTGGCCGGTGGAGCAAAACCGGCACCCCACCGCACAACCCGCTTGTGAAGAAATGCAAAGCGTGCCGCGATCTGCTTCTGGAATAAAAACGGTTTCAACGGCATCGCCATTCCCCACGTCAAACAACCATTTGACCGTGCCATCTGCGGATTGATGCTGCTCTTTGACCGGTAGCGGAGAAATGTGTGCCACACCCTTGAGCTTTTGCCGCAGGGACTTGGCCAAATCCGTCATGTCGTCGTAGTTCGACACTCCGTTTTGGTGGATCCATCGAAACAACTGTTGCGCCCTGAATCGCTTTTCCCCCAATTGCTCGCAAAATCCGGCCAGGCCCTCCAGGTCGAAATCAAGAAGGTTGACCGTCATTGCGAGTTGGTGCGTTGAAAAAAATTAACGCGAGTAAACGTTCATGCCAGGGAAGAAAAACGCGATCTCGACGGCCGCTGTTTCAGCAGCGTCGGAACCGTGAACGGCGTTGGCGTCGATGCTGTCAGCAAAATCAGCGCGAATCGTGCCCGGAGCGGCTTTCTTGGGGTCAGTGGCACCCATCAGGTCGCGATTTTTCAAAATGGCGCCCTCGCCCTCCAGTGCCTGAATCATGACAGGGCCGGAAATCATGAAGCTCACCAAATCCTTGAAAAATGGACGCTCTTTGTGAACGGCGTAGAAAGCCTCAGCTTCACCTTTGGACAAATGTGCCATACGGGCAGCAATGACTTTGAGTCCGGCAGCCTCAAATCGTGCGTAAATTTGACCAATGACGTTTTTGGCCACGGCGTCAGGTTTGATGATGGAGAGTGTGCGTTCGATAGACATGAATTTTTCCTGAACTGAATAGTTTTAACACTTTTGCCCACTTGGCAAAGCCGCTTATTTTAGCCCGTACAGATGCAATGGTCGTGACACCGATCCAAGTGGGCAGACCACTAGCGACCCCGACCCCCCCGACCAGCCCCACCGCCACCAGAACCCCGGTTGTTTCCACGGCCACCGCCCCCCGCATTTCCGTTGCCTCGACGCGGCTGTCCCGTGCTCTGCCCCTGCCGCTGGCGCGTAAAACTGTCTGCGCCGATGTAACCGAAGGCCGTTTTCATGGGATCCGGCTGCACGCCACCGGGTAGTCGATCTTCCCGAGCATCCTGGTCACCTCGATCGGGCCGCTGGCGACCTCGCCCTTGACCCGGCATGCCCCGCGACTCAGGGGGGCGCAAACCTTGTCCCTGCCCTTGCGCTTGCCCTGGTTGGGATGACTGCCCGTTTCCCCTGGGTCCACCAGAACGCCCCGGTCTGCCACTGCGATTGCGGTTACGCCCGTTTCCATTGCCCCCGCCCGATCCGTTTGGATTGGGTGGACGATGCCGCCCCGGTCCCGAGACATCAGTTCCATTGCCTCGATGGGAAGCGCTGTCGGGACCGGCTGCCTGCATCAAAGCCCGAATATCTGCTTCGTCAAGCTCCATGCATGCACCCCGCTTCAAACCACGGGGCAAAACCATGGCGCCATAGCGAATCCGAATCAACCGGCTCACCGCATGGCCAACGGCTTCAAACATGCGCCGGACTTCACGATTTCGGCCTTCCGAAATGGTGACCCGGTACCAGCAATTGGCTCCTTCACCGCCACCGTCTTCGATCGAGCTGAACTGCGCAACGCCGTCATCGAGTTTCACGCCATCCAGCAAATTTTGTTTTTCTTCGCGGCTCAAACTGCCAAGCACGCGCACAGCGTACTCTCGCTCAAGACCAAATCTGGGGTGCATCAGATTGTTCGCCAATTCGCCCGAACTGGTGAACAGCAACAGCCCTTCGGTATTCAGATCAAGACGTCCAACCGATTGCCATTTGCCCTGGTGCAGCTTGGGCAGCCGACGGAACACAGTTGGGCGATTCTGCGGATCGTCATGAGTCACCACTTCACCCACAGGTTTGTGATAGGCGATGACACGGGCAGGCGGCGGGTCAATGCGAAATCGAATGGGTTTGCCATTGACTTTGACATGGTCGCCAAATTGAATGCGTTGACCGATGTGGGCAGGTTCGTTGTTGACGGTAATTCGCCCCTCCACGATCAGTTGCTCCATTTCCAGCCGCGATCCCATGCCAGCCTGAGCCAATACTTTGTGCAGCTTGGGGGATTCGATCTGGGGTGCCAGCACCCGCTTCGCCAAGGTCACCTCCGCAATTTCTTCGTCCGCGTCGAATTGTCCCGAAACCACATCGTCAAAACGATTCGCGGTGGAATCCGCTGAATGAGGTACCGCAGGGGTCAAAGATGAATTGGTTTCAATATCTTTGCCGGCTAGCGTGAGTGGATCGTCTTCCGATTCGGTTGCTATATTTTCCATAGCTATATTTTTATATGACACGGGGACTTCGGGGCCATTTTCCATTGAACTCTCATGCGAACCATCATTGGAAGCAGGTACGATATTTGTAGTCATAGGGATTCCGCGCTTAGAGAATGAGCGTCGCCATCTGCAGTGGGGGCGCCTAAATGAATGGACACGACCTCGTCCATTGGGAGGTCAACTTGTGCGGGCACGTCCTGGTTGTGAAGCGACTGCAACAGTTCAGCCTGTTGCGACGGGTTATCCAGCATTGGCAATTGGTCCAGCGACGCAAGGCCCAAGTCATCCAAAAACTGCTTCGTCGTCGCGAACAGCGCCGGGCGTCCAACCGTTTCGCGATGGCCAATCACCTCAACCCAACCCCGGTCTTCGAGCTGTTTGACGATCAGCGAGTTGACGGTCACACCCCGGATATCTTCAATATCACCACGTGTCACTGGCTGCCGGTACGCGATGATGGCAAGCGTTTCCATCACGGCCCGTGTGTATTTGGGTGGTTTCTCGGGGTGCAGTCGGTCCAGAAATTGTCGCATTTCAGGACGACTCTGAAAACGCCATCCCGTGGCCACGCCCACCAATTCCGCGCCTCGCTGTGCCCAATCCTGTTGCAGGCTTTGAAGAAGGGCCTTGATGGTATCTGCGCTCAATTCATCGTCAAACAAGGTTCGCATGTCACGAACTTGCATGGGCTGTGGCGCGCAAATCAGGGCAGTTTCTAGTATGCGTTTGGCATCCACCGTATTCATGGGTCTGCGGTTCCGGTCTAAGCACCCGCGGGTGCGATAAATCAACGTAACATTTCTGGGTGATTCGAGTTTGCTGCAACGGGCGATGGACATATCGCGGTGCCAGCCGGCTTTCCGACGCCCCGGGCATGCTAGCCGGGGAATGGGTCGGACGCCATTCAGACCGGATTGTAGCTGAGCCCAAGTTCTGACATTGTTGCCTCGAAATCCCGCGGTAGCGGGGAATGAAACACCAGATCCTGCGCCGTCACCGGATGGACAAATGCCAGTCGGCACGCATGAAGGGCCTGTCGGTCCATGCTGGTCAAGCAAACGCCACCATACAAGTTATCCGCCACCAAAGGGTGCCCCAACATGGCCATGTGAACACGGATCTGGTGAGTGCGACCCGTATGGAGCGTGCAGCGTACCAAACTTCCCTTGCTCGAGGTATCAACGAGGTCGAACGTCGTTTTTGCAGGTTTGCCGGCGCTGCGCGCGAGGTCCACAACGGCCATGCGCAATCGGTTGCGCGGATCGCGCCCGATGGGTGCTTCAACAATTCGCCTTGTTTCGCCAAGCCAATGCCTTGATGACAGGGCAAGGTATTGGCGACTTACCTCTCTGGCTGCAATCCGTTGAACCAGCGCATCCATCACCAATCGAGTCCTGGCCACGACCATCAAACCGCTTGTGTCCTTATCCAGTCGATGAACAATGCCGGCGCGCGGCAATATGGCCGCTTTGGGGTCCAGGGCCAACAGGCCGTTGAGCAAGGTTCCGCTCCAGTTTCCCGGAGCCGGATGCACGACCAGGCCCGCCTGCTTGTTGATGATCATGAGGTGATCGTCCGAAAAAACCACCTCAAGCGGCATATCCTGCGCCTTGAATGCCTGACTTTGCGGGGTGGGCCTCAACTCGATGCTACCCACGTCACCAGCCTTGACGCGCACCGACGCTTTGTTCAACAGGGCGCCATTCATTTTGACCGCGCCCAGTTCGATCAACTGCTGCAGATAGCTGCGTGAGAACTCAGGTACCAAATTAACCAGCACATGGTCAAGGCGCTGGCCATGTTGCGACAAAGGGACGGTCAGCTCGCGTGTTTCTGCCTGCACCTCAACGTCAAGACCCTCCTCCAGCTCTGAAGTGACGAGCTTGTCCGATGTGTCGCCCGATATAATCAAATTGGTTTTTTTCAAGAAAGATGCTCTCAATGCTCCGTGTCAAATTATCAGTGGTTTGTACCCTATTGCTGACGGGTGCCGCCATCTTGCTTGCCGGTTGCGCATCGACCGAAGTCGACAAAACCATCGGCATGAGCCCGAACAAACTCTACGCAGAAGCCAAAGACGAATTGAATTCCGGCTCTTACGACAAAGCCGTGATCCTATTTGAGAAGCTTGAAGGCCGCGCTGCCGGCACGCCACTGGCACAGCAGGCGCAACTGGACAAAGCCTACGCGCAATACAAAGCCGCTGAACCTGCGCTGGCCTTGGCAGCCCTTGAGCGATTCATGAAATTGCATCCCGCTAGTCCGGCGATGGACTATGCCTTGTACCTCAAAGGCATTGTCAATTTTAACGATGACCTGGGTATGTTTTCGTTCATTACCCGGCAGGATTTGTCGGAGCGGGACCAGAAAGCCGCCAAAGAATCTTTTGAGGCCTTCAAGGAATTGGTCACTCGTTTTCCGGACTCCAAATACTCACCTGACAGCCGGCAGCGCATGACCTATATCGTCAACTCTCTGGCGCAGTATGAAGTTCATGTCGCACGCTATTACTTCAGTCGCGGCGCCTATTTGGCGGCCATCAACAGGGCGCAAATCGCGTTGGCGGACTATCGCGACGTTCCAGCGCTGGAAGAAGCGCTGTTCATTGTCTTCAAGTCTTACGAGGCTTTGGGCATGGACCAGTTGCGGGACGATGCCCGTCGCGTCATGGAGAAATCCTACCCTCAAAGCGAATACATGACCCGGGGCTTCAAGGACAAGGCAGATCCGTGGTGGAAGTTTTGGTAATTTGATTTACCGAATGCCGCGCGGCATTGAGGGCCAAAAGTGCGGTATTGAATTCATCCTCGGTCGTCAGCCTTCGCATGGGGGGCAAGGCTGACATCAAGCGTCGGCCATATCCCATTGAAGCCAGTCGTGAATCGCAAACGACCAAGATGCCCTGATCAGATTCGCGGCGAATCAGTCGCCCCGCACCTTGCTTCAGGGCTACCGCCGCTTCGGGCAAAAAGTAGTCTTTGAATGGGCTGCGACCCTGGGCTTCCAGTCGCGCCGAACGAGCTTCAACCAGCGGATCATTGGGCGGCGGAAAAGGCAACTTGTCTATCACAACCAATTGCAGGGAATCGCCGGGTACGTCGACGCCTTCCCAAAATGAAGCCGATGCCACCAGGATGCAGCCTTTTTGCCCACCCAGACTACCGTTACGGAACCGCTCAATCAGTTCCCGCTTGGGGGCCCGGCCCTGAACCAAAACGTCCAGCGAAGACGGCTCCCCCAGAGCGAGACGTAGGCCGTCACTTATAACTCTCAAGGCGCGCAGTGTTGTGGTCAGGACAAGGGTTCGACCTCCAATCTGTTGCGCAGCCGTCGCGACCCAATCAGCGACCCTGGCGCTGTGAGTTTCATCACCCGGCTTGGGCAAATGGCGGGGCACATAGACCGAGGCCTGAGAGGCATAGTCAAACGGACTTTCTACTTTCAGGATTTCGGCGCTCTCCAAACCACAGGGCTCGGTGAACCATTTCAGTTGAGTGTCATTTCCCAGCGTGGCAGACGTAAAGATCCAGGAACACGACGTAGCGATGTCATCGCCGCCTTTTTCGGCATCAACATCGGAACTTTCATGCGACGCAGCCGCACCCTGCTTCAACAGACGGCTTTTTACAGCGTCGGCAATATCCAGCGGCGACTCAACCAGTCGAAGTTGTGTCCCCGCTTCAACCCACCGCACGCAAGCCGGATCGGACAGCTTGCGGAACCGTTTGACGTTGGTCACTGTCATCCGGGCTCGTTCTGCCAGACGCACGAAATCAGGGGCAATCTCACTCACGGTGTCCAGCGCGGCAAGGGCCTGCTCAATGGCAGTCCCGATGGTTTCTAGCGCTTGATTCCAGGACAAGGCGTCAATACCTTCGGGAGACAATCCGGTCCAGCGCAATTTGCTTCCCTGGCTGGTTTTGCCAACCACCATGCGCAAATCCCGGGCCGCGTGTTCCACGTCTGACGCGACGGAGTTCCAGTCAACCAGGCCGCGCGCCAGGGTCAAGCCCGTGGCCAAAACATCCCGTGCCAGGTCCAGCAGTTGCGCGGTGGTGAGAGTCTGACCCAAAAATTGGACGCCAATTTCGTTGAGTTGGTGTGCCTCGTCAAATATCACGGTATTTACCGATGGCAACAATTCAGCCATTCCCGATTCCCGAACCGCGAGGTCCGCAAAGAACAAATGGTGGTTCACCACCACCACATCAGCTGCCAATGCTTCGCGCCTGGCCAAATTGACGTGACAGGTCCTGTGCTGTGGACATTGGGAGCCAAGGCAGTTGTCCCGCGTCGATGTCACCAGGGGAATCAAACTTGAACGCTCGTCCAGACTTGGTAATTCGGACAGGTCTCCGCTGCGGGTTATTTGGGACCACGACTCAATGCGGGACAACAAAAGGGTGGCCGCTTGATTCTCAGGAGGCAATTCGTGTCGAGCCAACGCCATGCGGTGAAGGCACAGATAGCTGCCGCGCCCTTTGAGCAAGGCGGCTTTCACAGGTACCGCCAGAGCATTGACAAGCATCGGCAGATCCCGGCCAAACAGTTGATCCTGCAAAGTTTTAGTCGCCGTGGAAATCAACACCCGCTCGCCGCTCAAGAGCGCAGGAATCAGGTAAGAAAATGTCTTGCCGACACCGGTGCCGGCTTCTACCACCAAGACACCACGATCCGAAATGGTGCGCGCCACAGCTTGTGCCATGGCCAACTGCCCGGACCTCGGTCGAAACTCGCTCACGGTGCCTGACAGGCGACTGTCAGGCCCAAAGTGCGTTTGCACCACATCCTGCAAGCTCATCCTTCAGGCTGGCTCGTCAGGAGATAGCTCACGCTCTAGTCGCGCCATTTCGTCCCGCAATCCCAATCGCCGCTTTTTCAGGCGGCGAAGCATGAGTTCATCAAGTGGCATTTGGTCAGCCAGCCTGTCAATCATGGCGTCCAGATCCGCATGCTCCATGCGCAATTCAATCAGGCGCCGACTGGAAGAATGTAGATTGGTGTCCAAAGGCGTCATAGGGAGTGGGTTGACTTGGTTCGATAATACGTCTTTAAACTCCATTCATTCTCCACATCAAGGTAATTGCCTTTACGGCATACAAACATGTACAAAGGCTATCGGCTGACCGCCTCGACCGGCATTCACAAAGGCGACCGGGATTACCAACAAGACCAGGTGGCCTTGCTGAAGCATTCGCGCGTCAACGGCTGCGTCCTGGGCGTGGTGGCAGACGGAATGGGCGGCCGCAGTGGTGGGCGCAAAGCCTCTGACCAGGTGATGATGACGACGCTCCAGCTCTTCGAGCGTTACGCCCCCGAATCTGACGACCCAGCTGCCATGTTGATGCAACTGGTTCAAGAAGCCCACATCGTGATCAAGTTGACCGCTATTTCAGCGGAGGAGGAACCCCACAGTACCGTCGCAGCCTTCCTTATCAATCCGGGGGGCGATTGCTACTGGGTTCATGCGGGCGATTCCCGTATCTACCACTACCATGGCAGCAAGTTCGTCAAACGAACCATCGACCATTCCTATGTCCAGGCGCTGGTCAATCGGGGCGAAATTACCGAAGAGCAAGCCAATGTCCATCCACAGTCCAATATTTTGATGGGTTGCCTGGGCACTGACAACGATCCACCCGTTGACATCCACTTCATTCCAAAATTGCGGGCCGGCGATGTGTTGATGGCCTGCAGCGATGGAATCTGGCACTATTTCAACACGACCGAAATGGGTTCCGTCCTGTCAAGCCTGTCGGCGCGAGAGGCCACCGAGTTTTTGATTCAAAAGGCCCGCACTCGCGGCAATGGTTCGGGAGACAACCTCTCCCTGGTCATCGTCAAACTCGAACCCCTGGGCTCCTGATTCGGGACATGCCGCGGCTTCAAAGCCTCAGGGTGGCACGGGCAGAGGCTTGGCCGTTGATGTGGCGGGTGTTCGCGGCAAGGGCTTGACCACCGATTTCGATTCGGCCCGGTTTTTCAGGTTGTCCGCCTTTTTCTTCTGGGCTTCCATTACTTTCGCGTCGTAATTCTTTTGCTCGGCAGACGCTTCATTGGCCTTGGCAGTCCGATCGGCCAATGCCTCAGCCCGGCGCGCGTCCCGCTCTTGCGAGTCCTTCAGTCGAGCGGCCGCGTCCACTGCTGCGCTTGCCCGGTCCGCCGCCTTTTCATCAAAGGCACGTTGACGTTCTGCTTGGGCGCGCCGTGCCTCAGCCACGCGATCCGCTTCGTCCTGCAAGGCTTGGGCCGACGACTTTTCCTCGATCCGGGCCAATTGATCGGCCGCCCTGCGACGTGCTTCAGCCGCGTTAAGGGACAACTCTTGACGCCGCAAATCAGCCAACGCGTCCCGCCGATTGGCCCGGATTTTCACCAAGCAGTCGTTCACGGCAAATCGTTGATAACACTGCGCTTCTTCTTTAGCAAACCGCTGGTCAATGGCGTCGCGTTCTACCTGGATGCGGACGCGTTCCGTTTCAACCGCGATCGATGCTCTGGCAATTTCTTCGGCAGAGACGCCGGCCGCACTTTGGGCGCAGAGACTCACCGCAAAGCTGAATAGCGTCAACGCCAATAACAATTGTTTCATGTCAAGCGAGTATCCACGTCCCGGCGCTCCAGATCCAGAAACTCCTGCGATTGCATTTCGTTCAGGCGAGACGCCGTGCGGGGGAACTCATGGGCCAGAGGGCCTTCGGTATACAACGCCTCCGGTTGAACTTCAGCCGACATGATCAACTTGACCCTGCGGTCATACAAAACATCCACCAACCAGGTGAAGCGCCTGGCTTCGGAGGCCATGCGCATGGGCATTTGCGGCACATCACTCAAAAAGACTGTGTGAAACTGCGTCGCGATCTCCAGGTAATCATTTTGAGAGCGCGGCCCGCCACACAGAGTCTTGAAATCAAACCAGACCACGCCACCGGCCTTGCGCCGCGCGCGTATCTCACGTGATTCGATGCGCATCACCGGGTCTTCGTCGGCTGATTCGGCCAGCGCATCAAACGCTGTCCGCATGTCATCGTCGGCCCGGGAACCCAGCGGAACGTGGTAGAGCTTCAGTCGGTCCAAGGTACGCCGCCGGTAGTCTGTTCCGTTGTCAACATTGATGACTTCCAGGTGCTGGTTCAGCAGCGCAATGGCCGGAAGGATCCTGTCCCGATGCATGCCTCCAGGGTACAGGTCGTCAGGCTTAAAGTTGGAAGTCGTGACAAAGCCCACACCATTCTCGAAAAGGGCAGCCAGCAGACGATGCAGAATCATGGCATCGGTGATGTCCGCCACATGGAATTCGTCGAAACAGATCAACCTGTATTTGTGGGCCATGCGCTTGGCCAGTACGTCAAGCGGATTGACCGTGCCCTGCAGGTCGGCCAATTCACGGTGGACTTCACGCATGAACTCGTGGAAATGCAAGCGTGTCTTGCGGCGCAAGGGTACAGCCCCGTAAAAGCAATCCATCAAAAAACTCTTGCCACGCCCTACCCCGCCGTACAAATAAACCCCGCGGGGAATATCAGGCCGATTGATCAGTTTCTTGAGGGCATTGGAACGCGCTGCCTTGAAGGCGGCCCATTCCGTGGCGCAACGCTCCAATGCGGACACAGCGCGTAGCTGCGCCGGGTCTGCCACATAACCACGGCTGGCCAGTTCAACGTCGTAGGCTTGTTTGACGGTCAAGGCAGGCGCTCTAGGGGGTCACACACCGACATGAGGAGATTTTTAATCGCTATGAATTAGATAGCTAACTATTGAATATTGACGGGGACATCGGGCACATTGAAGCCTGATGTCCTTATCCGGCAGCTCAAAAGTTCAGGGTGCGCTTGTCGACTGCCAGCGCAGCTTCTTTGGTGGACTCACTCAATGATGGGTGAGCGTGGCAGATGCGCGCGATGTCTTCACTGCTGGCGCGGAATTCCATCGCCATCACGCACTCGGCAATGAGTTCGCTGGCCATGGGGCCAACAATGTGAACACCGAGGATTTCATCCGTGGTGGCATCAGCCAGCATTTTCACCATGCCAGTGGTATCGCCCAAGGCGCGTGCACGACCATTGGCCAGGAACGGGAAGGTACCCGCACGGTACTTCACGCCGTCAGCCTTGAGTTGCTGCTCGGTGCGGCCCACCCACGCGATCTCTGGGCTGGTGTAAATGACCCAGGGGATGGTGTTGAAGTTGACGTGCCCGTGCTGACCCGCAATGCGTTCGGCCACAGCCACGCCCTCTTCTTCAGCCTTGTGCGCCAACATGGGGCCACGCACCACGTCACCCACCGCCCAGACGTTAGGCAGGTTGGTTTTGCAGTCGCCATCCACGGTGATCATGCCGCGGTCATCCAGCGCCAAGCCAACCGCTTCAACGTTCAGGCCGGTCGTGTTGGGCACGCGGCCAATAGAGATGATGAGCTTGTCCACCTCCAGCGTTTGCGCTTCGCCTTTTGCATTGGCATACGCAATCGACACGCCCTTTTTGCCAGATTTGATCGCGCCAACTTTCACGCCCAGCTCAATCTTCAGGCCCTGCTTGTCAAACGCCTTCTTGGCTTCCTTGGCAATCTGCTCATCCACGGCACCCAAGAAGGTCGGCAGACCTTCCAGAATGGTGACTTCGGAACCCAGTCGGCGCCAAACGGAACCCATTTCCAGGCCGATCACACCAGAGCCGATCAGGCCCAGTTTTTTGGGTACGGCACTGAGCGCCAAAGCTCCATCATTGGAGAGAATGTTTTCCTCATCAAAGGGTGTGCCGGGCAAGGCGCGGGCGTTGGACCCGGTGGCGATGATGATGTGTTTACCGGCGATAACTTCTTCGGTTGCACCCGCCACCTTCATCTCGTAGCCGGAATCCGTTGCCTTCGCAAACGAGCCACGACCGTGGAAAAAAGTGACCTTGTTTTTCTTGAACAGGTACAGGATGCCGTCATTGTTCTGCTTCACGACGGTGTCCTTGCGTGCCACCATTTTGGTGACGTCCATCGACAAGCCCTTCACCTCAATGCCATGGTCGGCGAAGTGGTGAGAGGCTTGCTCGAAGTGCTCGGACGATTGCAGCAAGGCCTTGGAGGGAATGCATCCCACGTTGGTGCAAGTGCCACCCGGTGCGGGGCCGCCCTTGGCATTTTTCCACTCATCCACACAGGCTACCTGGAAGCCCAATTGGGCCGCCCGAATGGCGGCAATGTATCCACCGGGACCGCCACCGATGACGATCACGTCAAATTGTTTGCTCATCATCAGCTCCTCAGATGTCAAACAACAAACGGGCTGGGTCTTCCAGGGCTTCCTTCATGGCTACAAGGCCGAGCACGGCTTCGCGACCATCGATGATGCGGTGGTCGTAGCTCATGGCAAAGAAGTTCATGGGGCGAACCACCACCTGGCCGTTTTCAACCATGGCGCGGTCTTTGGTGGCATGCACACCCAGAATTGCGCTTTGTGGCGGGTTGATGATGGGGGTGGACATCATGGAACCGAAGGTACCGCCATTGCTGATGGAGAAAGTGCCGCCAGTCATGTCTTCAATACCCAGCTTGCCGTCCTTGGCTTTTTGGCCAAATTCAGCAATCTTTTTCTCGATATCGGCAAAACTCATCTGGTCGGCGTTGCGCAAAATTGGCACCACCAGGCCACGGGGCGAGCCCACGGCAATACCAATGTCGAAGTAGCCGTGGTAGACGACATCATTGCCATCCACCGACGCATTCAGCACGGGAAACTTCTTGAGGGCATGAACCGCAGCTTTGACAAAGAAGCTCATGAAGCCCAGCTTGACGCCATGCTCTTTCTCGAAACGCTCCTGCATCCGCTTGCGCATGTCCATCACCGGGGCCATGTTGATTTCATTGAACGTCGTCAGGATGGCGTTGGTAGATTGCGACTGCAGCAGGCGCTCGGCAATGCGGGCGCGCAGGCGACTCATGGGCACACGCTGCTCGGGGCGATCACCCAGCGCAGGGGTCTTGGCCGCAACCTGTGGCAAAGAAGTTGTTGGAGTCCCTGTCGGTATTGAATTGTTAGCTATTATTTTTGGAGCGGGTGGATTGGCCACTGCTGCCAGTACATCGCCCTTGGTCACGCGGCCGTCCTTGCCACTGCCTGCGAGGGAACCTGCTGCCAGGTTGTTGTCAGCCATCAGCTTGCCTGCAGCAGGCATGGCCACACCGGCCATGGAACCTCCCGTGGCAGCTGCAGGAACTGGGGCGGATACAACCGCAGCAGCGGCGGGTGGCGTGGCTGCTACAGGCGCTGACACCGCACCCGCCTTGCCGTCGGTGTCAATATTGGCGATCAACTGTTCGGCCGCGACGGTGGAGCCATCGCCCATTACCAGTTCAGCCAACACGCCGGCAGCGGGTGCGGGTACTTCGAGCACCACTTTGTCCGTTTCGACTTCAATCAGGATCTCATCAATAGCGACAGCGTCGCCAACTTTTTTCTTCCAGGTCAACAAGGTGGCTTCCGCCACGGATTCGGACAGCTGGGGGACTTTTACTTCTACGATAGCCATATCAATTCCTAAATTTTGTGTAGTTTTGTACGAGATGTTTGTGCGTTGTTATTTGGTGAGCACAAAGCCCTTGAGCTTGCCGAACGCACCGTCAACCAGCGCTTTTTGCTGCTCCTGGTGCAGGTGTGAATAACCCACCGCCGGAGAAGCGGAGGCTGCACGACCGGAGTAACCCAGGCGCTGGCCCTCAAACATGTTCTCGTGGATGTAATGCTGGACGAAGAACCAGGCGCCCTGGTTTTGAGGTTCGTCCTGGCACCACACCACGTCGGTGGCATTGGGGTATTTCTTGAGCTCGGCGGCAAAGGCCTTGTGCGGAAACGGATACAGCTGTTCCACGCGAATCAGCGCCGTGTCGTCATGGCCGTTTTCTTCGCGGCGTCGTGCGAGGTCGTAATACACTTTGCCGGAACAGGCCACAACGCGCTTGACCTTGTCCGCC
>CAVVSV010000088.1:0-11759 GCA_963750805.1 uncultured beta proteobacterium
TTTGGGGAATTCCTTGCCTGCTGCGCCATCATCTTGGCAATGCCGCGCAGGATATGGATTTCTTCCTGCGTCACGCCTGCGCGATTGAAGAGCTGGTTCAAACGTGGCATGAGCTTTTTGGGCGCTGCGGGGTCCAGGAATCCCATGGCGATGAGGGATTGCTCCCAATGGGCGAGCAGGCCTGCGACTTGGGCGGCGTCGGCTTTGGTGTCGCTCTTGTGTTCCTGGCTGACACTGACAGCATCCGCAAACCCGCCCAGTGCCAGCCGCCACTCATAGGCGATCACCTGCAGGGCGGCCCCAATGTTCAGGGACCCGAAGCTCGGGTTGCTGGGAATGCTCAGGCATGCGTGGCAACGGTAGACGTCTTCGTTGCGCATGCCAAAGCGTTCGGAGCCAAACAGGAAGGCAACGCCCGAGTTGGGAATCAAATGAACCTCAAGTCCCCTTCCATTATCAATAGTTTGCTCTTCTTTTAATAGTGGGCCCTTGATTGACCTGACCAGCGCTTCAAAATGCGGGCGGGGCGTGACGGTGGTTGGACCGAAGTCGCGCGGGGTCATGGCCGTCGCACACAGGTGGGTCATGCCATCCAGCGCTTCGTCCAGCGTACCGACGATGCGGCACTTGTCCAATACATCCAGTGCACCACTGGCGCGTTGTATGGTTTCTTCGCGCCGCAACACGTTGGCCCAACGCGGAGCGACCAAGACCATGTCGTCAAAGCCCATGGTCTTCATGGCACGTGCTGCCGCGCCCACATTGCCCGCGTGGCTGGTGTTGATGAGGATGAAGCGCGTGGCTATGCCGGTGACTGGAGGGCGAGCGTTGTCCTGGGGCATCAGGGTTTTCCGGGAGGGGCGGTTAAAATCCTGCCATTGTCGCTGCCAGCATCGCCTGCCAGTCCCCTCCCCCGCTCTTGAATACAACTTATGGCCTCCCCCAACCTGCACCCCATGATCAACGTGGCCATCAAGGCCGCCCGCGCCGCTGGCAACATCATCAACCGCGCCGCATTGGACGTGGAGTCGGTTCGGGTCTCGCAAAAGCAGGTCAACGACTTTGTGACCGAGATTGATCAGGCGTCCGAGGCAGCCATCATTGAAACCCTGCTCACCGCCTACCCCGGCCACGGCATTCTGGCGGAGGAATCGGGCCAGGAGCACGGTGCCAAAGACTCGGAATTTGTCTGGATCATCGACCCGCTGGACGGCACCACCAACTTCATTCACGGCCTGCCGGTGTATTGCGTCAGCATCGCGCTGGCCGTCAAGGGCAAAGTTGAGCAAGCCGTCATTTACGACCCCACCCGCAACGACCTGTTCACCGCCACCAAGGGCCGTGGCGCATTCATGAACGACCGCCGCATTCGCGTGTCCAAGCGCACCCGCATGCAGGAGAGCCTGATTTCCACCGGATTCCCGTTTCGCCCGGGTGACAACTTCCAGGCCTACCTGGGCATGTTGGCGGAAGTGATGCCACGTTGTGCGGGCTTGCGCCGCCCCGGCGCTGCGGCGCTGGACCTGGCTTACGTGGCCGCCGGTTTTACCGACTGCTTTTTTGAAGCCGGTCTACAACCCTGGGACATGGCGGCAGGCTCTCTGCTGGTGACGGAAGCCGGTGGTTTGGTGGGCAACTTCACGGGCGAGGCCAACTTTCTGGACCAAAAAGAATGCCTGGCCGGCAACCCCAAAATCTATGGCCAGATGGTCGGCCTGATCGGCAAGTACAGCAAGTTTGCGGGTGTGACCGACAAGATGTCAGTGGCCACTGCACCCAGCGCTGCCGAGTAGGCTTGACGGGTCCACCATGACGGTGGAACCAGCATCCACCTATTGAAAGGTAGTGGGCTGCGTCATCGCGAACCCAAACTGAACAGACTCCAGATTGAGTTGTTCCACCGGCACCGGACGACCGAACAGGTAGCCTTGAAATGCATGGCAGCCATGGGTCACCAAAAAGTCCCGCTGACCTTCCGTTTCAACGCCTTCAGCCACCACCGAGAGGCCCAGGCTGTGCGCCAGCGCGACCACGGTTTTGGCTATTGCGGCGTCGTTAGGGTCCGTCAAAATATCACGCACAAAAGATTGGTCGATCTTTAACTGGTCCAGGGGCAAACGCTTGAGGTAGGACAACGAGGAGTACCCCGTGCCGAAATCATCCAGTGAAAACCTCACTCCCACGGCGCGCAATTCGTCCATTTTCTTGATGGCGTCCTGTACGTCGTTCAGAAGCAGGCTTTCGGTGAGCTCAAGCTTGAGCAGGTGGGCGCTGGCGCCGGTTTGTTCCAACACAGCCAGCGTTTGCGCGACAAATTCGGGCTGGCGAAACTGCCGCGCACTGATATTCACCGCCATGGTCAAGTCAAAGGTTTGTGCACTGTGGCTCCAACTCACCAACTGTTCACACGCCACCCGCAACACCCATTGCCCCAGCGGCAGGATCAGCCCGGTCTGTTCGGCCACGGGGATGAAGTCCGCCGGAGACACCATGCCCCGCACGGGGTGCTGCCAGCGCACCAGCGCTTCCACCCCCTGAATATGACCTGTTTCATCCACCACAGGCTGGTAGAACAGGCGCAATTCGTCACGCTCCAGCCCCTGGCGCAGGTCCACTTCGAGGGCTGAACGCAGCGCGACCGCCGCCTGCATGTCGGGGTCAAAAAACCGGAAGGTATTGCGTCCTGCCGACTTGGCCTGGTACATGGCCAAATCTGCCCGCTTGAGCAACTCATCCACGCCTTGGGTTTGGCCGCTGAACATGGCAATGCCAACGCTGGGCGTGCTGTAGTGCAACTTGCCAGTCAGCTCAAAGGGCATATTCATGGCCGCCAAAATTTTTTCACCCACCACCGTCACCTGGGCCACCGCGCCCTGCAAGTCTGCACTGAGGTTTTCCAGCATGACGACAAACTCGTCTCCGCCAAACCGGGCCACCGTATCGCCCTGCCGGATGCAGGTGACCAAACGGTTGGCCACCTTCTCAAGAAGCAGATCGCCCACGTCATGACCCAGCGTGTCGTTCAAATCCTTGAAATTGTCCAGATCGATAAACAGCAGGGCGCCTTGCTGGTGACTGCGCGCGCTGGTCACCAGTGCCTGCGCCAGGCGGTTGAGCAACAAGCGCCGGTTGGGCAGGCCCGTCAAGGTGTCGTAAAAGGCCAGCCGCTGGCCCTCGTCTTCATTGTGTTTTTGTTCGCTGATGTCGCGCCCAATGCCCCGGTAGCCCTTGAAAACACCCCGGCTGTCAAAAATGGGAAGTCCGCTGATGGAGGCCCACAACACCCTACCTTTGGCGTCGATGTGTCTCAACTCAAAGTTATGAAATGTCTCATGAGCTTCCAGAGCGCGACGGTGTTCGGCCCATTGATCTTCTGTCAGCCCGTACGAATTCGCTCCCCAGCGGGTCTTGCCCAGCACGCTTTCCGAGGGCAAGCCACCATCTCTGAAAATGCTCCCGTCAATGCGGGTAAACCTGAAATTTTCATCCTGCTCCCAATACCAGTCGGATGAGAGCTCGGTCAGGCTGCGAAACCGCATTTCGCTTTCGTACAGGGCCGACTGTTCGTTTTTGCGCGCGGTGATATCGCTGATGTAGCCATACCAGATCACCGACCCATCATCCTGACGCTCCGGGAGGCTGTCGCCAAACAACCACCGCTGCTCACCGTCGGGGAGACTGACACGGAATTCACTGCGCCAGGGGGTCAAATTGATGGCCGACTCAACCACATCCCGCTGGGTCGCCAGGAGGTCGTCCGGGTGCACCTTCATGAAGGCCGGCGTAGCATCCTCCGTCACCTCGGTCGGGTTCAATCCAAACAGGTCACGCATGGCACCCGTGGCAAAAGGAAAGTGCGAAGTGCGGTCTGCCCGCATACGGAACTGATAAACCACACCGGGCACACGGCTGGTGATTTTTTCAATGAAGTCAAGGCGGTTTTTGACGGCGTTGGCTGACTCCTGCTGGCCAGTGATATCCCTGATCTGTGCCAGCAAGTACGGCTGCCCGTCCAGCACATACTGTGAAGCGTTGAATTCCACTAATCGGTGATCCCCTGCTTTGGTGGTCATCGCCGCTTCCAGTCGCAACGGGGCACCGCTTTGCTGTAGTGGCGCCAGAGCCGCCTGCCGTTTGGAAGGGTCGCCCCACAGCCCGAGCCCAAGGGTGGATTTGCCAATCACTTCGTCCCGCGAGTAGCCCGTGAGCGATAACCACGACTCGTTCACATCCACCAGAAACCCGTCGGCCATGCGGGTGAGGCTGTTGGCCAGGGGGCTCTGGTGAAACACAGCCGAAAACAGTGCCATGCCGGGCAGGTCGGAGAAGGCTTCCATGGGGCGGGGCAAGTTCATGTAGGAGTAAGGTGGCTGCCGATTATGAGGTGAAGAATCCGAGTTGCGCTTCGGGCACGGGACGTCCAAAGTAATAGCCTTGAAACGACTGGCAGCCCCATGACACAAAGAGGTCGCGCTGCGCGGCTTGTTCAATGCCTTCAGCGACCACCTCCAGCTCAAGGCTTTGTGCCAGCGTCAGAATCGCCCGCGCAATGGCTGCGTCATCGGTGTTGGTCAACACATCTCGCACAAACGACTTGTCGATCTTGAGCTGGTCCAGCGGGAGGCGCTTCAAATAGGACAGCGACGAATAGCCGGTGCCAAAGTCATCCAGCGAAAAACTCACGCCCAGGGATTTGAGGTCCTTCATGATGCCAATCACTTCCTCCACATCACTCAACAGCATGCTTTCCGTCAACTCCAGTTTGAGGAGTCGCGGGTTGGCACCCGTGCTTCGCAACAGCTCATGCACCTGGGCCACAAACCCCTGCTGCCGAAACTGTCGCGCGCTGACGTTCACGGAGATGCTCAAGCCCTGCGTCGCAGGCTGACCTGCCCAACGCGCCAGTTGATGGCCTACGGTCTCCATGACCCAGGCCCCCAATGGCACGATCAAGCCAGTTTGTTCTGCCAGCCCGATGAACTCTGCCGGTGGAACCAACCCACGCAAGGGATGCTGCCAGCGAACCAGGGCTTCCACGCCCACAGCCGCACCCGCCACGTTGACAACCGGTTGGTAATACACCAAAAGCTCGTCGCGTGCGAGGCCCAGGCGCAACTCACTTTCCAGCTCGGCCCGCCGCGTCACCACAGCCTGCATGGACCCCTCAAAAAAGCACAAGGCGTTGCGACCCGATGCCTTGGCCTGGTACATGGCCAGATCCGCCTGCTTGAGCAGCTCTTCCATGCTGGTCTGGTGGCCAAAAAACAAAGTAACACCCACGCTGGGGGTGCTGTGGTGCTCGATGCCATTGAAAGTGTAGGTGCCGTTGAGCGCCTCCAAAATTTTGCGACCCACCATCTCGGCCTGTGTGGCGGCAGCGTCAGGCTCCAGATCAAGCGCTTCCAGCATGACGACAAACTCATCGCCACCCAACCTGGCCACCGTGTCCAGCGCCCGCACACAATGCTGCAAGCGGCCCGCCACTTGCTTCAGCAGGCGATCGCCCACGTCGTGACCCTGCGTGTCGTTCAAGTCCTTGAAATTGTCCAGGTCGATGAACAAAAGTGCGCCCGCCTGTTTGTGCCGCTCGCTGGCATGAAGTGCCGTTTGCAAGCGATCCATCAGCAGGCGGCGGTTGGGCAGGCCGGTCAATTCATCAAAATAAGCCAGCTTCTCGATTCGTTGTTCGCTATTTTTCTTCTCGGTGATGTCCGTGATGAAGCCGCACCACAACACCGAGCCGTCGGCCTCGCGCTCGGGCAAGGCGTTGGCAAACAGCCATCTGATGGTTCCGTCCGGGAGCAAAAGGCGATATTCGTGCCGCCATGGACTCAAGTCCAGAGCCGATTTGGCAATCGACTCCACCATCGTGGCGTAATCATCCGGATGATGCAGTGGCCTCAGGCAGCTCGCATCGTCCCTGACAAGATCCGGGTCCACGCCATAAATGCTCTTGAACGCTTCACTGGCATAAGGAAAACTCTCCTTGCCCTCCGGGCGAACCCTGAATTGCATCACCAGACCGGGCGCCCGGCTGGTGATTTTTTCGATGAAATCCAGTCGCTCCTGCAAGGCCTGTTGCGCCATGTACTCGGACGTCACATCGGCAAACATTCGAACCATGCCACCGGCTGAGGTGCTCCGGGATGCGACTTCAATGACTCTTCCATCGGACGTGTGCCGCAAGTATTTGTCGGGCCAACCCACCGCGCTGCCGCCCTGGTTGATGTAGTCTCGTCCCCGTTCCTCGACACGATTCATGTCTTCGCCAAAATCTCCCCGCGCTGTCTGAAAGCGGACCACGTCTTCCTGGGTCGTTTGGTCTGTCATCAAGGATTCAGGGAGGTCCAACATTTCAAGCCATCGTTGGTTGTAAACCCCGATGCGCCCCGAGGCATCCACCATGGCGATGCCCTGATCCATGTTGTCCAGCGTCGTTTCAAGCGCCAGGGTCTTTTCCGCCAGCTGCGCTTTTGCGGCCTCCAGAGCGGCCACCGCCCTGGCATGTGCAGTTTCATTTCGACGTGCTTGCACCAGCTGCCCAATCGTCTGGCTCAATGGCTCCAGAAAGTCGACGATGGCCTGCGAGTAGCCTTCAGGCCGGTTTGCCAGCCCTACCATGGCCACCAGAACACCCGCATGAAAGATGGGAATTCCCAAAAATGAATCCATGGGCGGGTGACCTTTGGGCAAGCCACCGCTGCGGGAGTCACTTCCCGGAGAATTCGCAATCACCGGCTGCCCCGTCAGCAATGCCGCACCAAACAGAGTCGCCGTGTTGTGGAACTCAATGCCCCCAGTTTTGCCCTGCGCCATCATTTTCCGCGAGGGCTCGTCCCAGGAGATGTCTGTGAGCGCCTGAATCCTCAGGAAGGGCTGATCGTTCTGATCAAACAGCACCTCTGCAACAAATCCGTATTCGCTGTCAGTCGCAGTCAGCACGGCGGCCAGCACCCCCTCAAAGACCGAACTATTGCTGTCGCTACCGATAAATGCGGATTGCGCCCTGCTGATGGCCTGTAACAGCCGGTGCTCGGCCAGTGCATGGTCCGCCGGTTGGGGGGAGTTCGGTTTCGTCAATGGTTGCCTGATGGGTAAGGGTCGGCCTAACTTTAGCGCCGAATTCCGGCGTCCTGCCGGCCAATCGGCAATGCGGGCGCTCTGATGCGTATCATCCTTGCAAATCTTCGTATCAGCCGCTTCTGCCCGTCCTGATAAACCCGCAGTAGCCCCAACCTTTTGACTCACTTGACAGACATCGGCTCGCTCCAATCCCACACCCCCATGATGCAGCAGTACCTGGCCCTCAAAGCCGGCTACCCCGACACGCTGCTGCTCTACCGCATGGGCGATTTTTACGAGGTGTTTTTCGACGATGCCGAGAAGGCCGTGCGCCTGCTGGGCATCACATTGACGCATCGCGGCCAGTCAGCTGGCAAGCCGATTGCCATGGCGGGCGTGCCGTTTCATTCGGTTGAGGGCTATCTGGCCAAACTCATTAAGATGGGCGAGTCCGTTGCAATTTGCGAGCAGGTGGGCGAAGTCACAGGCAAAGGCCCGGTGGAGCGCAAGGTGGTGCGCGTGGTTACCCCCGGCACGTTGACCGACACCGAACTGCTCAGCGACAAAACCGAGTCCTTGCTATTGGCAGTTCACCAGGGGCCGCGCAATGTGTGCGGGCTGGCCTGGTTGAGCGTGACGCAAGGCGTGGTGAATCTGGCCGAATGCGGCGTGGACGAGGTGGCTGAATGGGTGGCGCGCATTGGCCCCAGCGAGCTGATTCACAGCGCCGGGGCTACACCCAAATTTGAAGCCCAGCTCAAGGGCATGCGCTCATTGGGTGGCGGTGCTGCAGGAATGCCTTTGAGCGCCCGGCCCGATTGGCAATTTGACGGCGCACTTGGGCAGCGCACCTTGCTGGAAGCCTTGAAGGTCGCCAGTCTGAGCGCCTGGAACGCTCAGGACTTGCCCCAGGCCCACGCCGCCGCCAGCGCCCTGCTGGGTTATGCCGAACACACGCAAGGCCGGGCCTTGAGCCACATCCACAGCGTCCGGGTGCAGCGCAATGACGAGTTGATCGACCTGCCGCAAACCACGCGGCGCAATCTGGAACTCACGCAAACTCTGCGCGGTGAAGACTCGCCTACGCTGTTTTCGCTGTTGGACACCTGCATGACCGGCATGGGCAGCCGTTTGCTTAAGAACTGGCTGCTGCAACCCGAGCGGGATCGCGCCAGTGCGTCTGCCCGGCTGGACGCCATCAGCGCGCTGCGTCAGGGGGATGCAAACGCCGCCCACGTTGGCATCTGGCAAAAGCTGCGCGAAGAACTCAAGGGCAGCACCGATGTGGAACGCATCACCGCCCGCATCGCACTGCGCCAGGTGCGCCCGCGCGAGCTGGTGGCGCTGCAGATGACGCTCCTTAAATCAGAGCAAACTATTCAATATCTGCGGGGACTTCAAGGCTATTTAACCACCATTGCGCAAGATCTGACCCCGCCAGAGGGTTGCGCAGACTTGCTGGCGAGCGCAGTGATGCCCGAACCAGCCGCAATGGTGCGCGATGGCGGGGTGATCGCCACTGGCTTTGATGCAGACCTCGACGAGCTGCGCGCCATCCAGACCAACTGCGACGACTTCTTGCTGGCGCTGGAAACCCGCGAGAAGGCACGCACCGGCATCGCCAATCTGCGGGTGCAGTACAACAAGGTGCACGGTTTCTACATCGAAGTCACGCAGGGCCAAATCGACAAAGTGCCCGACGACTACCGCCGCCGCCAGACTCTGAAGAATGCCGAGCGCTTCATCACCCCTGAACTCAAGGCCTTTGAAGACAAAGCCCTGAGCGCCCAGGAACGTGCCTTGGCGCGCGAGAAGTGGCTGTACGAGCAACTGCTGGACGAATTGCAAGCCTACGTGCCACGCCTGACCCGGGTTGCCCGGGCGCTGGCCACGCTGGACGTGTTGTGTGCGCTGGCCGAGCGCTCCCTCACCCTGGGCTGGTGCGCGCCGCAGTTTGTGCGCGAGCCTTGTATCGACATCTCGGGCGGCCGCCACCCGGTGGTGGAGATGCGGCTGGCGGAAGTGAGCAGTGGTTCCTTCATTGCCAATGACACGCGCCTGGGGCCCAAGGCGCGCATGCAAATCATCACCGGCCCCAACATGGGTGGCAAGTCCACCTACATGCGCCAGATCGCGGTCATCGTGCTGCTGGCCAGCATGGGCAGTTACGTGCCAGCAAGCGCCTGCCGCCTGGGGCCGGTGGACGCCATCCACACCCGCATCGGCGCGGCAGACGACCTGGCCAACGCCCAGTCCACCTTCATGCTGGAAATGGTGGAAGCCGCGCAGATTCTGCACACCGCTACGCCCAACTCACTGGTGCTGATGGACGAAATCGGCAGGGGCACTTCCACCTTTGACGGCCTGGCGCTGGCTGGGCCATCGCCGCGCAATTACATGACAAAACCCAGGCCTTCACGCTGTTTGCCACCCACTACTTCGAGCTGACCGAGTTCCCCGCCAAGCACCACGCCGCCGTCAACGTGCACGTGAGCGCGGCCGAATCCGGGCAGGACATCGTCTTCCTGCACGAAATCCAGGCCGGGCCTGCCAGCAAGAGCTACGGTATTCAGGTGGCGCGCCTGGCCGGTATGCCCGCCGCCGTGGTGAACCATGCGCGCCATGCGCTGAGCGCGCTGGAGGCCCAGGCCAGCGAGTCGCAACTGCAGGTGGATTTGTTCGCGGCGCCGCCTGCACCCGAAGCGGCAGCAGTCAGCGCCGTTGAGAAGGCGTTGAGGGCCATCAACCCCGATGAACTCAGCCCACGCGATGCAATGGAAGCGCTGTACCAGTTAAAGACCCTGGCGGGCAAAAACTGACGTTCACGCTTGACGTCATTTGATTCATGCCGCATGATGGCATGACGTTTTCAGGAGAAATGATATGCTGAAAGAAGTCGGCTCCAGCGGCCAGATATCGCTGGGCAAAAAATATGCGGGGCAGTTGTTTGAGGTCACCACCGAGGCCGACGGCAGCATCTCAATGCGCCCCGTCAAAGTCGTCCCCATGACGCAGGAAGAGCGAGCGCCCTATGCGGTGTCGCCCAGCCCTGCAGCGGGCGATGGCTATTTCACCCCAGAGCGCCTGGCACGCCGCGCAGCCGCCGCCGCACGCACCCCCGCCGAGATCGAGGCGGCCGGTGCCAAGTGGGAAGAGGAAAACAAGGAGGCGATTGTGGCCTTCAACAAGCGGGTAAAAAAAGTGGGTTCGATGGCACGGCGCATTCACGAATGGCGCGAGAGCCAAGTGCTGAAAGCAGTAACGCAAAACGGCGGTACCTGAAGTAATGGCTCAGTTTGATGTGTTCCCTCATCCGGTTGAAGCCATGCGGGACGACCATCCCTATGTCCTAGTTATTCAAAGCTCTCTTATTCGGTCCCCCGACGCATACATCACCATCCCGCTGACTCGCCTTGCAGTCGATACGCCGCCCATGTCAAGACTAAACCCAAGGGTGCAAGTAGGCGACGAAATTCTGGTTTTGGACACTCTTCTCATTTCATCTTTTGATCCCGGTGAGTTGCGGCGGCGAGTGACCAACCTGCAAAGCGAAGCCCAAACCATTTGGGACGCTCTGGACTTCGCCCTGCACGGCTACTGACACATCGCCAGCATGACCCCTCAAGACTTCATCACCAAATGGGGCCCCGGCGGCCCGGGCGACTAGATCTTTGAGCAAGGCACTTTGGTGCTGGGCGAGGCGCGGTCAACCTGACTGCGCTGAATATGGGAATCTCCGCCCAAAGGCGTATGGGTTGACAGGCACACGGGCGGTAAAATGACCACTTGTAGTCACAGCGCAGGAGGTTTCCATGCAAACCATACAACTTCGAGATGCCAAGGCAAGCCTGTCGTCCGTCGTGGCCATGGCTCAGCGGGGGCAGCCCACCATCATCACGCGGCACGGGCAACCGTCTGCGATGGTGGTGTCGATGGAAGAGGGCCTGCGCCTGTTCCCCGCGCAACGGCCCAGCTTGGCGCAGCACCTGCTGGCAATTCCTGAACCCGTGCCAACACAGCGAAACACCTCTGTTTTGCGGAGTGTGGATTTATGAGCAAGGCGCGGCAGGGCTCTGTGCCCGCCGCCCAAAGCTACTTGCTGGACACCAGTGTGATTTCGGCCCTGGCACCCGGGCGCGAGGCGCATCTGTCAGCCGGGTTTGCCGACTGGCTGCAAACACATGATGCGCAATTGTTCATCCCCTGCATTGCCATTGCCGGAAAGACTGGCAAGTTCCGCGTACTGGTCATTGATCCCGCCAGTGAAATCGAAGATGGACTAGAAGCCTACATCCGTGCGAACCTGCCTAAATTCGGCTTGTCGTCCGGATAGATCCCAAGGCAGACAGTACTGTGCGGGTAGGCGAGGTCCAGCGAGAGTGGAAGCTTCACCTCGACATGCTGCCGCTGCCTATTTACCAGGACGATATTACTTGACGGTACATCTTCGCAATGAGTACCTGGGGAACGCCCAACCGGCAAAAAAGCCTAAGAAAGGGTAAAGAGACCCTATTCGAGCTGGCCTCGACTGTGCTAGCTAACTGCCATCGCTCGCCTGACAAGTGGGAAGCTCTCGGCCAAAGCCACAGGCTAACGTCCTAAAGTCTCGCTTGGCGGTCACGAAGTTTGTCGATGGCGAACTGGTTACGCTGCCTGTCCTTCCTCCCCACTTGGAAGTGGCTACGCCATCCGCTATC
>CAVVSV010000089.1:0-6569 GCA_963750805.1 uncultured beta proteobacterium
TGCCGCGTGCCTTTGGCTTGTGACCTTTACCTGTTCAGAATTCAAAAGCCAACGCCTGAACTAATTGACGCTTTTAACAACCGCTGAGCATGAATGATTCGGTCAACCTTCCGCGGGTTCTACTTACCCACCCGCAAAACAGGCTTCAAGATTATTTTGGCGAAGAGGCACTGACCGCGTTACAGCAGGTCGCTCAGGTTCAGCTGAATCTTTCAGATGATGATTTGGCGGGCGATGCTTTGGTGGCTGCCGCGCAAGGCTGTGAGGTCATCGTTGCCTACCGTCAAACGGCTGTGTCGGCCCAAGTGCTGGCGGCTCTGCCGGGCTTGAAGGCGGTAGTGCGTTGTGCTGTAGACATCCGCACAATTGACTTAGAGAAGGCTAGTGAACTGGGCATATTGATAACTCAGGCAAGCGCCGGGTTTATGGCCGCCGTGTCCGAGTGGGTTGTGGGTGTCATGATTGATCTAAGTCGCCACATTTGTTCGGCCAGGGCGCAGTACCAGTCGAATGGCATGGCACAGCCGCGGATGGGGCGGGAGTTGCGCGGTGGCGTCCTTGGTGTCATTGGATATGGTCAGATTGCCCGGTACCTGTGTCCTGTCGCTCAGGCGCTTGGAATGCGGGTTTTGGTTTCTGACCCCATTGCCCTTGTGTCGCAACCTGAAATACTACAAGTGCCGCTGCATGATCTTTTGACAAAGGCAGACTACGTGGTGTGTTTGGCACCGGCCCTTCAGACCACTAACGATTTGATGAATGAAAAGTCGTTTGCCCGCATGAAAGCAAATTCGTACTTTATCAATGCGTCGCGCGCCAGTGTGGTGAATGAGGAGGCATTGCTGCAAGCTTTGGAAAGTGGCCACCTGGCTGGTGCTGCGCTGGATGTGGGGAGCGCACCTGACCAAATGCCTTCGCCCTTGTTGGCGTGTCACCCGCTCGTCATTGCAACGCCGCACATTGGAGGACTCACTTACCCTGCCATTTCCCATCAAGCGTTGGAAACAGTCACCCAAACCGCGCAAATTCTGCGGGGCATGTTGCCCTTTGGCTCGGTCAATGGGCCAAGCGCCAAGCGCCTACAACTCGCTTAATTGAATTGACTTAATCCTGTCCCCGATAAACCCACAAACCACAAACCATGAATCCTCAAGACCTCAAAACCATCATCGGCTCCGGCCTACTTTCCTTCCCCATCACCGACTTTGATGAGCAGGGCGACTTCCGCCCCAAAACCTATATCGAGCGCCTGGAATGGCTTGCCCCCTACGGTGCGACCGCCCTGTTTGCGGCGGGTGGAACGGGTGAGTATTTCTCTTTGTTTGGCGATGAATACGGCGCCATCATCAAAACCGCAGTGGAAACCTGCCGTGGCAAGGTGCCCATCATTGCCGGCGCGGGGGGGCCAACCCGCATGGCCATTGCCCACGCCCAGGAAGCCGAGCGTCTGGGAGCCCACGGTGTTTTGCTGTTGCCCCATTACCTGACCGAGGCCAGCCAGGATGGTTTGGTGGCGCACGTCGAAGCGGTGTGCAAAAGCGTGAAATTTGGCGTCATTGTTTACAACCGCAACGTCTGCAAACTCACGCCAGACTCGCTGGCCAAGCTGGCTGACCGTTGCCCCAATCTGATTGGTTTCAAGGACGGCCTGGGCGAGATTGAAACCATGGTGGCCATCTACCAGCGCATGGGTGACCGGTTTGCCTACCTGGGTGGTTTGCCCACCGCCGAGGTCTATGCCGCTGCCTACAAGTCCATGGGCACCCCGGTGTATTCGTCCGCGGTGTTCAACTTCATTCCCAAGACGGCCATGGAGTTTTACCATGCGGTGGCCAACGATGACCATGCCACGCAGCACCGCTTGCTGCATGACTTCTTCATGCCCTACCTGGCGATCCGCAACAAGGCGCAGGGTTATGCAGTGAGCATCATCAAAGCCGGTGCCAAAATTGTCGGGCATGATGCTGGCCCGGTGCGCGCGCCTTTGACCGATTTGAAACCTGCCGAAATGGAAGAGTTGGCCGCGCTGATCAAAACCCTTGGCCCCCAGTAATTCAGCCCACCCCTTTTAAGAAAGCTCCCCATGACGCAAAAATTCGACAACCTCATCAACGGCCAATGGGTCGCGGGCGCAGCCTACACCCCCAACATCAACCCGTCCAACCTGGGCGATGTGCTGGGTGAATACACGCAAGCCTCTGCGGCCCAGTTGAACGATGCGGTGGTGGCCGCACGAGCAGCCTTCCCGGCATGGTCCACGTCAGGCATTCAGGCGCGCGCCGATGCGCTGGACAAAATTGGCAATGAAATCCTGGCCCGTCGCGAAGAGCTGGGCACACTGCTGGCTCGCGAAGAAGGCAAGACCAAGCCGGAAGGAATCGGCGAAGCCGCCCGTGCCGGCAACATCTTCAAATTTTTCGCGGGTGAGTGCCTGCGTCTGGCTGGTGAAACCATTCCTTCCGTACGGCCCAATATCGGTGTGGAAGTGACCCGCGAGCCGCTGGGTGTGGTGGGCATCATCACGCCATGGAACTTCCCGATTGCCATCCCGGCCTGGAAAGTTGCCCCCGCCCTGGCCTATGGCAATTGCGTGGTGCTCAAGCCTGCCGACCTGGTGCCCGGCTGCGCCTGGGCGCTGGCCGAAATCATCAGCCGCAGCGGTATCCCCGCGGGCGTGTTCAACCTGGTCATGGGGCGTGGCAGCGTCATCGGTGACCCGCTGGTCAATCACCCTGGCATTGACGCCATCAGCTTCACCGGCTCGCAAACCGTGGGTGGACGCATTGCCCAGCAATGTGCGGCCAACCTGAAGAAGTTCCAGCTGGAAATGGGTGGCAAGAACCCGCAAGTGATTCTGGACGATGCCGATTTGGCCCAGGCCGTTGAGCTGAGCGTGCAAAGCGCGTTTTTCTCCACCGGCCAGCGCTGCACGGCATCCAGCCGCCTGATCGTGACCGATGGCATATACGCCAAGTTTGTCGAAGGGGTGAAGGCACGCATGGCGGGCCTCAAGGTGGGAGACGCCTTGCAGGCCGGCATTGACATCGGGCCGGTTTCGTCCCAGGCACAGTTGGAGCAGGACATGAGCTATGTCGAAATCGGCAAGGCCGAAGGTGCGGTGCTGGTCGCGGGTGGCGAGCGTTTGAAGCGCGATACCGACGGCTTTTACATGGCGCCCGCTTTGCTGACCGACACCGCGGCAGGCATGCGCATCAACCGCGAAGAAGTCTTCGGCCCGGTGGCCAGCATCATCCGCGTCAAGGGGTATGAAGAGGCCTTGTTTGAAGCCAACAACACGCCGTTTGGCCTGTCAGCGGGGGTCGCCACCACGTCGTTGAAATACGCTACCCACTTCAAGCGGCACAGCCAGGCTGGCATGGTGATGGTGAATTTGCCCACGGCGGGCGTGGACTATCACGTGCCATTTGGTGGCCGCAAAGGCTCCAGCTACGGTGCGCGGGAGCAGGGCAAATACGCACAGGAGTTCTTCACGACGGTGAAGACGGCTTACACCCTCGCTTGAGTGTGAATGGGCAGGGCGTTGACAACGCGGTCAACAGGCCTTGCCCCGGACTACACGTATTCAATGTGCTTGAAGTCCCCGTCAGCTATGAATAGTTTGCTATCAAATTTGGGTTTTTGTTCCACGCTGGCTTGATCCGGAAATCAGGCAGGCACCATGTGCCCCGTCAACAGTTTTTGCATCAGGTCGCGCACGCTGCGAATCTGTTCGCCAAAGGGCAGGGCGCCTACGCCTCTGAAAAACAAGCCCTTCTTCACGTCTCCCCGCAGGGCCGCCGCCAATTGGTTGTCGATGCAAAACTGCCCCCAGCCTGGCAAGCCATCACGCAGCCCGCACTGGGCCAGGCAGTCAAAACTTTTGGTGCAACGTGACTTGACGTGGGCCACGGCCTGCAATTTGTCTTCAATCTTCAAATAGGCACGCAACCAGGGGGTTGCAATCGCCCGCGCCGGCAACCCCGCCACGCTGGTGAACTCCAGCATGTCTTCTTCTTTGCCCTGCGCCAGAATGCGTTTGAATTCGGGGTGGGCATCACCCTCCTGGGTCACGGCAAATGGAGTACCCAGTTGCACTGCCGCTGCACCCAGAGCCTGCACGCGGGCAATATCTTCAAAGCTGCGAATGCCACCGGCCACGATCAAGGGCACATGCTCCAGGCCCGCTGAACGCAAAAAGGTGATGGCTTGGGGAATCACGTTTTCAAAATCGAATCGGGGGTCGTTCAGGTCCGCGATCTTGGCGGCACCCAGGTGTCCTCCAGCAAGGCGTGGATGCTCAATCACGATGGCATTGGGCATACGCTTCTTCCGCTCCCACTTTTTGACCACCAATTGCACACCGCGCGCGTCGGACAGGATGGGAATCAACGCAGCTTTGGGGTGGTCTTTGGCCAAGTCCGGCAAATCAAGCGGCAGACCCGCACCGACCACCACGGCATCAATGCCGCATTCCAGTGCCCGGGAGATCGACGGCCCATATTCACTCACAGCGCGCATGACATTGATGGCCAGCAGGCCGCGCCCCTGGGCGTGGTCGCGTGCCGCCTTGATTTCGCGGGAAAGGGCTTCCAGATTGGCCGCATTGATAGCCTGCTTGGCGTCTTCACCCGGTATCAGGCCCTGGGTTCGCGCCATCAAATCCGGGTGATGGCGGCGCAAATCGACACTCGAGATCGTGCCCATGCCGCCCATGGAAGCAACGCTGCCTGCCAGGCGTTTTGCCGAAACGCCAATGCCCATGCCGCCCTGCACGATGGGCAGCAATTGACGACCATTCAATGTCATGGATTTCAACCCGCCGTGCTGCAGCCACGACAAACAATGGGGGTCAATGTGAGGCGCAATTTCCGGTGCGAAATCTGGCGCAGAGTTGGCGATTTGGTTCATGCGCAAGCCTATCCCGAGGGGTTCAAAGTGTGTTTGATATGAGTCAACTTTGGACGGATGGAATGTCCTTTTGCGCGCCACGGATCAACTTTGAAATTTCAACCTCACACAAAGTCAAAATGCCGCAGCTGGCATTGTTCAGGCGCCTCACTCGTTGTCAGCGCAAGCCATTCAAGACAAGGTTGCCGCACGCGAGCTTGATTCGGCGATTCCTGCCTGAGCACTCGCACTTTGGCCAGCACTGCGTTTGAATCCTGTATACAAAAATAACAAAAACCCATGTAATAAATGGGAAAATTAACCTGAATACGCAAAAAACTTGAGTTCTTGTATTCATTATGTATACTTGACGGCTGTTTTTCCTGTCTAACGCGGTGGACCCGTATTCCCCGCGTTGGGCTTTTCATAACTTTTACTAACCATTAAATTGGAGACACATCATGGCTCAAAGTAGTTTGGAAGACGTTCTGGTGAAAGCAGGCAACCCTGTTCATATGTTGCGCCAGTCGCAAATTGGGGCCTATGTCTACCCCGTAGTGCCATCAGAGTTCACCAATTGGCGCGATGAGCAGATTGCTTGGCAAAAAACAGCGGTGTTGTTCGACCAGACCCATCACATGGCTGAAATCACGGTGACTGGCCCTGACGCCCTCAAATTGATGTCGACTTTGACCATCAACAGCTTCAACGGCTTTGTGGTCAACAAGGCCAAGCAAATGGTTCCCATCAGTCATGACGGTTATGTCATTGGCGACGGCATTCTTTTTTATCTGGCGGACAACGAGCTGGTGTTCGTGGGTCGGGCGCCAACGGTCAACTGGATTGAGTACAACTGCAAAACGGCCGGTTTCAAGGTGGAGTACATCCGCGACGATCGCTCGCCTTCAGCGCCTTACGGCAAGGCGGTGAGTCGCCGTCATTACCGTTACCAGATCCAGGGCCCCAACGCCAAGCAGATCATTGACAAACTCAATGGTGGCCCCATGGCTGACGTGAAGTTTTTCAACATGGATTACATCAACATGTTGGGCCGTAAAGTGCGCTGCCTGCGCCACGGCATGGCTGGTGCGCCCGGGCTGGAAATCTGGGGTCCTTACGCTGAAGCGGAAGAAGTCCGTGAGCACATCATGTCGGTGGGGCGCGAGTTTGGTTTGGTTCGCGTGGGGTCGCGTGCCTACTCCAGCAATACCTTTGAGTCTGGCTGGATCCCATCACCTTTGCCCGGTGTTTACAGCGGCGACAAGATGAAGGCTTACCGCGAATGGACCGGATTGTCCTTGCCCAGGGAATCGTAAAAGCGGGTTGCGCACTTGAGGACAGGTGCGCTTGGCGCCCCATGCGGGCTTCACCATCGGTTCGTCTCCAGACTGAAATGGGCCGGCCGCAAGTGATGCGGCGGGTTCGGCGGGGCGCCTTGCCATAGCCATATGCCCCTGTCAAAGCACGCGCTTCCAGCGACCCTGAAGGATCAGCAACGCATGCCGGTGATTGCCGTCGATGGGCCCGCGGCAAGTGGCAAGGGCACGATTGCCCGCGCGCTCGCCGATCATTTCGGCCTGCCGCACATGGACACCGGCCTGCTCTATCGCGCGGTGGCGCTGACCTTGTGGCGCTGGGGCGGCGATCCCGGAAATGTGTCGGCGGTACGCGCCTGCCAGGGT
>CAVVSV010000090.1:0-9860 GCA_963750805.1 uncultured beta proteobacterium
ACGAAATGTTCGACGAAAAATCCGGGGTCGAAGTTGCGCTGCAAGATTCTGGGTCGACTGCGAAAAGGTGTGCGGATCAATCATCAGTGCCGGGCCAAACGAACACAGCACGAGCGCGTCGTGGGGCAATCCCGCCATGGCTCGGGTCAATGGTTCTGTGGGGGCTTCATCCTGTCCGCTGGGCAGCCAGCATGAGTAGGGGAAGCGGGCAATGGCGCCAAACCGAGCGTCAATGTCAGCGCCCGGGTGGGTGAAAACATCGCCGATGGTGTATTCACAAGTAGGGTAGTGAAACCGCAGCCAGGTTTGGTGGCGTATCTGTACAGGTGCAACGCGCAGGGCGGCCAGTTCCGGACGGCACCAGGGGGTGAAAAAGGTGGTGTCCATCCACAGGTCCAGATGATCAAGGCGCGTCCGCGCGGCTGCCTCGGCATCCGTCATGTGACCTATCTCAACCAGGGTGGCGTGTTGAGCCAGCCTGTTTGCCGCATCGGAGTCAGGGTTCTGGCCCGGCAAGTAGAGATGGAAGGCAAAGCGTGAGGCGTCGTGCAACTCCAACTGTTTCAACAGGCCCTGGGTGTAGCGTTTATCGGTCAAGTGCTGGGTGGCAATACCGATGCGAAACTTTTGAGGGGATTCATTAGAAATCTTGGGGCGCGAGCCGGTTTTAAGGGGCAACCAGTTGGGCGTGCTCTTTTGGACATGCTTAATGGTGTTGCCGGTGATAACACGCAATTGTGCTTGCTGCTTTTCAGTCAGGTCCAGAAACTGGGCGTAAAACAAGGCGTCACGCCAATCATGATGGACGCCGGAGTTTGCGGCATTTTTCAACATATCACCCAGCACCGCTCTGACGCGATCATTCTTTTGCCAGTTGCAGACCGTTAGCGCGTCAAACGCGCGAATGGTGTAGAACTCAAACGCATCCGGCAGAGTCGGCGAATGCACCTGAAATTGCCTTGGAAGGTGGGCCATGGCCTGCTGAAGGTAGCGCCCAAGCAACTGATCGGCCTGCGGCCCAAGCCGGGCAAAGGCTGACTGTGCTTCGTCAAACCGGGCGTTGAATGCCAGTAACACATACCGGCGAATGGCCAGTTCGACAGACGTTGGGAACTGCGCAGATGCTTTGTCGAGCTGAGCCAAGGCTTCGGGTTCGCGCCGGGCTCCGGTTAAAAAGTCGACCAGATTCATCCACAGCAAAGGCTCCTGGGGGTGCAGTTCCACACAGCGCGCAGCCTTGTCAACAGCTTCGCCGAATTGCCCTTGGGCTGCCGCCATCAGTGCCAGATTGTTCAAGCTGCGAACGTGGTTGGAATCAATGGACAAGGCCTGCAAATACGCCTCGCGGGCTTCGGTCATCTGACCACAGCCTTCGGCAGCGATGCCCAGATTGGCAACACCATCGGCATCACGCCAAAGCTTGTCCTTGATCGCGGCTAAAACCCGATAGGCAGCCTGCGGTTGATTCAGTTGGGTCAGCAATGTTGCACAGGCTGATGCAGCGTTGAGATTGCCGGGTTCCAGGGCGAGGGCCCTTTGAAATTCAATCAGCGCAAGCCCTGTTTTGCCTTCCTCGTAGAGTTGACTTCCTCGCTGCATCAATTCCTGAAACGCACTTGAATTCGTCATGCTTCATGGCCCTGAGGGTTGTATTGATACACCAGCTTGCGCGACAGTGCCCAGCCCGGCGGTGTGGCCGAATCCGTCGCAGCCGGCAAAGTCACTTCGAGCTGAACGGCCTGATCAGGTTGCGCCATGATCGCTCGTCCGATTTCAGCATAAAGCCCCTGCCGTTGGACGATTGGCAATTGAAGCAAGCCAAGATGCCGGGCCAGGTCAGTTTTGGCCTGCAGGTAGAGGCTGTTGATGCGCAGCGACAAAAAGCGGTTTGGAATGGCGTGAAACCGGGTGCGAAGCGCGTCATCGTGTGGCAAACATTGAGCGAGGTGGGAAGCCAACGCGGTCTTGCGGCAGCCTGCCAATTCAAGTCGCAGGTAAAAGTCAGTGTCCTCGGCGCCCCAGCCTTCAAACGTTTCGTCGTAACCCCCCACCGTATTGAAATCGTCCCGGGCGCATATCACAAACCCAGCCATTTCATGGGCCGTTGAGCCGCTTCTTACGTAGCGCTCTTCTTGAAGAAGTGGGAGTGCAAAACGATGGAAATCCGGGGTGAGTAAAACATCGCTGTCAACAAAGCCAACGTAAGGCGTGTCACAGACAAGAGCGCCTGCATTACGCGCCTTGCTGAGATTGAAGCTCGCCGCATCGGACACCCGCACCGTGCGAACCGTTGGCAAGTTTTTCTCAGCCCATGCGGCTGCGTTTTGCGGGCAGTCATAGTCCACCAGCACGCATTGAACATCAGGCTGGCAGACCATCATAGGCAAGGTTTGCTTTAGGTGATCAAGACGGCCCTTGCAGGTGGTGACAAGTGTCAAAAGAGACATGGCGGCCAGTATATATTTGGCGCATGAATGGACTTCTTCACCTGATAGGCGGGTTTGATGACCCCCACGCTGGCGCTGACCGATCGGTCATGGAGCTGGGCCGGCTTCTGGCGAATCGGCTGGACGTGCGGTTTTGGTCCGATGGAGTCCCACACCCTTGGTTTACAGAGCGGGGAGTACGGCAAATCAACCAGTTGTCAGCCAACTCGCCCCAGGGTGGCACGGTGATCTTTTCCGGCGTTCACGTTCAGGTGGGCGAGTGGTTAAAACATGCCGCCCCCAACCGTGTGGTGGTCAGGTACAACCTGCCTAACCATGGTGCCTTGTTCACTATGATTGAACAGGTCCGGGACATCGCTGACCTGGAGCCTGAGATTGTTTTTGTATCCCGTTCTTTGCAAGCGGCAGTGGGCCTGCCTGGACGAATTGAATCCAGCATGATTCAGCTGGATGATTTTTTGGCGCTGTCCTTACAACCTGATGCAAACCGGCCATTCACGATTGGCCGGGCCAGCCGCGATGTACCCGAAAAGCATCATTCCGACGATGCTGCGCTTTATCAGTTGCTGGCAGCGCAGGGGCATCGTATTCGCATCATGGGGGGAACTTGCCTGGAACCTCAACTTCGGGGCGTTGCAGGAATTGAGTTGTTGCCCGTTGGGTTTGAATCCATGGCCCAATTCCTGGGCTCGCTCAATGTCATGTTTTACCGGACAGGCAGCTTCTATGAAGCCTATGGTCGCGTTATTTTTGAGGCCATGGCCAGTGGATTGCCCGTGGTCGCTTCAACCCGTGGTGGATATGCAGAGTCTGTAGTGGGAGACCATGGCGTGACACTGATCCGGACGCAGGAAGAAGCATTGACGGTGCTTCAAGCCATGTCCGCGGACACCACCTTGCGGCGGGTGCAGGGACACAAGGCGCGCGAGCGGGCAATCGAACTGCATGGCAAGCGGGCCATCGAAGCCTGCCTCAAGTTCTATTGAAAAACTATAGGCCCCCGCTCACCAGATTGGTTTGTTTGAATGCTGCTGACCCAGAGATCGTCCCTGAACCCAATGAGCCAGTGGACGTGGTGCTGAACACCAAGCCAGCCTTTGCTGCGTTCGCACCAGTAAACAGCCCGACCACGTTCGCAGCACCTCCTGAAAAGCGTGCGCCGCAGCCGGTCACGGATCCCAGGTTGACGTTAACCGAACCCGCAGTAAACTGGGTTGTGACAGTCCCGGTGATCGTTGAACTGGAAGAGAAGAAGTTGACATTGAGCGAACCGGCAGTGACCGTGCCGACCTGGCTGGCACCAGAATAAGGTTTGAAACTGGTTGTTCCACCGATCAGGTTGTAGGTTCCCACCATGCCTGACAGGGCGCTCATATCACTATCAGGTGTGGGTTTGCCAACGATGTAATGCAAATCGTTGATCGCCGAAGTTCCGCCATAGGCCCCGGTGCTGACCTGGTTGGCAGTTGCCCAGTGACCCCAGCCGATGAAGCCCGCATCACTCACGGCGCCGTCGGAGCCAAAGCTCGCCAAGGTCAGGCCTTGAGTGGTTACGCCGGGTGTGGTGTAGGTGGTGACATGCTTGTTGAGTTGGGTCTTGCCGTTAAATGTTTCCAGCGTGAACTGATCAAGGCTATTGCCGTTTTCACCGACGGATGCAGAAAAGTCTGGTGAACCACTGATAGTGGTTCCGATGATCGCTGACTGCATGCCAGTCACCACCTCTACCACGGGCACTGGCACGGGGTCGGGTGTCTTGGCAGGTGTTTCCTTGGTCTCAGGAATCGTGACAATCGCGCTCAGGCCCTTTGCAGTAACTTTATTGCCTTCAACGGTGATTTCCTGGCTGTTGGCAGGCGCTGGCTGGCTGGCCCGCACCTGGGTTCTGGTGGGCGGTGCGTCGTTGTTGACCACCAGGGCAGACTCGCCAGCCGTCAAGCGCACGCAACCACCCTTGGTACATACCTCGATTTCGTCCAGTTCGGTCGAAATTGACATCGTGCCGTCTGGGTTGTAGGACGCGCTGAACCCGGAGCCCCGAATACCTACGGTTGCCGTTGTTGTCTGTACTTTGTAGTTTTCGCGGTTACGTTTGCCGATCAGCCCGGTGATGGTACGCATACTGCCACGCAGAAAATCCACCAGATAACTGTCCTGCTTGGGATCATTGGCATCAACATATTTGTTGATCACAAATTGGGTGTCGGGTTGCAGAGAAACAATGCCGCCGTCTGAAAACCGCAATTGCGCCCGGCCACCTGTACCGGTGACGATGGCATCGCCACTTTCAATGTCGCGGCCCTTGGACAGCGGGATCAGGGCCGCGCCACGGCGCACATTGACCTCTCCGCTGGTGAATTGGGCAATACCGGCGGCCGTGTGTCCGTAAAGGGGATAGGCAGCAGAAATAGCCAGAACCAGCAGGGCTTTTTTGAGATGGAAGGCAGGTTTCATGGTGATTCCGTCCGTCGGTACACAATAATTGGGGCTAAGTTGGAGGTCGTTCAAAACTCGCGGCGCACCGTCACGCCAATGGACTGTTTGCTGAAGTCGTTTAACACCACATTGGAGGTGGTTCGGGTGAGGGAAAGCAGAGGCGTGACTCGCCAGGATTTGGCGGGAATCCAGGTGATGCCCAGATTCACATTGACTTGCTGATCGTGGCGAATCACGAGAAAGGTAGGGTCTTGTCCATTGAAGGTGCGGTCCTCAAAACCCAAGCTGGCAAACATCGACAAACCCTCTCCCAATGGTTTTTGCCCACCTGCTCGCAGGCCCCACAATGTGTGACCCAATTGAGGTGCAGTGGGATCAAACTGGTTTTCGTAGCCGCTGTAAATGCCGCCAAAAATAATCGTTCCGTCGCGAAATAGCTGGGCGTAGGAGGTACCAAACACGTTGCGCTGAACGTCCCGTATGCTGATGGGGTAGGTCATTCTGATGAGTTGCGCATAGGTATTGAATTGCCGGAACCCGTCCAAGCGATACGTCCATTCGCCGACGATGCCTGATTGGTCACGGTCCTTGCTGCCATTGGAGCTTGACGTGCCAGCCAGGGCGCTGAGGCTGTATTCGTTTTTGTCTTCCCGATACGACGCCCCAGCACTCAGGTCAATCTGCTGGTTATTGGGTACAACGCCCGAGCTACCGTTCCAACGCTGATTTCCCGTCAAACTCCCGAAAAGTGACCAGCGTGAATCAAGTACGCGTCTGCCGGAAACGCCTGCCGCCAGGGTCGCGAAACTGGCGGCGGTCGGAAGGCCTGCTGTCAGCGTGATATTGCCGAGGGCGGGCAAGATCGGTACTGCAAACGAGGTGGTACCAGGACCACTGTTTGCATTGGAGTCATAGCCCAGAGAACCTTCCACGAATACCCTCACTGTCGACTGTGACGCTTCTTCCACTTTGTCAATTGCCTGCAAAAACTGATCAATGGTTTTCGCAACTTCGGGCGGTACGCCCTGTTCTTTGGTTTGCGTCAGCAAGGTACGGGCGTTTTTGGTGTCGCCCACGGCAAAAAGAGCCCTCGCCAATTCGGCGCGGGCACGTCCATTGGCAGGCTGCACGACCAAAACCCGCTCGAGCGCAAAAACGGCACGGCTGTATTGCGCGGTCTGATTGGCGGCAATACCCAGCACCAGGTCAAACTCGGGTTCGCCTGCGCGTTGTGCCTCCAGAGGTTCCAGCAAATCAAAGGCCTCCTTGGCCTGTCCTTTTTCTGTCAGGGCCAGTGCCTGTTGCACGACCGTGTCAGATTGGGCGTGGACGTTGGTCACCCATAACAGTGCAATAAATAATGTCACCAGGCCTGCAACACTTTGAACGAAACGTTTTGCCATCGTTGAATCACCCTTAGATGTGATGTACCTGCGGATGGATTATTTTCCGACAAATTCCGGAACGGTGGACACATTAAATGACCAGGCACTGCGGCTGTAAGCTTCGCGCTGTGGTTTCAGTGGCACAATTCCGCCTGAAAACAAGGCCCTTCCCATGCCACAGTCGCATCCGCTAACCGGTCCAGCCGTGCCGCGGAAGGTTTTTAACCAGCTTAGTTTCCCAAAGGGAAATGGAGGTCAGCGGTATATGAGTCAAGTCCCACCGGCGCAATCTGGCGCTTCCGTCTACGGAGCCTATAAAGGCACCACGTATCTCTTTGGGGGCAACGCGCCCTATGTTGAAGAGATGTATGAGAACTATCTGGCCAACCCTGGCGGTGTTCCAGACTCGTGGCGCGACTACTTCGACGCTTTGCAATATGTTCCCGCCGTGGATGGCAGCAATGCCAAAGACGTACCCCATTTGCCTGTGATCAATGCCTTTGCCGAGCGCGCCAAACAAGGTGGCACCAAAGTGGTGCTGGCGACGGGGGCGGATTCGGAAATGGGTCGCAAACGCACGGCCGTTCAGCAACTGATTGCCGCCTATCGCAACGTAGGTGCACGCTGGGCCGACCTGGATCCACTCAAACGTACCGAACGTGAAAAGATTCCTGATCTGGAACCGTCGTTTTATGGTTTCAATGACGCCGACCAGGAAACCGTGTTTAACACCAGTAACACGTTTTTCGGCAAGGAAAGCATGGCGCTTCGCGAACTGCTCAATGCACTTCGCGAAACCTATTGCGGCACGATTGGCGCCGAGTTCATGTACAGCACTGACCAAAATCAGAAGCGCTGGTGGCAGCAGAAACTGGAAGGTATTCGTAGCAAGCCCCAATTCACGGCCGAGAAAAAGCTGCACATCCTGGATCGCCTGACGGCGGCCGAAGGATTGGAGCGCTTCCTGCATACCAAGTACGTGGGTCAAAAGCGCTTTTCTCTCGAAGGCGGTGAGAGTTTCATTGCCAGCATGGATGAACTGATTCAACGCGGCGGCTCCGTGGGTGTGCAGGAAATTGTGATCGGCATGGCCCACCGTGGGCGTCTGAACGTATTGGTCAACTCCCTGGGCAAAGTGCCTGCGAACTTGTTCGCAGAGTTTGACCACACGGCACCTGAAGACCTGCCCAGCGGAGATGTGAAATACCACCAGGGTTTCAGTTCTGATGTGTCAACGCCTGGCGGTCCAGTTCACCTGACGCTGGCCTTCAACCCATCCCACCTTGAAATCGTCAACCCAGTGGTTGAGGGTTCTGTCCGCGCCCGCATGGATCGCCGCGCCGACCCCAAAGGCAACCAGGTTTTACCGGTGTTGGTCCACGGCGACGCCGCTTTTGCGGGGCAGGGCGTTGTCATGGAAACCCTGGCACTGGCCGAGACGCGTGGCTACTACACCGGCGGCACAGTGCACATTGTCATCAACAACCAGATTGGCTTCACCACCAGCGATCCTCGCGACAGCCGCTCGACCTTGTACTGCTCGGATGTTGTCAAAATGATTGAAGCGCCGGTGCTGCACGTGAATGGTGACGACCCGGAGGCGGTTGTTTTGGCTACCCAATTGGCGCTGGAATACCGCATGGAATTCCACAAGGATGTTGTGGTTGACATCATCTGTTTCCGTAAATTGGGCCACAACGAACAGGACACCCCGGCGCTAACCCAGCCGCTGATGTACAAAAAAATTGCGGTGCATCCCGGAACCCGCAAGTTGTACGCCGACAAGTTGTCAGCCCAGGGCATGGGCGCGACATTGGGCGAAGACATGGTGAAGGCCACCCGCGCGGCTCTCGATGCTGGCAAAAATACCTTTGACCCTGTCATTACCAACTTCAAGAACAAGTACGCGGTGGATTGGTCACCCTACTTGAACAAGAAGTGGACAGACGCTGGCGACACCGCCATTCCCATGGCCGAATGGAAACGCTTGGCCGAGAAAATCACCACGATTCCCGACAGCGTCACACCGCACAACCTGGTGAAGAAGGTCTATGCAGACCGCGCTGCCATGGGTCGGGGCGAGACCCTGGTGGATTGGGGCATGGGCGAGCACATGGCGTTTGCGTCGCTGGTGGCCAGTGGTTACCCGGTGCGACTGAGTGGTGAAGATTGCGGTCGCGGCACGTTCACACACCGCCACTCGGTCATCCACGATCAGGATCGTGAAAAGTTTGACGAAGGCACGTACACGCCGCTTCAAAACGTGGCGCCCAATCAGGCACCGTTTGTGGTCATTGATTCCATCCTGTCGGAAGAGGCGGTGCTGGCGTTTGAGTATGGTTATGCGTCCAATGACCCCAACACCTTTGTGATCTGGGAAGCACAATTTGGTGACTTCGCCAACGGTGCTCAAGTGGTGATTGACCAGTTCATCGCGTCGGGTGAAGTCAAGTGGGGCCGAGTGAACGGCATCACCCTGATGCTGCCACACGGCTATGAAGGGCAGGGCCCGGAACACAGTTCGGCGCGTCTGGAGCGGTTCATGCAATTGGCGGCTGACACCAACATGCAAATCGTTCAGCCCACCACGGCCAGCCAGATCTTCCACGTGTTGCGCCGCCAGATGGTGCGCAACCTGCGCAAGCCTTTGGTGATCATGACGCCCAAGTCGCTATTGCGTGCCAAGGACGCCGCCTCACCGCTCAATGAGTTCACCAAAGGTGGCTTCCAGACGGTGATTCCCGAGAGCAAGGAAGAAGTTCTCAAAAAGGCGGACAAGGTCAAGCGCGTTGTGGCCTGTTCCGGCAAAGTGTATTACGACCTCGCACGACGCCGCGAAGAAAACGGCCATGACGACACGGCGCTGATTCGCGTGGAACAGCTGTATCCGTTTCCGCACAAGGCCTTTGCCGCCGAGCTCAAGAAATACCCCAATGCCACCGACGTGGTGTGGTGCCAGGACGAACCTCAAAACCAGGGCGCCTGGTTCTTCGTCCAGCATTACATCCACGAGAACATGTTTGAGGGCCAGCGCCTGGGTTACTCCGGTCGTGCAGCCTCCGCTTCTCCGGCGGTGGGTTATTCACACCTGCACCAGGAACAGCAAAAAGCGCTGGTTGACGGCGCGTTCGGCAAGCTCAAGGGCTTTGTGCTCACCAAATAACAACGCACAAACATCTCGTACAAAACGTATAAAAATTTAGGAATTGATATGGCTATCGTAGAAGTAAAAGTCCCCCAGCTGTCCGAATCCGTGGCGGAAGCCACCTTGTTGACCTGGAAGAAAAAAGTTGGCGACGCTGTCGCTATTGATGAGATCCTGATTGAAGTCGAAACGGACAAAGTGGTGCTCGAAGTACCCGCACCCGCTGCCGGCGTGTTGACTGAACTGGTAATGGGCGATGGCTCCACCGTCGCGGCCGAACAGTTGATCGCCAATATTGACACCGACGGCAAGGCGGGTGCGGTGTCAGCGCCTGTAGCAGCCACGCCACCCGCCGCTGCTGCGGTTGCAGCCGTTCCAGCTCCTGTAGCTGCCACGGGAGGTTCCATGGCGGGTGTGGCCATGCCTGCTGCAGGCAAGCTGATGGCT
>CAVVSV010000091.1:0-7547 GCA_963750805.1 uncultured beta proteobacterium
CAATCGATACTTTTTGCTTCTGCCGCCGGTATTTTTTTTCATCTCCGCAGCGAAAAAATCTGGTCCCAAATTGACGGACTTGTTTTGTCCATTTTGGGTATCCTCAGCGTTCTCTTTCTCTTACCTGGTCGAACTGGTTACCTGATAGTCCTTGCGGGTATTTCACTGGCAGCAATGTGGGCCTTGCCACGACGATTGCGTGTGATTTCATTGGTTATTGTTCCAATCTTTGCAGCCTTGATTCTGACCATTGGCTCATCAAAAATAAGGGATCGAGTTACAAAAATAATTGACGAAGGCAAAGGCTTTGCAACCCAGACTCAAACCGAAAGTTCTTCTGGTTGGCGCCTCAATGCGTGGCACCGATCAATTCAAGCGATAGCTGAAAAGCCCTGGATAGGTCATGGCGCTGGAAGTTGGCTGGTAACTGTCAAAAGATTCCAAGGGGAATCTGCATCGGCGGTATTTGGCGATAGCGATTCAAGCAATCCTCATCAGGAGTTCCTTTTATGGGGTGTCGAAGTTGGAATTGGAGGAACTCTATTGCTAGTAACCCTCCTTGGCTGCATAGTTGTGGACGCTCGTAAATTCAACGTCCCGATAGCTCGCGCCAACATTACTCTAGCCACTTCAATGGCAATCGCGTGCTTTTTTAATTCAGCTCTATATGACGGATTGGTAGGCGACTTTCTATTTGTAGCGTTAGGACTTTTAATGGCCCTAGGCATATGGTCCAAATCCAAACCACAAGAAGAAACAGATTTATCTAAGGATTCCTCCCTTGCCGTATGAGAACTCAAAAGTTTGGACTCGACTCAAAAGGTTGTTGCCGTTTTTCAGCGGCCTCAAAGGCACCTGGCTACTGGTAGCCATTAGCGCTATTGTTGGTTCAGCCACAGAACCACTCATTCCAGCGCTTTTGAAGCCACTTCTCGATCGTGGGTTCCAAAAAGGCGAACTGGAAATATGGACAGTCCCCGTTGCGTTATTGCTATTGTTTGGTGTTCGAGGTATGGCAGGATACTTGGCGCAAATAGGGCTGACAAGAATTGCCAACCACGGCATGTTGGCCATGCGAAAGGCGATGTTCAATCAGATACTTGTTGCGCGACTTTCACTGTTTTCTGACAACAGCTCGAGTTCCCTGTCCAACACCGTTGTGTACGAGGTACAAAACGGTTCAGTCATGCTGGTTGCTTCGGTCTTGAGTCTGACCCGAAACGGTCTTACCCTGCTGGCGCTGACTTCTTACCTTTTCTATCTCAATTGGAAGTTGACACTGATTGTTGCCGCAGTGTTTCCTTCAGTTGCATTGGTCATGCGGGTATTGACCCGGCGATTGCACCGATTGACAAAGGCGAATCAGGACGCGACAGACAGCCTTGCTTACGTCGTGGAAGAAAACGTCCTGGCTCATCGGGATATTCGATTGCATGCAGCGCAACAGGCCCAAGCTGATCGATTCCATCATTACAGCGAGTCATTGCAACGACTGGCGATGAAATCGACGGTGGCGGGTGCCGCCATGACGCCCATGACACAAATGCTGGCTGCGGTTGCGCTGTCGGCTGTCATCTCGGTTGCATTGGTACAGAGCGCCAGCAGCGGTACGTCTGTGGGTGGATTTGTTGCCTTTGTCACAGCAATGTTGATGATCATTGCGCCGATTCGCCAACTCTCGGAGATTTCGAGTCCCATCACGCGGGGTTTAGCCGCGCTAGAAAGGGGCCTTGCGCTGATTGAATCTACCCCTGTTGAGACGGGTGGGACATTTGCCCTTCAGCGGGCAAAAGGAGAAATTGAATTCACAAACGTGGAGGTCAAGTATTCTGGCGGAACGGCCACAGCGTTAAACCAATTGAGTCTGACGGTTCATCCTGGCGAAACTATTGCACTTGTTGGAGCGTCAGGGTCAGGCAAAACAACTCTCGTCAACCTGCTCCCCCGGTTTGTGGAATTCAGCGCCGGACAAGTCAAACTGGATGGGCACGACATCCGCGAGTGGACTTTGCAGTCCCTGCGCTCGCAATTTGCAATCGTCAGCCAGCATGTTGTCATGGTGAATGAGAGCATAGCGAGCAATGTGGCGCTAGGCTTGCCGGTTGATAAAAGCAAGGTGACACAGTGCCTTGAAGCAGCAAACCTCACACGATTTATCAGCGAGTTGCCGCAAGGGGTGGAAACGCTGGTTGGCCACAACGCCATGCAGCTTTCAGGTGGGCAAAGGCAACGATTGGCAATTGCACGAGCCTTGTACAAGGATGCCCCTATTTTGATTCTTGACGAGGCTACGTCTGCCCTGGACACCGAGTCGGAACGTTCAGTTCAAGAGGCGCTGCAGGTTCTGATGCGTGACCGAACCACGTTGGTTATCGCCCACAGGTTATCGACGGTCCGCGATGCCGACCGAATTGCCGTCATGGATTCAGGAAAAATACTTGAAATCGGTACACATCAGGAACTGCTCCAACAAAATGCCGCTTACGCACGTCTATATCAAATGGGACTGCAATCGCCCGAAGGCCATCAGATTTGAAACGAATGCTGGCTGTGTTCGCAACAATTTACTGCCGGGCGAGGCTGTGAAAGTACATGGCCTCCTGATGCCGGGCAATACCTTTCCACTCATGTAACTTGGCGAACTCAATGGCGTTGGAGCCCACGTGCTCACGCAGTACCGGGTCACTTGCTAACTTTAACAGTTTGAACCGTAGCGCCTCAACGTCCTTGGGGTTTTGCAAGATCAAGGCATTCAGGTCATCTGTCAGCGAGTCTGAAATTCCGCAATATTCACGGGAACTCACAATCACCGGCAACCCATGCGCCATGGCCTCCAGAACAACCATGGCATAGGTATCTTCCAGGGTAGGGTGAACCAGGCAATCGGCAGATTTGTACGCAACGGTGATGTCATTGAGCGCGCCGAGAAAAATAGCTCTCTCGGACAGTCCCAAAGCCTTGACCTTTGATTGATAGGCCGCAATGTGTGCGGGATTGCCCACAACCACCAAATACGTGTCTGCCGGCACGCTGGACATTACCTCAAGAAGGGTTCCCAATCCCTTCTTTTCGTAATCGTTACCAACAAACAAAATGACTCTTCCACTCTCCGGCAGCCCTAGTAATCGACGTGCTGCCAACTTTTCAGACTGATTGGCTTTACCCGGAACATTTCTCACACCTGGGGTCACAACACGCAGCATCGGCAACGTACGCGGATGGCATCTCGCCATGGTGTTTTTTAAAGTGTCGGACGTCACGACCAAAATGCGGCCGGGCTTTTCCATGTACCGCATTTTTTCCAGCCACAGGTAGGCCAACAAGCGCGGGCTTGTCACCACCTGGAGCCAACGCAGACCAAAAGCAAAACCTTTGCGTCCGGCAAAAAGATTGTGCTTGATGGGAAGTACATGAATCGTTTGCACCTGCCCATGCCACGTATTTTCGTGGGAGTGAACGATGTCAAAACCATGTCTGGTTGTCCACCAGGTTGCTGTGGCGTACCAAAGTTGGTTGATCCATCGCGGTCTTCTAAAAGGATGGCTGACTTTGTGATACGCCACGCCAGGCCACTCGTGCTCGATGTTTTGAGCAAAAACATGAATATCATGCCGTTCGGCCAATTGCTCGACAAGCGCAATCGAATACCGCTCTGCGCCACCACCCGTTGGCGAAAAGTTTCTGTTCAGTACTGCAATGCGCAGCCGCCGTTCATTGGCAGCCAAGCCGTTTGACGGCGTCATCCCCGCCGCCCGTCTTCGTACCGGGTAACTACCTTCAGCCACAGCGATGCCAAAGAAGTGGACCTCACCACAGGCACTCGTGGCAATTGCAGCCAGTCCTCTCCCCGTTGACATCGACCCCGCTGCGTGGTGGTCGCTGTCAGGAAGCCGGCCTGTTGGACCAATTCCTTGTGTTCGTTTGAATAGTGTCCATAGGGATAACAAAACTGTGTGACCGGCTGAGCGAGGGCGTCTTCCAATTCAGCCTTGCCAAGCCGGATTTCCTGCTGGCAAGTTTTCATTTCCAATTGCATGAGATCATCATGGTGACGCGTATGCGCCCCAACCTCCTGGCCACCCGCCGCCCACTGCCGCAATTGCTCCGCATTCATCAGCGGAGTTTGCGCTACACCCAAATCTTGATCCCACACATTGGTCTGACCCAATCGTTGACTCACGGCATAACAAGTCGCTGAAAAACCATACTGTATTAATACCGGCAAGGCGTGAGTCAAGTTGTTCAAATAGCCATCGTCAAAAGTAATGCCAACCACTTTCCCTACCTTGTCACCGCTCAGGTAAGGCAACAGTCCCGTCATGGACAAGCCCTGGAAACCCAAAAATTTCAGCATTGCCATCTGACGCGCAAACGCAGAAGGAGCCACATAGAGGCTGCGAAAAAGAGCTCCTTTGGCGGGCGCCTCATCAATCTGGTGGTAAGTCAGAATTGGGATGGGTGTTCCGTTGCGCGTAACTGAAAACATGTTGTGTCAAACCACCGAAAACGTCTGTGCAGACAGCATTCACAACAGAACAATGTCATATTGCTCTTGCCCCATCGCCGCTTCGCTTTGCAGCGACACCGGCTTGCCAATAAATTCGCTCAACCCCGCCAGATGCTGGCTTTCTTCATCCAGAAACAGCTCAATGACTTTGGGTGATGCCACCACGCGAAACTCACGGGGATTGAACTGCCTGGCTTCCCGCAAGATCTCTCGAAAAATGTCATAAGTGACGCTGCGCGCGGTCTTGACACTGCCTTTGCCTGAACAAACGGCACATGGTTCGCACAGCATATGGGCCAGCGATTCCCGTGTGCGTTTTCGCGTCATTTCAACCAGGCCCAATTGTGAAAAACCACCGGCCGTCGTTTTGACGCGGTCTCTGTGCAACTGCTTGCGAAATTCTGCCAGCACAGCTTCCCGGTGGTCTTCCCGAACCATATCTATGAAGTCTGCGATGATGATGCCGCCCAAATTGCGCAGACGCAGCTGCCTGGCGATGGCTTGAGCCGCCTCAAGATTGGTTTTGAAGATCGTGTCATCAAAATTGCGAGCACCTACAAAGCCGCCCGTGTTGACGTCAAACGTCGTCAAGGCTTCAGTCTGGTCAACAATCAAGTAGCCACCTGACTTGAGGTCAACCCGTCGGCCCAAGGCTTTCGCAATTTCCTCGTCAATGGCGTACAAGTCGAAAATTGGGCGTTCGCCTTTGTAGTGCTGCAACTTTTCGGCAGCAGCCGGCATGAACTCCTGACCAAACAACTTCAAGGCTTCGAACTGTTCGCGTGAATCCACCCGAATGGTCTGCGTTGATTCGCCAACCAGGTCGCGTAACACCCGTTGCAACAAATTCAAATCCTGATGCAACAAGGAAGTCGGCGGCAGGCGTAGCGCCGCGCCTTTAATGCGCTCCCAGGCCTTTCTCAAATAACCAATATCGTCAGCCAATTCAGCGTCGTTGGCGTCTTCGCCATTGGTGCGCAAGATAAATCCCCCACCCTGGGCGCCCGTCAACACCTGAAGGCGTGCGCGCAGCTCATCGCGTTGCCCCGATGGTATTTTCTGTGACACGCCGACGTGGTCATCCTGCGGCAGAAAAACCAGCAATCTACCGGCAATGCTGATTTGGGTGGAAAGTCTCGCACCCTTGGTGCCAATCGGGTCCTTGATGACTTGCACCGTCAGGGCCTGCCCTTCAAAAACCTGTCGTTCGATTGGCGCTGGTGCTTGTGCGCTTCGCACCATGCTGGGCATCTCCCCATCCGGCTGTCGGTGCCAGACATCTGCCACATGAAGAAAAGCGGCCTTCTCAAGACCAATGTCAATGAAAGCGGATTGCATGCCCGGCAGAACCCGTACGACCTTGCCCAGGTAGACATTGCCGACCAGGCCTCGCTCCAGTGCGCGTTCAACGTGCAGTTCCTGAACAGCGCCGTTTTCAACCACCGCCACACGGGTTTCCTGGGGGGACCAATTGATCAGTATGTCTTCTTGCATGGGTCTGGATTTTGCGGCATGGATGTCAAAACTTAAAGCCCAAAGAATGGATCAACCGGGCGGTCTCAAACACCGGCAAGCCCATGATGCCACTGTAACTGCCACTGATGTGCGAGATATACGCTGCTGCCCTGCCCTGCACGGCGTACGCACCCGCCTTACCCATAGGTTCGCCACTTGCCACATACGCCCGTATTTGGGATGGACTCATGGCGGCAAAGGTCACGCGCGACTTGCTTAAAACCTGCACTCTTTTGCGCGCGGTTCCAATGGCAACCGCCGTCAACACACTGTGCGTTTTACCGCTGAGTTCCCGCAGCATGCGATTCGCATCTTCTGCATCAACTGGTTTGCCATAAATGGTGCGGTTCAGGGCCACGGTGGTGTCGGAACACAGGACAGGCGCCGCTTTCAATCCCCGGCGTTTACAACGCAACAGGGCTGCATCAAGCTTGAGCGCCGTCACCCGTTGGACATAAGTTGAAGGTGCTTCGTTGCCAACAATCGCTTCAATGGATTCCGCATCTTCATCGGCGTCTGGCAGCAGCAATTCATGCTGAATGCCCAGTTGCTCCAGCAACTGCCGGCGGCGCGGGCTTTGTGAGGCGAGGTAAAGAAACGGGGTCATACTCATTCACGGTGATAGGGGTGCCCGGCATTGATCGACCAGGCGCGGTACAACTGCTCAATCAGCAAAACGCGGGCAAATGCGTGAGGCAGGGTCATGTCGGACAAACGTATGCGCTCATGGGCAGCCTGCCTGAATGCCGGATCGAGCCCATCGGGCCCGCCAATCACCAAGGCCACATCTCCGCCTTCCAATTGCCAAGATTTCAGCTTGCTGGCCAGGACTTGCGTAGTGAGGTTTGTTCCGCGCTCATCCAGCGCAATGATGCGGGTTCCTTTGGGAATGGCCGCTTCAATGCGTGCCCGTTCGGCGGCGTAAAGGGTATCAAGCGTTTTGGACCCCCGAGGCTCGGTTTTCACGGGCTTAAGTTCAATTTTGATTTCAAACGGGAAGCGCTTTGCGTAGTCGTGCCAAGCTGTCTCAGCCCAATCGGGCACTTTAAGTCCGACCGCCACGATCATCAATTTCACAAGGCCAACCCAATCAGGCCGAAATCACTTCGCCTCGGCCCCGTTAGGCCTTACGTGCCACTGCTTTTTTGGCTGCTGTCTTTGCGGGCGCTTTTTTTGCTGTTACTTTTTTGGCCGCCACTTTGGACGGTGCATTGACCGTGACTTTGGTCAGGCTGACTTTGGCTGCCGGAGCTTTGGCAGCCGGTTTTTTGGCGGCAGTGCGTTTGGCAGGTGCCTTGGCGGCAGCAGACTCGGCGGCCTGCGTTTTCTTCAATTGGGCTTTGGAGGGGAATGCCTCTGCCACGCCTTTTTTGGCGGCGTTGGAGCGTTTGATGTCGGTGGGCACCTTGGGCGCACCCTTTGCTGCTTTCGCGGGCACCGCGGATTCGGCCACAGCAGGTTTGGCCGAGCCAAACTTCAAACGGACCGGCTTCTCGCCCCAGAGCTCTTCCAGGTGGTAATACTG
>CAVVSV010000092.1:0-17675 GCA_963750805.1 uncultured beta proteobacterium
CCAGGCACTTGAACGCATAAATCCATGGCAACCAAAGACACCAACACCGGTTTGTTGTCCAAGGTGGCCAAGTTCGTCCGCCATCCGACGACGAACTGGTCGGACCTGGATGTCAAAGAGCCGGAACCTGAAGCGGGTTACAGCAAGCAGGCGCTCAAGGAAATGATCGAGCGCAAGCGCCAGAACGACTATGTGCGCAAGCGGGAGTTTGACCAACTGCGCAAGCTTCGCAATCGTGATCCGTCGGCAAGCCTGGAGGGTGCCGGGCGACCGTCTTTTTACCAGAGCAGCATGCCGTCCAACATTGACGAACGTGCGGTCACGCTGAAAAAGATTGATGAAATTGAAGCCCAGATGTCCAAGCAGTGGTGGAAGGGCAAACAGGTCTCTGCAGACGGTACCGGCGCGGCACCCGTCAAGCCCGCTTCGGCATCATCACCAGATTCTTCTGCGCAGGTGGCGTCAGACACCGAGGCTCCAAACAGGGAAACTTCCGCAAGTGGCGGTGACTTGCACGCAGACTTTGCCCTGACCCAACCGGCAGACGACGCGAATGCAGCGTCTTCGGCCGGCGGTGCGTCTGGTGCAGCTGGCGCCCATGCCTCAGATTTTGAGCCTACCCGGGTCAGTCCGGGCCTGGGTGCAGTCGGTGGGCGTCCTGCTGGCCGTCAGTCAGACGGTGAAGGCAATGGATTTTCAACGTCCAAGTTGTTCGCGGTTGAATTGAGTGATGAAACCACCGATCAGGATTTGGAAGAAGCAGCCATTCGATTTGCCAATGGAGACGACGCAGGCGCGGAAGCGGGACTTCTGGATGTCCTTCAGCGCAGCGGTGACGACAAGGCCCGTGCCGAAATTTGGACTTCGGCTTTGTTTGATTTTTACCGCGCGACCGGTCAACGGGAAAAATTCGACGGCGTTGCCATCGATTTTGCAGAGCGGTTAGGTCGTTCCGCGCCAGCCTGGTTTTCCATGCCGGAACAATTAGGACTCAAGCCGCCCTCGGTGATCAACACCAGGGCAAAGACATCGTCTGAATCAGCCGCCATTTGGACCTGTCCTGCTGCGCTGGATGCCGCTGCAATGAATGACCTCCATCTGGCATTGGCCAATGCGCCTCTGCCCTGGTGTCTGGATTGGAGTCATGTCACGTCCATCGAACCCGATGCTTTGGAGCTGTTGAGCCAACTTTTCGCGAGTTGGTGCACCTTGCGGGTAAAGCTGCGGTATGTAGGGGCAGGTTATCTGGAAAAAGTCCTGGCCCGGTACACGCCATCGGGTGACAAGAGCGTGATATCTGGCTGGTGGCAACTGCGCATGGATGCATTGCGAATCATGCGTCTGCAGGATGAATTTGAGTTGGTGGCGCTGGACTACTGTGTCACATTCGAAGTTTCACCGCCGGCCTGGCAGGACGCGCGCTGCGGCTACGTGAGTGAGCGGCGAGGCGCGATGGAAGAAAATGAAGAGACCACGGTGCCTGCGTCGATTCCCGAGCCTGACAAAGCCAGTGATGGGCAGGCCTACACAGTGCCCATGGGCCTGGAAGATGCGCAAGCCGTAGTCGTTGAACTGGTTGGAGAAATCACTGGCGATGCGGTGGATGCCATCAAAAAACTGGAGATGGGTCGCCATCAGGGGTCTGTTCGCCTGGTCGTCTCCTGTGCCAAACTGATCCGGGTAGATTTCTCGGCCGCTGGGAGCATTTTGAACTGGGTTGCCAACCGAGAAAATGAAGGTTGCAATGTCCAGTTTCGCGACGTTCACCGTTTGGTGGGCGCATTTTTCAATGTTATCGGGATCAATGAGCACGCCAGGGTCGTTTTGCGCGCGAATTGACCGGTCTTCTGCTTGCAATCAGGACAGCAGTCCTGATCTGAAAACCTTATGGAACAATTTCACGGAACCACCATCATCAGTGTGCGTCGCCAGACGCCACAGGGCATGCAGGTGGCCATTGGTGGCGATGGCCAGGTTACCTTGGGCACCATCGTCGTCAAAGGCTCGGCCCGCAAGGTACGAAAGTTGTACCACGGCAAGGTCCTTGCCGGATTCGCTGGAGCCACAGCCGATGCTTTCACCCTGTTTGAGCGTTTTGAGGCCAAGCTGGAAAAACACCAGGGTCACCTGGTCCGCGCCGCCATCGAGTTAACCAAGGACTGGCGCACAGACCGTGTCCTGCGGCGTCTGGAAGCCATGTTGGCGGTAGCCGACAAGGAAGCGTCGCTCATCATTACCGGAAACGGTGATGTATTGGAGCCCGAGCGGGGCATTGTGACCATTGGCTCGGGCGGCGCCTATGCGCAGGCTGCGGCAATTGCCATGCTGGAGCACACAGAGCTGTCGGCCCAGGACATCGTAAAGAAATCGCTGGAAATTGCGGGCGAACTGTGCATTTACACGAACATGAACCACACGATAGAAACGCTGGAATAAATCAATGTCTTCCATGACCCCGCAAGAAATCGTTGCCGAGCTGGACAGGCATATCGTCGGTCAGAACCAGGCCAAACGGGCTGTTGCCATCGCGCTCAGAAACCGTTGGCGCAGGCAACAGGTGGAACCAGGTTTACGGACCGAAATCACCCCGAAAAACATTTTGATGATTGGCCCCACGGGTGTCGGCAAAACCGAAATTGCCCGGCGGTTGGCGCGGTTGGCGGATGCCCCGTTCATCAAGGTGGAAGCCACCAAATTCACCGAAGTGGGTTACGTGGGCAAAGACGTGGATGCCATCATCCGTGACTTGGCGGATGTTGCTGTCAAGCAGACCCGCATGGCTGAAATGAAGAAGGTTCGGGAGCGGGCGGAAGATGCCGCTGAAGAACGTATTCTGGATATTCTGGTGCCAGGACCCCGTTTTGATTCCAGCGCTTTGCAGAGTGAACAGGCACCCGAGGGGGCAGCCCGCCAAACGTTTCGCAAGAAGTTGAGAGAGGGTCAACTGTCGGATCGCGAAATTGAAATGGATGTCGCGCAGACGGCCCCCCAGTTGGAAATCATGGGCCCGGCCGGTATGGAAGAAATGACAGAACAGTTGCGCGGCATGTTTGGGCAAATGGGTCAGCAAAAGCGCCAGACCCGCAAACTCAAAATCAGTGAAGCGCTGAAACTCGCTACCGATGAAGAAGCCGCCAAGCTGGTGAATGAAGAAGAAATCAAGACGCAAGCGCTGTACATGCTGGAGCAAAATGGCATTGTGTTCATTGACGAGATTGACAAGGTTACATCACGCAGCGAGGGAAGTGGCGCTGAAGTTTCCCGTCAAGGCGTTCAGCGCGATTTGTTGCCTCTGGTAGAGGGCACCACGGTGTCCACCAAATATGGCATGGTCAAAACGGACCACATCTTGTTCATCGCTTCAGGTGCATTTCACTTGAGCAAGCCCAGTGATTTGATCCCCGAGTTGCAGGGGCGGTTCCCGATTCGCGTGGAGCTGCAGTCGCTGTCAGTGCAGGACTTTGAAGCCATCCTCACGCAAACCCACGCCTCACTGGTCAAACAGTACCAGGCCCTGTTGGCAACAGAAAATGTGACCGTTGAGTTTTCCCCCGACGGTGTCACCCGCCTGGCGCATATTGCGTTTGACGTGAACGAACGCACCGAAAACATTGGAGCGCGGCGATTGTCAACAGTGATGGAACGCTTGCTGGATGACGTGAGTTTTGACGCTGCCAATCTCACGGGCCAGACAGTGATGGTGAACGCCGCGTATGTCGATGAGCGCCTTGGCGAGCTGAGCCGGGATGAGGACTTGTCCAGGTATATTCTTTAAGACTGTCTGATTAGCCAGATCGTGGCGGGTAGTCAAAGCTTCAAGCATCACTTTCACATCATGCGCTAAGTGCTTAATTTTGAACGATTTTTAGGTCCTTTGACTTGCAAAATACGTTCTAAGTCCTTGATTTCATTGGAAAAAATTGTTGTAAGCCCTCTTGCATCGCTTTGATTTGCTGATACAGTGCAAAAAAGTGCAATTAAGTGGTGAAAAGTGCCTTTGCGCTTCCATTTTTCTGCCAGTTTGCCAAAAAAGGGTGTTTTACCGTGTTCCAAGGGGCCTCGTCATTAAGTCTTGATGCAAAAGGGCGGCTGTCTGTCCCGACCCGGCATCGTGACGTGCTGAGCGCCACCGCCGCCGGTCAGCTCACCATGACCAAACACCCCGATGGCTGCCTGATGATATTTCCCCGCCCGGAATGGGACAAGTTCCGTGAGCGCGTTGCCGCATTGCCTGCACCCGCCCAGTGGTTCAAACGCATGGTGTTGGGCAATGCCATGGATGTGGAAATGGATGGCACAGGGCGTGTATTGGTGTCGCCGGAGCTGAGGGCTACGGCGGGCATTACCAAAGACACACTTTTGCTGGGCATGGGCAGCTATTTTGAGCTGTGGGACAAGCCGACCTACGATGCCAAAGAGGCGGAGGCCATGCGGGGTGACATGCCCGATGTTCTCAAAGACTTTTCATTCTGAAAGCTGACGGTGGACACCCCATGGCAACACACTACCGTCTTGTTGAACGAAGCGGTAGAGGCCCTGTTCAGCAATGTGGACCCAACGGATCACATTCAGGGCGATGCACCCGATCCCGCGTCTGGCACTTATGTAGACGCCACCTTCGGTCGGGGTGGCCACTCCGGTTTGATCCTGTCCAAGCTGTCGCCCCCAGGGCGGCTGATTGCCTTCGACAAGGACCCGGATGCCATCAGGGCGGCCGCCCAAATCACCGACCCGCGGTTTTCAATCCGTCACGAGGGATTCAACCACCTTGCGGAAGTCGGTCAGGGCGTGGCGGCCGGCATATTGATGGATTTGGGCATCAGTTCCCCCCAGATCGATACGCCCGAGCGGGGTTTCAGTTTCAGGTTCGACGGGCCGCTGGACATGCGCATGGACACCACGCGCGGAATCAGTGTTGCGCAGTGGTTGCAGACGGCCGAAGCCGACAAAATTGCGGAGGTGATACGTGACTATGGTGAAGAACGGTTTGCTGGGCCCATTGCAAAGGCGATTGTTGCTCGCCGACAGGCAAGGGGCCCAATTTCAACCACCACCGAGCTGGCCCAGCTCGTGGCTGACACGGTCAAAACCCGCGAGTCGGGCCAGAACCCTGCAACGCGCACATTTCAGGCTCTTCGGATTTTCATCAACGCCGAGCTTGAAGAGCTGCAACAGGCGTTAGAGGCCAGTCTGGACGTATTGCAACCTGAAGGCCGCCTTGTCGTGATCAGTTTTCACTCTCTGGAAGACCGCATCGTCAAGCAATTCATCGTCAAACATTCGCGCGATGAATATGATCGCCGCGCTCCTTTTGCTGCGCCAAAGATCATGAAACTCAAGGCGCTGGGACGCATCAAGCCCTCGGCGGCGGAAGTCGCCCGCAACCCGCGTTCTCGCAGTGCCGTGATGCGGATCGCACAAAGGACTCACGCGTGAACGCCGGGGCGTTTCAAGTCGCGTCGGTCCTCTTGGGGGGCGGCGCATTGCGCGAAGCCTTAAGCGTGGGGGCAACTTTCCCATGACGCGACTCAATCTCGTGCTGCTTCTGGCGGTGATTGCCAGTGGGCTTTATCTGGTCAACGTGCAGTACGAATCGCGCCGTCTGTTTTCGGCGATCGACAAACTGAATTCTGAGGCCTTGAAGATCGAGGCAGAAAACGAGCGTTTGCAAGTGGAGAAGCGAGCCCAGGCCACGCCACTGCGTGTGGAAAAACTCGCCAAGGATCAGCTGCAAATGCACACGGCCACGCCTGCGATCACCAATTACGTGACGTATTCGGCCGGAGTCAAGCCGTGAGCCGCAGCATCGCCTATACCTCCAGCCCGTTGTTGGCCAGTCGCACGCCCGTGTGGCGCAGCAAATTTATTGTGGCGGCCGTTGCCATCGGGTTTATTGGCCTGGCGGTGCGGGCGACCTACATCCAGGTCGTGTCCAACGACTTTTACCTGAAGCAGGGTGAAACCCGCTTTGCGCGAACGCTGGAGCTGCCCGCCAACCGGGGACGCATTCTGGACCGCAATGGACTGATTCTTGCCTCCAGCGTGCCGGCTCCCAGCATTTGGGCCATCCCCGAGGACGTGACGCTGGACAAGGACGAGTCCCGCCAGTTGGCCAAGCTGCTCGAAATGCCCGTTGCAGACCTGGACAAAAAGCTGGCCGACCCTGACAAGTCCTTTGTCTGGCTCAAGCGCCAGGTCGACGATGGCGTTGCCAAACAGATCGCCGCCATGGGCCTGAAGGGCATCTACCAGCGCAAGGAGTACAAGCGCCAATACCCGGAGGGTGAAGCGGCAGCGCACGTGGTGGGCTTTACCAACGTGGAAGATAACGGCCAGGAAGGCGTGGAGCTGTCGTTCAACAAGGATTTGGGCGGACGCGCAGGCTCGCGCCGCGTGATCAAGGACCGACTGGGCAAGGTCGTGGAGTCGGTGGGCGAGACCATCCCCCCCGCAGATGGGCGCGACCTGCAATTAAGCATTGACAGCAAGGTGCAGTTTTTTGCCTATCAAAAATTGCGTGATGCCGTGACCGTGAACAAAGCCAAGGCTGGCAGCGTGGTCGTGCTCGATGCCGTCACCGGTGAGGTGCTGGCGCTGGCCAACTACCCGTCCTATGTGCCCGACAAGCGCCGCAACTTGAGTGGTGAGCAGTTGCGCAACCGTGCCTTGACCGATACCTTTGAACCGGGCTCGGTGATGAAGCCTTTCACCATTGGTCTGGCACTGGAAACAGGTCGCGTCAAGCCGCAAAGCATCATTGATACGGGCAATGGCAAATACACCATCACCGGCTCCACAATTTCCGACTCGCACCCCAACGGCGTCCTGACGGTTGAAGGCGTCATCCAGAAGTCCAGCAACATAGGCACGGCCAAGATTGCCATGCAAATGCAGGCGCGTGAAATGTGGGAGTTGTTTTCGCAGGCCGGTTTTGGGCAAAAACCACAGATCAGCTTCCCGGGTGCGGTATCAGGGCGGTTGCGGCCCTACAAGACGTGGCGACCCATCGAGCAAGCCACCATGTCCTATGGCTATGGACTGTCGGCCTCACTGTTCCAGATGGCCCGTTCCTACACGGTCTTTTCCCACGACGGACAAATCATTCCCGTCACCATGTTGAAAAACAGCGAACCCGCGGTGGGCACCCAAGTGTTGTCATCCCAGACCGCAGGGCAGATCCGAAAAATGCTACAGATGGCGGCGGGTCCTGGTGGTACCGGTCAAAAAGCGCAAACCATTGGGTATTCGGTAGGTGGCAAGTCCGGCACAGCCTACAAGCAGATCGGCAAGGGCTATGGGTCGAACGGCAATCGCAAGTACCGTGGCTGGTTTGTGGGCATGGCACCCATTGAGAAGCCGCGCATCATTGTCGGCGTGATGATTGATGAGCCGTCTGCCGGGCAATATTACGGTGGTGCAGTCGCAGCGCCGGTGTTCAGCGAAGTGGTTCAGCAAACCCTTCGCATGATGGGCGTAGCGCCAGACCTCGCTGTCAAGCCCCAAATCGTCGCCCCGGTCGAGGAGAGCTTCTGATGTTGTCCTTCCACACCCCAACGCAGGCGGCGCAATGGTTGAACGAGCGCGTCAAGGGGACGCTGCACATTGACAGCCGTAAAGTCAGGTCGGGGGATGGCTTTGTGGCTTGGCCAGGTGCAGCGGTGGATGGCAGGGCGTTTGTTGCCAACGCCCTGGGGCAAGGTGCCCAAGCTTGCCTGGTGGAACGTGCCGGTGTAGAGGCCTTTGAGTTGGACTCGCTTCCAAATTCTGACCGGGTGGGTTCCTATTCGGGTCTCAAAGCGGCGGCGGGCCTCGTGGCTTCGGCTTGTTATGGCGACCCATCCCGGTCTCTGGATGTGATTGCCATCACGGGGACCAATGGCAAAACTTCAACGGCCTGGTGGCTGGCACTGGCACTCTCAAATTTAGAGCAAACTATTGTTATTCCGTGCGGACTTGTGGGCACTTTGGGCATTGCAAAGCCGAGTCAGGGACAGTTTGACCCGGTGTCTACCGGTTTGACGACACCCGATCCTGTGCTGCTGCAACAAACCTTTCGCGACTTTGTGGCCGGAGGGCTCAAGGCCTGTGCCATCGAAGCCTCGTCCATCGGCCTTGAAGAGCAGCGCCTGGCGGGCACCCACATTCGTTGCGCTGTGTTGACGAACTTCACGCAGGATCATCTGGACTACCATGTCACCATGGAGGCCTATTGGCAGTCCAAGCTGGCGTTATTTCAGTGGCCGGGTCTGCAAAGTGCCGTCATCAATATCGACGACAGCCGGGGTGCCGAATTGGCGGCAATCCTGAAGGACTCGGCGCTGGATGTGTGGACCGTGGCTTGCGACCGTGAGGCCCGCCTGCAGGCCCGAGAGATCCACTTTGAGCACGGGGGCTTGTGCTTTACCGTGAGTGAACGTGTGGATCAGGGCGAGGAGGTTCATCACCTTGCCACGCGCCTGATTGGCCACTACAACGTCTCCAATCTGCTGGGAGTCATTGGCGCCATGCGCAGCCTGGGTATCCCGTTGGTGAACTGTATTCGGGTTTGCAGTCAACTGCAGCCCGTGCCGGGTCGCATGACCTGTTTGGGCGGCGTAGACCAACCCCTGGTGGCGGTGGACTACGCCCATACGCCGGATGCACTGAGCAACGCTTTGCAGGCCTTGCGTCCTTTGGCCCATCAGCGGGGCGGACAACTCTGGTGTGTATTTGGCTGCGGTGGCGATCGCGATCCGATCAAGCGGCCCTTGATGGGGGCCATGGCGGCCAACTTTGCCGACCGGGTAGTGGTCACCAGCGACAACCCCCGGGGTGAAAGCCCCCAAGCCATCATCAGCCAGATTTTGCTAGGCCTGGCAGGACACGACGCGGTTGAAGTCCAGTCGGATCGGGCGTTGGCCATTGACTATGCCTTGCGGGCTGCTGCTGCCAATGATGTGGTGCTGGTTGCCGGGAAAGGCCACGAGGCCTATCAGGAAATTGCCGGCGTGAAACACCCGTTTTCGGACGGGCAACAGGTGGGGCGGGTCTTGCAAACGTGGTCCTCCCGCCAAACATCGCATAAGGAGCCTGCATGATAAATCTGCAGCAGGCCCTGGCCTGGTTGCCAGGCGCAACGCTGGTGGGTGGGGACACCGCGGGCGACCTGATGATCCAGCGGGTGCATACCGACACACGCACCATTCAGCCGGGTGACTTGTTTGTCGCGCTCAAAGGTGACCGTTTCGACGCCAATGATTTTCTGGCTGAGGCCAAGGCCAAAGGTGCGGTCGCCGCACTGGGCCATTCGCAGGCGCAGTTGACGCAAGCGGGCATGCCGGGGTTGGTCGTACCGGACACCAAAGTCGCCCTGGGAGCACTGGCCTCAGGCTGGCGCGCCCAATTCAAGCTGCCCCTGATCGCCGTCACCGGCAGCAACGGCAAGACCACGGTCACGCAAATGATTGCGGCCATCCTGGAGGCCTACCGTCCTGAGGCCATGCTGGCCACGCAAGGCAATTTCAACAATGACATCGGCGTGCCACTCACGCTGCTTCGACTGCGGGCCCACCACCAACTCGCCGTGGTCGAGTTGGGCATGAATCACCCCGGTGAAATTGCGCTCCTGGCTGCCATGGCGCGGCCAACGGTTGCACTGGTGAACAACGCGCAACGCGAACATCTGGAATTCATGTCCACGATCGAAGCGGTGGCACAGGAAAACGGCTCGGTCATCACGTCGCTGCCTGGCAATGGGGTGGCTGTGTTCCCGCAGGATGACAGCTATACATCGCTTTGGCATGACCTGAAACGCCAACGCGCCCAGTTGACGTTTGAGGTGGCGTCGCATTCTGCCCCCGGCACGGCCGACATCATTGGCACGGCGGCCGCTTGGGCGCATGGCGCCTGGCAGGTTCGGGTGCAAACGCCGGCAGGTGCGCTGTCCTATGCGCTTCACATTGCCGGCGCGCACAACGTCAAGAACTCGCTGGCTGCTGTGGCCTGCACGCTGGCAGCCGGCGTGCCGCTGGAAGCGATTGGTTGCGGCCTGGCCGACTTTGTGCCTGTCAAGGGGCGATCACGCGCGTTGGCGGGTTGCTTTGAAGGCCATGAATTCACGCTGGTGGATGACACCTACAACGCCAACCCGGATTCCGTGCGTGCGGCCATTGACGTGTTGGCCGCATTGCCGGGTCCTCGATTGCTGGTGTTGGGTGACATGGGCGAGGTGGGCGCACAAGGTCCGCAATTTCACGCAGAAGCGGGCGCCCATGCCAAAGCCATGGGCATTGAAACGGTCTTTGCCTTGGGCGAGTTGTCGCACGCCGCCATTGCCAATTTCGGTTCGAAAGGAAAGCACTTCACCCATATTGACAGTCTGAACGATGCGGTGCGGGCTGCTTTGCCTCATGCCGCCAGCATTGTGGTCAAAGGGTCCCGTTTCATGCGCATGGAGCGCGTGGTCGAGGCCGTTATGGCGCAGGCCCAGACTCACAACGAAAAAACCAGCGAAGAAGTGCCATGCTCCTGACCCTTGCCCAATACCTGCAAAGCCTGGCCCCGGAGTTGGGATTTTTGCGCGTGTTCCAGTACCTCACTTTCCGTGCGGTGATGGCCGCATTGACCGCGTTGCTGATGGGCCTGTTTGCGGGCCCGGCTGTGATTCGCCACCTGACCAGCCTCAAAATTGGCCAGCCCATTCGGGGCTACGGCATGGAGTCACACCTGAGCAAAAGCGGCACACCCACCATGGGCGGCGTGCTGATTCTGCTGTGCATTGCGGCGTCCACCCTGCTCTGGTTCGACTGGACCAACCGCTTCGTGTGGATCGTGCTGCTGGTCACGCTGGGCTTCGGCGGCATAGGCTGGGTGGATGACTGGCGCAAGGTGGTCAACAAAGACCCCGAGGGCATGCGTTCGCGCGAAAAGTATTTCTGGCAATCGCTGATTGGTGTGATTGCAGCGCTGTACCTTGTGTTCAGCATCTCGGAAAACTCCAACATGCGTGTGCTGGAGTTGTTTTTCAAATGGGTGCAAAGCGGCTTTGACCTGAACCTGCCTCCCAAGGCGGGTTTGTTGTTGCCCTTCTTCAAGGAAGTCAGTTATCCGCTGGGTGTGTTGGGCTTCGTGATCCTGACCTATCTGGTCATCGTGGGCTCCAGCAATGCGGTCAATCTGACGGACGGCTTGGACGGTCTGGCCATCATGCCGGTGGTGATGGTGGGCTCTTCGTTGGGAATTTTTGCCTATGTGACCGGCAGCGCAGTCTTCTCGAAATACCTGTTCCTGCCGCATATCCCTGGTGCAGGTGAACTGCTGATCTTCTGCTCGGCCATGGCGGGTGCGGGTCTGGCGTTTTTGTGGTTCAACACCCACCCGGCGCAGGTTTTCATGGGTGATGTGGGCGCATTGGCACTGGGCGGTGCTTTGGGTACCGTGGCCGTCATCGTGCGCCAGGAAATTGTGCTGTCCATCATGGGCGGCATTTTTGTGGTGGAGGCGCTGTCGGTCATGTTGCAAGTGAGCTGGTTCAAGTACACCAAAAAGCGTTATGGCACGGGACGACGCATTTTGAAGATGGCGCCACTGCACCACCATTTCGAGAAAAGCGGCTGGAAAGAAACCCAGGTCGTCGTGCGCTTCTGGATCATCACCATGCTGTTGTGCCTGGTGGGCCTGTCAACTCTCAAGCTGCGTTAAACCCCCATGCTGACGCCACTTCACGACCAACACGTTCTCATCCTGGGCCTGGGTGCATCCGGCCTGGCGATGGCGCGCTGGTGTGCCCGTCAAGGCGCACAGGTGACGGTGGCCGATACCCGTGAGCAACCACCCCAGTTGGCCGCCTTGCAAGCTGATGTGCCCCAAGCCCTGTTTGTCAGTGGCCCACTGGATGGCCGTTTGTTGTCGGATGGACGCGTCACCACGGTTTTCAAGAGCCCCGGTTTGACGCCCGCGTCGGTTGCGCTTGTCATGGAGCATGCTTCCAATTTAAAAGCTGAAAATGTCCGTCCGACGGGGACTTCAGGCGAATTGGGCTTGTTTTCACAGGCGCTGGCCGATTTGAAGACCTTGCGCGGCTACTCGCCCGCTGTATTGGCAGTCACAGGTACCAACGGCAAGACGACGGTCACGTCATTGACTGGCCAACTGGTCGAGCGCGCAGGCAAAACCGTGGCTGTGGCCGGCAACATTGGCCCCACGCTGCTGGATGTGTTGACCCATCATCTGGACACCGACAGCCTGCCCGAGGTGTGGGTGATTGAGTTGTCGAGTTTTCAGCTGGACGCGCTCAGTCGGGACGACAGCTTTGAGCCAACCGCTGCCACAGTGCTCAACATCACGCAGGACCACCTGGACTGGCACGGCAGCTTGCAAGCTTATGCGGTCGCCAAAGCCCGTGTGTTTGGCAATACCGCCCTTATGGTGATGAACCGTGAAGACCCGATGGTGATGGCCATGTTGCCTGCCGTCGCCACAACGGGCCGCTCCAAAGATCGTGTTAAGGACCGCATTCCCCAGCGCGAGCACATCACCTTTGGTGCCGATAGGCCCCAGCGCCCCGGTGACTTTGGTATCGAAGACGTCAACGGCATGGTGTGGCTGGTGCGCGCCCAGGACGCCGACGAAACCAAGCGCCGCCGCAATGAAGAGGCCGAAGAGCTGCACATCCAGCGCTTGATGCCAGCCGAGGCCTTGCGCATTCGGGGTCGTCACAATGCCGTCAATGCGCTGGCCTCGCTGGCCTTGGCATCCGCCGCAGGATGTGCTTTGGCCCCCATATTGTTCGGCCTGCGCGAATACCGGGGCGAGCCGCACCGGGTGCAGTCCATCGGCATCGTCAATGAAATCGAATATTTTGACGACAGCAAAGGCACCAATGTGGGTGCCACTGTGGCGGCCCTCAACGGCCTGGGGCCGGATCGAAAACTTGTCGTTATTCTGGGGGGAGACGGCAAGGGTCAGGACTTCTCTCCGCTGGCAGATCCAGTACAACAATATGTGCGCGCCGTGGTGTTGATCGGACGCGATGCCGGCCTGATTCGCGAGGCGATTCAACGCACGGGCGTGACCCTGATGGACGCAGCTTCCATGGATGACGCAGTGACTCAAAGCGCTGCTCAAGCCAAGGCAGGGGATGCCGTTTTGATGTCGCCCGCCTGCGCCAGCCTGGACATGTTCGACAACTATGGGCACCGGGCGGCCGTGTTCACAGCCGCCGTCTCACGTATGGCGATGGCCAGCGGTGTTGAGCTGGAGGGCGCCGCATGAGCACGCTCAGCAAACGGTTGACAGGCGCGCGAGCCTCTCGCGACACGCGGGGGGCGCCGAACGCCTCCAACGCGCCCAGTCGCCTGGCCACCTTTGACCAGGCGCTGGTCTGGGTCACAGTGGCATTGCTGGCCTGGGGCTTGATCATGGTGTATTCCGCCTCCATTGCCATGCCGGACAACCCCAAGTTTGCGCGCTATGCCCCCACGCACTTTTTGACGAGACACATTCTCTCCATCGTTGTGGCCTTTGTCGCGGCGCTCCTGGCGTTTCAAACCCCTTTGGCCACGTGGGAAAAAGTCGCACCCTGGTTGTTTGTAGCTTCACTGATCTTGTTAATTGTGGTGCTGATTCCGCACGTGGGCAAAGGGGTGAACGGTGCCCGCCGCTGGATCCCGCTGGGCTTGATGAGCTTTCAGCCCTCGGAGCTGGCCAAGTTCTCGGTGCTGCTGTATGCGGCCGACTACATGGTGCGCAAGATGGAAGTGAAAGAAAAGTTTTTTCGCGCGGTGATGCCCATGGGGGTTGCAGTTGCCGTGGTGGGTCTGCTGCTGCTGGCCGAACCCGATATGGGCGCCTTCATGGTGATTGCCATCATTGCGATGGGTATCCTGTTTCTGGGGGGCGTGAACGCCCGGATGTTCTTTGTGATTGCCACCGTGTTGGTGGTGGCTTTCGGCTTGATGATTGCCCTGAGCGAGTTCCGCAGGGAACGCATCTTTGCCTACCTCAATCCGTGGACTGAAGAGCATGCCTTGGGCAAGGGCTACCAGCTCACCCATTCCCTCATTGCGATTGGCAGGGGTGAGATTTTTGGCGTGGGCCTGGGCGGTAGTGTCGAGAAGCTGCACTGGTTGCCCGAAGCCCACACGGACTTTTTGCTGGCCGTGATCGGTGAAGAGTTTGGCCTGGTCGGCGTTGCCTTGCTGATCGGCCTGTTCTTCTGGATGACCCGCCGCATGATGCACATCGGTCGTCAGGCCATCGCACTGGACCGCGTGTTCGCCGGCCTGGTGGCACAAGGCGTGGGCATCTGGATGGGTTTTCAATCCTTCATCAACATGGGTGTGAATCTGGGCGCATTGCCAACCAAAGGCCTGACCCTGCCGCTGATGAGTTATGGCGGTTCCGCGATATTGATCAACCTCATCGCCATCGCCGTGGTGCTGCGCATAGACTTTGAGAACCGCGCCATGATGCAGGGGGGTCGACTATGACCAACCGGCCATGAGCAAAACCGCACTGGTTATGGCCGGCGGCACGGGCGGCCACATCTTCCCCGGCCTGGCCGTTGCCGAGGCTTTGCGGTCTGCAGGCTGGCGTGTTGTATGGCTGGGTGGCAAAGGCAGTCAGGATCGCCCCAGCATGGAAAGCGAGCTGGTCCCACCGCGCGGGTTTGAGTTTGAGGCCATCACCTTCGGTGGAGTTCGCGGCAAGGGTCTGGGAACGCTGTTCAAGTTGCCTTTTACATTGCTGCGGGCCAGCCTTCAAAGCCTGGGCGTGCTGCGTCGTGTCAAACCCGACGTTGTAGTGGGTCTGGGCGGCTACATCACCTTGCCTGCCGGACTGATGACGAACTTCGTTGGCAAACCCCTGGTGCTGCATGAGCAAAACTCGGTGGCAGGCATGGCCAACAAGATTCTGGCCCGCTCGGCTATCAAGGTGTACGCCGCCTTCCCGGATGCCTTTGCGGCAGCGAGCAAGGCAGTTGCCAAGAAAGCCCGCTGGATTGGCAACCCCTTGCGTGCCGAATTCCTGAACCAACCATCGCCTGCCAGCCGTTTTGCCGGTCGCAAAGGCCCCCTCAGAGTGTTGGTGCTGGGCGGCAGTCTGGGCGCCAAGGCCTTGAATGATGTGGTCCCTCAGGCCCTTTCCCTGATGCCTGATGCTGAACGCCCGCTGGTCTGCCACCAGAGCGGCGCCAGACTCATCAAGGAGCTGAATGCCAATTACGAAACCTTTGGCGTTCAGGCCGACCTGACCCCATTTATTGACGACACAGCACAAGCTTTCGCCAATGCGGATTTGGTAATTTGCCGGGCCGGGGCCAGCACGGTGACCGAAATCGCTGCTGTGGGCGCACCCGCCGTCTTTGTTCCGTTTCCGGCTGCGGTCGATGACCACCAGACCACCAACGCTGCGTTCCTGGTCGACCAGGGCGGTGGCTGGCTGGTCTCACAAAAAGACCTCACCCCGGACCGGCTCGCGCGCATGCTGCAAAAAGCCGACAGGCCCACCTTGTTGGCCGCTGCCGTTGCTGCCCGCAAGATGCAAAAGCCCGGTGCCACCGAACGCATTGTGGCGGCTTGCGAAGCCTTGGCAGCATGGGGGCAAAGCAAAACGAACTCGCCCCATCGGGTGAACAAGAAATCATGAAACACGCCATCAAGAACATTCATTTTGTGGGCATTGGCGGTTCGGGTATGTCTGCCATTGCCGAGGTGCTGCACAAGCTGGGTTACGCCATTTCGGGCTCTGACCAATCCGACAGCACCACCCTGCGGCGACTGGGCAGTTTGGGTATTACCACCTTCATCGGCCACAACCCGGCCAACGTGCTGGGGGCGGATGCCATCGTCACGTCAACAGCCGTCAAGGCTGACAACCCCGAGGTTTTGGCGGCCCGCGACAACAAGGTACCCATCGTGCCGCGTGCCCTGATGCTGGCCGAACTGATGCGCCTGAAGCAGGGCATTGCCATCGCTGGAACCCATGGCAAAACGACGACCACCAGTCTGGTCTCCAGCGTGCTGGTGGAAGCTGGCCTGGACCCGACCTTTGTGATTGGCGGCCGCCTGAACAGTGCCGGTGCCAATGCCCGCCTGGGTACAGGTGACTACATCGTTGTGGAAGCGGATGAGTCGGATGCCTCCTTCCTGCACCTGCTGCCGGTGATGGCGGTGGTGACGAACATTGATGCCGACCACATGGAAACCTATGGTCACGATTTCAACAACCTCAAAAAAGCGTTTGTTGATTTTTTGCATCGCATGCCCTTCTACGGCACAGCAATTTTGTGTACTGATGACCCCGGCGTTCGCGCCATCGTTGACGAAGTGACCAACCCTGTCACCAGCTACGGCTTTGAAGAAGGTGCCCAGGTGCGCGCGGTGGACGTGCGCGCCGTTGGCGGACAGATGCATTTCACGGCACAGCGGCGCAATGGTGTCGTCATGCCCGATCTGGACGTGGTGCTGAACCTGCCGGGCCGCCACAACGTGCTGAATGCGCTGTCGGCCATCGCCGTGGCGGCTGAACTGGACGTGCCTGATGCCGCCGTCCAACGTGCCCTTGCCACCTTCGAGGGGGTGGGTCGCCGCTTTCAGCCTTTTGGAGAACAGCCCGCCAAGGATGGGGGCCAGTTCACGCTGGTGGATGACTACGGCCATCACCCGGTGGAGATGGCAGCCACCCTGGCGGCAGCACGTGGCGCATTTCCCGGTCGGCGCCTGGTGCTGGCCTTCCAGCCTCACCGTTACACCCGCACGCGGGATTGTTTTGAAGATTTTGTCCACGTGATTGGTGAGGCCGACGTCGTGCTGCTGGGCGAGATTTACGCGGCCGGCGAGGCTCCCATCGTGGCGGCAGATGGAAGGGCGCTGGCCCGCGCATTGCGTGTGGCGGGCCGTGTCGAGCCGGTGTTCGTCGATGACATCACCACCATGCCGCAAGCCATTGTCGATATCGCACTCGCTGGCGACGTGGTCCTGTGCATGGGGGCGGGCTCGATCGGTACGGTGCCTGCCAAAGTCGTTCATCTGCTACAAAATACAGAGCAAACTATTGATAAAGGGCGGGGACTATGAGCCATTGCAGGTTCAGAGCTTGGGAAAGTGGCCGTGCTGATGGGCGGCCAGTCGGCCGAGCGCGAGGTCTCCCTGATGTCAGGCGGCGGTGTGCTGCAGGCATTGCGGTCCCGGGGTGTGGACGCACATGCCTTTGACCCGGCTGAGCGCGACATGACTGACCTTGAACGCGATGGCTTTGCCCGTTGCTTCATTGCCTTGCATGGCCGCTTTGGTGAAGACGGCACCGTGCAGGGCGCGCTGGAGCTGATGGCCATTCCCTACACGGGCTCGGGCGTGATGGCGTCCAGCATTGCCATCGACAAGGTCATGACCAGAACGCATCTGGTTGGCCGAAGGTTTGCCCACTCCTCAGTACCGGTTGTTGAAGAAGGGCCGAGTTCACGCACCGGCCCCGGTGCTGTACCGCGAAGTGGCTGATCCCTTTGAATTGTCCGGTCACCGACTGAGCCGCGGCTGGGCCGTGTGGATCAGCCCGGCGTTATTGCACATGGACCCGCGCTACTACGACGAGCCGCACCAGTTCAGGCCGTCACGCTCATCCCGGGGCATGCAGAACGCGCTGCCACGGTCGCCTTCTTCCCCTTCGGTGCCGGTCCGCGCACCTGCATCGGCAGC
>CAVVSV010000093.1:0-54575 GCA_963750805.1 uncultured beta proteobacterium
CCTCGACCGGCAGATTCGATGGCTCCCACAAAGCGCACCTGATCCCGGCTCAGCGGGGTGTCCATCAGCAGTTCCGCCATGCCCAGCACACCATTGAGCGGGGTTCGAATCTCATGGCTCATGGCGGACAAAAATTGGGATTTGGCCAGGCTGGCGGCGTCGGCCTGTGCTTTCGCCTGGGCCAGATCCTGGTTGCGCTGAACCAGTCTGTCTGTCAGGGCATCCAGCACGTTGACGACCGACACCACTTCGTCCCGCCCGTGGGTCGCGATAGATTCACCGGTCAAATCCATTGCGGTTCTTTCCGCCCTCTGCCGCAACTTGCGCAGAGGCCCCAACACCCAATGGAGGACCAGAAAGCCAACAACCAGACTGACCACCAGAATCAAGGCAGCAACATAACCAGAGCGCTGTTTGCCTTTTTCAATCAACCCATAGGCGTCCCGGCTGTCCATCCGAGCCAGCACCACATACGCTTCATCAACAACCAGGATGGGAAGGTACACACTGGTCTGGCGGGCGTCCGTGTCAAAGCGATAAATCGGGATTTTTTTCTCGAACGCCTCCTCCATGCCACGCAGGTCAAACCCGTCCATGGCACCACCTTCAGCTGCTGCAATTGCGCCTTTTCTGCCCAGCAGAGCCAAATGCGCACCGACTTGGTGGCTCAATTCGTCCATCAGCTTTTTGTTTAGCAGCAAGCCCGCCGAAACGACGCCCACAACCTCGGCGTTTTGCCGCAAAGGTTCCATGGCCTGAATTGCCACCCCGCCATTGACGGAACGGCTGGCGGAAATGCTCTTGCCGGCCAGGGCTTCTGCAACGCCCCAGCCCGTGGCCTGGTCACCATAACGATTGGGTTCATGAGCCCGATACGCCACGGTCTCATTGGTATCGGCAACTTCCAGCGTTTGAATGCGGCCGAGCTGGAACATTTTGTCCATGGCGGACTTGAGCGTGGAGACGCGCTCTGGCCCCTTGAGCGCAATGCTTTTGCTCAGCGAACTGTCGGCGGCCAACAGCCGCGCGATAAAAACAATGTCGTTTTGTTTTTCGGCAATGATGCCCTTGACAACACTGCTGACCGTATTGATTTTGTCAATTTCGCGCTCCCGAACCGATGCCTCCAAGACGTCCGCAGAGACACTGAACGCCACCCATTGCCCGGCCAGAGCCAACAGGCTGATCAGGGACGCCAGCGCAACGGTTGCGGAAGGGCGCAGATTCATCCGGTCTTCAAGACTGTCCCGCGGCCGCCAAAACACCATGTTCACGCAAAACGCCAATACCCGCCGAGGAACGCACAAACGACAGAAACGCAGTGGCAGCAGGGCTCAGCGTTCCCGTTTTGTGAATCAGCCCCAACTCGACTGACAACTGGTAGCGGCCTGCACCCAGATTGGGAGGGCTGGGCTCCACGCCATCGAGATTCAAATAAACCACTTTGGTTTTGCAGGCCGCCAATGCCGACCGGTTGAGAAAACCGATACTGGTCGGGTAACGGTCAAGCAGTTCAATCATTTGAGGGTCCAGGTTGACCAGCTTGACGCCTTCGGGAAACACAAGGGTTTCAAAGGATTTGACAACGCGATTGATCGCCTGACGCGAGGCGTCTGTAGATTCACGACCCACAGCACGGATGGGCCCCGGTTTGCCGCCCAACTCCTTCCAGTTGGTCGTCTTTCCCGTGTAGATGTCCATCACTTGGTTTGTCGTCAGTCCTTTTCAACGACACGCCGGTACCGGCGACAAAGGCAACCGGATCCCGACCCAAAGGTATGAAGGTCAAGCCTTTGGCAATTTCATCATTTCTCAACGGGCGCCCGACACGACCCAGGACAGCTTTCCCGGCCTCAACGTCGCGAAGGGCTCCTGCTGTTCCCGTGCTGGAGGGTATGACCACACGGTGCTGCGTCTGCGCCCGGCCAAAGGCATCGGCCAGCGCTTGCAAAACGTACTCGGGGTTACCGCTGCCGGGAATCGTGATTTCTTCTGACCAAACCAAGGAGCCAGAAAAGCACAATGCAAATGTGGAAATAGTTTGAACAAAAACCCGATGGAAAAAACGAATTTTTAAGGTCATACCAAATTATTTTATACCGTGCATTCGCAGGGCAATTTAAAGTGATCATCGCGTCTTTGAAACAGAAAACGGGATAATCCTCCTTTTGCTGAAAGAGAGTTTTCAATGAGCGATACCCAACAAAGAATCGACCAACTGGTGAAAGGCAACGATGTGTTGCTGTTCATGAAGGGCAATGCAAGCTTCCCTCAATGCGGCTTCTCCGGCAGGGCCATCCAGATCCTGAAAGCTTGCGGCGTGGAACCCAAAACCGTCAAAACCGTGAATGTTCTGGAAGATGCGGAAATTCGCGCTGGCATCAAGGACTACAGCAACTGGCCCACCATTCCCCAGCTTTATGTCAAAGGGAAGTTCATTGGCGGCTCGGACATCATGATGGAAATGTACGAGTCTGGCGAGTTGCAGCAAATTCTGACCCAACCCGCAGCCTGAGTCACCCTGTCGACATTTTTTGCAGATCGCGGCATTGACGGGTACCTTGAGGTGAACCGCATTGTCGCGAAATCAAGACGATTTTGGGGTTTACCACCCGGGTGACGAGGCTGCCAGTTGTCGATTGGCACGGTTCATGCTGAAATGAATTTGCCTTTTACCAACCAGGAGAACGCCATGACATCGCACAGTCTTGTTCCCCAGTCGTCAACCTTCCACCTTCCGGTGGCCACGGTGCGCAGCGTCTATCAAACGCATGATGTAGAACGCAAACTGGCCAAACTCCCTGAACGCGACTACGAGGGCCTGCGAACCACCTATGAGCGAATGCTGGAACGCGGCCCCGACCGCTTCCAGGTCAAGCCCTCAGGCGTACCGGAAATGACCACGCTCTACCACGCACTGCCCAATTTCACGGCGGTCCTGGATGACATCAAACGCCACGTCGCTTTAAGCCAGGACAGTCGCGATGGTCTGGAGGTCACCCCCATCCTTCTGCTGGGCGCCCCTGGCATTGGCAAAACCCATTTCGCCAAAAAATTGGCGGATTTGCTGGGGACGGGCATGAGCCTGGTGCCCATGAGCTCCATGACCGCCGGATGGCTGTTGTCTGGCTCGTCGTCACAATGGAAAGGCGCCAAACCCGGCAAGGTGTTTGAAGCACTGGTTGATGGTCAATATGCCAACCCGGTCATCGTGGTGGATGAAATTGACAAGGCCGCCAGCGACGCACAATATGATCCGCTGGGAGCCTTGTACAGCTTGCTGGAACACGACACGGCCAAACACTTCACCGACGAGTTTGCCGAGGTCGCCATCGATGCCAGCCAGGTGATCTGGATCACCACAGCCAACGACGAGCGGGGCATTCCCGAGCCGATATTGAATCGCATGAACGTGTTCGAGATCGAATCCCCGTCCCCTGAACAAGCACGCCAGATCGCCCGCAATATGTACCGCTCTATTTTGGGGGAGCACGGCTGGGGCGAACGGTTTGCCCCGGAGCCACTTGGTGATGTGATCGATCAACTCTCCGAAATGGCACCGCGCGAAATGCGGCGGGCACTCATGACCGCCTTTGGCAATGCCCGTCTGGACAGGCGCGACGAGGTTGAGGCGCAGGATTTGCCCAAACCGGGTGGCGGCAAGGGTCGCATGGGCTTCATGCAGTAGGCTTGAATTCCCACAGTTTTTTGGCCCCGAGCACAGCGTTGGGGTAGGGAGACTTGCCGCGTGAACCGTTGTAGCGCCCCAAGGCCATGAACAGGTCACCCTTTTCCAGGTCCAGGTAATGGCGCAGGATCACGCAACCAAAACGCAAATTGGTCTGCATGTGAAACAGCTTGCCAGCGTCCCCGTCCCCCAGAACCCGAACCCAAAACGGCATGACCTGCATGTAGCCTCGCGCGCCGACACTGCTCACCGCGAATTTGCGGAAGTTGCTTTCAACTTGTACCAAGCCAAGCACCAGTGCCACATCCAGTCCGGCGCGTCTGGACTCGTACCAGACGGTTTGTAAGAACTCTTTGCGTACATTCCAGTCCGGTTTTTTCTTTTTGAGCTGGTCACTCATGGCCACCATCCAGCGCAGATAGCGCAAGCGCGATTCGGTATCAGAAAATTCGGGTACCGGCGGCGCCTGGTTATGGATGGCGGAACTCAAGGCGGTCCGGACCGCGTCAACCAAGGGCTCCTCCAACTGTCCGCCGGCACTTGAATACTCACTTATTGATAGCAAACTAACAAATCCCAGCAGGGACTTGAGGCCTATTCTTCTTCCAATTCCGTGTGATGTGCCTGATTTGACGCCCAAGTCGCTCATGCCTTCAGTTTGGCCTTGATCAGGCCCAGAATGTCATCCACAGCCACTTTGCTGGCCGGAACATCCTTGGCATCGCCACGATGTTGGTATTCAACGTGGCCTTCTTTCAAGCCCCTGTCTCCAATCGTGATTCGGTGCGGTACGCCAATCAGTTCCCAGTCCGCAAACATGGCACCGGGCCGCTCACCACGGTCATCCAGGATCACGTCAACCCCGGCTGCCATCAAGTCGGCATAGAGCCGGGTTGCTGCCGCCTGAACATCCGGAAAACGATCCGCACTGATGGGACACAGCACCACCGTGAATGGTGCCAAGGCATCTGGCCAAATGATCCCGCGATCATCGTGGTTTTGCTCAATGGCAGCGGCTGGCAGGCGGGTGATGCCAATGCCATAGCAACCCATTTCCATGAACTGGGGTTTGCCGTTTTCAGCCAGAAAGGTAGCGTTCATGGCCTGGCTGTATTTGGTGCCAAGGTAAAACACATGGCCCACTTCTATGCCACGCTCAATGGCAAGAACTCCCTTTCCGTCTGGCGACGGGTCGCCGGCCACCACATTGCGAATGTCAGCCACCAAGTTGGGCTCGGGCAGGTCCCGCCCCCAGTTCACACCGGTAATGTGAAAGTCGGGCTCATTGGCGCCGCAAATCCAGTCGCTCATGGTGGCCACCTCCCGGTCCGCCACGACTTTCACCGGCTTGCGCAAATTGATCAGCCCCAGGTAGCCGGGTTTGCAGCCAAAGTGCTCATCGATTTCATCCAGGGTCGAAAACCGGAAACCGTTTTCCATGCCGGGAATCTTGTTAACCTTGATCTCGTTCATTTCGTGATCCCCGCGCAGCATGAGAAGCCACACCTGGGTTTTAACGACCACGTCATCCTCATTTTTTTCCTCAGTCGTGACGACCAGAGATTTGATCGTTTGCTGCAAAGGCACTTGCAAGTACTCAGCGACGTCTGCGCACGTACTTTTCCCCGGGGTAGCGGTCTTGGCCATAACCTGGGCTGGAGCTTTACGAGCGCCCTGGGGTGGCAAGGCCTCAGCCTTTTCCATGTTGGCCGCGTAGTCGCTGGATGGGCAATAAACAATGGCATCTTCGCCCGTGGCAGCAATCACCTGGAATTCTTCACTCAGGTCGCCACCAATAGCGCCACTGTCAGCCGCTACGGCACGGTAGGTCAAACCAAAACGGTCAAAAATTTTGCGATAGGCAGCCGCCATCACTTGATAACTAACTTTGGCTGCGGTCTGGTCGCGGTCAAAGCTGTACGCGTCTTTCATGGTGAACTCGCGCCCGCGCATCAAGCCAAAGCGGGGACGGCGCTCGTCGCGGAACTTGGTCTGAATCTGGTAAAAGTTCTTGGGCAGCTGCTTGTAGCTCTTGATTTCCTGGCGGGCAATGTCAGTGACCACTTCCTCGCTGGTAGGCTGCACCACGTAATCACGCTCGTGGCGGTCTTTGATGCGCAACAACTCAGGCCCCATTTTGGCGAAACGCCCGGTTTCCTGCCAAAGCTCTGCCGGCTGAACCACTGGCATGGAAAGCTCCACCGCACCCGCTCGGTTCATTTCTTCACGCACGATGGCTTCTACCTTGCGGATGACGCGCAAGCCCATGGGCATGTAGGTGTAAATGCCTGCCCCCAGCTTCTTGATCAGACCCGCCCGCATCATCAGTTTGTGACTGACAATTTCGGCATCAGCAGGCGCTTCTTTTTGGGTGGAAATAAAAAATTGGGAGGCTTTCATGGGGTCAGTGGGTCGCTTTTAAATTCTGAAAATACGGGTTAAACGAAGGAGAAGTGAGGTAAACACCGGGATTGGCTGCCGGGCCTCTTGATGCAAGACGCCTGCTGTGCATAATGCACTTAGTTTAAAAATTTGGGGTTTGATTATGCTTGACCGGGACGGTTTTCGGCCCAACGTCGGCATCGTCCTGCTCAACCAGAAAAATCAGGTGTTCTGGGGTAAGCGCATTCGTACCCACTCGTGGCAGTTTCCGCAGGGTGGCATTGACCGGGGAGAAACCCCCGAGCAAGCCATGTACCGGGAATTGCATGAAGAAGTGGGGCTCCATCAGGAGCATGTCTGCATCGTTGCCCGCACCCGGGACTGGTTGCGCTACGAGGTGCCGGATCGGTACATTCGACGCGATGCACGTGGCCATTACAAAGGCCAAAAGCAGATTTGGTATCTGCTTCAATTGACTGGGCACGACTGGGATTTAAATTTGCGCGCCACCGATCACCCGGAGTTTGACGCCTGGCGATGGAATGACTATTGGGTTCCGCTGGACGCGGTCGTTGAATTCAAACGTGGCGTCTACGAAATGGCTCTGACCGAATTGGCTCGCTATTTGCCACGCAATGACTTGCGAACACGCTACTTGCGCCAAGGCGCGAGGTCGCGCGACCATGACCTTGACAGTGGGCCGGACATGAACGCGGGCGCGGGCTTTGAGCTTCCGCCCGGGGCGTCATTTGAGCCCGACCCACACACCAATGGCTTGATCAGCCCGATCGGAGGCAATCATGCGAAATAGGTGCATCAACTCACGTTGTTTTGAGTTTTCATGCAAGATCGTGGCAACGCTTTGCGTCCTTGCGTTTTGCACATTCGGGATTCCCGAATTAAGCCTTGCGCAGGGATTTGTTGATGATCCAGACTGGAAAGAACTCGAGGTTCCCCCGCCCCCATCATTTGACAAGGACAAGCTCATCGCCATTGATATGCCGGTCTACGTCACCCTGAAGTTTGGTGTGGATCCGGCAACGTTGACCATCACTTCGGACGGCGTTGTGCGTTATGTCATGGTGGCCATCAATTCCGCTGGGTCAGTCAATGCGATGTACGAGGGGATTCGCTGCGCATCGGGCGAATTTAAAACTTATGCGCGCTTCAATTCCTCTGGCCAATGGAGCGCTCTGAAAGATCCACAATGGCGACCCTTGAATGACAATAACACGTCGCGGCACGCATTGGCTCTCGCACGCGCGGGCGCCTGCAACGCAAGGTCCACACCGGCGAATTCAGTGCCGGATTTGATCGCGGCCTTGAAACGTAACCCGTATTCCAAAATCGGGGAATAAGTCGATCCCGGCCATTCGTTAACGGGACAAAACCAAGTTGTCCCTGTGCAACATTTCGGGTTCTGCGGCGTAGCCGAGCAGTTTTTCAAAATCAGCGGAAGGTTTGCGACAAAGCAGGCGTGCTTCTGAATTGGAATAATTGGCCAACCCCCTGGCGATCTCTTGCCCGGACTCGTCTCGGACGGCAATGACGTCACCGCGAGAGAAATCCCCCTCCACGGCCGTCATGCCTATGGGCAGCAAACTGGTGCCGGAGTTTTTGATTTTGAATGCGGCACCTGCGTCCACCGTGACAGACCCGCGCAATTGCAGGTGGTCCGACATCCAGCGTTTGCGGGCCTGGTTCTTTAGAGTTTGTGCCACCAGCAAGGTACCGATTGCCTCACCGTTTGCAAGACGCAGCAAGGCGTTCGGCTCGCGGCCCCAGGCGATCACGGTTGATGCACCCGAGCCGGCTGCACGCTTGGCCGCCAAAATTTTCGTGATCATGCCGCCGCTTCCAATACTGGAGCCCACGCCACCCGCCATGGCCTCCAAGGCAAGGTCGCCTGCTTTGGCCTGGGACACAAACTGTGCGCCCGCGTCTTTGCGGGGGTCAGCGGTGTAAAGCCCTTGTTGGTCGGTCAAGATGATCAGGGCGTCCGCTTCCACCAAATTGGCAACCAGTGCCCCCAGCGTGTCGTTATCACCAAACTTGATTTCGTCATTGACCACCGTATCGTTTTCATTGATGACGGGCAACACGCCAAGTTTGAGCAAGGTCAGCAGTGTTGAGCGGGCGTTGAGGTAGCGTTCGCGATCCGCCAAGTCAGCATGGGTTAGCAGTACTTGAGCGCTGCCCAAGCCGTTTTCGCGCAATTTGGTTTCGTACATTTGGGCCAGACCCATTTGACCCACTGCTGCAGCAGCCTGCAATTCATTGATCGCTTTGGGGCGGGTGACCCATCCCAGACGTTTCATGCCTTCCGCAATGGCACCGCTGGACACCATGATCACTTCCCGGCCGGAATTACCGTTTTCACCACGGACCAGCAAGGACATTTGCCGACACCATTCGCCAATGGCCCCTTCATCCAGACCACGGCCTTCATTGGTCACCAAACTTGAACCGACCTTGACGACGATTCGCCGCGCATTTCGCAGCACATGATTCACGGAATTTTGGGTCATAGAGGGCTAAAGTCCCCGTCAATTATCAATAGTTAGCTATATTTAATATAGCAACTCAAATTACCTTGAATCAGGAGGTAAATTCACCACCAGGGTCTGGCGCGAAACGTGGATCGATCTCAACCGGCACTTGTTCGGCAACTTGTTGTGCCTTGATGTGCTTGTAGATGGCCTTGATCAACGACTCGCAACCTTCTCGGGTCAGAGCTGAAATCTCAAATACAGGCCCTTTGAACTTGAAGCGCTTGACAAACGCTTTGACCAATGCCTCACGCTGTTCGCTTGGCACCATGTCCAGCTTGTTGAGGACCAGCCACCGTGGCTTGGCATACAACGCCGGGTCGTATTTTTTAAGCTCATTCACAATGGCTTTGGCCTGTGCGACGGGATCAACCGCGTCGTCGAAGGGCGCCATGTCAACAATATGGAGCAACAGGCGGGTGCGTTGCAAGTGGCGCAGGAACAAATGGCCCAACCCTGCCCCTTCGGAGGCACCTTCAATCAACCCGGGCAAGTCGGCCACCACGAAACTTTGCTCGGGACCCACCCGTACCACGCCAAGGTTGGGATGAAGCGTCGTGAAAGGATAGTCGGCTATGCGCGGTCGGGCGTTGGAAATCGCCGTGATCAAGGTTGACTTGCCCGCATTGGGCATGCCCAACAAACCGACGTCTGCCAGCACTTTCAATTCCAGCTTCAGGCTTTTCTTGTCACCTGGCCAGCCGGGAGTTTTTTGGCGGGGAGCGCGATTGATGGCGCTCTTGAAACGCAAATTACCAAAGCCACCATCGCCGCCCTTGGCAATGGTGATAACTTCTCCCGGCACCAGCAACTCATAAAGCACTTCGCCCGTTTCAGCATCGCTGATGATGGTACCGACCGGCATTTTGAGCGTGATGTCAGCGCCAGCCGCACCAAACATGTCGGAACCCATGCCATGTTCACCGCGCTTGGCATCATGCCGACGGGAAAATCGGAAATCCACGAGGGTATTCAGGTTGGGATCAGCCACAGCGAACACATGCCCGCCCCGCCCTCCATCACCCCCGTTGGGGCCACCAAATTCCTTGTACTTTTCATGACGGAACGAGACGCAGCCCGCCCCACCATCTCCTGCAGAGATGTCAATGAAGGCTTCGTCTACAAATTTCATGATTTAGCTTTAAATCCAGCTTTATAAATAAAAAACCCCGCGCATTGCGCAGGGTCTATAGAGCAGCGCCTAAGCAGTTTACGCCGAGGTAACGCTCACCGTGTGCTTGTTTAGCGCGCCTTTGATGGCGAAGCTCACATGCCCGTCCGCCAAGGCAAACAAGGTGTGGTCTTTGCCGATTCCGACATTGGTGCCGGGGTGAAAGCGAGTCCCACGCTGACGCACAATGATGGCGCCTGCACTGATCAACTCACCACCGAACGCCTTGACACCCAGCATTTTTGGCTTGGAGTCGCGCCCGTTTCGCGTAGAGCCGCCGCCTTTTTTCTGTGCCATGACTCTTACTCTTTAAGCTGCAATGGCACCAATGAGCAGTTCGGTGAACTGCTGACGGTGTCCTTGACGTTTCTGATAGTGCTTGCGACGGCGCATTTTGAAAATGCCGACCTTGTCGTGCTTGCCGTGTGCCAGAACTGTGACACTGACCGTTGCGCCGGACACCAAGGGTGTGCCGATCTTGATGTCAGCGCCGTTTCCGACGGCCAACACTTGATCGAACACAATCTCTTGGCCTACGTCCGCAGCAATCTGTTCTACTTTAATTTTTTCGCCAGCTGCAACCCGATATTGCTTGCCGCCGGTTTTTATGACCGCGTACATGTTGACCTCTACTTGTTTAGGCTCTGGGAACGAATTTTCTCAGAGCCCTCTACTTTAGCATCTGTCAGGGACTTTGGCAACTCCTCGTTTGCTCTTGCTGGATGCTCAGGGGGCGGTCTTTGGTGTTTTTCTATAATCCAACCAAACTCACCGGTTCTGCCTTGCACCCCTCTACTCAACCACCTCTCACCGACACTGGTGCCTCAAACCCGCTCGCCGTCATTGATGAGGACATGCGGAACGTGGATCGAGTGATTGTGAGCCGGCTTGAATCCGACGTGCCGTTGGTTGGGCAGGTTTCACATTACATCATCGCAGCCGGAGGTAAAAGGCTTCGACCTGCTCTTTTGCTTCTTTGCTGTGGCGCTTTGGGCTGCCGGTCAGACCAGCGGTTCACGCTTGCAGCTGTGGTTGAGTTTATTCACACTGCGACTTTGTTGCATGACGATGTTGTTGACGAGTCGGTTCTCAGGCGCGGCAATGCCACGGCCAATGAGGCATTCGGAAATCCAGCCAGCGTGTTGGTGGGAGACTTTCTCTACTCGAGAGCGTTCCAAATGATGGTTGACGCCCAAGACATGCGGATCATGCAGGTACTTGCCGATGCCACCAATATCATTGCTGAGGGCGAAGTCATGCAATTGATGAACATGCATAACGCTGCCTTGGACGAAGCCAGTTATTTGCAGGTTATCAGATCAAAGACGGCCAAATTGTTTGAAGCCAGCGCCAGAGTTGGAGCCATTCTGGCAGGTGGCAACTCAGACTTGGAACACGCCTGTGCAGACTATGGGCAAGCCCTGGGAACAGCATTTCAAGTGATTGATGATGTCCTGGATTACGCGGGCCATGCCGAAATCATGGGAAAAAGTCTGGGCGATGACTTGAGGGAAGGGAAAACCACCTTGCCGCTCATTTCTGCCATGCAAAGGTGCAGTCCTTCGCAGAGAGACCTGATAAAGAACGCCATCGAAACCGGTGATATTTCCGTTCTGGATGAAGTAGTCACCATCGTCAAAAGCACGGGTGCGTTGGACATATCCCGGGAAGCTGCAAAACAAGAAGCTCGCAGGGCCATCGCTGCAGCCAGACGGCTACCCGTCAATGAGTATTCGAAGTGTTTGATAGACTTGGCGTCGCAACTCCTCGACAGAAATCACTGAGTGCTTTTCAGGGTTGCCTTTTGCTAGCGGGGTGTAGCTTAGCCTGGTAGAGCGCTACGTTCGGGACGTAGAGGCCGGAGGTTCGAATCCTCTCACCCCGACCATTTTTTGAGTCACCAATACGGCTGAAAAGTATTCCCGCAAACCGGCCCCTCATCTGAATGTCCGCTGACAAAGCAACTGCCCTGTCATCCGGTGCGCCAGTGCCAAAAACTCCGGCCACCCCCGGGGAGGCACTAGCCCGGAGTGCTGTCGGGTCGGTCAATTTGGACTTTTACGTGCCACTACTGGCTCGATATGAAGCGAACGGCAAGGTGGGGGCGACATGGAACTGGTCGGCAGCGCTCTACACCCTAAATTGGATGGTCTTCAGGCGAATGTGGCGCCCCGCCAGAATCTATCTGGCTGCGCTCATTAGCTATGTGGTTGCTATTTCGATCACCCTACTTCAAGCGTCAATGTCCGAATTCGGGCAAGCCATAATAATTTGCCAGTTGACAACGTTACTGGTCGCTGTACCTGGGCTATACGGAAATGCCTGGTTCATAGCGGGCATTCAAAAAAAAGTAATTGCTGCCGTTGAACGCAGCAGCACGATGGTTGAGGCCGGCTTGAAGTTGAAAAGTCAAGCGAGCACCAGAAAAGAATTCATTCGCCTGCTTCAAATTAATGGCGGGGTGGCATTGGTTGCCATCGCATTTTTTGTGGCCTTCCATGCACAAAATAATCCGGGGCCAAACAGTCTCGCCAAAGTACAAGCCGGCACTTCGCCTGACACTCTCTTGATGGCTGCGGCTCCCAGCGCAAGTTCGTCAGCAACCTCTGAAACCCAACAACCATCTCATAGAGTGGAAATTGCCGCCCCGCAATTGCCCGCTTCCATGGCAACGCAAAGTGACCCGGCGGCCTCGGCGCCGGTACCCGGACGGGACTCTGCCATTTATCCATGCGTCGATTGCAACGCCATTCCGAAAACTGCAGCCGTCGATCCATCACTCGATACTCTCCCCAAAACCACACGGGGAACCCATACACTTCAACCGCAAAAATCTGCGTCGAAACAGGAAAAGCCTCACTTGACCCTGCCTGACGCTCATCAATATTTTGTGAACGTGGGCCTGTTCGCCAAAGAGGCAAATGCTGATGCAACAATGCTGAGGCTGCGAGATGTTGGCTTGCCTGCAGCAAAACAAGATATTTCAACTGCCAATGGCCTCCGGAGCCGGGTTCGGGCAGGACCCTTTGAGACTGCAGGTCAAGCGGACGAAGCTGCAGTCAAAATCCGACTGCTCAATCTGGAGGCCAAAGTTCTTCGCCAGCGTTAATTCCAAACCATGTGTCTCGCACTGGCCAAGACAAATGCCCAACATTGAGCCCACAGAATCTCCAAATTGCCGAAAAACTAAAATCCAACATTTGAAGCAGTGAAAGCATTGCAAAATTAGGCGATTGGCTTGTGACGTAGTACATTTTCAGCCCATGGCAGCAGTCGAAACCATCCCTCGTGAAAGCACTTCCGTCGCCCTTCCTGGGCTCGGTCGGGCGCTGATATTGGCCGGTAAGCTTGGACAAAAGTCGGCGGAGGAGATTTACCGAAAGGCGTCCGCGAATCGGACCAGTTTTATTGCAGAACTAACAGGATCTGGGGCCGTTTCAGCATTTGACTTGGCGCATACCATGTCGGGTGCCTTTGCAGCGCCACTCATCGACCTTGACGCCATAGATTCCCAGCGCCTGCCCAAAGGTCTGCTGGACGGCAAGATATGCAGTGCCTACAGAATTGTGGTGCTCAGCAAAAGAAACAATAGGCTGATCGTTGCAACCGCAGATCCGTCTGACCAGGAAGCTGCCGAGAAAATAAAATTTTCCACCCAAATGGGTGTGGACTGGGTCATCGCCGAATACGACAAGCTTTTGAAGTTGGTCGATGTGAACTCTGCAACGGCCGCAGAGACCATGGAAGACATCATTGGCAGCGAGTTCGAGTTCGACGAAGTAGCCACTGACGGCAATGCAGAGTCCGAGCAAACGGCCGTGTCCGAGGTGGAAGACGCGCCGGTAGTCAAGTTCCTGCACAAGATGTTGCTGGATGCCTTCAGTATGCGGGCGTCTGACCTGCACTTCGAGCCGTATGAACACAACTACCGGGTTCGCTTTCGCATCGACGGAGAATTGCGCGAAATTGCATCACCGCCTATTGCCATCAAAGACAAGTTAGCCTCACGCATCAAGGTCATATCCAAAATGGATATTTCCGAAAAACGGGTACCTCAAGATGGCAAGATGAAACTCAAAATTGGACCCAACAGGGTCATTGATTTTCGAGTGAGCACTTTGCCCACGTTATTTGGCGAAAAGATCGTCATCCGTATTCTTGACCCCAGCAGTGCCAAACTTGGTATTGAAGCGCTTGGGTATGAGCCCGAAGAAAAGGAGCGCTTGCTGGAGGCGATCAGCAGACCCTACGGCATGGTTTTGGTAACTGGCCCCACAGGCTCAGGAAAAACTGTCTCGCTGTATACATGCCTGAATTTGCTCAACAAGCCCGGCGTCAACATTGCCACTGCAGAAGACCCCTCGGAAATTAATTTGCCAGGTGTCAACCAGGTCAACGTCAATGACAAGGCCGGACTGACCTTTGCCGTCGCCTTGAAATCCTTTCTTCGCCAAGATCCGGACATCATCATGGTGGGCGAGATTCGTGATCTTGAAACGGCTGACATTTCAATCAAGGCAGCCCAAACGGGGCACTTGGTGCTGTCCACGCTGCATACCAACGACGCCCCTACCACTTTGACGCGAATGCGCAATATGGGAATTGCGCCTTTTAACATTGCATCAAGTGTGATCCTGATCACGGCGCAGAGACTTGCCAGACGCCTTTGCACCAATTGCAAAACGGCGGCAGACATTCCCAAAAAGGCATTTTTGGACGCTGGAATCGATACCGCAGAACTTGACGGTTCTTGGGTGAGTTATCGCCCTGTCGGTTGCTCGATGTGCAACAACGGCTACAAAGGGCGGGTTGGTATTTACCAGGTGATGCCTATTTCTGAAGAGATTCAGCGGATTATTTTGCGTGATGGAAGCGCCATGGACATCGCAGAACAGGCCAAAAATGAGGGTGTCCGTTCCTTGCGTCAGTCCGGATTGCACAAAGTTAAATTGGGTCTTACTTCGCTGGAAGAAGTGCTCGCAGTTACCAATTTGTAGATCACAGGAGCTCAGAGGAATATATGGCGACTGCTAAGACCAAAGACAGCAAAGAATCAGTCTTTGAATGGGAGGGGAAGGACCGCAACGGCAAGCAAGTCAGAGGGGAAACGCGCGCAGTTGGAGAAAATCAGGTTCAGGCTGCTTTGCGCCGGCAAGGGGTAACAGCCACCAAAATCAAAAAACGGAGGATGAGTGCGGGAAGTTCCATCAAGCCCAAAGACTTGGCAATTTTCACGCGTCAGTTGGCGACGATGATGAAGGCTGGCGTGCCGCTACTGCAAGCCTTTGATATCGTCGGTCGGGGCAATCCAAACCCTCGCGTCACAAAGTTATTGAACGACATTCGAACCGATGTCGAGACTGGCACTTCACTGAGCGTGGCTTTCCGGAAATATCCGCTTTATTTTGACAACCTCTATTGCAACCTCGTAGAAGCCGGCGAGTCAGCGGGTATCTTGGATCAATTGCTTGACAGGCTTGCCGTCTACATGGAAAAGACTGAGGCGATTAAATCGAAAATCAAATCTGCGTTGATGTATCCGATTTCAGTTTTGATTGTGGCGTTTGTGGTCGTCGCAGTGATCATGATTTTTGTAATCCCGTCGTTCAAATCCGTGTTCAGTTCGTTCGGCGGGGAGTTGCCTGCGCCAACGCTGATTGTCATTGCAATGAGCGAGTTTTTTGTCAGCTATTGGTACCTGATCTTTGGTGGTATCGGTGGCGCTTTCTACTTCTTCATGGAGTCCTGGAAACGCAACGAAAAAATGCAACACGTCATGGATCGAATCATGCTCAAGATGCCGATATTCGGTACCTTGGTTGACAAATCATGCATTGCACGATGGACAAGGACGTTGTCCACCATGTTTGCCGCTGGGGTACCACTGGTGGAGGCGCTTGACTCGGTGGGTGGTGCGGCAGGCAACTCGGTATACGCATTGGCCACACAAAAAATTCAACATGAAGTCTCGACTGGGACGGCTTTGACCGTTGCAATGACAAACGCAAATTTATTTCCCTCGATGGTCCTGCAAATGTGCTCCATCGGTGAGGAGTCCGGTTCGATTGACCACATGCTGGGCAAGGCGGCTGACTTCTATGAAGCCGAGGTTGACGATATGGTCGCGGGCATTTCCAGCCTGATGGAGCCCATCATCATCGTTATTCTGGGAACCCTGATTGGTGGCATTGTGGTTGCCATGTACCTGCCTATTTTCAAGCTGGGACAGGTCGTCTGATGACCGGTTTGTTGTGGCTGGATGTCAGTTTGGTTGGCATCCTCGGGCTGATGATCGGCAGTTTTTTGAACGTGGTGATCTATCGCCTGCCAAAAATGATGGAGCATCAATGGGCCAGTGAATCTGCATCTATTGCAGGCACCGAACTTCCAGCCCAAGCGCCTTTCAATCTCATGGTGCCGCGCTCACGATGCCAACAATGCAGTCACGGAATCACCTGGCTTGAAAACATACCGGTAGTTAGCTACCTGTTTTTGAAAGGCAAATGCTCAAGCTGCGGAACTTCTATTGGTATGAGGTACCCCCTGATTGAGTTGGCTACTGGTGCATTGTTTGCCTGGTGTGCCTGGCATTGGAATGGCGCTGCAATCACCTTTTTATGGAGTGGTTTTGCCGCCGCCGTGTTGGCACTGGCAATGATTGACTGGGATACGACTTTACTTCCGGACGACATCACGTTGCCGCTGTTGTGGGCGGGATTGATAGCGTCTGCGCTTGGACTCAACTCTGTGAATTTGACCTCAGCGGTTTGGGGTGCAGTAGGCGGCTACCTGTCGCTGTGGGCGGTGTATTGGGCTTTCAAGTTGGCGACTGGCAAAGAGGGAATGGGGTATGGAGATTTCAAGTTGTTCGCGGCACTGGGCGCCTGGTTTGGATGGCAGGCCCTGGTCCCGATAATCTTGATGGCTTCTGTCATCGGGGCTGTTGTCGGTATTGCCATGAAATTCAGTACTGGACTGCGCGAAGGCGGCTACATCCCTTTTGGGCCGTTTCTTGCCGGAGCGGGCTTGACTGCCATGATCTTTGGACCGCAATCAATCCTGCAATTTGCAGGTCTTTGATCGCATGTCGAATGTATTGCGGATTGGGTTGACAGGCGGAATTGGCAGCGGGAAATCCACAGTTTCAAGTCTGCTAGGACAGCTCGGAGCGACCATCATTGATGCTGACGCCGTTTCGAGAAGTGTTACTCAATCTGGCGGGCAGGCTATAACCCCCATTCGCGAAGCATTCGGTTCAGAGTTCATCAGTCCAGATGGCGCGATGGATCGGGAATTGATGAGAAAGCTCGTTTATGAAAGTCCCGCCGAGCGGTACCGTCTTGAGTCGATCATTCACCCTCTAGTAGGACAAGAAACAGCAAGGCAGGCCGAAGCCGCTGTGCGCGCGGGAAGCCCGTTGATTGTTTTTGACATACCCTTGCTTGTTGAATCCCGGATATGGCGTTCAAGGCTCGACTTGATCATGGTTGTTGACTGTGTTCCATCCATACAAATCGAAAGAGTCGTTGCAAGAAGCGGACTGAGTGTCCCCACGGTTCAGGGCATCATTGACGCCCAGGCCAGCCGGGTAACCCGATTGCGGGCCGCCGATATCGTGATCAGAAACGTTGACTTGAGTTTGGCGGAGCTTGCGAGAGAAGTCACCCAAATTGGGGCGCTGTTCGGGCTATCATCCCCGCAGCGTCTGGCCTAACGGAATATTTAGCGTGATCTTTTACGAATACCCACTTCATGAGCGAATTCGCACCTATTTGCGCATCGAGCATCTCTTTAAGCGTCTGACAGAATTGGTCGCGCGCGACTCAGCGCTGGACCATCACTATGCGCTGGCCAACATTTTTGAAATCATGGACGTGGGCGCGCGTGCGGACCTCAAATCCGACGTACTCAAAGATCTGGAGAAGCAAAAGCATGCCCTGAATGCATTCAGGGGCAACCCCGCCATCGCCGAGGGTGTGCTGGACGAAGTTATTGATCACATTGACCAAAAATTTTCAGCGCTAAACAGTTTGCCGGGCAAGGTTGGCCAATCATTGACTGAAAACGACTGGCTGATGAGCATTCGCAGCCGGGTTGGAATTCCTGGAGGCACCTGTGAATTTGACTTGCCAGCCTATTACGCATGGCAACATGAGCTGAGCGCAACGCGCCGACATGACTTGAGTCGATGGGTTGCGAAATTGCTACCCCTTGCAGATTCCGTTCAAATGTTGCTCAAGCTGATCCGCGAATCGGGTGCGCCTCAAAAGGTGATCGCCAATGCTGGGCAATTCCAGCAAAACCTGCCGCAAGGGCGCACATTCCAATTGCTACGATTGGCTCTGGATGCAAATTTGCGCCAAATTCCTGAAATCAGTGGAAACCGTTTAATGGTGTCCATCCGGTTCATGCAGCACGAAGCCGATGATCGACTTCATGCCAGTGCACAGGATGTGACGTTCGAATTGACGCTTTGCTCTTGACTTCCTTGATCCGACTCCCGGCCACGCCCGTTGACCGTACAGTTTTCTATTCAAAATGGAAATCCCACGCCAAAAAATTGTGACCTGCCCGACTTGCGGTGGAGACAGCGTCTACGCACCGAGTAATGCGTTTCGACCCTTTTGCAGTGAGCGGTGCAAGAATATTGATTTCGGGTCGTGGGCCAGCGAAAGCTTCCGTGTACCTACAGAAATCCCCCCTGAAGACCAAGTCTATGGAGACGCCAAATTACAGTGACTGGCAAGCTTTAAGTGAAAAAATGGCCTGGAGTCCCCGTCCATAATCAATAGTTTGCTATTTAATGTGTAGCGCCTTCATAATTTTGCTCAGACGCCAACCAGGTTAAAACCGGGAGTGTCCCTGGCAAAACGGGGCTCACTTGAACGGGCAAGCGTTGCCAAGAATACTGTTGGCTTTCACGCATCTGCAATTCACCCCGCCAAGACAAAACCTTGCAAAAACTCAAACGAACCAGCGCATGGGGATAGTCAACCAATTCTACTTTCCAAAGCGCGACAGCACCAATTTCGATGCCAAGCTCTTCAAACAGTTCGCGGCTCAAAGCAGCTTGTACTGACTCACCAGCTTCCAGCTTTCCGCCCGGAAACTCCCAATAGCCCTCGTACACTTTGCCCCGAGGCCGTGAAGTCAATAGAAAATCACCGTTAGATCTGATCAGTACACCGACTGCCACTTCGGTCACAGGACGGTCAATGCCGCCTTCGCGGGGCAGTTCGCCATCTGCCACCAACGGTAACTTGTTCATATCGCCAAAGTGTGACGACCTGCATAGTCACGGGCGAATTGCCAGGCGACCCGTCCGCTTCGGGAACCTCTCTCCAGCGCCCACACCAGGGCTTCCGAACGGGCAGCCGCAATAGCTTCGTCAGAAACACCAAACGAAGATAACCACTGTGCGGCAATCATCAAATACTCATCTTGGGTGAATGGGTAAAAGCTGACCCAAAGGCCAAATCGCTCAGATAAGGAAATTTTTTCTTCTATCACTTCTCCGGGATGAACTTCGCCATCGTCAGTATGTGTGTAAGTCAGGTTTTCCTTCATGTACTCAGGAAGCAAATGCCGGCGGTTACTGGTGGCATAAATCAACACATTGTTTGTGGTTGCAGCGATCGATCCATCCAAAATTGACTTGAGTGCCTTGTAGCCAGGTTCTCCATCTTCAAAGCTCAGGTCATCGCAAAACACGATGAATTTCTCTGGTCGGGCGGACACGACGTCGACAATGTCAGGCAGGTCCACGAGGTCCCCCTTATCCACTTCAATCAGTCGCAAACCCTGACTGGAATACTCAGTCAGGCAGGCCTTGATGAGCGACGATTTGCCAGTGCCGCGCGCTCCAGTCAGTAACACATTGTTGGCCGGCTTTCCCTGCACAAACTGAAAAGTATTTCGCTGAATTTTTTCCTTCTGCGGCTCAATTTCCTTGAGACTTTCCAAACGCATGATCCCCACGTTCCGAACCGGCTCCAAAGTTCCGTGCCCCGAACTGCGTTTGCGATAGCGAAAGGCTGCCGACACATTCCAATCTGGTGCGGACAAGGGTTGCGGCAACACCGCTTCAATTCTGCCTATCAGCTGCTCTGCCCGAACCAGGAGATGTTCGAAGTTAGGGTTCATGAACGGTAGTCAGCATTGATGGTGACGTATTCGTGACTGAAATCACAAGTCCACACGGTGTCGGAGGCATCACCCCGACCCAGACCCACACGCACAGTGATCTCGCTTTGTTTCATCACGCGCTGACCGTCTTCCTCACGGTACAACGGATTTCGGCCTCCGTGCGTCACGACATGAACATCATCCAGAAACATCTCGATATGAGTTTGGTCGAGGTCATCAATGCCGGCATAGCCCACAGCGGCCAAAATACGCCCCAGATTGGGGTCGCTGGCAAAAAATGCAGTTTTTACCAGTGGAGAATGTGCTATGGCGTAGGCGACTTTGCGGCATTCCTGTCCGGTGCGTCCGCCGTCCACCTTCACTGAAATGAACTTGGTGGCGCCCTCACCATCCCGAACTATGGCCTGCGCCAATTGTTTGGCAACGCCCATCATGGCCGCCTTCAGGGCCCGACCCGCAACACTTTCCAGTGATGCTATTTGCACATGATTTGCCTTGTTGCTGGCGATGACCACAAATGAATCGTTGGTCGAAGTGTCGCCGTCCACCGTCACGCGGTTAAAGGAACCATCGGCCAATTCCAGTGCCAATTGGTGCATGACGGATTGGCTCACACAGGCATCGGTTGCCATAAAGCCCAACATGGTGGCCATGTTGGGGCGAATCATTCCCGCCCCTTTGCTGATGCCTGTGATACTGACCAAAACACCATCAATCAGCACTTGCGTACCAAAGGCTTTAGGAGCCGTGTCAGTGGTCATGATGGCCTCGGCAGCACGCAGCCAGTTTCCGTCTTGCGCATCGGCGATGGCGGCAGCCAATCCCGCCTCAATACGGTCATTGGGCAGCGGCTCCATGATGACGCCTGTAGAAAAAGGCAATATTCCCTCTGGGGAAATGCCGATGCATTTGGCCAGCGCATCGCAGGTGCTTTTGGCGCGGGCCAGACCATCTTCACCGGTGCCTGCATTGGCGTTACCTGTGTTGATCAGCATCGCCCTAATGGACGAGCTTTTGTCAAGATGGTCACGACAAATTTGCACCGGCGCAGCACAAAACCGATTTTGTGTAAAAACGCCGCCGACGGACGCACCTGCATCAATCAACACCACGGTGAGATCTTTGCGATTGGCTTTGCGAACGCCCGCCTCGGTAACTCCGATTCGGACACCGGCAATGGGAAACAACTCGGACGGATTGGGCGCTGGCAAATTGACGGGCATGGTTTTCCTTCAAGCCAGCTTTCCGTGGCATTGCTTGTACTTTTTACCGCTGCCACAAGGGCAAGGGTCATTGCGGCCAACCCGCGGCACTTCATTGGCAGGAATGGCTTGACGCTGACGCACCGTCTCTTCGTCCAGGGTCTGCGTCACTTCACCGGTTTCCGTGGGAGCGGTGTAGGTGATGTTGGCGATACTCTCTGCTCGTGACTCCATGTCGGCCGCTGCCTGATCGAGCTGGTCACCGGACTGAACTTTGACCGTCATCAACACCTTGGTGATTTCGTTTTTGACTGAATCCAGCAATTGCCCAAATAGCTCAAACGCTTCACGCTTGTACTCCTGCTTGGGTTGTTTTTGAGCGTACCCTCTAAGGTGGATTCCCTGCCGCAAATAGTCCAATGAACTCAAATGCTCACGCCAGTGGGTGTCGATACTTTGCAACAACACCATTCGCTCAAATTGCAAAAAGTTGTCGGCTCCTACTTGCTCAACTTTGGCAGCAAACGTTTCATTGGCGTAGCGACACACTTGCTCAAGTATGTCTTCATCAGTGATGGCGCTTGCAGACTGAACCTGGTCTTTCAAATTGATTTCAATTTGCCATTCTTCAGCCAAAACCTTTTCCAACCCGGCAATGTCCCATTGCTCTTCGACGGATTCAACCGGAACGTATTGCCGAACCAAATCTGTAAAGCACCCTTCCCTCAACGAAGCAATCTGGGCCGACAAATCAGTCGCATCCAGAATTTCGTTGCGTTGCTGGTAAATGACTTTGCGCTGATCATTGGACACATCATCGTACTCAAGCAACTGCTTGCGCATATCGAAGTTGCGAGCCTCAACTTTTCTCTGGGCACTTTCAATACTGCGTGTCACCATGCCGGCTTCAATCGCTTCGCCATCAGGCATCTTGAGCCTGTCCATGATGGCCTTGACGCGATCACCTGCAAAAATCCGCATCAGAGCGTCGTCAAGACTCAAATAAAACCTTGATGAGCCAGGGTCACCTTGCCGGCCCGAGCGCCCCCGCAATTGATTGTCGATTCGGCGAGATTCGTGGCGCTCGGTAGCGATAATTCTCAGCCCCCCAAGTGCAGTGACTTGCTCATGCTCTTTGTTCCATGCCGCTCGGATTTTCTCAATCGCTTCCGCTTTTGCAACCGCATCCAAAGACCCGTCGGCCTCAACGGTTTTGATTGCCTTTTCAATGCTGCCACCGAGCACAATGTCGGTGCCCCGGCCTGCCATGTTGGTGGCAATCGTGATAGATTTGGCACGACCAGCATCAGCCACGATGTCGGCTTCTCGCGCGTGCTGCTTCGCGTTCAGCACCTGATGGGGAAGTTTCTCCTTTTCGAGCAGCTTGGCTATGATTTCCGAGTTTTCAATGGATGTCGTACCCACCAGAACCGGTTGACCCCGGTCATAACACTCCCGAATGTCCTTGATGGACGCTTCATACTTTTCGCGCGTCGTTTTGTAGACCCGGTCAAGCTGATCGATCCGCTTGTTGGGTCGGTTGTGTGGCATCACAACCGTTTCAAGTCCATAGATTTCCTGAAACTCGTAGGCCTCCGTATCAGCGGTCCCCGTCATGCCCGCCAGTTTGCTGTAGAGCCTGAAATAATTTTGAAACGTGATGGATGCCAGCGTCTGATTTTCTGGCTGAATACTGACACCCTCTTTGGCCTCAACGGCCTGGTGCAATCCATCGCTCCACCTGCGTCCTGACATCAATCGGCCGGTGAACTCATCAACGATGACAATCTCGCCATCCTGTATCACATAGTGCTGATCGCGGTGATAAAGGTGATTGGCCCTGAGCGCTGCATATAGGTGATGCATCAGGGTGATGTTGGCTGGATCGTAGAGGGTGGCACCCTCTGGAATCAGTCCCGCCTCATAAAGAATGCGCTCCGCACTCTCATGACCTTGCTCGGTCAGAAATACTTGGTGACTTTTCTCGTCCAGCGTAAAGTCTCCCGGCTTTGTCACACCTTCACCTGTGCGGGGATCTGCTTCTCCTTCCTGACGCGTCAAAAGAGGCACCACTTTGTTGATCGCCAAGTAAAGGCTGGTGTGATCTTCTGCCTGGCCACTGATGATGAGTGGTGTACGGGCCTCATCAATCAAGATTGAATCTACCTCATCCACGATGGCGTAGTTCAATCCACGTTGTACTCGGTCTGACACTTCGTACACCATGTTGTCGCGCAAATAGTCAAACCCGTACTCGTTGTTGGTGCCGTAGGTAATATCGGCGCGGTAGGCAGCCTGTTTGTCTTCCCTGGGCATTTGCGGCAGGTTGATACCCACCGTCATTCCAAGAAAGTTATAAAGCTTTCCCATCCACTGAGCATCGCGATTGGCGAGGTAGTCATTCACCGTGACGACGTGAACTCCCTTGCCGGACAACGCGTTCAAGTACACGGGCAAAGTAGCCGTCAGGGTCTTGCCCTCACCGGTCCCCATCTCGGAAATCTTCCCATAGTGAAGTGACATTCCGCCCAGCATTTGCACATCAAAGTGCCGCATTTTCATGACGCGCTTGGAACCCTCCCGGACCACGGAAAACGCCTCTGGCAACAGTGAGTCTAAAGATTCGCCATTTGAAATGCGATCCCGAAACTCTTGGGTCTTCGCTTTCAGCGCCTCGTCTGACAGCGCCTCCAATCCCGCTTCCATCGCATTGATGCGGGATACAGTGTTCCGATATTGCTTGAGAAGGCGATCATTGCGACTGCCGAATATTTTGGTAAGAATGTTGATGGCCATGAATGCACAACCATATCGTTAACCCACCTGGGTCAACGACACAGCGCAATCCTTTTTTAATCAAAGTGAAATGAGGTCAGTCGCACGAAAGTCAAGCGTGGATGCCAACTCGGAGATTTTACGTTGCTCAACCCCTGCCATCGAGCTGGGGCATTGTCATCTCGCTGCAACGGACGACTTGGCGGACGCTTTGGCAAGATTCTCTAATGGTAAGTGGCTCCCTGCCGAGAGAAATTTCTCGGGATCCTGAGGAATTCCTTGAACCAGGACTTCAAAGTGGAGGTGAGGGCCCGTTGAACGCCCGGTATTCCCAACTTCCGCCACTTTTTGTCCCCGCTTTATCAGGTCGCCTTTTTTGACAAACACCCGGGACGCGTGCGCATAGCGAGTTACAAGATTATTTCCGTGGTCTATTTCGATCATGTTTCCATAAGCGGGATGCACTTCCTGGGTGACGACGACGCCTGCCGCAGCGGCATGAATTGCGGTTCCGGGATCAGCCTGAAAATCAAGTCCAGTATGAAGGGCGGAATGTCCCGTGATCGGATCAATTCGCCAGCCGAAGGATGAGCCCAAGCTACCATTGGTCACTGGCTGTTGAGTCGGGATCATCATATTGTGCATTTTGAGTTCAAATAGTTTTGACTCCACCACAGTCATCAAATCCGTCCGTTGATCCGTCAGTTTGTCAAGTTGCGCCAATGTAGATTGCAGTTCTTCCATGGTCAATGAACGCCCCTCTATCAACGCGCCACCTTGACCTGGATTTGTTTTTAAATCACCTAGGTTGACGCCTGCCAAGCCAGAGACACGCTCGCCCAAGGATTCAAGTTGCGTCAGCTTCGCCTGCATCGCCCCAAGCCTCTTAGCCATCACGTCCAGGTTTTCACGCATGAAGCGATCGCGCTGCTCAAACTCATCCTTAACGACCAACCGCACCAGTGATCCAACAATTGGCCAACCTTCACGTGCACCTTTGAGGAACACCCAATGGTACAAAGCGGCTGATACAAGGGTAATTGACAAGGATGCCAATAGCCCGGACAAAAGCAATTTCTTTCCGGACAAATGGACCGCGCGACTTTTAGCCAACCATGCGTCCGTGATAATCAGTTGCACTCTGATGTCCTTTCAATATCGCGCCCAATGAACCACAAACACCGAAGCGTCACGCTGCTGCAGGCATCACAGGAAACTCCGATGCTGGCAAAGTTGACCGAGTTGTCTCAGGATTCCGTGGCTCGCCTAAAAGCCATAGACGCCCTGATCCCAATTCAATTGCGAGAATCCATCAAAGCGGGCCCAATTGATGGCGCAACATGGTGTTTGATACTGGACAACACCGCAGCAGCTTCAAAAATCCGCCAATTGCTCCCTTCATTGCAAGCTCATTTGCGGACAAAAGGATGGGAGGTTAACTCAATCCGCCTGAAAGTTCAAATCAACAAAGGCTGGCAGGCGAACCAAAAGCCGGGGCAGGCTATGTGAGATGTCTAAATGGTGCCGATTGTCGGAATCGAACTGACGACCTTCCGCTTACAAGGCGGGTGCTCTACCAACTGAGCTAAATCGGCACTGACACCATTTTACAGGAGTAAAGAACAGCTTATTTGACACGCTTGAGCGTAGGGCGGGAACCTGAAGGCGAAGGTGGCGGGTCGGTCGGCCTATCTTCCGGAACACCCTGAATACCCGTTAATTTGACAACTTTGTTATCCATCACTTTCGAGGGTTCAGTAGGTGAATGCACCGGGGTCGCTGGAGCCAAATGAACCGGCCCAGGTTCAGCATCACGACCTCCTCCCATTGGAACTGACATTGGGAATGCCATGCCCTGCCCATTTTCCCTCGCATAAATCGCAATGACGTGACTAATCGGAACTGTGATTTCCCGCGCTGTCCCGGCGAATCGCGCCTTGAATTCAATGAATTCATTGCCCAGCTTTAAGGAACTTGTCGCGTCAAAACTGATGTTCAACACGATCTCGCCGTCCTTGACATACTCGTTAGGTACCCGAACGCTGTCGTCCACCAACACTGCCACATAGGGTGTAAACCCGTTATCGGTGCACCACTCATACAACGCCCTAATCAAATAGGGGCGGGTTGACGTGGAGTCTTTGGCATCAATCATGTGTCAGGAAGGGGTGTACTAAGTGGAGCCTACTACTTACGCATCACTTTTTCAGACGGCGTGAGGGCTTCAATATAAGCAGGGCGGGAAAAAATGCGCTCAGCGTATTTGAGCAAGGGCGCAGCATTCTTGCTGAGATCAATGCCATAGTAGTCGAGCCGCCATAACAGCGGCGCAATGGCCACATCCAACATTGAAAAATTATCACCCAGCATGTACTTGTTTTTCAAAAAGATGGGCGCGAGTTGTGTCAGGCGGTCCCGGACATGAGACCGCGCCTTTTCAAGCAGCTTTTCGTTGCTTTTTGCGGCGCGCGACTCCAGCGTTGAGACGTGAACAAACAACTCTTTTTCAAAATTCAAAAGAAATAAACGCACGCGAGCCCGATCAACAGGATCGCCCGGCATCAGTTGCGGATGCGGAAATCGCTCATCAATGTACTCGTTGATGATGTTTGATTCATACAAAATGAGGTCCCGCTCAACAAGTATCGGGACTTGTCCGTAGGGGTTCATCACATTGATGTCTTCGGGCTTGTTGTAAAGATCCACATCGCGAATCTCAAAGTCCATCCCCTTCTCAAAGAGAACAAAACGGCAGCGGTGGGAAAATGGGCAGGTAGTACCTGAATACAACACCATCATGATGGGGACTCCTAAAAATCAAAAAGAGTGGGATGCGTCAGCAAACCCACTCTGAGAAAGCCAGGCCACCTATGTAAGTAAGGTGCCTGAACATTGGACCAGCTACTTGACGTCTTTCCAGAAAGCCGCGTTAAGACGCCACGCAATCACAGTGAAAACGCCCAGGAACATCAGCACCCAAACGCCAACCCTGACACGGGTATTTTGGGCAGGTTCACCCATCCACTGTAAATAACTGACCAGATCGCCAACCGCCTGATCGTACTGAAGCGGTGTCATGGTCCCGGGTGTCAATTGCTCCCAACCCTTGAAGACCTTGACTTCATGACCGTGTTCCACGGAGGTCTCATAAATGGGCTGCCGATTGCCCTGCAATTCCCAGAGCGCGTGCGGCATCGCAACATTTGGAAATGCCAAATTATTCCACCCCGTTGCCTTGCTGCTGTCCGGGTAGTAGGTGCGGAGGTAGGTGTACAGGTAATCTCCACCCGTTCCCTGTCCACCCGCAGAACGTGACCTCGCAATCACGGTCAGGTCAGGCGGATTGCCGCCGAACCATTCTTTGGCCTGCTTGGGATCCAGCGAGGCTTTCATTGTCTCGCCCACTTTGTCCGTTGTAAACAGCAGGTTGTCCTTGATTTGCTGCTCGGTCAAACCAATGTCTTTCAGGCGGTTGTAGCGCATGAATGCCGCCGAGTGGCAGTTGAGACAGTAGTTCACGAACAGTTTGGCGCCGTTTTGCAGGGATGCCAGGTCATTCGTATGATTAGGTGCCTTATCCCAGGCGATACCCCCCGTATTCGCCGATACCCCAGTCACTAATCCCATTGCGACCACTACACCAAGCAAGAATTTTTTTGTCGAAACTATGGTTTTCATTTTTCAAGTCTCCCGATCAGTGCGCCGCAAAAATAACGCGACTCGGAACCTGTTTCGGCTCACCGATACGACTCCACCACGGCATCAGAATGAAAAAGCCGAAGTAGAAAATTGTTCCCACTTGGGAAACTCGCTCACCAATCGCTGACGGTGGTTGAACGCCAAGATAGGCCAGCACAACAAAGTTGATAACAAAAATGCCGTACAGGTATTTGTGCCAATCTGGACGGTACCGAATCGATTTGACGGGGCTGTAGTCCAGCCAAGGCAGGAAAAACAAAATAATGACCGCGCCACCCATGACCACCACACCCCAGAATTTGGCGTCAATGGACATCATCATGGCTGACACACCAAGTGCCACAATCAGAATAACGCCCTTGAAGAGAGCGGGCATCTTGAATTTCACGACGCTCAACAATGCCCCACCCAACACACAGGCGATCAAGACGTACATCATCTCGCTGGTAATGGCGCGCAACATAGAGTAGTAAGGCGTGAAATACCAAACGGGCGCAATGTGCAAGGGTGTCTTGAAGGGATCGGCTGGAATAAAGTTGTTGTATTCCAGGAAGTAACCACCGACTTCAGGTGCAAAGAAAATCACTGCGGTGAACACCATCAGAAACATGCTCACTGCGAAAATGTCGTGCACTGTGTAGTAAGGGTGAAAAGGAATGCCATCCAATGGATGTCCCTGAGCATCACGCGGTGCGTTAGGGCCTTTAATTTCAACGCCATCCGGATTGTTGGAGCCCACATCGTGCAACGCCAGCAAGTGCGCGGCAACCAGACCAAGCAAAACCAGGGGCACAGCAATCACGTGGAAGCTGAAGAAGCGATTCAATGTGGCATCACCCACCACATAGTCACCCCGAATCAGCAATGCCAAGTCGGGACCAACAAAGGGAATTGCGGCAAACAGATTCACAATCACTTGTGCACCCCAGTAGCTCATTTGACCCCACGGCAGCAGGTAACCCATGAACGCTTCGGCCATCAGGCACAGAAAAATGGCGCAACCAAAAATCCAGACCAGTTCACGAGGTTTGCGATAGCTGCCATAAATGAGGCCGCGGAACATGTGCAGGTAAACCACAATGAAAAACGCCGATGCACCTGTTGAGTGCATATAGCGCACCAACCAACCCCATGGCACATCGCGCATGATGTACTCGACCGAGCCAAATGCCAAAGCGGCGTCGGGCTTGTAGTGCATGGTCAGGAAAATACCTGTCACGATTTGGAGCACAAGTACCAACAATGACAACGAACCGAAGATGTACCAGAAGTTGAAGTTCTTCGGAGCGTAGTACTCCGACATGTGAACCTTGTAGGCGTCAAAAGCAGTTGGAAACCGGTTTTCAAACCAGTTCGTCACGTGCTCACCGACAGAGGAATTGGGGGAGATTTCCTTGAATTCAGCCATGTCTGTGTTCCTCAAGCTTTCTTGTCTTCACCGATCAGCAGACGGCTGTCGGACAGATACATGTGCGGCGGCACTTCAAGGTTATCTGGCGCAGGCTTGTTTTTGAAAACCCGACCTGCCATGTCAAACGTTGAGCCATGGCAAGGGCACAAAAAGCCGCCCTGCCAATCGTCCGGCAATGAAGGTTGTGCACCTGGCTGAAACTTGTCAGACGGAGAGCAGCCCAGGTGCGTACAGATCCCGACGGCAACCAGAAACTCTGGCTTGATGGAACGCCCTTCATTGCGGGCATACACCGGCGTGAATTCATCTTGTTTTCGCAGCGAGTTGGGGTCTGCCAACTGCGGGTCCAGCTTGGGAAGCGACGCCAACTGCTCTGGCGTACGGCGAACGATCCATACCGGCTTGCCGCGCCACTCAACCGTTATTTTCTCCCCCGGCTTGATCGCAGAAATGTCCACTTCCACCGCGGCACCTGCGGCTTTGGCGCGCTCGGAGGGCTGAAAAGTACTTACGAACGGAACGGCAACGGCAGCAGCGCCTGCGGCACCAACACAAGCAGACGTGATGATCCAAGTCCGTTTGGCAGCGTCAATTTGGCCTTTATCAACCAAGGGGTCACTCATGGGAATCCTCAATGAAAACATCGGTATCGCGATAGGTTGGTGATTGTAGCTGACGCCCCAGCCCCTCCCGAAGGGTGAACTGCACTTGACAACACGGATTGATCGGTAATACTTCCACTCCCTTTACTTAACCTGGAAAATGAAAATGAGCATGATGAAGGAATTCAAGGACTTCGCTATCAAAGGCAATGTGATGGATCTCGCGGTTGGCGTGATCATTGGGGGGGCCTTTGGCAAAATTGTGGATTCCGTGGTCGGTGACCTCATCATGCCCATCGTGGGCACTATTTTTGGAAAACTGGACTTTTCCAATCTGTTTGTCATATTAGGTCAAGTCCCTTCCGGAACGGGATCAACCCTGGCTGACCTCAAAAAAGCGGGCGTTCCTGTCCTTGCTTATGGCAATTTCATCACCGTTGCCGTCAACTTCGCGATTTTGGCGTTCATCATTTTCATGATGGTCAAGCAAATCAACCGCCTGAAGAAAGAAGCGCCGGTTGCCCCCGCCGCACCGGCGCCAACCCCGGAGGACATCCTGTTGCTGCGCCAGATTCGGGACAGCCTGAACAAATAACCCGCAAACCTCAAGCGGAATCATTTGCCCACCCGCCACTTGGCGCCGTGGGCTTTTTAATGGGTGTGGCACCAGTCAACCCTATGACGCGGTTGCCAATGAACGCGCCATGCGAATCGCTTCAATCAAACTCGAAGCATCCGCCCTACCCGAACCCGCGATGTCAAAAGCCGTGCCATGGTCCGGGCTGGTTCGAACCAGACGCAGACCCAGGGTCACATTCACCCCCTTTTCAACACCCAGGTATTTCACAGGTATCAAGCCCTGGTCGTGGTACATGGCTACCACCACATCAAATTCGCCCGACTTTCCAGGGCCAGCATCTTTCGCCCGCGCCCGCATGAAAACGGTGTCTGGCGCAAACGGGCCGATGGCATCAATGGCTTCGGCGCGTGCCGCCGCAATGGCGGGGCCAATGATTTCAATTTCCTCCCGGCCGAACAGACCGCCCTCCCCCGCATGGGGATTGAGCCCGGCCACACCAATCCGGGGCGAGCGCCCCAAGACCGCGCCCAATGAAGCGTGCGTGATGCGCAGCGTCTGCACGACATTGTCAAATGTCACCGCCTTGATGGCATCCAGCAGTGACAGGTGGATGCTGACCAACACCACCTTCAATTCATCATTGGCCAGCATCATCCGCACTGGCAACTGAACGATGGACTCGCCTCGATGTGCAGCCGCCAGGGCCTGCAACATTTCAGTGTGGCCCGGGTAAAGGCTATGCGGCTCCCCAGCCGCTGCCAGGGCCTCTTTGTGCAAGGGCGCAGTGACCATAGCCGCCACCTCTTGCTTGAGCGCGGCCTGTGCGGCCCATACCACACACTGAGCCGCCATTTCACCGGCCAAACCACTCACAAGTCCATAAGAGACGGGCAGAGGTTGCTCCTGATTCCGTAGCGCAGGAACCTGCAAGACCGGAATACAGCGAGGGGGAATGGCCCTTACATCCAACGGGCTCCCGATGAGTGCAAACGGCATGGGCAACTGATGTTCGCTCACAACCGCGGCAGCCCGGCGCAATGTGGCGATGTCACCCACTACAAAACAATTTTGAGTCACTTGCGGCGCGTCACGAAACGCCTTGACGATGATTTCAGGCCCGATCCCGGCAGGGTCGCCCATGGTGATGGCAATTGGCAAGAACTGGGTCATGCTGGGTTGTCGATATCAATGAATTGGTGCTCCACACCCAATTGCGCAGCAATAGACGCCGCAACAGCAGGCGCGCCATACCGCTCGGTGGCATGGTGGCCACAGGCCAGATAAGCCACGCCACATTCACGCGCGTAATGCATCTGGGGCTCCGAAATTTCGCCGGTGATGAAGGCCTGCGCGCCCGCGGCAATGGCTGCTTCAAAATAACTTTGCGCACCTCCGGTGCACCATGCTATCTTTCTAATAGCTGAAAGGTGAGGAATGACGGGGACTACTGGCCTTTTAAGAACAGATTTAACGTGATCAACCAGTTTTTCCGCATTCGCGAACTCGCGTTGATCGGTGCGCTCCCCCAAAAACCCCAGGCCCTGCTCACCAAATCGACCCGATTCACCACTGTATGCAGTGAGCCCCAGCACCAAAGCAAGCTGCGCGTTGTTTCCCAACTCGGGATGGGCATCCAGGGGCAAGTGGTAGGCCAAAAGGTTGATGTTGTGGGCCAGCAAGAGGGACAGGCGCTGCTTCATCCAGCCCGTGACACAACCATCCTGGCCACGCCAAAACAAACCGTGATGCACAAAAATCGTATCGGCGCCGGCGTCAATGGCCGCTTTAATCAACGCCCGGCTGGCAGTAACGCCGGAGACGATTTTTCGAACCGTGGCAGAGCCTTCAACCTGCAATCCGTTGGGCGCGTAATCGCGAAATCGTTCGGGCTGCAACAACTCGTTCAGAGTCTTGACAAGGTGATCGCGCTGGGTCATGAGGCATTCTCGCATCGCACAGTTTCCACAGTGCTGTCGCACCCCTTGCCCGCAGCGACCCAGCGCTTGGCCAGGCGTCCCAATACCCGCGCCAAAGCCGGTACGGTGCCTTGCAATGCCTTGGGCAGGGCACGTCCCAGAACCTCGTCCGGTTGACTGATAGCACCGCAGCGGTAAATCCCACCGGGTTCGCCCATAGCTTCAGCCTCTGTGTCAATACGTGTCTTCAATGGGTGAGTCTCCCAAACCAGGGCCGAACACGCCCCAGTTCGTCGCCCGGACAACACCACGCCCAACGGACAGGGCGCCACCAGGCAACATACGCCGCAGCCATTGCAATCGGCACCCAACGCTGGTTTGTAGGGCGCGGCGGGCTGAATGTGAATAATTTGGTGGGGAGCAGCCATATCATCAATGAGGGGCCGTTGGGCATTTTGCGCCAGGGCGCCAACGGGACTGGGTCACCCCTACAATTTGCTCCATGAAAAAACTCTGGCTCCTGTTCTCTCAAACCGCCACTGTTTTACTGGCGGCCTACTTTGTGGTGGCCACACTCAAACCTGACTGGCTGAGCACTGGCTACCTCGGGTCGAGATCTCTCAAATTCACTGAGGCGCCAGCCGTATCCGGGGCTGCGGTGCCTCCCAGCAGTTTCAGACTGGCGGCCCAAAAAGCATCAGCTGCGGTGGTCAGCATCAACACCAGCAAGGCGGCCAAAAAAGGGCCGCACGGCAATGACCCCTGGTTCAAATTTTTCTTTGGCGAGCAGGGCAGTGAGCCTCAGGCGGGGTTGGGCAGCGGTGTGATTGTGAGCGACAGCGGTTATGTCCTTACCAACAACCATGTGGTCGAAGGTGCAGACGAAATTGAAGTGGTTCTCAACGATGGACGCCATGCCACTGCCAAAGTGATTGGCACTGATCCTGACAGCGATCTGGCTGTCCTGAAAATTGCCCTTGACCGCCTTCCCACCATTGTTCTGGGCAATTCCGAATCGCTGCAGGTGGGCGACCAGGTGCTGGCCATTGGCAACCCGTTTGGCGTTGGCCAAACGGTGACAGGCGGAATTGTCAGTGCGCTCGGGCGCAATCAATTGGGAATCAATACGTTTGAAAATTTCATCCAGACTGACGCAGCCATCAACCCCGGCAATTCTGGCGGGGCCCTCGTGGATGTGAACGGCAACCTGCAAGGCATCAACACGGCCATCTATTCACGCTCCGGAGGCAGTATGGGAATCGGGTTTGCCATCCCCGTGTCCACCGCACGGTTGGTCATGGATGGCATTGTGAAGGACGGCCAGGTCACGCGTGGATGGATCGGTGTCGAACCTAACGATTTATCACCCGAGTTGGCAGAAACCTTTGGTGTGAAAACTCCCAACGGGGGTGACCCTGCCATTTTGAAGGGCGTGATCATTACTGGTGTGCTTCAAGATGGCCCCGCAGCGCAAGCAGGCATTCGACCGGGTGACGTCATTGTTCAAGTAGCGGGCGTGCCCGTGGGCAATGTGGCCGAGTTGCTAACCCGGGTTGCAGCGCTGAAGCCGGGCGCCCCATCGACCTTCAATTTGCGTCGACGGGACCAGGCCCTGTCGTTGGAAGTGACTCCCGGATCGCGACCCAAGCCGCAAAAACGCGTGGTTCAGTAGTCGCAGCTGTCGCGGCGGCAACACCAAGGGCTGCCTGCCGCGACGGGGACTTTCCCTAACTGGCAGGTTCAGGGCACGGTTTTTCGACTGAAACACACCCAGTCAGAGGCATACTTATGTCTCTGATTGGCCGCCACGGCCAACATTTTTGCTCAGGAGACCAGTTGTGATTTCCGATTTGATGTCTGATTCCATGCGAGCGACCGGTCTGGGTGCCTTGATGAAGGGCGCCGGTTTGCTGACCCGCTTCATCCCCATTCCACAGCCTACCCTGTTGGTGGGGCCGGGCTCCAGCGGTCGCTTGGGCCAGGCGATTGCCGGCTTTGGACACACCAAAATACTCATCGTCACCGACAGTGTGATTTCCAAATTGGGACTGCTGAAGGATTTGACAGATGCGCTCACCGCAGGTGGCACCGACTATGTTGTGTTTGACGAGATCACCCCGGATGCACCCATCCCCCTGATTGAGCGAGGCATTGATTTTTACAACGAGCATGGGTGTGACGCCCTTGTTGCGTTCGGAGGTGGCTCATCCATGGACGCCTCCAAGGCCATTGCCATTTCAGCATCGAACCTCAAGCCACTGCGCAAACTGGCTGGTTACCTCAAAGGACTGAAAGCACCAGCCAGAATCTATGCCGTACCCACTACGGCGGGCACCGGCTCCGAAGTCACTGTTGCTGCGGTGATTTCTGATCCCGAACGCCATACCAAACTGGTCATCGTCGACCCGCGGATGGTGCCCAAAATGGCTGCGCTGGACCCCAGCCTGATGACGGGGCTGCCACCCCACATCACCGCAGCCACGGGCATCGATGCGCTCACGCACGCGATTGAGGCGTTTGTCGGGAATTGGTGCACACCCTACTCGGACGGCATGGCGCTGTCTGCGGTGGGCATGATTTTCGAGAACCTGCGCACCGCATACACCGATGGCAAAAATCTTGAAGCGCGCGAGAAGATGTCGCTGGCATCCACCTATGCAGGCTTTGCCTTCACCCGCGCCAACGTGGGCTACGTGCACGCCATAGCCCACCAATTTGGCGGCAAGTACCATACTCCCCATGGCCTGGCCAACGCCATCATGCTGCCCCTGGTGCTGAAATATTCCAGCCCTGCCATCACGGACCGCCTTGCCATACTGGCGGTGCGAGCGAAGGTAGGTACCCCTGGCGAAACCAATGAAGTGCTTGCGCAGAAGTTTCTCGATGCGGTGGACCAGTTGAATCTTGACTTGGGCATTCCCAAGTTCCTGGCGGCGCTGAAGGAGGCCGACATCCCCGCGCTGGCCAAAGCCGCCTGCCACGAAGCCCATACAGGTTATCCGGTGCCACGCTACATGTCCCAGGCCGTGTGCGAGGATTTGATTCGGCAGGCTTTACCCCCCGCTGAGCCCATCAAGTCGGCAGGGCCCGCAAAAAAAGCGGTTCGAAAACGCAGGTCGCCTGCAAGCTGATTGCACAGAAACCCAATAGCGATTCACACACATAGACCAGTCATTCAATCCGGAGCAATGCAATGAAAAAAGTAGTTACCGTCACGCTTGGTTCTTCCAGACAGGATTTTGAATTCAAGACGGAATTTCTCGGGCAATCTTTCTCCGTCAAGCGCATGGGGGCGGACAATGACACGGGAAAAGCGTGGGAACTGATGCGACGCCAACAGGCAACGGCCGATGCGATTGGACTTGGTGAGATTGGTGACCATTACCACGTGGGGTTGCGCACCGTTGTCAACAAGGAAACACAGCGCCTGCTAAATGTGGTGACCCGGGTTCCTGTCACGACCGGCGCAACCTTGCGCCGACTGCTTCAGGTTCGCGCCGTGAGGTATGTTCAAAAGGAGTTGGGCAACTACTTCAACAACAACCTGATCCTGTTCCTCTCCGGCATGCGGAACTTTGACATGGCCGTGGCTTTGTCTGACTACAGCAAAAACCTGAGCTTCGCCGATGCCCTGTTCCAGACCGGAGCGCCGGCGATGCTGACATCACTGGAGCAACTCGAGCTTTACGCAAAAGGCAGTGAATGGATGCTTTCCGGCAAACCGGGCGAGATGCTCGAAGCGTCCATGTCAGGCTTTAAAAGCAAACGCATCACCGGCGTGGTGGCCAAGTCACATGTGATCGTGGGCACCTTTGCCGAAATCAAAGCCGTGGGCAGCGATGGAAACCTGGAAGGCAAGACGCTGATCACGTCGGCAGTGGACGATGAACGCATGGCCTACTTTGCCAAGTGCAAAGTGAATCTGGTGGTTGACGTGTCGCCCAAGCTGTTCGACAAAGTCGTGGGCATCAACACAATTGAAGCCATGATTCTGGCGGCCCTGGAAAAAGACCAGGAAGAAGTGTCGGATGACGATTTTGATGAAATCCTCAATGAGCTCAACATCACACCCCGTCTGCTGCACCCCACAGGCAAATTCCGCAACATCCGGCGCTTTGCGTTCGTGATTCACCCTCTGAGCCAGAACTACATCAAAAACGCCTTCCCCATCCCCAAGTCCACCCCCAAGTTTGTGATGGACAAGGTCGAAACGCTGGCAGCGCACATGCCACCCATGGTGTATTGCAAGATGGAGAACATCATTTCGCCAACGGGCGCTGAAGCCGAAGGCTGGCTGATCTCCGTGGGTGGAACTCCCAAGGAGATGCTGTCCCGCAGCCCCGAATTCACCTACCGGCGCTTGTTGCACGCGTCCAAAATTGCAGAAAAAATGGGCGCCCAGATCATGGGTCTGGGTGCCTTTACCAAGGTGGTGGGTGACGCCGGCATCACGGTGGCGCGACGCTCCAGTTTGCCTATCACCACCGGCAATAGCTACTCTGCATCGGGTGCTCTTTGGGCGGCGGCAGATGCGTGCCGGCGCATGGGCATCCTCAAGGTCGACAAAACCACCCACAAAGTCACCGGCAAAACCATGGTCATTGGGGCATCAGGTTCCATTGGATCGGTCAGCGCGCGTTTGCTCGCCATGTCGTTTGATGAGGTGTACCTGGCAGGTCGCACTTTGAGCAAACTTGACGAGCTCAAGGCCTCCATCCTGCAAGAGACTCCGGACGCCAAGGTATTCACGACCATCGACTACAACGATTTGTTGGCCGACATGGACATGATCGTCACGTCGACTTCCGGCGCTGGCAAGGAGGTGCTGGACATCATGAAGGTCAAGCCCGGTTGCGTCATCACCGACGTGGCCCGCCCGCTGGATTTGCCTGCTTCAGATGTTGCAAAACGACCCGACGTGTTGGTGATTGAGTCTGGCGAGATTGACCTGCCCACCAAGGTCAAGGGGCTCAAGAGCATTGGGTTGCCGCCCAACGTTATTTATGCCTGCCTGGCCGAAACCATCGTTCTCGCGCTGGAAGGCCGCTTTGAGGTCTTTACCGTCGGCCGCGATACTGAATGGGAAAAGGTTAAAGAAATTTACAAGCTGGGCCTCAAACACGGCATGAAACTGGCCGCCATTTCCGGCGTGAATGGGGTATTCACCGATGAAGCCATTGCCAAAGTGGTGACACTCGCCAAAAAAGCTCAGTCGACCTGGAAAGGTTCGAGCCCCGCCAAAACCGCAAAACCTTCCACCAAAAAGGCTGCAGCAAAACCGCCAGCGCCAACACCAGCCGCCACCAAAAAGACTGTGGCCAAAAAAGCAACCTTCAAAAAGGCCCCGGTGAAAAAAATTGCGGCCAAGAAAGCGGCAACGGCGACGTGATTGGTTAGACGGGACGGATTGGATCGGTCCGCGGCCGGCTTGGCCGACCAAACGTGCAAAACCCGGGCCCCGGTCAACAATTACCCGCTCAGGACTTCGCCGCCTCAGGTGCGTCTTCGGGCGCCTTGGTATGCTTGATAAATACTTGCGCGGCCCAAATGCCCACTTCATACAGGAGGTACATGGGCACCAGCAGAGCCAACATAGAGACAGGATCCGGCGGTGTTACCAGCCCGGAAACACCCGCAGCACCTACGATGAAATAGGTGCGAAAAGCCTTGAGCTGTGGCACGGTGACAATGCCCATGCGCGCAAGAATAACCACCACAATGGCGGACCTCAAAGGCCACACCGAACGCGATGAACATCGTGATAACGAAGTCCAGATAGGCTTCAATGTCAGGGCTGACCGCGACGGATATGGGCGCCATCCGCTGAATGGCTGGAAATGCCTGGCCAAAAACAAAGAAGTAGCAGAAAGCAGCGCCCAAATAAAACAGTATGGTGCTCGCCGCCACCAAAGGCAGAATCAATTTCTTTTCATGTTTGTACAAGCCCGGTGCCACAAACGACCAAATTTGGAAAAGGATCCATGGCAGGGACAGACCTACTGCAGCCATCACCGACACTTTAATCGGCACCAGGAAAGGGGACACGACACCGACGGCAATCATGCGTGAGCCTTCAGGCAGCGATTTGACCAGCGGCAGCGCCAGCAAATCGTAAAGATGCGAGGGGCCGGGATAAAACAACAGCACCACCAGGATGATGCCCACGCCGTACAAGGCGTGCAAAAGGCGGTCACGCAACTCCACCAAGTGTTGAACAAACGGCTGTTCGGTGCCAGCCAGTTCATCTTCTTTGGTTTTGTCTGCGTCTGGTTTCGAATTGAAAGAATCGGTCATCGCGTCAGTGGGTACCGATCTGCGTATTCAGGGATTTGGGGCGGAAGCGCGCAACACGCGCGGCACCAGACAGGGCTTTGGTGCGCGTGCCAGTTCGAGCCTTGTACCAATTGGGTGTTGCACTTTGCTTGACACGCCACTTTTTCTTGGGGGGCTTGTACTCTGGAAATGTTGGCGTTGCGTCAGCCAGCGCCACGTGCGATTCGCTCGTGGCATCGGCCCAGCTTTTTTCAAAGTCACTGGCGCTGGTCTGGATGGAGTTCTCCACGTCTCGCGCGGCGCTTTCCATCGTGTCTTTCATTTTTTTGAGCTCGTCAAGCTCCATGGAGCGGTTGACTTCAGCCTTGACATCGGCCACATAGCGCCGGGCACGCCCGAGCAATGTCCCAACTGTTTTAGCGAGACCAGGAAGCTTTTCTGGACCAATCACCACCAGGGCAATTCCGCCAATGATGGCGATTTTGGTCACCCCAATATCAAACACTTAATTCCACCCTTGAGGGTCACGACCCAAACGCTGAAGCATCGGTCTGACTACGCTTTGGTCTTGGCTTCAACGTCAATGGTTTCCTTGGCAGCAGAAGATGCAGTGCCCACCTGTTGCGCTGGCGCCGCAGGTGCGGCATCAGCCGGCTTTTCAGAGCCATCTTTCATGCCATCCTTGAATCCCTTGACGGCGCCGCCCAAGTCAGAACCAATGTTGCGAAGCTTCTTGGTTCCAAAAATCACCACAATGATGACCAGAAAAATAATCAGGTGTGTTGTCGACAAGCCCATGAGGTTCTCCTAACGAATTGGTTCGATTTTAAGTGCATTGCCTGGCACAGGATGTAACCGGCACCAAGCCTTGAAATTGGGAGGGAATAAAGCTGCGATCGATGGATCTCACCCGCGCAGCCAGGGCCGAGGTCCACCCATCACATGGATGTGCAGGTGATGCACTTCCTGCCCGCCTTCGGCCCCGGTATTGGTCACAATTCGGTACCCTCCCTCGGGGTACGGACGACAGCCCTGTTCCAACGCCAGCTTGGGAGCCAGCACCATCATGCGCCCCATCAGGCCCACATGTTCGGCACCCAACTGCGCAAACGAAGGTATGTGCATTTTGGGAATCATCAAAAAGTGCACGGGTGCCCATGGGTTGATATCGTGAAAAGCGTAAATTTCATCGTCCTGGTAAACCAGTTTCGAGGGAATCTTGCCCGCGATGATTTTGCAAAAAAGGCAATGTGGGTCTGAGTGCATGACAGGAGAAGTCGAAATTTCGGTCAATGTTAGGGGAGCTTGCCAATCAACCAGCCTCACGCGCCAGCGCTTTGCGCAGGGCCTTTTCTTCAATGCCACTGGTCCCTGCACGGCGCTCCAGTTCGGCGATCACGTCGGCGGGCCGCAGGCCGTAGTGCGCCAGCGCGATCATGCAGTGAAACCACAAATCTGCCACTTCGTTCACCACCTTGGACTTGTCACCCCCTGCATCGGCGTCTTTGGCAGCCATCACCACTTCCGTGGCTTCTTCGCCAATTTTCTTCAAAAATCCGTCAGGACCTTTATTTAGCAGCCGCGCCACGTAGCTGGTGTCTGCGTCACCACCGCGAGAGGGCAGGCGACTTTCAATCACTTCGGCCAATTGGGCCAGGGCATCGTGTGAATTTTGCATACGGTTATTTGTAGATGGACTCCGGATCTTTCAAGACGGGATCAACAGCTTCCCACACCCCGTTCTTCAGCACGCTGAAAAAGCAGCTATGGCGGCCGGTATGGCAGGCGATTCCGGGCGTGTGCCCCAACTGAGTGACCTTGAGCAGAATCACGTCGCTGTCGCAATCCATGCGAATCTCGTGAACGGTTTGCACATGGCCCGATTCTTCGCCCTTGGCCCAGAGCTTGTTGCGGGAGCGGCTGAAATAAACGGCGCGGCCCAAGCGAACTGTCTCCTGCAAAGCCTCGCGATTCATCCAGGCAAACATCAACACATCGTTGCTGCCCACTTCCTGAGCAATCACAGGGATCAGGCCCTTTTCATCCCACTTGACGTCGTTTAACCAGTTCATGTGAAGGATTGTCAGGCATTTTTGCTGTCCGCCAATTACTATCATTTAGATAGCAAACTATTCAATAATGACGAGGACTTTGGTGCTTTTTGATCTAGATCCGGACCGGAATGCCACATTCAGCCATGCGGGCCTTGACCTGAGCCACCGTGAATTCGCCATAGTGGAAGATGCTGGCCGCAAGCACTGCGTCGGCACCACCGATTTTGATGCCGTTGACAAGGTCATCCAATGTGCCCACGCCGCCTGAGGCAATGACCGGAATGTCGATGGCATCACTCACCGCCCGGGTCAACGCCAAATCGAAGCCCGACTTGGTACCGTCACGGTCCATGCTGGTGAGCAGAATCTCACCCGCACCACGCCGAGCCATTTCGACCGCCCACATCACGGCGTCCATGCCGGTATTTTTGCGCCCGCCATGGCTGTATACGTCCCAGCCGGGGCCAATTTCTTCGCCATTCAAGGTGTGACGCTTCGCATCTTCAGCCGAGCGGCGTTTGGCATCAATGGCTACCACAATGCATTGGGCACCATATTTGGCTGAGGCGTCTTCAATGACTTGCGGATTGGCGATGGCCGCCGAGTTAAAGCTGGTTTTGTCCGCGCCCGCATTGAGCAAGCGACGCACATCGTCCACGGTTCGCACGCCGCCGCCCACCGTGAGCGGAATGAAAACCTGCGACGCCACGGCCTCGATCATGTGCAGGATCAAGCCACGATCATCGCTGGTGGCGGTGATGTCCAGAAACGTGAGTTCGTCCGCGCCCTGCTCGTTGTAACGCGCAGCAATTTCCACCGGATCGCCGGCATCACGCAACTCGACAAAGTTGACGCCTTTAACGACGCGGCCACCAGTCACGTCCAGGCAGGGGATGATTCGTTTAGCTAGCATAGGAATCCAAAACAGCACCGTCGAGAGCCATATCTCTGGGAGCTTGGGCAGCAGAGCGTTATGCGCAGGTTAAGGAGGAACCCGCGCAGCGGGTGGGGGACACGAAGCAGAACGCTCTGCCGTCAAGGCTCCTAGCCATTCAACTCATCTGCCCGCTCTTGCGCGGCTTCAAAGTCCAGATCACCCGAGTAAATGGCGCGCCCACAAATGACGCCTTCAATTCCCTCTTCCTCGACATCACACAGGGCTTCTATGTCGGCCATATTGGACAGGCCGCCCGAGGCAATCACGGGAATGGTGAGCGCTTGCGCCAGCTTGACAGTGGCTTCGATGTTGATGCCCGACAGCATGCCGTCGCGGCCGATGTCGGTGTAAATGATGGACTCAACGCCGTAGTCTTCAAATTTCTTGGCCAGGTCGATCACGTCATGGCGGGTGAGCTTACTCCAGCCGTCGGTGGCCACTTTGCCTTCGCGTGCGTCCAGACCCACGATGATGTGGCCGCCGAACGCCGTGCAGGCATCTTGCAGGAAACCCGGGTTTTTGACGGCCGCCGTGCCAATGATCACGTAACGCAAACCGGCATCCAGATAACGCTCAATCGTGTCCAGATCGCGAATGCCACCGCCCAACTGCACGTCGACCTCGCTACCCACCGATTTCAGAATCTTGCGAATCGCCATTTCATTCTTAGGGTGACCCGCAAACGCGCCGTTCAAATCCACCAGATGCAAACGTCGCGCACCTTTGTCAACCCAGGTCCGGGCCATCAGTGCGGGGTCTTCTCCAAAGGTGGTGGACTGGTCCATGTCGCCTTGTTTGAGGCGGACACATTGACCATCTTTCAGGTCGATAGCAGGAATGAGCAGCATGAGGCGCGAGGCAACGAGTGGAGATCAGGGATTCCAGGACAGGAAGTTTCGGTAGAGGGCCAAACCGTGGGCGGCGCTTTTTTCTGGGTGAAATTGGGTTGCGAAAATATTATCGCGCGCAATGGCAGCTGAGAAGCGACTCCCATAGTCGGCTTCGCCCACGCTGTGGCGCGCATCAGACGGTTGGGCATAAAAACTGTGTACAAAGTAGAAGTAACTCCCGTCTGGCACGTCCCCCCAGACCGGGTGGGGGGCGCCACCGTGGTTGTTGCGGTACACCTGATTCCACCCCATTTGCGGTACCTTGTAGCGACTGCCATCGGGTTGGAGCCGCCCCGCCAGGTCAAATTTGATCACTTCGCCGTGAATCAGCCCCAGGCCAGGGGTGCCTGCGCCGGGCGATTCCTTGCGGCCCTCGTGGCTGTGGTCCAGCAGCATTTGCATGCCCACGCAGACGCCAAACAGGGGCTTGCTGGCTGCGGCCTCCAGCACGGACTCTCTCATGCCTGAGTCTTCCAGATCAAACATGCAGTCCGGCATGGCGCCCTGACCCGGCAACACGACACGGTCCGCGGCGCGAACTTCGTCCGGATCCGCTGTGATGACCACGGTGTAACCCGATCCCACGGCAGCGGCGCGAACGGCTTGGGCCATGGAGAACAGGTTGCCCATGCCGTAATCCACCACGGCAACGGTTTTGGAAATCAGCTGATTGGGCTGCGAACTCATGTCAAAATTATCAGATGGGTGCTACTGAATGTATAGCTAACAACGGCCACAGGACGGGGACTTGAGCCCGATTTTATTCGAAAAATCCTACAGGCTGCCTTTGGTGGACGGTATGGTTCCCATGGAGCGCGGATCCAGCTCCAACGCAGCGCGCAGCGCGCGGGCAAACGCCTTGAACACGGTTTCAGCCTGATGGTGGGCGTTTTCGCCCTTCAGGTTGTCGATGTGCAAGGTGACAAACGCGTGGTTCACAAAGCCCTGAAAAAACTCATGGGCCAGCTGGCTGTCAAAGGTACCGATCATGCCGCTCTTGAAGGGCACGTCCATCACCAGGCCAGGGCGGCCCGAGAAGTCGATCACGACCCGGCTCAGCGCCTCATCCAGCGGCACATAGGCATGGCCGTAACGCCGGATGCCTTTTTTGTCGCCGACGGCCTTGTGAACCGCCTGACCAAGGGTAATGCCCACATCTTCCACCGTGTGGTGGCCATCAATGTGAAGGTCGCCTTCGGCCTGGATGTCCAGGTCGATCATTCCATGTCGGGCAATCTGGTCCAGCATGTGGTCAAAGAAACCAATCCCGGTAGACAGGCGCGATTGACCCGTGCCATCCAGGTTCACCTTGACGCGAATGCGTGTTTCAGCCGTGTTGCGCGACACCTCCGCGATGCGGGGCGGGTTTGAAATGGGGACTTCAGTCAGCGGGTAAGTGGTGGTCATAAGGATTCCTGCAGCGCGGCCAGCATCTGCGTGTTTTCAGCGTCTGTGCCGACCGTTAAACGCAAACAGTTGGCCAGCAATGGATGCATTTTAGAAACGTTCTTGATCAGCACACCCCGTGCCTTCAGGCCATCAAACACATGTTGAGCCCGGTCGCCCTCCCCCAGCACCCGCGCCAGAATCATGTTGGCGTCGCTGGGCCACACCTTGATGCCCGGCATGGCATGCAAGGTTGCCATCAAGCGGGCGCGTTGGGCGCGCAATTCAGCGGCCTGCGCAGCGAACACATCGGCATGTTCCAGCGCGAAGAGGGCGCATTCATAGTTCAGCACGCTGATGTTGTAGGGCGGGCGCACCTTGTTGATATGGCCGATCAGCTCTCGCTGCCCCATCATGTAACCCAAGCGAACACCCGCGAGCCCAAACTTGCTCATGGTGCGCATCAAAAGTACATGGGCGTGCTCTGCCGGATTGCGGCGGATCACGTCGATGTAGCTGCGGCTGGAAAAAGGCTGGTAAGCCTCGTCCAGCACCACCAGGCTACCCGTCAGCCGGGCGGCAGCCACCACTTTGGCCATAGCGGCTTCGTCCCACAAATTGGCCGTGGGGTTGTTGGGATAGGCCAAATAAACAATGGCAGGCCGATGGTGCGCGATTGCCGCAAGCATCGCGGTCTCATCCAGCTCAAAATCCGCGGTCAGGGGCACGCCCACAAAATCCAGCCCCTGCAATTGGGCGCTCATGGCGTACATCACAAAACCTGGCACCGGGGCCAGGATGACGGGTTTGGCATCTGTCGCAGTGTCTGCAGGGACATCACAGGCCATGGCGAGCAGGGAAATCAGCTCGTCCGAACCATTGCCCAGCATGATGTCGAAACCGTCCGGCATCTGCGCATAGGCGGCCAGCGCGTGACGCAGATCGTCTACCCGTTTGTCAGGGTAGCGGTTGAGCGCCAAAGCGCCGAGTCGCTGGCCCAATTCGGCCTGCAACTCGGGCGACAGGCGATGCGGGTTTTCCATCGCATCCAGCTTGACCATGCCGGCCGAGTCCTGAACGGCGTAGGCGTGCATGGACTGCACGTCCTGACGGATGCGTTTTTTTATGAGTGCCTGAACCAGGGTCATGGAAGCATCACCCCTTCAAACGCATCTCGGCAGCACGGGCGTGGGCCTGCAGCCCCTCGCCATGCGCCAGTACCGATGCAATCCTGCCCAGCGTTTGTGCGCCCTGCTCGCTGACCTCAATCAGGCTGCTGCGCTTCTGAAAATCGTACACACCCAGCGGGCTGGAAAATCGCGCTGTGCCACTGGTCGGCAACACGTGGTTGGGGCCCGCGCAATAGTCGCCCAGACTCTCGCTGGTAAAGGCCCCCAGGAAGATCGCGCCCGCGTGCTTGAGCAAAGGCTCCCAGCGATGCGGGTCCCGGCTGGAGACTTCCAGATGCTCAGGCGCGATGGAATTGCTGATGTTGCAGGCCTCTTCCATGCTGCGGGTGTGGATCAGGGCGCCGCGCCCGTTCAGCGACTTGGCAATGATTTCAGCCCGCGGCATATCGGGCAGCAAACGGGCAATGGCAGCCTGCACCTGGTCGATGTAAGCCAAATCAGGGCACAACAAAATGCTTTGTGCGAGTTCGTCGTGTTCTGCCTGGCTGAACAGGTCCATCGCCACCCATTCCGGTGGCGTGGTGCCATCGGCCAGCACCAAAATTTCACTGGGGCCGGCGATCATGTCGATGCCGACGGTTCCGTACACGCGGCGCTTGGCGGCGGCCACATAGGCATTGCCAGGACCCGTGATCTTGTCCACATTGGGAATGGTCGCTGTGCCGTAAGCCAGAGCCGCAACAGCCTGTGCACCGCCGATTGTGAATGCCCGCGTCACACCCGCCAAGTAAGCGGCCGCCAGCACCATGGCGTTTTTCTCGTTGTTGGGCGTCGGTACCACCATGATGATTTCACCGACCCCCGCCACATGGGCCGGAATCGCGTTCATTAGCACACTGGACGGGTAAGTGGCTTTGCCACCGGGCACGTAGATGCCCACGCGGTCCAGGGGAGTGACTTTTTGACCCAGCAACGTGCCGTCGTCGTCACGATAGGTCCAGCTCTCACCGCTCGCCTTTTTCTGGCGCTCGTGGTAGCTGCGAACCCGTTGGGCGGCGGCCTGCAGCGCCTCACGCTGTGCAGCGGGAATCGCGTCAAAGGCCGCCTTCAGCTCAGTCTGCGTCAACTCGAGCTGGGAGACCGAGGACGCCCCCATACGGTCAAAGCGGTTGGTGTACTCCAACACTGCGGCATCTCCGCGCAGCTTGACGTCCCGCAAAATATCAGCGGCGACCAGATCGATGGCGGCATCAGTGTCATCAGACCAATGCAGACGCGCCTTGAAATCCGCATCAAATGTGCTGGAAGTCGTTGAGAGACGGGCTGGATTAGCTGCCAAAGTCATAGCAAAAACAAAGGTTTTAATTGTGGTTCAGGCGGCAGCCCGCACTGCCACAGCCTGCGCAAAGGCATCGATGATCTTGCGGATGGGTGCCTGCTTGAGCTTGAGTGCGGCCTGGTTGACCACCAGGCGCGAACTGATGTCCATGATGTGTTCGACTTCGACCAGGTGGTTGGCCTTGAGGGTGTTGCCGGTAGAGACCAAATCCACAATGGCGTCGGCCAGACCTGTGAGCGGCGCCAGTTCCATGCTGCCATACAGCTTGATCAAATCCACGTGCACACCCTTGGTGGCGAAGAAGTCGCGTGCAATCGCCACGTACTTGGTGGCTACACGCAGGCGACTGCCCTGTTTGACGGCTGAGGCGTAGTCAAAATCGGCCCGCACCGCCACGCTGATGCGGCACTTGGCAATTTGCAAGTCGAGCGGCTGGTACAGGCCGGCCGAACTGGTGCTGCCGCCCCAATCCGCGTTGTGCTCGATCAGGGTGTCTTTGCCGGTGATGCCCAGGTCGGCCCCGCCATATTGCACGTAAGTGGGCACGTCTGTTGCCCGCACCACCAGCACTCGCACATCCGGCTGGTTGGTTGTCAAAATGAGCTTGCGGGATTTCTCAGGGTCTTCCAGCACCTCAATGCCGGCCGCCAGCAGCAGGGGCAGGGTTTCTTCAAAAATTCGCCCTTTGGACAAGGCAATGGTGATCATTTCACCCTTTCAATGTCGGCACCGAGGCCGCGCAGTTTGGCTTCCATCTGGTCGTAACCCCGGTCCAGGTGGTAGATGCGGTCCACCACAGTCTGGCCATCCGCCACCAGGCCGGCGATCACCAGGCTGGCCGAGGCGCGCAAGTCGGTCGCCATCACGGTGGCACCCGACAATTTGGCCACTCCCTCCACCACGGCCACCTTGCCATCAATCTGGATGTTGGCGCCCAGGCGCACCATCTCGTTCACGTGCATGAAGCGGTTCTCGAAAATGGTTTCAGTCACCTTGGCCGTGCCATGGGAAATGCAATTGAGCGCCATGAACTGGGCCTGCATGTCGGTCGGAAAGCCGGGGTACTCGGTGGTGCGGAAGTTCTGGCTTTTTAGTCGCCCGCTTGACTGGATGCGAATGCCATCCTCAAGGGCGGTCACGATGGCGCCGGCATCCCGCAGCTTTTCAATCACGGCTTCCAGGTGGTCAGCGCGCCCGTGTTTCAGCACGATGTCGCCCCCCGTGGCCGCCGCCGCACACAAAAAAGTACCCGCTTCAATGCGGTCCGCCACCACCTGATGGTGACAGCCGTGCAATTGCCCGACACCCTGGATGCGAATGCGGCTGGTGCCGTGACCCTCAATCCTGGCGCCCATCTTGATGAGCATCTCCGCCAAATCCGGAATCTCGGGCTCTTGCGCCGCATTCTCAAGAATGGTTTCGCCTTCTGCCAGCGTGGCAGCCATCAGCAAATTCTCGGTCCCGGTGACGGTGACCATGTCAGTCGCAATGCGCGCGCCCTTCAGGCGGGTACGGCCCTGCGGCAGACGGGCGATCATGTAGCCGTGTTCCACAGTGATCTCGGCGCCCATGGTCTGCAGGCCCTTGATGTGCTGATCCACCGGCCTAGAACCAATGGCGCAACCGCCAGGCAAAGACACGGTGGCCTCGCCAAATCGGGCCAACAGTGGCCCCAGCGCCAGCACGGACGCGCGCATGGTTTTGACCAGGTCGTAGGGAGCCTCGGGCGACGTCAGCGAACCGGCATGGATGGTGACCGTGCCGTCTTCCCCGCGCTCAACGCCCACACCCATGTTGCGGATCAGCTTGAGCATGGTGGACACATCTTGCAGACTGGGCACATTGGCCAGTGTGACAGTCTGCGCCGTCAAAAGGGTGGCGCACAGCTCAGGCAGGGCGGCATTTTTGGCCCCCGAAATTCGTACCTCGCCGTGCAGGGCGCGACCGCCCCGAATCAATAATTTATCCATCTGAATCTATCGTCGTCAGGCCTGATTGGCCCATTCTGCGGGGGTAAACGTTTTCATGGACAAAGCGTGGACTTCGTCGGTGTGCATTTTCGCACCCAGGGTGGCATAAACCCGCTGGTGCCGCTGGATGGCGCGCTTGCCCTCAAACTCGGCCGACACAATGGTGGCGTACCAATGGCGACCATCGCCCTCAAGTTCGCAATGCGAACAGTTGAGGTTGGTGGTGATGATGGATTTGAGGTCGTCAGCAGTCATAAGTAAAGTATTCCGTGTCTAAATTGGTCCGAGATTAGGCGCGAGGCCGCGGACGGTGCTGTGGCACGGCAAGGCAAAGCAACGACCTATTCGGAATGATTTAGACATGGAATCAGCTCCGGATCTTGTAACCAATGCGTAGCAGATGCATGGCAATGGCACTCACCACCAGCAAGGCCGTACCGACCACGCTCACACTGAGCCAGGGTGACACGTCGCTCACGCCAAAAAAGCCGTAGCGAAAGCCGTCGATCATGTAGAAAAACGGGTTGAGGTGGCTCACGCCTTGCCAGAATGCGGGCAGCGAGTGAATGGAGTAAAACACGCCGCTCAAAAACGTCATGGGCATCACCACGAAGTTCTGAAACGCGGCCAGCTGGTCAAATTTTTCCGCCCACAACCCGGCGATCAGCCCCAAGGTCCCCATCAAGGCGGCCCCCATCACGGCAAACACCAGAATCCATAGCGGTGCGACGAAACTCACCTGGGTAAATAGGGCTGAGACAGCGAATACACCCAGGCCGACGATCAAGCCGCGGATCACTGACGCCCCCACATAGGCCACAAACCAGTTCATGTACGAGAGCGGCGTGAGCAGCAGGAAAACCAGATTACCCATGACCTTGCTCATGATCAGCGACGAGGAGCTGTTGGCGAACGCGTTTTGCAGCAGGCTCATCATGGCCAGGCCCGGCACCAGAAACGAGGTGTAGCTGACCTGGTCGTACACCTTGACATGATCTTCCAGCGCATGGCCAAAGATCAGCAAATACAACATGGCCGTGAGGACCGGGCCCGCCACGGTCTGAAACGCGACCTTCCAGAATCGAAGCGTTTCCTTGTAAAGCAGCGCCTGCCAACCCGTCATGTTGATTTCTCCTGCATCGCCTGACCTTTACCGGCCATCACATCCAGGAATACATCCTCCAGATCGGCCTTGCGGATTTCCACGTCTTGCGCCACCAGGCCCGCTTCCCGCACAGCCGCCAGGTATTGCTCAATTTCCGCAGCATCATGCGCCGGAAACTGAACAATTCGACCTGTAATACGCGCCTTGTCCTTGAGCTGCTTGGGAAGTTCGCTATCAATTTTAAAGCGCAACACATTGCTGGAGGCTGCCTTCAAAAGGACCGAGGTGTCTGCCAGAGCAACGACCTTACCGGTTTTCAGCATGGCGATGCGCCCACAAAGCGCCTCGGCTTCTTCCAGATAGTGGGTGGTCAGCAACACGGTACTGCCCTGCTTGTTGAGTTTGGCAATGAACTGCCACAAGGTCTGGCGCAACTCCACATCAACGCCAGCCGTGGGTTCGTCCAGCACGATGACCGGCGGTTTGTGCACCAAGGCCTGCGCCACCAGCACTCGGCGCTTCATGCCGCCAGAGAGTTGACGCATATTGGAGGCGGCTTTGTCGCTCAGACCCAGACTCTCCAGCAATTCGTCAATCCAGGCATCGTTGTTTTTCACACCGAAGTAGCCGGATTGCAATCTCAGCATTTCACGAACGCTGAAGAAGGGGTCAAACACCAGTTCCTGCGGCACTACCCCCAATTTCCGGCGGGCGTTGGCGTAATCGGTTTGAACGTCACTGCCCAGCACGCTGACCTTGCCGGATGTCGCACGTGTCAGCCCCGCCAGAATGCTGATCATGGTAGTTTTGCCTGCGCCATTGGGCCCCAGCAAACCGAAGAATTCGCCCTCTTCAATGTCCAGGCTGACCTGGTCAACGGCTGTAAAGCTTGAACCTTTGGGACCGCGGGGAGAGGGGTAGGTTTTGGTGACGGACTGAAAGGAGATCGCTGGCATGTAGCCCGCTATTTTAATCAGTGGGCAGGCGAAGCCACCGGCAGCAGTTCCGTAACCCCATACAGCATCGCCAGACTGCCCAATCTTGGCGGCATGCCCTTCACGGAAAAGCGTTTGTCGAGTGCGATCGCTTCCCGGCGGAATTCGAGCAAAACAGCCAAGGCGGCCGAATCAAATTGGGTCAATGCAGACGCGTCCAGCACGACGTCCTTTTCCGGAATTGCTTTCAGGCCCAGCAACAGACCCTTCAGGCATTGTGTGGCCTGGGTTTGGGTGAGTTCAGACGGCAAAGCCAGCATGGTCAGTTCTTTTTCGCCGATGCCGCATTGGACTTGTTGCGTTCAGCCAGCGCAGCAATCAGGCCATCAATTCCCTTGGCATTAATCTCCTGAAAAAACTGGCTTTTGTAGGTCTCGACCAGCCACACGCCCAGCACATTCAGGTTGTAAATTTTCCAGCCGGCACCTTGCCCTGGGGTTTTCTCAAGCCGGTAGTCCAGCTGAATGGGGTCGCCCCGGCCTTTAACTTCAGAGCGAACGGTGACTTCGTTGTCATCAGCAGCCGCCCGCAGAGGCTTCACCACAATGACTTGGTCGCTGACCTGAGACAAAGCACCCGCATAGGTGCGTACCAGCAAGGTCTTGAACTCTTCCTGTAAGCGTTTTTGCTGCTCGGGGGTAGCCTGGCGCCAAGCCGGCCCAATCGCAGACGCCGTCATGCGCTGAAAGTTGACATTGGGCATGATTTTCGTGTCCACCAATGCCACGACCCGTGAGAGGTCGCCGCCCTGAATGGCTTTGTCTGACCGAATGCTGTCCAGCACATCGACAGACAGGCGTTTGATCAAGGCATCCGGCGCTTCATCGGCGGCGCTTGCTGGCAGCGCGGTCCATACCATCAGTCCGCACAAAGAGGCGGCAAGGCATCCATTCAAAATTCGACGATTCATTTCCTGCTTTCAAAATTGCACTTCCCTTATTGGGAAGGCGTGGGGTCTTTCGCTTCTTCGTACGGCGGATTGCCGTCAAACACGGAATATTGACGGCGCTGCAAATAAGCATCTCGGGTGAAGGAATATTTGTCCAGTGCAGCGTCTTCAATGACCGACGACGCGTTCAAATACGATGCGCGCACATCGACGATATTCAGTGCTTTCAGCGAATTGCGGCTGGCTACGTGTTCCACGTTGGCAACGATGTCCCCCTTGAAATCGACCGGCAAGGCAACGGTATCACGCAGGGTGGAAGGCCCCAACACGGGCAGCATCACAAACGGCCCCGATGCCATGCCCCAGTGCCCCAGGGTTTGGCCAAAGTCTTCGGGGTGGCGCTCCAGGCGCATGTCACTGGCGACATCAATCACACCCGCCAGACCCAATGTTGTATTGACCATGAAGCGCATGAAGTTGTCCAGTGCTGACTGGGGTTTGAATTGCAACACGCTGTTGAATGCAGACCAGGCATCTTCCAGATTGGCAAAAAAATGCCCCACGCCATCGCGAACAGGTTCAGGCGTGACAGCCTTGTAGACCGTTGCCACGGGTTTGATCACAACCTTGTCCAACGCCTCGTTGAAACCAAACACGCCTCGATTGAACGGCTCCATCGGGTCGCGTGGATTCGCGTTCGGGCCGGTGGCGCAGCCGGCCACCAGCACACTGGCCAGGGCCACCACCAATGCCGCATGCCGGGGCGAATGCTTGTTATTCCCCGATTTCGTTTGCAAATTCCATAAGCTCATTTTTTATCTTTTCCCTCGGCGGTTGAACCGCCATCCGATGCCTTGCTGTACAAAAATTGACTGATCAGATTTTCCAGCACCACCGCTGATTGTGTTGCAGAAATGCTGTCCCCCGCCGCCAGGATCTTTTCACCCGCGCCCGCTTCAATGCCAATGTACTGCTCTCCCAGCAACCCACTGGTCAAAATTTTGAGAGAGCTGTCTTTGGGGAAAGCGTAGCGGTTTTCCATGGACAGTGTCACCAGCGCCCGGAAAGACTTGTCATCAAAGGTGATGGATTCCACGCGGCCCACCACCACACCCGCACTTTTGACAGCTGCTTTGGGCTTGAGGCCGCCAATATTGTCAAACTTGGCTGTTACTTTGTACCCGGACTGAAAGCTCAGGGTCAAGAGATTGGCAGACTGCAGCGCCAAAAACAAAATGGCCGCCGTGCCGATCAGCACAAACAGCCCCACCCAAAAATCTGTTTTAGAACGTTGCATAAAGGTTAACCTCAATATTTCAAAAATTGGATATGTGCAGAAGCGCTGAGGCTCAGATACTGAACATCAACGTGGTCAGGATGAAATCCAGGCCCAGAATGGCCAGAAACAACATTCTCTTTATTATCGCTTTTAAATTTTAATAGTTTATCTACATTATGTAGGTCATTTTTATCTCTCAAAAAAAGATTAAGCGTTTCTTCTAATTGTAAATCATAATTCCAAGTCAAAAATTTGAAATCAGAATTTAATTCAATATTTCCATTATTCTCGTTTAATAACACAGAGAATAGTGATTTGTATCTATTATCAATTTTATTAAAATAATTACCTTCACTAATATAAAATTGTTGGTAATAGAAATTTTCCCATAAATCAAAAAAAATACTTACAGACATTTTTAGCAGTTTGTACTCATTCCACTCTTGGTTTAAATTTAGTTTTTTTGCATAAGTATCAATTGTACCAAATTCTTTAGCTTTTTCACCGAAGTATCCTATATACCATAATATTTGATATTCATTTTTATTAGATATATTTAGATACTTCTTGTCTTTAAAATCATAATTCATCCATACACCATCACTAGCACGCATAATATTTAATCTGCTAATTTCCTTGCTTGCAACTTCAATCATCATCTCAGCTTGATTTTCCAAAATAGGACAAGCATTATAACTAGCACCAGCACCCAATAGATATGTAATTTTTGCCATAAAATTTATTTTAAATAAAGATAAAACTTTTCTTCATAAAAAAAGCTCCCGAATTGGGAGCTTTTCATTTTCTATTAACCAAATAAAAATAGAAATAGCAAAGGGAATAGCAATCCGGCTAGGGCCAATTTCCATCCTCTTCGTTTAAAGGTAAATTTACCGGCTGGAATCATTATGGCTCCTGTAATGGCTATCGTTATTAAAGAAAAACCAAAGATATCCGAGTAATAAATCCACCAGTTAGAAGTGTTTTTATGCAGTTTCATCATGTGGCTTATGAGTGGAGTTTTCTGAAACGATACTATTTCTCCTTTTCCCGTTGCCATATCTATTTCGACATCATGCTTTTCAAAGGAAATTTTAAAAGTTCCTTTCTTTACACTGTGACGTCGGATCTTATCGTCAATTCCCAATACTTTTCCTAATGAGTCAGCAAAAGGTTCGCTGATTTTATCTTCGGTTGGCAATGCTACCTGAATGGTTTTGGTTTCAACCGTGTATTTTTCAGGATGCCAATTTTCGCGGTGGTTCATCATAATCCCTGAAAAGGCAAATGATATAATTAATCCAATGTAAAAATACCCTAAATCACGGTGGAGGTTTCTGATAGTAGCTTGTTTCATTTAAAGTATAATTTAGAATTTATAAGAAACCGTGCTCGTCAACATTCTCGGAGCAATTGGAGTAACGGTATTGTCATCATACACATAATAACTCAAAGCATTTCCTAAATTAGCCAGTTTTGCTCTGAAAGTGAAGTTTTTAATTGAATATCCTATAGAGGCATCAAACTGTAAAAATCCATCCACAGGAATAGGTGTTCTTGCTAGTTCTGCTGGAGTAGAAGCATTGTTTGGTCGGAGTCTGCCACCCAAACGTTCTCCAATGTAGGTCGATTGTAAGCCTAATTCCAATCCTTTTAATGGAGTCGTTTCAAATGTATAAAAGGCACTCGCGTTAGCCGTATGTTTTGGTGAAAAACGCAAATACGTTCCGGCATCATAGATGTTGCTTTTGGTGTATTTGGTTTCATTGAAACTATACCCAGCTATCACTCTCAAACCTTTATGGTGTGCCGTAATATCTATTTCAACGCCCTTACTTTGATACGCTCCGGCTAATTCTTTGATGTTGGTATTGGTGTTTCCATCGCTAAAATCAGTTTGCGCCAAATTGCTATAGTCGATGAGATACGTTGTCAGATTGGCTACCAAATGCCCTTTGAAGAATTCGTTTTTAACTCCGATTTCGTATTGGTCGATTGTAGAATGTGGTAAGGCATTTAAATTTTTGTCTGTTCCGGTATTCAACACAAACGAATCAGAGTAACTAGCAAATACAGAGTTTGTTTTGGTTGGTTGGAATACCAAACCTACTTTTGGCGAAATGATATTATCGTTAGTAGTGGTTTCTAGATTAGTATTGTTAGAAAAGGTAGCAATACGTACTCGTCAAAGTAAAAATTAACATAAA
>CAVVSV010000094.1:0-11620 GCA_963750805.1 uncultured beta proteobacterium
ATTCCCATGGACGCCTTGTCGGTGACGGACACCCGCCTCGCTACGCGCGTCGCCAGCGGAGGGGCGCGGGTGTCGACGGTCGAGCACCTGATGTCCGCCTGCGCGGGCTTGGGTGTGGACAACCTCTTTGTGGACATCACGGCCGAAGAAGTGCCGATTCTGGATGGGTCAGCCGCCTCGTTTGTTTTCCTGCTGCAGTCGGCCGGCATTGAGTTCCAAAACGCGCCGCGCCGCTTCATCCGCGTGCTGGAGCCGATTGAAGTCAAGGCAGGCGAGGGCGACAACGTGCGCTGGGCTCGCCTCTCGCCGTTTCATGGCTATTCACTCAGTTTTGAAATTGACTTTGACCACCCCGCTGTGGATTCCACGGGCCAACGGGTTGACTTTGACATGAGTGTGCATTCCTACTCGCGCGATATTGCTCGCGCGCGCACCTTTGGCTTTACCAAAGACGTGGAAATGATGCGCGTCAACGGACTGGCCCTGGGCAGTGGCATGGACAACGCCATTGTCATGGACGACTATAAGGTCTTGAACGCCGGCGGCCTGCGTTATGACGATGAATTCGTCAAACACAAGATTCTGGACGCGATGGGCGACATGTACATGCTGGGCAAACCCCTGCTGGCTGCCTACAGCGCATTTCGCTCCGGCCATGAGTTGAACAACCAGTTGCTGCGCAAGCTGCTGAAACACACCGATGCCTGGGAAGTCGTGACGTTTGAAGACGAGAAGCAGGCCCCCAACGGGTTTGGTCAGTTGGCGCGGGCCTGGTGATATGGCCCACACGCCCCACCGTTTCACGGGTCGCTGCCCGCCAAGAGGCCTCACTCGACTAGGGGCGGCCCAGCGGCGAGTTGCCTGCGTGGGTTAGGCACATGCTGCTGTTTCGCTGGCTGATCCTGCTTTTGCTGCTGGGTGCGTGTGTGTCTTTTGCCTTTTTCGCGGCGACGGGCGACCCACGTTTCAAGCGTTACGGATTGCTCACGCTGAAGTGGACACTGATTGCTGCCTTCGGGTTTTTTGCGGTGCTGATTCTGGAGCTCATTGCCTGACAGGGCAAAGTGCTTCGTTCCTGCCCCAAGCTTAGCGGCTGCGTCCTGCCCTGTACGACGCTTTCACGGCTTTCTCAACTGCGCCGCCCATGCCACCTCCCACACTTTTTGCGGCCGCCATACGCGCCATGGCCTTGCCCGCATGGGCGTGGGTGATGGCCAGACCCAGCGCGTCGGCCGCATCGGGCCCGGGCAAACCGGGCAGGTTAAGAAGGCGTTTCACCATTTCCTGAATCTGTGTTTTGTCGGCCCGACCATAACCGACCACCGCCTGTTTCATTTGCAGCGCGGTGTATTCGGCCACAGGCAGGTCTTGTGACACCAGAGCCGTCACGCAGGCCCCGCGCGCCTGACCCAGCAACAGGGTGGACTGCGGGTTGACATTGACGAAAACGATTTCCACCGAGGCGCTGTCGGGCTCGTAGCGTTGCATGACCTCACGCACGCCGTCAAACAGCACTTTCAAACGTGCGGGCAACTGGCTCTTTTCAAGGTGCGTGGTGCTGATGGTGCCGCTGGCAACATAGCTCAGGCTGGAGCCATCCATGTCGATGACGCCAAAACCTGTGGTGCGCAGACCGGGGTCGATGCCCAGAATTCTCATGACATCACAACACTATCTTTTACATAGCAAACTATGAAGCACTGACAAGGACTACAAGCCAAAATACCACCGTACCGAGTGGAAAAATACAGGCGCGGCGAAACACAAGGCGTCAACCCGGTCCAGCAGTCCTCCTGCGCCGGTGACAGAGGCCATCTGCCCGCCCCAACTGGGAATACCCCGGTCCCGTTTCAAGGCCTTCATCACCAGATGCCCCAGGGTGCCCGCCGCACAGGCCAAAAACGACAGCGCAAACGCGGTCCCGGGAACCCAGGGCGTGATGCCTGCCAGCAGTGCCCCGGCCACACTGGCCAGAAATACGGCAATCAGCCAGCTGCGCCAGTTGAAGCTTTTGCTGATGTTGGGTGCCGTCGGAGGCCGCTTGAGTTTGCGTGATATCAGGTGTTGCAGCACCACGCACAGTTGCACCACAAACACCAGAAAGAAAACCAGAAACGCGTTCTTGTTGTCGTAGTTGGGGAAGTCCAGCAACAACAGGGCTGGCACATGGCTCATGCCATAGATGCACACCATGATGCCCCACTGCAGCTTGGCATTGCGCTCCAGAAAACGCTGCGGATCATTGGCCAGGGCGCTGACCACGGGAATGAGCAAAAACACATACACCGGGATGAACACGGTGAACAAATCGAAGTGCTCTGACCCCACCAGCCAATATTGCGCGGGCAGCACCACAAAAAAAGCCAGCACCAGGCTTCGGTGGTCGCCCCGGCGCGTGGGGGACAACGTCATGAACTCGCGCAGCGCAAAAAACGACACCAGAGCAAACAGTGTTATGGCCACCCAGTCGCCAGCCAACCACCCAACCCAGAACACAAACATCATCATCCAGCTGGTGCGAAGAATGCCGTCGAAATTTCGCAGCTCATAGCGTTTGGAATCTGCGTCATCCCCTTCGCCGTGCTCGCTCAGGGACAGCATGAACGACGTGATGCTGGCCGCCAGCAGCAGGCCAAACACAATCACAAACATGGCCCCGATCTGCTGGGTGGCAGTCAGGTTCTTGAGGTAGAAATACATGTGGACTTACACCGCGGGTTGCATGTGGATTGGCATGGGATCGTGGCGGCTCAGACGTCCCGAAGGGCAATCACGGCGGTTCGGGCCCGGTCCAGAAAGGCGCGACGTTCTTCACCGTCTTGCAGCGTCATGGGTGCACCAAACGTCACCGAACACAACACCGGCACCGGCACCACTTCGCCCTTGGGCATGACGCGCTGCACATTGTTGATCCAGGCTGGCACCAACACCACATGGGGGTATTTCAGGGCCAGGTTGTACAGGCCTGCCTTGAAGCTGGCGGGCTCTTCTGCAGCGCCCCGTGTGCCTTCGGGGAACAAAATGATGCTGTCGCCCTGGTCCAGCGCCTCGCACAGCGGCTCCAGCGGGTCTTCGTTGGCAGTGCGCTCGCGTGATACATAAATGGCGTGGAACACCGCCGTGGTGATCCACTGCTTGAAGGGCGTTTTGGTCCAGTAGTCGCGCGCCGCAATGGGACGGGTGATGGAGCGCAAGTCGTGCGGCAGGGCGGCCCAGATCAGCACCAGGTCGGCGTGACTTTGATGGTTGGCGAAATAAATGCGTTGCTCGGCTTTGGGCGGGCAGCCATACCAGCGGGCTTGCGAACCGGTCAATATCCGGATCAATCCCAGCAAAAACCAGCTCATGAGTTTGACGCGCATGGGTTGGATCATAGCCCCCACCAAGAAGGGATTTATGGTGGGAAAAGCGATACTCGTTGTACCCTCAGGCCTTGAAAAGTCAAAGATAAAAACCATGTCCACTTCGCCAAACTCATCGCGTCCCCCGTGGACAAAAATTCCGGGTCTTCCCCTGTGGAGTCTGGGCCTGCCGCCCCTGGCGCTGGTCATTCTCGCCTTGAGCTGGGGTCGCCCCCTTGGCTTGCTGTTGGGGGCCGTGCTCACGTTGACCATGTTTGCCGCTGTGGTGGCGGCCATTCACCATGCCGAAGTCGTTGCCCATCGTGTCGGAGAACCCTTTGGCACGCTGGTGCTGGCGGTGGCGGTGACCATCATCGAAGTGGCACTGATTGTGGCCCTGATGCTGGCTGGCGGTGCTGGTGCCAACGCGTTGGCGCGCGACACTGTTTTTTCGGCCATCATGATTGCCAGCAACGGGATAGTCGGTTTGTGTCTGGTGGTGGGTGGAATTCGCCACGGCGTGCTGAGGTACCGGGTGGAAGGAACCAGTCCGGCACTGGCCGCCCTGGGGGCTTTGGCAGGCCTGACCATGGTGCTGCCGAGTTTCACGACCACTACCACCGGCCCCACCTACAGCAATGCCCAATTGGCCTTTGCAGGCATTGCGTCACTGGTTTTGTATGGGGTCTTTGTGTTTGTGCAAACCGTGCGCCACCGAGACTACTTTTTGCCCGTGGTGATTGCCGGCGACAGTCCCGACAAAGATTCCCATGCGGCCACACCCCCCAATGGGGTAGCCTTGACGAGTTTGGGGTTGCTGATCGTGTCGCTGTTGGGTGTGGTGGGGCTGGCCAAGGCGCTGGCACCGGCGCTGGATGCCGGTGTTGCGGCAGCCGGATTGCCGCAAGCAGTGGCCGGCGTTGTGATCGCCCTGATTGTGCTGCTGCCTGAAACCGGCGCTGCCGTGCGGGCCGCCAGAGGCAATCGTATGCAAAGCAGCCTGAACCTGGCGCTGGGGTCGGGTCTGGCCAGCATTGGTCTGACCATCCCCGTCGTGGCTGCCCTGTCGCCGCTGTTTCCTTTTGCGCTGGTGTTGGGATTGCCGCCCATGCAACTGGTCCTTCTGACCATGACCCTGATCATTGGCACCCTCACGCTGGGCAGCGGTCGCGCGACGGTGATGCAGGGTGCCGTTCACCTGATTTTGTTTGCCGCCTTCCTGTTTCTGACCATGGTGCCCTGAGCCCCGGCAGATGGTTGCAGGCTTGGTTCCCCTCAGGGCAGTTCTGCCCCACCCATTCGCGCTGCAATGGTGGCCGAGCGTTCTGCCAGATAGCCCGAACCCTGCACCTTCTCGAAGTATTTGGGGCGCGGCAACATCACGGCCAGCCGGGCGGCCTCAATCGGCGCCAGTTTTGATGCCGGTTTTTTGAAGTACTGCTGGGCCGCCGCTTCGGCCCCAAAAACGCCTTCGCCCCACTCCACGCTGTTGAGGTAAATCTCCAGGATCCGCTCCTTGCCCAGCAGTCGCTCCAGCATGAAAGTCAGTGCAAATTCCTGCCCTTTGCGCAGCAGCGTGCGCTCGCCCGAGAGAAACAAATTCTTGGCCAACTGCTGGGTGATGGTGGAGCCTCCCACCACTTTGGGGGCCTTGGCAGTGCTTGCCTTGGTTGACACAGGCGGTGCCCGTTTGGCGGCTTGCGCTTCAGCTTTGGCGTTCTTTTGCCAGGCTTTCTCCAGCGCGTCCCAGTCCACACCATCGTGGTTGGCAAAACCATCGTCCTCCGAGGCAATCACGGCACGTTTGAGGTGGTCTGAAATCTGTTTGTACGGCACCCACTGCTGACGCCAACGCAGATTGCCTTTTTCAGACGTGATGCGCCAGGCCTCGGAGCGTTCAAATGCGGTCGATTGCGGGTCCACCACCACCATCATCGCGATGCGGGCCACGAAAAAGATTTGCAATGCCAGCGCCGCCATTGCGACCAGGCCCAGCCAGCGCAACACACTCTTGACCATCACTGCCCGGTCAGCTTGGTTTCAAGCGTCTCGTCGCGGGTGAAGTTGAACCGGGACGACAAAACGATTTGCTCTGCCTTGGCCCGCAGTGAATCGTTAAATGGGCCAAACGGCCCCGCACTTTTCGCAATGATTTCTGCACGGCGGTCCAGTGTTTTGTTGCCGGAACTTGCCACAATTTCAGTCGCCAAAATCTTGCCATCGAAGTTGATGGTGATCAGCATCGACAACTCGCCGTATAGCTTTTTGCCGGCGACGGCCGGAAAATTTTCCGTGCCCTTGTCTTCAATCGCCCGACGGACCTTGTCGTAATAAATTGCGTAAGCCTCTTCACGCGTTGAGGGGCTGATGTAGCGCTTTCTGGGTCGCGCGTTTTCCATGTTGATGCGCCGCTCGATCTCGGCCAGCAGCTTGATCAGTCGGCGGCGCTTTTCTTCAGCAGCCATGCGATCAGGTTGTGTGCTGGGCTGGTTGGGGTCAGGCGGGGGCAATGCGGCGAGCTGGTTTTTCACCGTGGCCAACAGCAGGTTTTGCTGCTCTTGCAGCGTCTGGATTTGCCGTGCTGCGGCCTCTTCCAGCGTGTCGCCCGTTTCGCTCAAGGCGCTGGGCGGCAGGGGCGTGGTGGCGCGGCCTTTTTCAGTTTCACCGCCACCTGCCATGTTGGTCTGGGCGATGGCTTTGGCTTTGTCGGGCTTCTCGTTGGTACGGGCGTTGACCAGAATGACTTCCAGCGGTGTGTCCTGAAACACGCGGTTGAACGACTCGGGGTCCACAAACCGCACCGTCAGCAAAACGGCATGCACGGCGACCGAGATGCCCAAGGCGATCTGGAGGGTGCTGAATTGCCGAAGGTTCATGAGGCCCAAGTTTAGAGGGTGGCGGCCTCGGAAACAGGCGTGGGCTCCGGGTCAGTGCCGGTTTCCGCCTCGTTCATGTCAACGGCAATTGCAATCGGCCCGGCAGACACGTCCTCGTCATCCTGGCCATCGTCGCTTGGCGGGTCTGAACCCTCTTCAGCCGGCGCATCGAGTCGCTCCAGCACCGTGCCCACGATATCCAGCGTGATCTCGTCAATGTCGCCGAGCTTGACCCGAACATGGGCACCGCGCGGCAGATTGGCGGCACCCACCACGGGCAGCACCAGCGGGATGTCGTCCGCGCGCACCATGCCTTCCTTGAACACCGTGGCGGTGATTTCGCTGATGCCGTTTTGCTGCAAATACTTGAGTGTCCAGAAACGCTCCATGCCGCCCTGAAATCCGTTGTAGGCAAAGTAGGCCGAATCAAAGCTTGAGATGATGGAAAAGAGCTCGGCATCCTTGGGTTTGAACGGGGCCACCAGCGCTGCCGTCTTGCCATGGCGTGCACAGGCAATGATCTGCCACTGGTTCACCAAGTCGGTGTAGCGGCGCAGCGGCGAGCTGCTCCAGGCATAGGCCTTCACGCCAATGCCGGCATGCGGCAACGCCTTGGTGCCCATGCGCACCTTCACGCCGGGCAACATCGAGGCCTGACTGCGGTAAATGCCCGGCACACCCAGCTCGGCCATCCACAGCCCCCAGGTGCTGTTCGCCAGGATCATGGCTTCGGCGACGATCAAGTCCAGCGGCGCGCCGCGCTGGCGGGTGCTGATCAGGACCTGCTCGGTACCCTCCGGTTCCCTGCCTTCATTCCCGACCAGCCGGAAGTTGTAATCCGGCCGGTTGAAAGTTTCGGGTTTGCCCCGCACCACCTCGCGTTTGGCCTTGAGGTCTTTGGCCAGACGGTATAAAAATGATAGCGAGCTTCGCTCCAGGGGCGGGGACTTCAGGGCATTTTCATGCTCAAAATTGGCATCTTCCAGCCAGGGAGCAGTCACCACATCGTCCAGCTGGTCATGTCGCAAATTGGCGGCAATCGACACCCGCTCCAGCCGGGTGACACTACTCCTGATTTCCAGCGTGGCTTCATCCAGCGTCACATACAGCGACACGGCCGGGCAATCGCGCCCTTCCTGCAGGGTGTAGTTTTGCACCACGGCATCAGGCAGCATGGTGAGCTTGTAGCCAGGCATGTAAACGGTGGACATGCGGGCGCGGCCCACTTTGTCGATGGCGTCGCCCGCTTGCAGCGCCAGGCCGGGCGCCGCAATGTGGATACCGACCGTGACCTCACCCGTTCCAAGACCCTGCACGCTCAGCGCATCGTCAATTTCAGTGGTGGCCGAGTCATCGATGCTGAACGCTTGCACGGCAGCCAGTGGCAAATCGTCCTTGATGAGCGGTGCCTCCAGCGCGGGGAAGCCTGTGCCCTTGGGAAAATTCTCCAGCAAAAACCGCCGCCAGTGAAACTGGTAAGGCGAATCTATCGCCCCGGCCTTTTGCAGCAGGGCCAGCGGTGGCAAATGCGTGGCGCGCGAGGCCTCAACCACGGCCTTGTATTCGGGCGCGTTTTTGTCAGGCTTGAAGAGAATCTTGTAAAGCTGGTCGCGAATCGGCTGTGGGCAGCTGCCACCGCTCAGGTCAGCCACCCATTGCTCGGTTTGCAGGGCGATCTGCTTTTTCTTCTCGATCGCAGCCAGCGCCAGTGCAATCACCTCGGCCGGGGCCTTGCGAAAGCGCCCCTTGCCAGCGCGCCGGAAGTAGTGCGGGGAATCGAACAACCGATACAGCGCGGCCGCCTGCTGCTCCAGCGTGGCGGGTTTGCCGTCGCTGGAGAAGTAGTCGCGTGCCAAATCGGCAAAGCCAAATTCGTCGTCAGCCGCGAATTCCCAGGCCAGTTCCAGCTCAATGGTCTGGCTCAGGGCCTGAGCCGCAGCCACGAACGCGGCGGGTGCGGGTTTCTCGAACTTCAGCAAGGCATTGGCGGCTTTCACCTTGACGCGTTTGCCGCTGTCGAGCTCGACCTGGGAGGACGCATCCGATTCAGAGAGAACCTTGCCGGCCAAAAATTTTCCGGCTTCATCAAACAGTAGATACATGGGGGAATTGTCCCCGCAAATCCACAGCTAATTCGCCGCCTGCCCAAGTCCCAGAAAAGTAAGTACTTCTTCAACGTGATCGTCAAAGTCGCTCAGTGCGTGGTCGCCACCTTCCAGCAGCTTGAGTTGGGCGCCGGGGTAGCGGGCCGTCATTTCGCGCCAGTCCAGCACCTCGTCGCCTTTCGCGGCGATCAAAAAAGTGGTGCTTCGAGATTGCTCTGAAATAAATAGCGAACTATTCAACGGTGACGAGGACAATCGCTCCAATTCATTCACATACTCAGGCTTGAAGACGAAGGTATCCGCGGGGTCATGCCAACTGGTGTGCACGCCAATGTGCTTGGCCAAATCGCGCGCCGGGAAAACTGCCGGGTTGAGGAGAACGGATTTGCAGCGAACCTGCGCAGCCAGGCAGCTGGCATAAAAACCGCCCAGCGATGAGCCAATCACCGACATGGTGGCCCTGGGCCAACTTGCCGTGCCGTTTTCAATCAATTCCATCGCCGCCTGGGGCGAGGGCGGCAGCTGAGGGCACCACCAGACCACATCCGGGAACCGCGCAGTCATCAAGGCTGCCATCTGGCGGGCTTTGGTGGATTGGGGCGAGGAGCGAAAGCCGTGGAGGTAGAGGAGGTGTGTGGTGGGGGCAGACTTTGGCATGGACCAAATCATAGAGGGATAGCCGCCTTCGATGGGCGAAAAAAAGCCCCGCCGAAGCGGGGCTAGGAAGCGTGCCAAGTCGGATTTACCCTGACGAAGCTCTTACAGTTGGTAGGCGGCAAAGAAGCTGCCAAAGCCTCGCCCTGCAGAATCAGTGGCCTGAAGTTGAAGGCCCGTACCATACACAGCAGCTGCGTAGGGGCTGTTTGAATTACCAGAGCAATGGTTGTCGCCCACGCCTGTTTTGGAGCAAAAGATCGTTCCAGAGCGAGATTCTGACCCCACTTTGGATGAGTCGTTGAACCCACTGTTAGCAACGTTATTGATCCCCCCGTAAGCTGTAATTGCAGTTGGGGGAAGTGCACCGCTCGGAACAACCCAGCCAAAGTTCAGGCTTGCTGCGTTATTCCAGTTAATGGTTCCTGATGGGAACGCAAGTGCCTGAGCACCGGCAATATTCGCAGGAGCCAATGACGCAAGACCTTTTTGCTTCAGTTCTTCAATGGTCATGGCGCGAGACCGGGTCTTGTAGGTTTGCGTCGCTGCCAGGGTTCCAGGAGCACTTGCCAAATAGTAGTCAAACTTCCAAACACTCTGCGCGGGGATGGCAGCAATAGTGGCGTCCGTAAAGACGCTTCTATCAGCAAAGAACAGTGAAACGTCTTTGACTGCCGGGTCGCCCGTGTTGGCCGAGTCCAGATACACACTGTTTAACCGAATAAAGTTGGTTCCTGTCACAATTTCTGCACCCCCCACGTTGCCGGGAAACTTCACCAGATTCAGGTTGGAATTGCCAGTTTTGGGTTTAAGAACTATCACTGTGTTCCTAGGTGTTGTCACAACAACCCGATCAAATATCGAGCCACCAATTCCAGCCCCCCCAGTACTGAGGTCAACATTTAATGAATAGCCAGTGCTGTAGTAATCAAAACCCGACTGATTCAATGTTATGAATTTGCGCAACTGGTGGTACGCACTGATGCCCCCGGAGTAGTCATACAGGTTACCAATCGCCTTGAGCTTGCCGTCAGTGTCCTTGCGAACGACGTCGGTGTCATAACTTTCGTTGCCAGCGGCATCTCTGGCTTTCCACCCAACAACAATGTCACCGTTTTGGCGGGTGAACTCGTAGGTGCCCTGGCTGAAAACAAGTCCTGTTGCACCGGTGCGGAACAGGCTGGTAAATGCCCCGAAATTGTTGTTGTCACGGCCAACAAGCTTGCCGTTGGCCTTGAAATTGGCCGGGTCATTCCCGAAGAACACATTGCGGCATTCCGTGGCGACGACGTTGGCTGCCGTACCCGTGGCCAGTCCGTTAGTCACTGTGCTGTTAACACGCGTGGTGACTGGCAGGGCATAGCAGGCATTCAATTGCGCCAAATACTGCGCGATCAGTGTCGAAGTGCCTGAAGCCACCAGAGTCGTCGCGTCAATCGTTGGCATGACCGGGATGGCGGCCAGTACGGTGGCGTTGTTAAACTGAATCGTGATCGGTGCCGCGTTATCCGCCAACTGCTGTTTCACGCCAATTTCGATGTTGGTGGTGGTCGCGCTGGACGGCGTCACCGTGATCTTCACGGAGTCGAGTAAACGGTCGTAGCCGGTGCCGTTTGTCGGGAAGTCTGCGGTCAAAGGGTCAGACGCCGTGGTACCGGTAGCGGTAAGAATGGGAGCCAGAATCTGCTGGACTTCCGTGACTTTCGCCGTGATTTTGCTGGCGTCTATGGTTGTGGGAGCTGCGGCCAATTCGGCGGCCAGCTTCAGTGGGTCGCCCGAGGGGGACAGACGCGACGCAATCAGGTTGGTGATGGGCGTGATGTTGGCTGAACCGGTCGAGCCGGAACCCGAATACACGCTGACCAGGGATTCAACCGCGCCATCCGTGTTGGTGCGCGAGGCCTTCAAGACAAAAGGCGGTCGGGCACCTTTGACCAGCTTGAAGCTGAATTTGCCGGTGTCTCCTACCGGGTCGCTGGTGCCGACCACGCCGGCGCTGCTGGAGACCTCGATGGTTGCGCCCACAAACGGGGCGCCGGTGGCCGCTACGCCGGTCATGGTGATGGTGTCATCACCGCCGCCTCCCCCGCCGCAGCCAGCCAGGGCCAGCATGCCGGCACTGACCACTGCCAGGGTCAGTTGTCTCAGGTTTGTTTTCATAAAGTCGCCTTGAAGTTGAATCCACAATAGTCCGGAGGGCCTGCCCAGGCACAACTCTCGGTACAGAGGATCGTAGGCTGATTTGGACTTTTGTCATCCCACAAATGGGGGATGACAAAACATTGCCTGCCCCGTTCATGGCGACTATGCTGTGGGGCTTCTTGCTTTGATGGGGTGTATCACAGGTGTGGCGAGTTCTGGTGGTTGAAGACGACCCGCCCATGCGGGATTACTTTGCGGGCAGCGTGTCACGTTGCGCCCAACTGGAATTGGCCGCGTGTGTTGGGACTGTGGCCGAGGCCAAGGCCTGGCTGGATAACGACAATCACACCCTGGATGTGTTGCTGACGGACCTGGGCTTGCCCGACGGCAGCGGCCTGTCGGTGATACGCCATGCGATTCGCCTGCACCCGCGGTGTGAGCCCCTGGTCATCTCCATGTTTGGCGATGAGGACAATGTGCTGGCCAGCATCGAGGCCGGTGC
>CAVVSV010000095.1:0-12883 GCA_963750805.1 uncultured beta proteobacterium
GCATCAAATCCCGCGCGCCCCGCAAACCGACCGCGTTGAGCTTCATCAACACGATGTCGCGAATCAGGGCGGGTGACAAATCGGTGTGCTCCCGCAATGGAAACGCCACGTTGTCAAATACATTGGCGTCCGTGAACAGAGCACCAAACTGAAACAGCATCCCCATGCGGCGGCGAGCCGCATAAAGGTCTTTTTCATTGAGTTGACCAATGTCTTGCTCAGGTGCCTCACTGCCAGCACGTCCACCAGCAACAACTGACCCTTTTGCGCGCGGTACTGACCGCCAATCAATCGCAAAACGGTGGTCTTGCCGCCGCCGGAGGCCCCCATTAGCGCCGTCACCTTGCCGCGTGGAATGGTCAGCGAGATGTTGTCAAGAATGACGCGCTCCCCATACCCAAAAGTGAGGTTGCGGAGTTCGACGAGGGGTTCAGGAAGGCTGTGCATAAATAACAAAAGCCGGTGAGCCCGGCTTTTGCATGATAAGGGATGGATGTGTCTAGCGTGGCAGATCGCTGGAACCCATCAAAAACTCGTCCACCGCCCGCGCTGCCTGACGCCCTTCACGGATGGCCCACACGACCAGACTCTGGCCACGGCGAATGTCACCGGCGGCAAACACCTTGGGCACATTGGTGGCGTAGCCACCGATCAAGTCAGTACTGGCCTTGGCATTGCCCCGCGCGTCCTTGTCCACACCAAATGATTCCATTACCGTGGCCACCGGGTTCACAAAACCCATGGCCAGCAATACCAGGTCGGCTTTCAGGGTTTTCTCGGAGCCGGGAATTTCCACCAGTTTGCCGTCTTTGAACTCCACCCGAACGGTTTTCAAACCGGTGACTTTGCCTTTTTCGCCAATGAATTCCTTGGTGGAAATGGCGAACTCGCGGTCGCAGCCCTCGTCGTGGCTGGAACTGGTGCGAAGCTTGATTGGCCAGTAGGGCCAGGTGAGGGGACGGTTTTCTTCAATCGGCGGCTCGGGCATCACCTCAAACTGGGTGACGCTGACGGCGCCATGCCGATTGCTGGTGCCCACACAATCCGATCCGGTATCCCCACCGCCTATGACGATGACGTTTTTGCCATCGGCGCGCAACTGGCCCTTGAGCTTGTCGCCCGCATTGACCTTGTTTTGCTGAGGCAAAAATTCCATGGCGAAGTGAATGCCAGCGAGGTCACGCCCTGGCACCGGCAAATCCCGCGACTGTTCGGAGCCGCCCGTCAGCAACACGGCATCGAAATCCTTGTGCAATTGCTCAGGCGAAATGGTCTCTTTGGCCCAGTTCGTCACCTTGCTGCCTTCGGGCATTTTGCCGATCAGCACGCCGGTGCGGAAGGTCACGCCCTCAGCCTGCATCTGGGTGACGCGCAAATCGATGTGTGACTTTTCCATCTTGAAATCGGGTATGCCATAACGCAGCAAACCACCCACGCGGTCGTTCTTTTCGAACAGAGTCACGTCATGGCCGGCACGCGCCAATTGCTGCGATGCTGCCAGGCCTGCAGGGCCGGAACCCACCACGGCGACTTTCTTGCCAGTCTTGTGTGTGGGCAACTGGGGCGTGACCCAACCTTCAGACCAGGCGCGGTCGATGATGGCGTGTTCGATGGACTTGATGCCCACCGCGTCGTCATTCACATTGAGTGTGCAAGCCGCCTCACAAGGCGCCGGGCAAATACGGCCTGTGAACTCGGGGAAGTTGTTGGTGCTGTGCAGCACATCAATGGCGTTTTTCCAGTCTCCGGTGTAGACCAAGTCGTTGAAATCCGGAATGATGTTGTTCACCGGGCAGCCGTTGTTGCAAAACGGCGTGCCGCAGTCCATGCAACGCGCCGCCTGCTTTTTTGCCTGTGCGTCGTCCAGACCGACCATAAATTCCTTGTAGTTCTTGACGCGCTCAACGACGGGCTTATAGCCCTCTTCGATACGCTCAAACTCCATGAAGCCTGTCATTTTTCCCATGATGCTCGTCCTGTATTTCTGATCAATTTGGTGTCGATGTGTGTTTGCAACGCAGCGCCTACTTCGCGGGGACTGCTACATTTTTCGAAGCAGACTTCGCAGCAGCGACGGGGACTACGGGCACTTTTTTCGCCGCCATTTCACCCAGGGCGCGTTTGTACTCATTGGGGAATACCTTGACGAATTTGCCACGCGACTCCGCCCAGTTGTCCAGCAACTCGCGGGCGCGTTTGCTGCCGGTCCAGCGGTTGTGGTCTTCCAGGAGCTTTCGCAATTGCGCTTCGTCGGACTGCCCGCCGTGCCAGATGCCTTTGGCCTGACTGGCTTCCTGCTCGGACGCAGTCAACACCTTGTCCAGCGACACCATGGCGGTGTTGCAGCGCTTGGCAAACTGGCCATCTTCGTCGTATACATACGCAATGCCGCCGCTCATGCCGGCTGCAAAATTGCGCCCGGTTTTGCCCAGCACCAACACCGTGCCGCCGGTCATGTACTCGCAGCCATGGTCGCCCGTGCCCTCCACCACCGTAGTGGCGCCCGACAGACGCACAGCAAAGCGCTCACCGGCCACGCCACTGAAGAACGACTCGCCACTGGTCGCACCGTACATCACCGTATTGCCCACGATGGTGTTGCGAATGGCCTCACCCCGGAAGTCAATGCTGGGGCGCACGACGATGCGCCCACCGCTCAAGCCCTTGCCGGTGTAGTCATTGGCGTCCCCAATCAAATACAGCGTGATACCTTTGGCCAGGAACGCGCCAAAGCTTTGCCCGCCCGTGCCTTCAAGCTGGATGCGGATGGTGTCGTCCGGCAAACCTTCTGGGCGCACTTTGGTCAGCGCGCCGGAGAGCATGGCACCCAGAGAGCGGTTGACGTTGCGGGCCACTTCCATGAACTGGACTTTTTCGCCGCGATCAATGGCCGGGCGTGATTTTTCAATCAGCACGTTGTCCAGCGATTTTTCAAGCCCGTGTTCCTGATTCTCCACGTGGTAACGCGGCACATCCGCGGGCACATTGGGCTGGGCAAACAGGCGACCAAAGTCCAGGCCACTGGCTTTCCAGTGCTCAATGCCTTTGCGGGTGTCCAGCAGGTCGGCGCGACCGATCAGGTCATCAAACTTGCGGATGCCCAGCTGCGCCATGATGTGGCGAACCTCTTCGGCGATGAAGAAGAAATAGTTAACCACGTGCTCGGGCTTGCCGCTGAATTTCTTGCGCAACGCGGGGTCTTGGGTTGCTACGCCTACCGGGCAGGTATTGAGGTGGCACTTGCGCATCATGATGCAGCCTTCCACCACCAGCGGGGCGGTGGCAAAGCCAAATTCATCGGCACCCAGCAGGGCACCAATTGCCACGTCCCGGCCGGTTTTCATCTGGCCGTCGGCTTGCACCCTGATTCGACTGCGCAAACGGTTCAACACCAGGGTTTGCTGGGTCTCGGCCAAGCCGATTTCCCACGGGCTGCCCGCGTGCTTGATGGACGACCAGGGCGATGCGCCCGTGCCGCCATCATGCCCGGCAATCACCACGTGATCGCTCTTGCACTTGGCAACGCCTGCGGCAATCGTGCCCACGCCAATTTCACTCACCAGCTTGACGCTGATGCTGGAATGGGGTGCCACGTTTTTCAGGTCGTGAATGAGTTGCGCCAGATCTTCAATCGAATAAATGTCGTGGTGCGGAGGGGGTGAAATCAGGCCCACGCCGGGCACGCTGTGGCGCAGCTTGCCAATGTACTCAGACACCTTGCCGCCAGGGAGCTGACCGCCCTCGCCCGGCTTGGCACCTTGCGCCATTTTGATCTGGATCTGGTCGGAGCTGCTCAGGTACTCCGCCGTCACGCCAAAGCGTCCCGACGCAACCTGCTTGATTTTGGAGCGCATGGAGTCGCCCGCGTTCAGGGCGTAATCGACTTCAAACACGTCTTTGCCCAGCAGGTCCGACATGGTCTGGCCCTGCACCACGGGGATGCCTTTGAGTTCCTGCCGGTAGCGCGCCGGGTCTTCACCACCTTCGCCCGTGTTGCTCTTGCCGCCAATGCGGTTCATTGCCACTGCCAGCGTGGCGTGGGCTTCCGTGGAAATGGAGCCCAGCGACATGGCACCCGTGGCGAAACGTTTGACGATTTCCTTGGCCGGCTCCACCTCGTCCACAGGGATCGCCTTGGACGGGTCAATCTTGAACTCGAACAGACCGCGCAACGTCATGTGGCGCTTGCTCTGGTCGTTGATGATCTGCGCGTATTCCTTGTAAGTGTTCCAGTTGTTGGCGCGGGTGCTGTGCTGCAACTTGGCAATCGCATCCGGCGTCCACATGTGCTCTTCACCCCGCACACGCCAAGCGTATTCGCCTCCCGTGTCCAGACGGTTAGCCAAAACAGGCGCTTCGCTGAACGCGGCCTTGTGCATGCGAATGGCTTCCTCGGCAATTTCAAAAACACCAATGCCCTCCACCCGGCTGGGGGTGCGGGTGAAATACTTCTCGATGGTGTCGCTGTTCAAGCCAATGGCTTCAAACAACTGCGCGCCGCAGTAGCTCATGTATGTGCTGACACCCATCTTGGACATGATCTTGGACAAGCCCTTGCCCACCGCTTTGACGTAGTTATAAATGGCCTTCTCGGCACTCAAGTCACCCGGCAAATCCTTGTGGATGCTGGCCAGTGTTTCCATGGCCAGGTAGGGGTGAACCGCCTCAGCGCCGTAGCCCGCCAAAACACCAAAATGGTGCACTTCACGCGCTGTGCCGGTCTCCACAACCAGCCCCGCCGTGGTGCGCAAGCCTTCACGCACCAGATGCTGGTGCACCGCTGACAACGCCAGCAGCGCAGGGATGGCGACTTGCGTGGCGCTCACGCCCCGGTCGCTAATGATCAGGATGTTTTTGCCGCCCTTGATGGCGTCCACGGCTTCAGCGCACAACGATGCGAGCTTGGCTTCCACGCCTTCGCGGCCCCAGGCCAGCGGGTAGGTGATGTCCAGCGTGTAGCTTCGGAACTTGCCCTGCGTGTATTTTTCAATATCTCGCAGTTTGGCCATGTCGGCGAAGTCCAGAATGGGCTGGGCCACTTCCAGCCGCATGGGCGGGTTGACCTGGTTGATGTCCAGCAGGTTGGGCTTGGGGCCGATGAAGGACACCAGACTCATCACGATGGCTTCGCGAATCGGGTCAATCGGCGGGTTGGTCACCTGGGCAAACAACTGCTTGAAGTAGTTGTACAGCGGCTTGTTTTTGTCGGAGAGCACGGCCAACGGGCTGTCGTTGCCCATGGAGCCGATGCCTTCTTCGCCGTTCGCGGCCATGGGGGCCATCAGGAACTTGATGTCTTCCTGGGTGTAGCCGAAGGCTTGCTGGCGATCCAAAAGAGCCACGGTATCGGTCACGCGCTTGAAGCCAGCCACTTCGCCCGTCGAGGAGGCCACGCGACGCTCTTCAAACGACACGTCGTCGAGCTTGATGCGCAGGTTCTCGATCCACTGCTTGTAGGGCTTGCTGTTGGCCAGGTTGGACTTGAGTTCCTCGTCGTCCACCATGCGGCCCTGTTCGAGGTCAATCAGGAACATCTTGCCGGGCTGCAGGCGCCATTTGCGGACAATTTTGTTCTCGGGCACCGGCAACACACCAGACTCGGAACCCATGATGACCAGGTCGTCGTCGGTGATGCAGTAGCGCGAAGGGCGCAAGCCGTTGCGGTCCAGCGTGGCGCCAATCTGGCGGCCATCGGTGAAGACGATGCTGGCCGGGCCGTCCCAGGGCTCCAGCATCGCGGCATGGTATTCGTAGAAGGCCTTGCGGCGCTCGTCCATCATGGTGTGCTGTTCCCACGGCTCGGGAATCATCATCATCACCGCCTGGCTGATGGGGTAGCCCGACATGGTCAGCAACTCCAGGCAGTTGTCAAACGTGGCGGTGTCCGATTGGCTGGGGAAACTGATGGGGTACAGCTTTTGCAAATCCGCACCCAGCACGGGCGAGGACATCACGCCTTCACGCGCCTTCATCCAGTTGTAGTTGCCCTTGACGGTGTTGATTTCTCCGTTGTGCGCCACATAACGGTACGGGTGGGCCAGCGGCCACTCTGGGAAAGTGTTGGTCGAGAAACGTTGGTGCACCAGGCCCAGGGCTGACACGCAACGCACGTCTTCCAGGTCCTTGAAGTACACGCCGACCTGATCGGCCAGCAGCAGGCCTTTGTAGACCACCGTACGGCTGGACATGCTGGGCACGTAATACTCTTTGCTGTGCTTGAGCTTGAGTGCCTGGATGTGGGCGCTGGCTGTCTTGCGGATCACATACAGCTTGCGCTCCAGCGCGTCCTGCACGATGACATCGTTGCCACGGCCGATGAAGACCTGACGCAGAACGGGCTCTTTGGCGCGCACAGTGGGCGACATGGGCATGTCACGGTTCACCGGCACATCGCGCCAGCCCAGAAGCACCTGGCCTTCGGTCTTGATGGCACGTTCCATCTCCTGTTCGCAGGCCATGCGGGAGGCGTGTTCCTTGGGCAAGAAGATCATGCCCACGCCGTATTCACCGGGCGGAGGAAGCGTCACGCCCTGAAGTGCCATTTCTTCGCGGTAGAGGGCATCGGGCAGCTGAATCAAAATGCCCGCGCCATCGCCCATCAGCTTGTCGGCACCCACGGCACCCCGGTGGTCGAGGTTTTCCAGAATCTTCAGCGCGTTTTTAACAATGTCATGCGACTTGGTGCCCTTGATGTGGGCCACAAAGCCCACGCCGCAAGCGTCATGCTCGTTGTCAGCAGAATACAAACCTGTTTGTTGCAGGTGTTCGATCTCAGCAGCCGTGGTCATGGCGCACTCCTAAATTGCGTGGAGAAAAATTCTTGGAACGTAAGTCTAGTGCACTGCAACAACAATGCCAATTTTTTTAATTGGGGTCAGATTACAATTAATTGACTTAAGACGTGATCAATATTTAATTAGGGACATATCAATATTGATAGCAAACTATTTAATATTTATAGGGACTTCAGGCACTTTTCATAACTATTTATTGATAGAAACAGGTCTGCCAGCACTGCTGCGTGCCACGCGTCTGTCCGTCAATTTTTGCAAATCTGCCACAAAGTCGGGCCCGCCGAGGGCCCAGCCGCTCAAGGCAGACTGCGTCAAATCGGCCTTTTGCTGCTCGGAAATACCACTACGCACCAAATCGGCATAGGCCGCTTCCCGTGCAAACGGTGTGTTGCCCAGCGACCAGACCAACGGGTGCGGCGTGATGAGTTTGTCTACCCTCGCCCCGGTGTAGTGGCCGTAGCTGGACCAAAGGTAGTCGCCCGGCAGCGCCACCAGACCACCACGCACCGGATTCAAATCGATGTAGGCCATGCAGGCGAGCAGATAGCGGTCGCTCTGGATCAGCGTGGATTTGTACCGCCCCTCCCACAAAGTGCCGCTGCGCTGTTGCGAGTCGTTGAAATACCGCACATAACTGCGCCCCACCGCCTGCATCATTTGCGGCAAACCCTCTGCCGTTTTGGGCGTGGCCAGCAAGTGAAAGTGGTTGGTCATCAGCACATAGGCGTGGATGGCGACGTCGAATTTTTTGGCGTTGTCAGCGAGTAAATCCAGTAGCACCTGATCGTCCCGACTGGAGATAAAAATCGCCTGGCGGTTGTTACCGCGCTGGATAACGTGGTGGGGGTAGCCGGGAATAGTGAGGCGTGGGAGGCGGGCCATGAGATTCTATTTGCTATGCATTAAATAGCAAACTATTAATATTCAGCAGGGACTTCAGGCCATTTTTCCTCTAACACATCGCGCTGGCTGCAACATCAGCTCTTGCCAAACAGCCCGCCCAGCATCCCCATCAACTCGCCCGCGTTGCCCAAGCCACCTTCGGGGGCAGCGCCATGCGGTGTGAGCTTGTCGATCAGCCCCGGCAGCATCTGCGCGAGTGAGCCCGCAGCATCACCCTGGTTCATGCCGAGTTGGCCAGCCAGCTTGCCCAACATGTCGCCGCCCAGCACCTGGCTGATTTGCTCGCCGGTGATGGAAGCGTTTTCGCCCGTTCCAACCCAAGACTTGACCACGTCGCCCATGCCCGCGTTGTTGAAACGCTCCATCAAGCCGCCCAGACCGCCCAGTTGACCGTCGTTGGACAACATTCCCACTACCGCAGGCAGCAACGCTCCCAGCCCGCCGCCCTCTTGCTGCTGGCCGCCCATCATGGACCCTGCTGCGCTCATCACTGAATCCAATAAACCCATTTTTCAATCTCCGGAAAAGTTAAGAAAGCGTTGGAACGCCAGCATTATTGCGCTGAAAAGTGACGCTTCGACAAGGACGAAAGTGGCTTCATGGGCTTGGATGTGCGGCCCCGGTCAGTGGCAACCTGAACCGTGTCTGCAACAACTCCTCAATCCCAAACTCGGTCAGCAGCGCCGTCAGCCGCTCTGCCGCCACGTGCTTTTTGTGACCCGTGTATTTGGCAATGATCAGTTCGTTTTTCATGCTGTGCTCCCAGCCCACCAGTTCAGTCACGGTAACCTGGTAACCGCTGGCTTCCAGGTACAGGCAGCGCAATACGTTGGTGATCTGGCTGCCCATTTCTCGGGTATGCAGGGGGTGACGCCACAGCTCAGCCAGAGGGGTTCGCGTGAGTGACAGCGCTTTGCTGCCGTTCAAGGCCCGCGCCACCTCGGCTTGGCAGCAAGGCACCAGCACCATGAACCTGGCTTTCTTTTGCAGGCCAAAGGCGATGGCATCGTCGGTGGCGGTGTCGCAGGCATGCAGGGCGGTGACGATGTCGATGCGCTCAGGCAGATCAGTGGACTGGGTGGATTCGGCCACGCTCAGGTTCAGGAAGGACATGCGACCAAACCCCAGGCGAATGGCCAGTTCGCGTGATTTGTCGATCAGTTCCGAGCGCGTTTCGATGCCATAGATGTGTCCACCTTTCAGCGATTTGAAAAACAGGTCGCAAATGATGAAGCCCAGGTAGGATTTGCCCGCGCCGTGGTCAGCCAGCGTCGCCTGAGCGCCGGACTCGGGCAGTTCGAGCAGCAGTTTTTCGATGAACTGGTACAAGTGGTACACCTGCTTGAGTTTGCGGCGAGAGTCCTGGTTGAGCTTGCCTTCGCGCGTCAGGATGTGCAGCTCTTTGAGCAACTCCACCGACTGTCCGGGGCGGATTTCAGGGGCGATAGTGGACGCGTCTTGGGCGTTTATCGCTGCGCGATTGGCCGGTGTCTTGGGTGCTTTCATGGGGTGATCTTGCCACGCGGCCCGACATCCAGCGCGGCCCAACCGGTGTGGCCCAAGGCCTCCAGGGTTTGCATGTTCTTGCCAAAGATGTCTTCGGCATCCGGGTAGGCCTGAACGGCGCGGTCAATGCTGGCTTCGCGCAGCAAGTGCAAGGTGGGGTACGGTGCACGGTTGGTGAAGTTGGTAATGTCTTCCACGGTCGTGTCGGCAAACTGGAACTGGGGGTGAAAGCTGGCAATCTGAAACATGCCATCCAGCCGCAGTTTGCGCAAAACGCGGTCGGCCTGGTCCAGAAAATCGTTGAAATCCAGAAACTCGGGGAACATCAAAGGCGCTATCAAAAGCGTAGTGTCTCGCTCAGCTGCATCAAGGACTTCAAGCGCCTGGAGCTCGTCTTTCAGCGTACTTAGAAGGGTCTTGGCATCCTGCGCGCGGCTGACCACGTAGTGCACCTGGCCCTTGACGTGGACGGACTTGGCAAACGGGCACAGGTTCAGGCCGATCACCGCGCGCTCCAGCCAGCGGCGCATGTCGGCTTCTACCGTTTGGGCCAGTCGCTTGAATTCTGCCGAATCGGGTTCACTCTGAAGGGTCATGGGAAGTCAAACCAATTGATGTGATTCTGTATCTCGCCGGGCCAAAAGTCTGCCTACCTGATAAGCCAGAACCAAGCCTGCACTTGCGAGCGATGCAGTCACCACCCAGGTCCATTGCCACCCGCCAACCCGGCTCGCCACCCAGGCCACCAGGGGTGGACCTGCAAATTGGCCGGTGGACGACCACTGCTGCATCCAGCCCACGGTGGTGGACACCGTGTTGTCGCTGGGTGCCAGGCGCACCGCCAAGGTGAACAGCGTGCCGGGAATCACGCCGCCCACTGCCGAGAAAACCAGCACAGCTGAATACCGCAAGGCGGGGTGCAGGTCCAAACCTACAAAGGCCACCAATGCCGAGAGTGCCATCACCGCATAACCCGCCATCAACACGCGTTGAGGCCTGATACCGGCGCCCAACAGCTTGCCCGAGGCAGCGTTGCCAATCATGTTGACGGCGGCGGCCAAGGCGGTCAACCATGCCGTCATGCCACCGCTGACCCCCGCCTGGGCGTAGATGCTGGGCAAAAAACCAATCACCGACACCCACTGCGACGAGTACACCGCAAAACAGAGCGCTACCAGCCACGGCCCGCGGGCCGACAGTGTGTGGCGCAAACGACCTTGCCACCCATTGGCGGTCACCGCCGGTTGGGGTGCCATCGCAGGCACCACCCGCCATAGCCAGAACGCCATGCCCAAGGAAATCGATGCCAACACCCACCACAAGGCATGCCAGCCCGCCAGCGCAATCACTGCCGGACCACCCAACAACGCCAGAGCCGTCGCAAAAGGCATGTAGGTGCCCCAAATGCCCAGCACGCTGCCCAGTTTTTGGGGCGTGACCAAACGACGAATCAAGCTGGGTGCCGGGGTGACAACCAGCAAAAACCCAAATCCCTCCAGGGCTCGGAGCGCTAGCATTTCAGTAGCATTCTTTGCCCATTCCACGGGGACTCCAGCAAAAAAAAGCACCAACAAACCCGTCAGCATGCATTTTTTGAGGCCAACGCCGTCTGCCGTCAGGCCCACCGCCAACCCCAGCGCCATGCCCGCCAATTGCACGGTCGACAAAAGAAAGCCTGCCTGCAGCAACGTCATGCCGAGTGCCTCGCGCAACACAGGCAAGGCGGGGTAGAGCTTGCCCACGTGCAGAGCTGCGCTCACTCCAGCCAGAATGACCACCCAGGCGGGGTGGATGAACGGCGGATTGGCAGTTCTCACACAAACAGCCGTGAGCCTGTCAGCCGCTCATGCTCTCTGGCAGCGAATCGGTCGGTCATGCCGGCAATGTAGTCAGCCACCACACGCTGTACCGAGTCAGTGACGTCCACAAGTTGACCCGATTCAACCTGCTCCGCCCGGGTGGCGAAACTGCCTTGCATCTCGCCCGGTGCACACACGTAGTGCCCGAATAAATCAGCTACCGCGCATTTGGCCTGCCCCGTCATCAACATCACCTGCGGATGGCGGTACAGCTTGTGAAGCAGAAATGTCTTGAGCACCGCAGAGCGCTCTCGCATGACAGCGCTGAACTGCACCAGGGGCGGCAACTGGCGCACGGCATCAGCACTAGAGGGCGCCCCGTCGGTCAGCGCCTTGCGGGTGACGTCAATCACGTCATACACCTGGGCACTGAGCATGCGACGAATCGCCTCGTAGAGCAGGCGGCGACCCTGGTCAGCATCAGCCAGATGGGGGTGTTCAGCCAGCGTTTCACGAACGAAATCGTCGAACAGGGGTACGTCCTGAAGTTGCACCAACGTAATCAGACCAGAGCGAACGCCGTCGTCAATATCATGTGCGTTATAGGCAATCTCATCGGCCAAGTTGCACAACTGCGCCTCCAGGCTGGGCTGGGTTCGGTCCAGAAAGCGTCGGGCAACGCCATCAGGTTCAGCCTGCTCCAGCCGCTCGGCGTTGCTGCGCGAACAATGTTTCAGGATGCCTTCCCGGGTTTCAAAGCTCAGGTTCAGCCCGTCAAACAGCGGGTAACGATGCTCCAGCTGATCCACCACGCGAAGGCTCTGCAGGTTGTGCTCGAAACCACCGTGGCCCAGCATGCATTCATTCAGCGCATCTTGCCCGGCGTGCCCAAACGGCGTGTGGCCCAGGTCGTGTGCCAGCGCAATGGCTTCCACCAAATCTTCATTCAGGCCCAGTGAGCGCGCAATGGAACGGCCCAATTGCGCCACCTCCAGTGAATGCGTTAACCGCGTGCGAAACAGGTCCCCTTCATGGTTCAGAAAGACCTGCGTTTTGTATACGAGCCTGCGAAATGCCGTGGAATGCACGATCCGGTCGCGGTCGCGCTGGTATTCGGTGCGCGTGGGGGCACTGGGTTCGTGAAAGCGGCGGCCCCGGGAATGAGCCGGGTTGCAGGCGAAGGAGGCCAGAGTGGCAGCAGGGGATGGAGTCAAAGCGAAAGGCGTGGAAATCATGAAGGCCTGAAACAGGCAGGGCGATATTTGAAAGTATCAAATTATCGACGCCTTCATGAAAAAAGCCGGCTGATAAGCCGGCTTCCTGGGGTCAAGTCACATTATTTGACTGTGTTGAAAAGTACCCGTGCCTGGGCATGGCAGAACGGAGGCTCATAGGTGCCGTGGTAATTGCCATAGTAGGTTGCAGGAGCACCTGCCAGCACTGCACCATAGACACCTTGAATAGCCGCATCCACATCAACCGAGGTCACATTGGTCAGACCGCGGCTGTCGAAGTCTGCCTTCATCACTGCCTGGTGAACCGCAGGCGGAACTGTAATGTACAACAACAACATAGCCTGATGGATCCAATCTGAGGCGGCAAGCGCCTGGCGGCAAGGTCGCTGGTGGAGCTGGAGCTGGAGCAGCCTGGCCTGTGGAGGAAGAACCGCTGGCCGACCTCGACGACGAAGTCGCCTGGTGGAGCATGCAGCTCGGCGGTGGCTGCTGCTGATGATGATGGGCAGGATGGAGTGTGTGTGTGTGTGTGTGTGTGTGTGTGTGTGTGTGTGTGTGTGTGTGTGTGTGTGTGTGTGTGTGTGTGTGTGTGTGTGTGTGTGTGTGTGTGTGTGTGTGTGTGTGTGTGTGTGTGTGTGTGTGTGTG
>CAVVSV010000096.1:0-7447 GCA_963750805.1 uncultured beta proteobacterium
CTGTTCGCGTCAACGGCGCAAACGCATTTGATTGGGCAAAGGCACCGAGCGGCGCAACACGCCCTCTCCCAACCACAGCGCCGAGCGGCGTGCCCGATGGGCCACAGTTTCCAGCGGCATTTGCTGGTAGTCGTCGTTGAAGACTTCAAAGCTGTAGTCGCCGCGGTAACCCATCTGGTGCAGCTTGAGCGTCAAGTCGGCCAACGCCTGGCTGTGTACGCCCTCACCCGGGAACACACGGAACGTGCGCGCGGTGCTGATGCGCTCTTCCACCGTCTTGATTTCATTCCACATGAAATCGGCCAGTTGCACCAGGAAAATTTTGCTGGGATCTACCAGTTCCAGATCATCCAGGGGCGTCTTGGTGGCGAACATGTGGAAAGAGTCAAACCCCAGGCCCAGGTTGGGCATGTCGGCCTGCGAAATGATCTCCCACGCTTGCGGAAACTCGTTGATGGTGCGGCCCCAGGACAGTGCCTCAAACGCAATCTTGATGTTCATCGGGATCGCCAGCATGGCCAGCTTGCGCAGGTCACGCACCAGGGCCGAAGTCTCGCCCGTGGCGTGGGTAGAGGTGCTGGAGCAGGCCAACATGACACCGCAACCCAATGCGCCGCACATCTCCAGCATGGACTTGGCGATGTCGATTTTGTAGTCGTGTAGATGGCCGCTCAGGCCTTCAAAATCACGCAACACCTGAAAGCCCGTGACGCGCAAGCCACTGTCTTTGACCTCTTGAACCGCCGCGCGCCAACCGTCCGGGTGCTGAACCAGGTCACGGGCCAGCAGCATCACCTGCGAGAAACCGGCATTGCGAATCGCGTCGAGCTTGCCTTTGAGTGGCCCGGCCAGCGAGATGGTGTCCATCCCAAAGTCGTCAATATTGCCTTCAAACTGGCTCATGATGTTGCGGACTCATGGTGGACGAGTTCGAACATCACGCTGCCCATCACCGTGCGGGTGAGCGCGCCGCGTGAATCCAACTGAGCGCCTTTGCTGGCCTGGAACTCAACACCCCGCTGACGCAGCTGCGCAACGGTGGCGGGCACATCGGGCGTACCCAGGCCCATGCGCTGCAGACACTCGTCATCTTCCACATCCAGAACACCTGGCTCGGGCTCGATCAATTGCAGGTAAAAACTGCCGTCGGGGCTGCGCAGAATGCGGCCCTTGGGCAAGATGCCAAAACGCTCTTCGGGGGGTACCGCGGTAAATCCGAACAGCGCCGAATAAAACTCGGTCCAGTCTTCAATGCGGTCATTGCCGATGTACTGCACGATGCCGAAAAAGTGCAAGCCCGCGATGGAGGGGGGTCGTTGATCGACGGTGGGGATGGGCGTGAAATCCACGTCGTAAATCGAGAACTCTTTGTGGCGGTCCACAAAGTAAATGCGACTTGTGCCCACACCATGCACAGCAGGAATGTTGAGCTCCATCACCTCGACGCGCACCGGCACCGCCCAGGCACCACGCTCCAGCGCGCGCCGGTAGGCAGCCGATGCATCACGCACCCGCAGGGCGATCGCGGTGATGACCGGTTTCTCCGTCAGAGCCGTGCCATTGCTGTGGGCATTGACGATGATGTTGATGTCACCCTGGCGGTACAGCAGAACCTCGCGCGAGCGGTGTCGCGCAATCGGCCTGAACCCCATGGTCTCCAATACCTGGCCCAGCGCCTGCGGCTTGGACGTGGCATATTCAATGAATTCAACACCCTCCAGACCCAACGGGTTGGGGCCCTCAACGATTTCTTCGCGGTCAACGCTGTTGTCACGGGGTGAGGGGATGGCGTTCATTGAAAAACTTCTCCTGATAGGGGTTAAACCGTGGCGGCAGCTTGGGCAGCGGCACCTGCATGTGCACCGCCCAAAAACAGACGCTCGATGTTCGGGTCCGCCAGCAACTCGGACGCTGGCTTTTGCAGCACCAGACGCCCGGACTCCAGCGCTATGGCTTCGTCCGAAATATTAAGCGCACTTTTCACATTCTGCTCGACCATCAGCACCGTGGTCCCTTGCGCTGCCAACTTGCGCAGCAACTTGAACACATCCTGCACAACGATGGGACTCAGGCCAATGGAGGGCTCATCGATCAGGATGACTTTGGGGCGCAGCAACAAAGCGCGGCCAATTTCAAGCTGCTTTTGTTCGCCACCAGACAACGCCGAAGCCATGGAGTTCATGCGCTCTTTCACACGCGGAAAAAACTCCAGTACTTCGGGGATGCGCTCATGCGTGGTCTTCATGCCCAGCGTGATGCCGCCCAGCTCCAGGTTTTGGTAAACCGTCAACTGCCCAAACAAGTTACGGCCCTGAGGCACAAAGGCAATGCCCTTGGCCAGCAGCTCTTTTTGGGTCGCCCCATTGATGACTTCACCATCCAGCTTGATGGTGCCCTGGCGGGGCTTGAGCAAGCCAAACAGCGTTTTGAGCACCGTCGATTTGCCCGCGCCATTGGGGCCGAGCAGCAGTGTGATGGTGCCGCGTTTGGCTTTGAACGACAAGTTGTTCAGGATCATGAAATCCTTGTACCCGGCGACCACATCGTCAAATTCAATACAGGTGTCTGTTGTCATGATCAGCTTCCCAAATAGGCTTCAAGAACTTGCCGGTTGCCCCGGATCTCAGCCGGTGTACCAATGGCCATCACCTGACCCTCCACCATCACCATGATGCGATGGCACAGGTCCATCACAAAATCCATGTTGTGTTCAATCACCACGAAGGAACTCTTCTTGCCGAACTTGGGGTTGCGGTTGAGTTCCTTCAGCAGCGTGGAGATGCCACCCACCAGACTGGGGTTGACACCGGCACAGGGCTCGTCCAGCAACACCAGCGATGGCTCGCTCATGAACGCCATGGCAATGTCTACCAGTTTTTGCTGGCCATACGACAACTCGCCCGCCTTTTTGTCGGCCACATGGCGAATGCGGAACTGGTCAATCAGCGCATCGGCCTTTTCGCCCAGGCCTGAATCGGTGGGCGCAAAAATGCGGCTCAGCATGCTGCCCGAATGCTCTTGCGCAGCGACGATGAGGTTGTCGCGCACCGTCATCTTGCCAAACACTTGCAGCGTCTGAAAGGTGCGGCCCACGCCCAGGCGGTTCAGTTCCAGCGGTCCGGCTTGCGTGACGTCTTTGCCATTCAAGGCGATGGTGCCCGCATCAGGTGTGATTTGACCCAGCACGCTGTTGAACATGGTGGTTTTACCCGACCCGTTGGGGCCAATCACGCCAAAAATTTCACCAGGCATGACTTCAAATGACACGCCACCGACGGCCTGAATTGCGCCATAGGCCTTCTTCAGGTTGGAGACTTTCAGAACGGGCTGATTGGTGGGCTGATTCATGGATGCAGTCATGCTTTGGCTCCTGCTGGTTTCTGGCCGGCTTGGTTTTGACCAGCTTTTGCACGTGCTGCACTGGCTTCTTTTGCCAATCGCTTGGCTTTGATTCTGTCTGGCAGGCTCAGCAGCCCATCAGGCAGCCAGATCATCAGCAAAACGACCGCCGCGCCGAACATGGGCAAATACCAATCGGCCAGCTTGGGCACGTCGCGCAGCCACTCGGGCATCACCACGCCCACCGCTGCACCCAGCACCGGCCCGAGGAAATACCCCGGCCCGCCCACCACCACCATCAGGTACATCATGATGCTGGCACCCACGGTGAACTGTGCCGGTTCAATGAACTGCACTTGCGACGCCAGCAGTGCACCGGCAATGCCCGCATAGGCCGCACCAATGGCGAAGCTCAGCAGCGTGTAGCTGCGGGTGTCCACACCCAGGCTCTCGGCACGGATGGGGTTGTCGCGCAACGCGGTAAATGCCTTGCCCCAAGGGGAACGCAGCAAACCGGCCAGCAGCAGCGCCATGATCACCGCCATACCGAGCGTGAAGTAGTAGTACGCACGATTGCTTTCCAGTGACAGACCCAACAGGCTGGGTCGCGCAATGTTGTTGATACCAAAGGTACCGCCGGTCAGCCACTCTTCGTTACGCATCACCAGCCAGATGGCGGTGTTGAAACCCAGCGTCGCAAACGCCAGGTAGATGGTTTGTACCCGCAGTGCCGGAAAGCCCAGAATGATGCCCACCACAAAACAAATGGCCGCCGCAGCAGGCAAACCCAGCCAGAAGCTGAAACCAGCCTTCATCAAAATGGCCACCGTATAGGCACCAATGCCAAAGAAGGCCGCGTGACCGAGAGATTTTTGCCCCGCGTAACCCACGGTGAGGTTCAAGCCCATGGTAGCGATGATGAAAATCAGCCAATAGGTCAACAGGTAAACGCCATAGTTTTTAAGGAACTGGGGCATGACCAGCATCAAAACGGCCGCCACGATCACAAGGAGAAGATTGAGTTTTTTCATATCAGACCTTACGCTCTTCTTTCTTGCCCAACAGGCCTTGCGGCTTGAACAGAATCACGATCATGAAAATCACCAGTGCCACGGCATCCTTGTAGGCGGGCGAGATGTAGGCGGCGGCCAGGTTTTCACACACCCCCACAATCAGCCCGCCCAAGAGCGCACCGCGTGAGTTGTTGAAGCCCCCAATGATGGCGGCAAAAAATGCCTTGTTGCCCAGCGACTCGCCCATGTCGAACTTGGCCAGGTAAGTGGGCGTGACCAGCAGCGCAGCGGCCACGGCCAACACGGCGTTGATGGCGAACGCGTAGAAAATCATGCGGGGCACGTTGATGCCCAGCACCGAGGCACTTTCGGTGTTTTGTGCCACGGCCTGCATGGCGCGGCCGGTGACGGTTTTGGTCATGAAGGCTTGCGTGGCAAACACCAGCGCCAGCGCCAGCACAAAGGTGCCCACGTCAGACAGCGTGATGGTGACACCAGCAATGTTGTAAATCTTGTCCGAAAACAGGCTGGGGAATGGGTGCGCCTCGGCGCTGTAACCGGCTTTGACGCCATTGCGCATGGCGATGCTCAAGCCGATGGTGGCCACCACAATGGGCATCATGCCGAACTTGAACAGCGGGTCCACAATGCCGCGCTTGAAGATCCATCCCAGCACGATGACCGCCAGCACGACCGAGAATACAAAGCTCACCGCCAGTGGCGCGCCAAGCGACATGAAGGCCAGCATCATGAAGGCGGGCAACATCACAAATTCGCCTTGGGCAAAATTGATGGTGCCACTGGCTTGCCACAGCAATGTGAAGCCCAGCGCCGCGAGGCCGTAGATGGCCCCGGTGGCCATGCCACTGAAGAACAGTTGTAGAAAATCGGTCATGTTGTGTCTCTATTGTTCAAGTACGGCGCCGGTTGGATGGCCGACGCTGCAGACTCACTATTTTGACGGGCTTTACTTCTTGACAGCGGGTGCGGCAACAGTGGCAGCGCCCAGAGGTGGCAATGTCGCCACCACGACCTGTTGACCGTTCTTGACTTCAACCAGAAAGCTTTCACGGTCCAGGTCACCATTGGCATCAAAGGACACGTCCATCAGGACACCAGGCTCCTTGGCAGTGCTGATCTTCAGGGTGTGCATGGCAGCAGCCACGGCCTTGCGGTCCAGCTTGCCCACCTTGTCGATGGCTGCTTTCAGGGTGTAAACGCCTGAGTAGCCTTTCATGCCATTGTGGTCAGAAATGTATTTGTATTCCTTCTCGAACTTGGCGCGGAAGGCACGAATCGCAGGCAATGGTGCATCGACGGTCAGACCCACGTGGGCCACAGCACCATTGGCGGCTTCTCCCGCCAGTTCAATCACTTTTTGACCTGTGAGTGTGGTCTCACCAATGATGGGCTTGGTCCATCCCTGCTTGCGAAGTTCACGCAGGATGCGGGCGGACTCTTCTTCATTGGAATAGGCAAAGACGCCGTCGGCATTGCTTTGTTTCGCTTTCAAGAACAGCGGCAGAAAAGTCCACCTGACCGGCATCAGTCGAAATCTCGGAGACGATCTTGGTACTGGATTTTTCCAGCGCCTTTTTGATCATGTCCAGGCCGCCCTTGCCAAAATCGTTGTTCACATAAATGACGGCCAGGGTTTTCAGCTTGGCCTGGTCACTGATATAGCGCGCGACTTTGGGCATGGCGGTGGCCTGCGTGAAGCTGGTGCGAAAAATGTAGGGGTTGCCCTGAGTGGTGATGGCAGCGGCTTCACCGCCGGTGAAGTTGGGAATTTCGGCCTTGCGGCTCTCGGCCATGCTGACCATGATGGAGCCGGAAAACACAGGGCCAAAAATGGCAAACACGTTGTCATCGACTGCCTTTTGGGTCAGGCCTTTGGCAACGCTGGGGTTGCTTTGGGTGTCCGAGGTGATGGTCTGAATTTTCTTGCCCAGAATGCCGCCTGACGCGTTGATTTCTTTCACGGCCAGTTCAACGCCATTCTTGAAGTTGGTGCCGGCCGAAGCGCCGCCACCGGAGAGCTCCACAATGTTGGCAATCTTGATGGTGTCCTGGGCAAATGCCCCGCTTGTCCCCGCCAGTATTGCGCAGGTAGCTATCAATTTAAGAGTGAAGCGTTTGGGGTGTGTGGTAATCATGAAAGTGTCTCCTCGGGTAGTAAAAAGTGTTGAAGGTCAGTGGCCATGTGGGCCGGGTAAATTCGTTGCCGAATGAAGTTCGCGTCTTTTTCAACGGCCTCTGCCGCATCCAGAAGGCCAAAAAATCTCAAATAAAGATGCGTCTGCTGAATCATCATTTCAAAACCGGGGTGGGCCACCAAGCCGCGCGACCGCGCTGCTCGCACAATGGGCGTGGGCTGGTTCTTCATCAAAATATCAACCAATGCGGCAGAGGGTGCCATCGTGTTGATGGCAAAGGGCATGGGGTCGCTGGCCTGCAGGCCCAATGGGGTGGCGTTCAGGATCACGTCAAACCCGGTGGCGTCATTGCTGTCCACGGCAATAACCCTGCATTGCGCGGCCTCGGCTGCCTCACTCAAACGATCTGCCAGCGCCTGCGCCTTGCCCGGCGTCGGATCAAAAAAGGCCACCTCTTGGGGTGCACCCAAAGAAGCTTGTGACGTGCTGCTCACCAGGGATGCGGCAATGGCAGCAGCGCCGCCACCCGCACCCAGCATCAGCACTCGCTTACCTGAGTACCCAATTTCAAAACTGTTGAGCGAATTCACCAACCCTTCGCCATCGAACAAGTCACCCACCAGCCGGCCCTGAGCGTCCCGACGCACTGCATTCACGGCCCCGGCCAAGCGGGCCAGTTCGGTGCAGTCATCCAGCAAGTCCATCACCAGCGATTTGTGGGGGATGGTTAAAAACATACCTTTGACGTTGCGCGTGGCAAAGGCGGCGGACACAAACGCGTTGACGTTGTCTGCTGCCACGTGAATGGGCACCAACACCGCGTCCAGACCCAGCGTTGCAAAAATCAGGTTGAACGATTCGGGCGCGCGCACTTGTTCCACCGGGTCGCCCAGGATGAAGTACACATCGGTCGTGCCGGTCACTTCAGGCATGGTGGTG
>CAVVSV010000097.1:0-10023 GCA_963750805.1 uncultured beta proteobacterium
CAAGGTGGCCGATTTGATGGAGCGCCACCGTCACAACCTGCCGGAATGGTTGGTGCAACCGCTCAAAGACCAGCTGGGCACCGAGTTTTGGCCACTGGTGGAGAGCTTGAACAAGCCCGCAGGGCTGGATTTGCGGGTGAACGCCCTGAATGACAAGCGGGCTGATGTGCAGAAAGAGCTGAACAAGGTGGGTATCAAATCCACGCCCACGCCGTTCTCGCCCTTGGGCCTGCGCATTGACGGAAAACCAGTCTTGAACAAGACGGAAGGTTTCATTCGGGGCGCATTTGAAGTGCAGGATGAGGGATCCCAACTGCTGGCCATGTTGGTCGATGCCAAACGGGGCGAAATGGTGGTCGATTTTTGCGCCGGTGCTGGCGGCAAGACCCTGGCGATTGGCGCTGCCATGCGCAGCACCGGGCGTTTGTATGCGTTTGACACGTCGGCCCACCGCCTGGAAGCACTCAAGCCGCGGCTGGCCCGCAGCGGCTTGTCCAATGTGCACCCGGCAGCCATCGCCCACGAGCGCGATGACCGCGTCAAGCGGTTGTCGGGCAAGATTGACCGGGTGCTGGTTGATGCGCCGTGTTCTGGCTTGGGCACGCTTCGCCGCAACCCCGACTTGAAATGGCGCCAAAATTTGAAGGCTGTGGAGGAGATGGCGGTCATCCAGACCGCCATTTTGCAAAGCGCAGCACGTCTGCTCAAACCCGGCGGACGTCTGGTTTATGCCACCTGTAGCGTCCTGCCGCAGGAGAACGAAGCCATCGCCGAGGCATTTTCAGCGGCGAATAGTGAGTTCACCTCACTTGAAGTGGGCGAGGTACTGACCCATCTGAAAGTGGAAGGGGCGGCAAGCTTGTGTGCTGGCGGTGAAAGCGGTCAGAAATACCTGCGGTTATGGCCTCACCGCCATGGAACGGATGGATTTTTTGCGGCTGTTTGGCAAAAAGCGTAAGTCTGGGTTCAGAAAATGACTGAGTTTTGCCAGTTTTTAGCGGCATTTAGATAAATTTTGGCGAAAAGATAGCCAAAAATCGGCGGAAGCCCTAAAATTGTGCGGTTCTGGAGCCCGCTTGGTTCCTCACATTACTTTAAGTATTAATAAACCTCGTTGAGAGACTTACCCAATATGTTCTTACCTGATTCGACAGTGTTGAATGCAGCCATTGAGTGGCTGGCCCACGGAACCTGGAATATTGCCTGGTGGCAAATGATCCTGTTCACACTGGCCATGACGCACGTCACCATGATCAGCGTGACCGTCTTCCTGCACCGTCATCAGGCCCACAGGGCTTTGGACTTGCACCCAATTGCATCGCACTTTTTCCGGTTCTGGCTGTGGTTGACCACAGGCCAGGTGACGAAAGAGTGGGCGTCGATTCACCGCAAGCACCACGCCAAATGCGAACAGGCCGAAGACCCGCACAGCCCCCACGTGTACGGCATCAAAAAGGTCCTGTTTCAGGGGGCCGAGTTGTACCGTGCCGAGTCGAAGAACAAGGAAACCATGGCACGCTTTGGCCATGGAACGCCTGACGACTGGATTGAGCGCAATCTTTACACCCGTTATTCGTGGCAAGGCGTGGGTTTGATGATGATCATCGACCTGACCTTGTTTGGCGCTGGCGGGTTGGCCGTTTGGGCCATGCAGATGGCGTGGACGCCCATCACGGCTGCTGGCATCATCAATGGTGCAGCGCATTTCTGGGGCTACCGCAATTTTGAAGCGCCAGACGCCAGCACCAACATCTCGCCCTGGGGCATCATAATTGCCGGTGAAGAGTTGCACAACAACCATCACACCTACCCGACGTCAGCCAAGCTGTCTGTCAAGCCCTACGAGTTTGACATCGGCTGGATGTACATCACGATGATGCAGGCCGTTGGATTGGCCAAAGTGAAGAAGACCCCGCCCAAGGCCGCCTATGGCGCCATTCGCCCGGTGGCTGATGAGAAGACGCTGGAAGCACTGATTGCCAATCGCTACGAAATCATGGCGACCTATGCCAAGGGCGTGCGCCAGGCGGCCCGGGACGAGTTTGAGTCCATGAAAGCCCGCAGTGCCGATGCCGCCGCCATCAAGGCTGCCAAGCGCTGGATGCACCGTGACGCGGACAAAGTCCCCGCATCTGCCGTGCCGCAACTGGCATTGGCCCGCGCTGCATCCCCCGTGCTGGACAAGATGGTTACCATGCGTGAGGAATTGCGTCAGCTTTGGTTGAATACATCGGTGTCGCGCGAGCACTTGGCGTCTGACTTGCAAGGCTGGTGCCATCGGGCAGAGGCCAGCGGCATAGCAGCGTTGCAGGAGTTTTCGATGCGTTTGCGCGCTGCCCGGGCCTGAGTGTTCCGGGTCTGAATCCTGTCAAAAAGCCCGCATTAAGCGGGCTTTTTTCATGCCGATCACCACCGTCCAGACGTAAAAAAGCCCACAGGGTGTGGGCTTTTTCGACTCAAGACAAGAGCTGAATCATTTCAGCTTCATTTCCTTGTAGTCCACATGCTTGCGAGCTTTGGGATCAAATTTCTTGATCAACATTTTCTCGGGCATGGTTTTCTTGTTCTTGCTGGTCGTGTAGAAGTGACCAGTTCCGGCTGTCGATTCCAGCTTGATTTTTTCGCGTCCGCCTTTGGTTGCCATGTTGCTTCCTTAACTGTTTAATTAGGCTTGGCCACGGGCGCGCAGGTCTGCGAGCACGGAGTCAATTCCGTTTTTGTCGATCATGCGCAGACCGGCGTTGCTGATGCGCAGGCGAATCCAGCGGTTCTCGGTCTCGACCCAGAAACGGCGGTATTGCAGGTTCGGCAGGAACCGGCGCTTGGTTTTGTTGTTGGCGTGGGAAACATTGTTTCCGACCATCGGGCCTTTGCCCGTGACTTGACATACGCGTGCCATGAGGACACTCCGATACTTCGTTAAACGACCACCGCCTGAACAGCGGGATCTCACCTCGCCATATTTCCTCTGGGGGTAGGGTGGCGGTAACCCATGTTGGACTTTGACGCCCAGCAAAGCCCATGATTATAGCAAAACCTCGTTCGTCATCCATGAGGCTGGTCAGCGTGCTCAGCCTTGTTCAAGAAAACGTTGCGCGTCCAGGGCGGCCATGCATCCCGTACCCGCGCTGGTAATGGCCTGTCGGTAAATATGATCCTGCACATCGCCCGCGGCAAACACGCCTGGCACACTGGTCATGGTGGCAAAGCCTTTCAGGCCCGACTGGGTGACGATATAGCCGCCCGCCATGTCCAGTTGGCCCTGGAATATTTCCGTGTTGGGGGCATGCCCGATAGCAATGAAACAACCTTTGAGTGTGATGTCTTCGGTGGCGCCAGTCGTGGTACTTTTAAGGCGGATGCCGGTAACACCTGTTGCGTCACCCAGCACTTCATCCAATGTCTGAAAGGTCTTGAGTTCAATTTTTCCCGCCACAACCTTGTCCATCAGTTTGTCGATCAGGATAGCCTCTGCCTTGAATTTGTCACGGCGGTGAACCAGATAGACCTTCTTGGCGATGTTGGACAGGTAAAGTGCTTCCTCCACGGCTGTATTGCCGCCACCCACCACGCAGCACAATTCATTGCGATAAAAGAAGCCGTCACAAGTTGCACAGCCAGAGACACCACGCCCCATAAAGGCCGTTTCGGACGGCAAGCCCAGGTACTTCGCGGAGGCTCCGGTGGCCACGATCAATGCGTCGCAGGTATATTCCCCACTGTCGCCCTTGAGCGTGAAAGGGCGTTTACTGAGATCAACCGCATTGATGTGGTCAAACACGATCTCGGTGTTGAACCGTTTGGCGTGCGCTTCAAATCGCTGCATCAGTTCCGGCCCCTGAACGCCATTCACGTCGGCGGGCCAATTGTCCACCTCTGTCGTGGTCATCAGCTGCCCACCCTGGGCAATTCCAGTGATCAGTACGGGGTTCAGGTTGGCGCGGGCCGCGTAAACCGCAGATGTGTAACCGGCAGGGCCTGATCCGAGAATCAGCACTTTGGCGTGACGGGGGGTTGACATGAGTTAATGTGCCTTTGGTAAATGTGCCGATAAAATTTCCGGAGACCGGACGTCACTCTGCTTTTGGGACGCCTTCCAAGGCGGTATACATTTGGGGTGAGACCAGGGCTTTCAAGACTGCTCGCAAAGCGGTGCAGGCTTTGGCCCGGGTTGTCGTATTTTCGATTATAAAAATGATTGTCGAGTTGAGCGCGAACCATCAAGGAGAAAACCCATGTCGATGTTGTCCAATCTTGACCTGATCCGTCGGGTACCACTGTTCACCACGCTGACCCCGGCGCAGGCCGAGTCATTGGCGGGTGCCGTGGGAAAGCGGCGCTTCAAGCGGGGGGAACTCATTGTTGAGCAGGGGAAGAAGTGCGACGCACTTTTCATCATTCTGGCCGGGCGAGCCCGCGTCGTCGCCACTGATCGAAAGGCGCGTGAGGTCATTCTCGCCACACTGCATCCGGGCGATCACATCGGGGAAATGAGCCTGATTGACCGGGAACCCCATTCGGCCAGTGTAGAAGCCGAAATCCAGACCGATGCCTTGGTGTTGGGAGGAGATGATTTCAACCGTTGCCTGCTGGAAAACACGTCAACCGTGGCGGCTGTCATGAAAGGCCTGGTTCAGCGCCTTCGCAGCGCCGACCGCAAAATTGAATCGTTGGCCTTGATGGGCGTGTACGGTCGGGTCGCCAATGTGTTGCTGGAAAATAGCGTGGAGGGTGTCGACAATGTGAAAATCATTCGCGACAAAATTTCTCGCCAGGACATTGCCAAGATGGTGGGGGCATCCCGCGAAATGGTGAGCCGGGTGATGAAAGACTTTGAAGAACAAGGTTTCATTGAGTCGCGCAAAGACGGCTCCATCCTGATCAAAGAGCGCCGCAAGCTTCCCCGATAGCTAAAGTTGAGGCTTTTTGCGCCCGTGTCGGCTGGCTGATGGGCGTCAGGCGTTAAGCTTGGACAGACAGACCTATGACTTATTCGCTCAATACCCTGAATTACACTTCTCACAGCGCTTCCATGCCCCGTTCTGGCCTGAGGCGATTTGCCAGCGAATTGGGTCTGATTGGCGGATTTTTCCTGCTGGCGATCTGGTTGATTGCCCTTCTGAGCTACTCTGCACAGGACGCAGCCTGGTCCACTTCGGGCACCGGTGGCCAGATTGCCAACCGCGCAGGGCGAATGGGTGCCTGGCTGTCCGACATGAGTTATTTTTTGCTGGGGTTTTCAGTCTGGTGGGTGTTTGCCGCAGGTGTCTGGACATGGTTGACCTCACTGGCGGGTTGGTTGCGATCCGCCGACGCCGAGAATCACCGCTCTGGTAACGATTCGGCCCCCTCCCCGATGAACCGTAGCCCGGCTGCTTTTTGGTTGGGGCTTTTGATACTGGTGAGTGCCAGTGCTGCCCTGGAGTGGTCACGTCTCTATCGCCTTGAGAGCCTGTTGCCGGGCCATGCCGGGGGTGCCTTGGGTTATTTGCTGGGACCGTTGGGCGTCAAATGGCTCGGGTTTTTGGGCTCTGGCTTGTTGTGCATCGTCCTTGGCGTTGTGGGTTCTGCCCTGGTATTCCGGTTTTCCTGGGGCCATGTGGCAGAAAACATTGGCGCTACACTTTATTCCCGCATTGAGGCGCTTCGGGAGAAACGTGAAATTGCACAGGATCAAGCCCTGGGACAACAGGCGGCCCGCGAACGCGAAGAAATTGTGATTGAAGAGCGCGAAGACAATGCGATGCATCACCCGGTGCCATTGATGATCGAGCCAGTGCTGGTCGAGCCCCCCAAAAGTGAGCGGGTCGCCAAGGAGCGGCAAAAGCCCTTGTTCCAGGAAATGCCGGACAGCAAATTGCCACAGGTCGATTTGCTGGATGGCGCCCAAACCCGGCAGGAAACCGTGGCGCCCGAGACGCTGGAAATGACCAGCCGCATGATCGAGAAAAAGCTCAAAGACTTTGGCGTAGAGGTGCGGGTGGTGCTGGCGTCGCCCGGGCCGGTGATCACCCGTTATGAAATTGAACCGGCCACCGGTGTGAAAGGTTCGCAGATTGTGGGCCTTGCCAAGGATTTGGCCCGCTCCCTGAGCCTGGTTTCCATCCGTGTGGTGGAAACCATCCCCGGGAAAAACTACATGGCCTTGGAGTTGCCCAATGCCAAGCGCCAGGCCATCAGCCTGTCTGAAATTCTGGGCTCTCAGGTGTACCACGAAGCCAAATCCATGCTGACCATGGGCTTGGGCAAAGACATCGTGGGCAACCCCGTGGTGGTGGACCTGGCCAAAATGCCCCACGTTCTGGTGGCCGGCACCACAGGGTCGGGCAAGTCAGTGGGTATCAATGCCATGATTTTGAGTCTGCTCTACAAGGCAGAGGCGCGTGACGTTCGGCTATTGATGATTGACCCCAAGATGCTGGAAATGTCGGTCTACGAAGGCATCCCGCACCTGCTGGCTCCTGTGGTCACGGATATGCGTCAGGCTGCCCATGGTCTGACTTGGTGCGTGGCCGAGATGGAGCGGCGCTACAAATTGCTGAGCAAACTGGGGGTTCGAAATCTGGCGGGATACAACGCCAAAATTGACGACGCCAAGTCTCGCGAAGAATTTATCTACAACCCCTTCAGCCTGACGCCGGAAAGCCCGGAGCCGCTCAAACGCGAACCCCACATTGTGGTGGTGATTGACGAGTTGGCCGATTTGATGATGGTGGTAGGCAAGAAGATTGAAGAGCTTATTGCCCGCCTGGCCCAGAAAGCCCGGGCAGCCGGCATTCACCTGATCCTGGCGACGCAGCGCCCCAGCGTAGACGTGATCACCGGCCTGATCAAGGCCAACATTCCCACCCGCATTTCCTTCAAGGTCAGCAGCAAAATTGACAGCCGAACCATTCTCGACCAAATGGGGGCTGAGGCCTTGCTCGGTTTGGGTGACATGCTTTACATGCCCGGCAGCGGCATGCCCACGCGCGTGCACGGTGCCTTTGTCAGTGACGAGGAAGTCCACCGCGTGGTCAGTTACCTCAAAACCCAGGGGGAGCCGGACTATGTGGACGGTGTGCTGGAGGGCGGCACGCTCGACGATGAAGACGGTGCTTCTGATGGCGCTGGGGGCTCCGGCGGTGGCGAGAAAGACCCCATGTATGACCAGGCGGTTGAGGTGGTACTGAAGAACCGCAAGGCCAGCATTTCGCTGGTACAACGGCATTTGAAAATTGGCTATAACCGCGCGGCCCGTTTGGTGGAAGACATGGAAAAAGCGGGCATGGTCAGCGCCATGAGCAGCAACGGGCAACGTGACATCCTGGTACCCGCACGGGCTGAATGAACATGATTAAATCTCTGATTGCTATTTTATTGGTAGCGTACTCTTCAATATCGACGGGGACTACAGGGCTGGAAAGCCTGGAAAATTTCGTCAAGACTGTCAAAACCGGGAAAGCGGACTTCACCCAGGTGGTCACGCCGCCAGCGCGCGATGGGCAAACCGCCCGCGTTAAAACGTCAACCGGAACTTTCGAATTTTCCAGGCCCGGCCGCTTCAAGTTCATTTATAAAAAACCGTTTGAGCAGAGCATCGTGGCCGATGGTCAGACGCTGTGGTTGTATGACGTGGATTTGAACCAGGTCACGGCGCGCAAGCAGGCCCAGGTGTTGGGCTCAACACCGGCGGCGCTGATTTCTACGGCTGCGGATCTTCGGGCGTTGCAGGCTGATTTTGTGCTGGCCGCTGCGCCTGACAAGGATGGCTTGTCGTGGGTCGTTGCTACGCCCAAATCCAGAGATAACCAGGTGCAAACCGTGCGCATTGGTTTTCGTGATGGTGTACTGGCCGCTTTGGACATATTGGACAGCTTTGGCCAAAACTCCCGAATGAACTTTGCAGCATTTCAGTCGAATGTGGCATTGGACGCTGCTTCATTTCAGTTCACGCCGCCCTCTGGCGCCGACGTCGTCCGCCAATAGCGGATCGGGTTTCCTCAGCGTTGGCTCGGTGATGAAGCCTGCCCCACCAAACCACCAGCCGCTGGCAGAGCGCCTGCGTCCCAAAACGCTGGGTGAAGTCATCGGCCAGCAGCATTTGCTGGGGGAGGGCATGGCGCTTCGCTTGGCCTTTGAATCCGGTCAGCCGCACAGTTGTATATTGTGGGGGCCGCCGGGTACCGGCAAAACCACGATCGCTCGATTGATGGCCGATGCGTTTGACGCCCAGTTCATCACCATCAGCGCGGTGTTGGGCGGCGTCAAGGACATTCGGGAAGCGGTGGACCAAGCCTTGCAAGCGCGCGATGGTCTCGAACAGCGACGCACCATCGTGTTTGTGGATGAGGTGCACCGATTCAACAAAAGCCAACAGGATGCCTTTTTGCCTCACGTTGAAAGTGGCCTGTTCATCTTCATCGGTGCGACAACCGAGAACCCGTCGTTTGAAGTGAACTCTGCCCTGCTGTCGCGCGCAGCGGTGTACGTGCTGCAACCGCTCACAGCCGAAGATCTGGAACAAATAATAGCCGGGGTCCCCGAGATTATTGAATTCCCGGCTATTGAAAAGATAGCAGTCGACCGCCTCATCGCCTATGCCGATGGTGATGCCCGACGTCTTCTCAATACGTTGGAGACGCTCAATATTGCGGCCAGCCAAGAAAAGCAGGCTGAAATTACCGATGCCTGGCTGCTCAAGGTGCTGGGCGAGCGCATGCGCCGCTACGACAAAGGGGGCGAACAGTTTTACGACACCATCAGCGCACTGCACAAATCCGTGCGCGGCTCGGATCCGGATGCGTCCCTGTACTGGCTGGTGCGCATGCTGGATGGTGGTGCCGATCCCAAATACATGGCGCGGCGGCTGGTGCGCATGGCCAGCGAAGACATTGGTCTGGCCGACCCGCGCGCACTTCGCCTTGCCTTGGATGCGGCAGAAGTCTATGAACGCCTGGGTACGCCAGAGGGAGAGCTGGCCTTGGCTGAATGTGTGATCTACCTGGCAATGGCACCCAAGTCCAATGCTGTTTACAAAGCCTTCAATGCGGCGAAGGCGTTTGTCAAACAGGACAGCACCCGTCCAGTGCCGATGCACTTGCGCAATGCCTCCACCAAACTGATGAAGTCCCTGGACTACGGCAAAAACTACCGCTACGCGCATGACGAGGAAGACGGCTTTGCCGCAGGGGAGCGCTATCTGCCCGATGGCATGCCTGAGCCCGGCTTTTACAAGCCGGTCGAACGGGGGCTGGAAATCAGGATTGCGGAGAAGCTGCGCGACCTGCGCCAGCGCAACGATAAGAAATAGTGGTGCCTAATTACTTTGTCTGATGGAGCCGCCATCAGAGGGTAAACCCGGTTATTCCATGGCCTGCATTCGACTGCCCCGTCGCTACAATGCGCCTGAAACCCGCCAACGTCGCTGCCTTGGCGGGTTTTTTGCTAGTGATGAGGGTCAACCCAAAAAAGCGGGTTTGCGTCTGAGTTTTTCAGGCACCGGTCCGGTTTTAAAAAATGGAGAAGTCTTATGGATACTTTGATACAGCAGATCATTAATGGTCTGGTGTTGGGCAGCATGTACGCCCTGGTCGCATTGGGTTACACCATGGTGTACGGCATCATCAACCTGATCAACTTTGCCCATGGCGAGGTGCTGATGGTCGGCGCACTGACCAGCTGGTCCATCATTGGATTGATGAAAGAGTCCATGCCCGGTACGCCCGGCTGGCTGATTCTGTTGATCGCCCTTTTGATTGCCTGCATCGTCGCGGCAACCCTTAATTTTGTGATCGAGAAGGTCGCGTATCGGCCCTTGCGGAACAGTCCCAAATTGGCACCGCTCATCACCGCCATCGGCATGTCCATCCTGTTGCAAACGCTGGCCATGATCATCTGGAAGCCCAATTTCAAACCCTATCCCAACCTGCTGCCTGCCGTGCCATTCAATGTAGGGGGCGCGGTCATCACGACAACACAAATCCTGATTCTTGGCATGACGGCTGTTTCATTGGCCATTTTGATGTGGGTGGTGAACTCCAC
>CAVVSV010000098.1:0-15511 GCA_963750805.1 uncultured beta proteobacterium
TCTCGGGGGAGAACGTGGCCGAAACAGCAGGGTAGTGCGCTGCTTGGGCAGGTAAGAGAGGATGCGTTGCAGGTCGGGCAGGAAGCCAATGTCCAGCATGCGGTCGGCCTCATCGAGCACCACATACTCCACCTGATTGAGCACGGCATTTTTCGCTTCAATGTGGTCCAGCAAGCGGCCTGGAGTCGCCACCAGCACTTCAACGCCCTGCTTGAGCTCCAGCGTCTGGGGTTTCATGTCCATCCGCCAAACACCACCGCCGTGCGCAGGTTGGTGTACTTCGCGTACGACTTCACGGCCTGCGCGACCTGGTCGGCCAGCTCACGGGTTGGCAACAGCACCAGAGCCCGCACCGGATGCCGCGCAGGTGAGGTAGAGGCATTTTCGTGCTTGAGCATCCGCTGCAACAGGGGTAGCGAGAAAGCGGCCGTCTTGCCGGTGCCGGTCTGGGCAGCACCCATCACATCATGCCCCTGCAACACTTTCGGAATCGCCTGCGCCTGAATGGGCGTCATGGACTCATAACCCATTTCGGCCACTGCACGCATCAAAGGTGCCGCCAACTGCAACTGGGAGAACGAATCCAGTCGTGCAGCGTCTGCGTCAGCCAGCGCCTGCGCATCCGATGCCGGGCTGGTTCAATCAGGTCAGTGGCTGTGCTGGCCACTATTTCGGGTGCGAAGGGTGTGTTGGTTGCTGTTTGATTCATCAATGCTGAAAAGGACAAGTTGGACAAAAGGGGAAACCCATATCGGGCCACCCAAGGTGAGCCGAACTGGTTTGAGCGCCCCTGATCCAGAAGTCTCTGTTCTAGGGCAAACCCCTATTATCCGCTATATGGCGCCAGTCACTGTTTTCAGGTCTTCAAAGCTGGCGCGCTGCAAAGGTATCGCAAGCCTTCACGCTGCCCTTTTGCAGCCCTGTGTTGAACCAGCGAGCACGTTGCGCACTGGTGCCGTGGGTGAAGCTTTCAGGCACGATACGACCACCACCTGCGCCCTGCAGGGCATCGTCACCTATTTTGGCGGCCGCATTCATGGCCGATTCAATGTCGCCCCCTTCCAGAATCTGACGCGACTCATTGGCGTGGTTGGCCCACACACCCGCAAAACAATCAGCTTGCAACTCCAGGCGAACACTTAGCGCGTTGTATTCGACCTGGCTCACGCGACTGCGCATCTGGTCCATCTTGCCACTGATGCCCAACAGGTTTTGTACATGGTGGCCCACCTCGTGCGCAATCACATACGCCTGGGCAAATTCACCCGGCGCCCCCAGTTTTTTTTTGAGGGTTTCGTAAAAATCCAGGTCGATATAGACCTTTTGGTCGCCAGGGCAATAAAACGGACCCATGGCCGACTGCCCTTGCCCGCACGCGGTGGCGGTAGCCCCACGAAACAGCACGAGTTTGGGCTCCTGATAGGTCGCACCGCCCTTGGTGAACACGTCTTTCCACACATCTTCGGTGTCGGCCAGCACGGTGCCCACAAAACGCGCCATGCGGTCATCGGCAGGCGGCTTGTGGGCCGGAGCCTGTTGCGTTTGGGGTACCGGACTGCCCCCACTGAGAAGGCTGAGCACGGTCATGGGGTTCACACCCAGAAAATAGGAGGCGATCAGGGCAATGACGATGGAGCCCAAGCCGATGCCGCGCCCGCCAAATCCACCACCGCCCGACGCGCCTCCGCCATCCCTGCGGTCTTCCACATTGTCCGACTCACGATTGCCTTCCCATTTCATACCCATCTCCTTGATGTCCATTTGCTTCGCCACGTGGGGACTGCCCAACGCGCAATGCAGTAAATTGCGCCCATGGTACAGCCCACACCCTCCAATCAAAGATCGCTTTCCCGAGCGCCCTTACCCTGCGTCCTTTTGACAGGTTTTGATCCCTTTGGCGGCGAAACGGTCAACCCCAGTTGGCTGGCTGTCAAAGCTTTAAAGGGGCGGCAGATTGCAGGGCACCGGATTGTGGTGGCGCAACTGCCCACCGTTTTTGATGTGTCCATCAATGACTTGCAGGCCTTGCTCAAGCAACACAGGCCTGCTTTGGTGATTTGTGTCGGCCAGGCGGGTGGCCGCGGCGTACTCTCGCTGGAGCGGGTCGCCATTAATGTCAACGACGCCCGGATTGCCGACAACGCCGGGTCGCAACCAGTTGACACAGCCGTAACGCAAGGGGCACCCGCCGCCTACTTCAGTACGCTGCCCATCAAGGCCATGCGACAGGCCCTACAGACCGAAGGGTTTGCCGCCGAGGTGTCCCAAACGGCAGGCACCTTTGTCTGTAATCATGTGTTTTTTGGGCTGATGCACTTGCTGGCTACGCAGCGCGGCTTGAAAAAGTCAAAGGGCGGCTTCATTCATGTGCCGTGGCTGCCCGAGCAGGGCGAGCCCTCCATGCCTTTGGATGAGATCGTCCGCGGAATCAAACTTGCGGTGCGCATTGCGCTCACAACGAAGACCGACACAGTCATGGGCGCAGGAACCCTGAGTTGACGGCCTCCTCGCGAGACAAGCTCAGCCTTGGTTAGAGTGAAGCAACGCCACTGCTTGTTTGAGACTTGGCAAATCCTTTTGCACAGTGGCCCACACCAGCGCCAAGTCAACCGAGAAGTAGCCGTGCGACAAGGCATTGCGGTTGCCAATGGCGCTACCCCACGGCACTTCGGGATGGGCAATAGAGAATTCAGGCGCGTGCTTGCGAATGTTGCTGCAAGCTTAACCCACAATTTCCAGATTTCGGATCACGGATTCTGAGACTTGCCATCGTCGTCAAACTCGGCAAAGCTCAAATTTTCTGTATAGGACTCAATGCGGCCAATCGCCTCAAGGATGTGACCCAAAAAGTCCTTAACTCGCAGCCTTGCAGTCACAGGGCTCGCGCCTCTGCCATCACCTGCGCCCTGAAAGACTCCGGCAAAGCGCGAGGGGTCAACACATCAACCTTAATGCCCAGCAATTCAGACACTTCAAACTGAATGCCGCCAATATCGAACATGGTCGTCTGCTCCATGGGGTCTACCAGCAAGTCGAGATCACTGCCCTCCGCGTCGTCACCATGCAGAACCGAACCAAACACCCGCACGTTGGACACGCGATGCCGTGCCGCAATGGTTTGAATCTGTTCGCGATGCTGAACTAAAAGGGCAGAGGGTTTCATGATGTCGCAAATGTACTTAGAAACTGGCATTAGCTCAAACCGTTTGCCTTCTTTATCAAGGAGACGATGCCACAAATGTGCCTGCCAACACTTGAATTGGCAGGAATTTTTCCACCTGATTTTTCAACATACGCACGGGCAAAGGCTACTTTTTTATTGGAGGCCGACGCAGACACTCCGTCACTTTTTTCATATTCAAGCACGTCCGAAAAAAGAGGCTTGTTCTTCTTTCCGCGTTTTGGAAATTGCGCAAAGTCGGAAACAACGCTCTTGAAGGTTTCACAGAGAAATGCAGCGTCCAGGTAATTCTCGATTTCCTTGCCTTCCGTAATCCATACAAGGCTACAGCCTGGCTCTTTACCAAGCTCATCAGCCAATCGTGTCTTCGTCGCATTTATGCCCGCACCGGGTGATTTACGATCGTTTTCTACCACCACAACGATATTGCGATTCAGCCTGCTCAATGAAATGAAGTCTGCAAAATCGGAATCATCTATGGCCATCAGGTGCCAAGCTCCTTGGTCAAGGTTCGTCCAATTGCTCCGCCAGCTAATGCACCACCAAAAAGGCCCGGGGCTCCAAGCACCCAAAAGTTGCTGGCGAGCCGTTCGATCCAAGACTTATTGCTGAGTTGCTCAAAAAATAGCAATCCGATTAAAACTCCAACCAAGCCGCCAACAAATGCCCCCAAGATTGAATGCATTGCAATCTGGAAACGGTGGCTCTTTCCGGACGGATACAAGCTACAAATGCCAGCAAAAACGGCACCCGCTATCGCCGCCGGAATTACACCTGATACATAGGTAAGCAATATCCAAATCGGCCCAAATGCAAAGCCGCGAAAACCATCCGTCACAAAGCTCATGAGTAAACCAGCTATGGCAGTTGGCAATGGGCCAAGGCCTGCGAATGTGCCAATAATAGCTAGAGACGAAACTCTTAAAGAGCGCATATTCACCGGGCCACCCGGTAAATCAAGCCTTCGGCAACGTCACCCCCACCTGCCCTTGGTATTTGCCGCCCCTGTCTTTGTAGCTGGTCTCGCAGACATCGTCCTTGTCGCTCTCAAAGAACAGAACCTGCGCGCAGCCCTCACCGGCGTAAATCTTGGCGGGCAGCGGCGTGGTGTTGCTGAACTCCAGCGTCACGTAGCCTTCCCACTCGGGCTCAAAAGGCGTCACGTTCACGATGATGCCGCAACGGGCATAGGTGCTCTTGCCCAGGCAAATGGTCAGCACGTTGCGCGGAATGCGAAAGTACTCCATGGTGCGGGCCAGCGCAAAACTGTTGGGCGGGATGATGCAACTGTCGCCGTGGAAATCAACAAAGCTTTTCTCGTCAAAATTCTTCGGGTCCACCACCGTGCTGTGGATGTTGGTGAAGACCTTGAACTCGGGCGCGCAGCGGATGTCGTAGCCATAGCTGCTGGTGCCGTAGCTGATGATTTTCTCAGTCACCCCGTTCAACTCGCGCTGGCGAATCTGGCCGGGCTCGAACGGCTCGATCATGCCGGTGGTCTGGGCCATGTGGCGAATCCATTTGTCGCTTTTGATGCTCATCGTGTTAAATCTCCGGGTTGCACGGGATTGTAGGCAAGCAAAACTGGCTCCAGTTAACACCCGTCGATTACTACGATAAATGTAGCTAACTATTCAATACCGACGGGGACTTCAGAGGCTTATGACTCAGCAATGATCGACTTATCGATCAAACGGTCGTCCCCCAGCACAATCATTGCGAACAGCAACTCATCCAGGTTGTTGGCACGCGCAGTCCTGCGGGCAAGAAGTGGCGTGGCAGTCGGGTTGATGACGATGAAGTCCGCCTCGCAGCCGGGTTGGAGATTGCCGATGACGCCCGCCAGCCCCAGTGCCTGGGCGGCACCTGCCGTGTGTTGCCACCACAGATGCTGTGGGCTCAAAGACAGGCCTGTGGTGCTCTGCCCTTCCCGCCCGACGTAATACGCCGCCAGCATGGTGTGAAACGGGCTGAACGATGTGCCACCGCCCACATCGCTGGCCAGCCCGTACTGGAAGCCAATGCGGTCCGCGCCGGCGTAGTCAAAAAAACCGCTGCCCAGAAACAGGTTGCTGGTGGGGCTGACGGCCGCGGCGGCACCGGTTTCGCGCATCAGGGCGCGGTCGTCGTCGTCGAAGTGAATGCAGTGGGCGTAGATGGCGCGCTCTCTCATCAGGCCAAAGTCGGCATAGGTGGCGAGGTAGCTTCGCGAGTCGGGAAACAGCTCGCGCGCCCAGGTGATTTCGTCCTTGTTCTCCGCCACGTGAGACTGAATCCACACGTCCGGGTACTTGGCCGCCAGCTCGCCCGCGCCGCGCAATTGCGCGTCTGAACAGCTCGGCGCAAAACGTGGCGTGATGGCGTAACCCAGCCGGCCCTGTCCGTGCCATTGCTGGATCAACGCTTCAGTGTCGACCAGGCTCTGCTCGGTCTGGTCGCGCACGCCGTCGGGTGAGTGACGGTCTTGCAGGCATTTGCCGGTGATCATCCGCATGCCTTTGTCCAGTGACTGTGCAAACAGAGCGTTGACCGACGCCGGATGTGAGGTCGAAAAAGTGAGTGCCGTGGTGACCCCGTTGCGCAGCAGCTCCGCTATGAAAAATGTAGCTGCCTGCGCACTGTATTCGGGGACTTCAAAGCGTTTTTCTTCTGGAAATGTGAAGTTTTCGAGCCAGGGCAGCAAACCGGGCGCGGGCGAGCCAATCACGTCCGTCTGCGGGTAATGGATGTGCAGGTCAACAAAGCCGGGCGCGATGATGCGCCCTGCAAAATATTCAATGGAGACATCAGGGTATTGACCAGCCAGGTCGCGATAAGGGCCCACTGCCAGCACGACCTGAACCCCATCCGGTCCCTGGCCAACGACCAGAAGACCATCGGACTCGTAAATGGCCGCACTTTGGGGCGGCAAATCAGGATCGAAACGAAGAATGGCGGCGCGGTAAGCTTTCATGGTTCGCAGGTTACCGCAAGTTGCGGGCCAAAAGCGGTGCGCAAACCGTATGAACGCTACAGGCCTGCCGTTCTGGCACTGCCCCGTTGTGGGCTATTTGGCGACCTTGCCGATTACGCCTTCCACCAGCCAGTTCATGCCCAGTATCTGCTCGTCCGTCAGCGCCTTGCCGCTGGCGATGACTGAGTTGCCTTCGTTGTCATTGATGGCCTGGGTTGCGGCCTTGAACGGTTGCAATTTGCCAGCCGCAATGTCCTGCTGCCGCCTCAGTACTTCCTGCTGCACCGCCTTTGGCACTTTGGAGCCGAAGGCATCGACCTTGACCATGCCCTCCTTCACGCCGCCCCAGACCGTACCGCTTTTCCAGCTGCCGTCCATCACAGCCTTGGCCCGTTGCGTGTAATACGCGCCCCATTCGTGGGTGACGGCCACGATTTGTGCGTCTGGCGCTACCTTGCGCATGTCGGAGTGGTAGGCCACAGCCATCTTGCCACGCTCCTGCGCCGCCACCATCACAGCGTTGGAGCCGGTGTGGAAGGCGATCACATCGACGTTCTGGTTGAACAGGGTCATGGCAGCGTCACGCTCCTTGGGCGGGTCAAACCAGGCACCCAGCCAGACCACCTTGACTTGCGCTTTCGGGTCCACCGATCGCATGCCCAGTGTGAAGGCGTTGATGCCTTGCAGCACTTCGGGGATGGGAAAGCCCGCCACATAACCTGCCACATGGGTTTGCGTCATGCGCCCGGCAGTGATGCCCGCCAGATAGCGGCCTTCGTAATAACGCGCATTGGCGGCTGCCACATTGGGGGCGGTTTTGTAGCCGGTAATCGACTCAAATTTCACATCCGGAAAGTCCTTGGCCACCTTGAGCGTGGGCTCCATGTAGCCAAAGCTGGGCGTGAAGATCAACTTGTTGCCCTGCTGGGCCAGGTCCCGGATGACGCGCTCGGCGTCCGGCCCTTCGGCCACGTCCTCCACATAGGTGGTTTTGACTTTCGCACCGAGTGCGGCAATCACTGCCTTGCGCCCTTCATCGTGCTGGTGAACCCATCCGGCATCGGTGAGCGGTGCCACATAAACAAAGCCGATTTTCAGCGGCTCGCTGGTAGTTTTAGGGGGCAAAGAAGTCTGTGCGAAAGTCGTCGAACAGGCAAACGTGAAACAACAGGCGGCCACGGCTGTGACTGCGAGGTTTTTATACATGGTAGTCCTCTACATGGCTCAGAAACATAAAACAAAAAGCCCGCCTGAGCAGCGAGCTTCTTGCGTCCATTTTAGCCGGGCGGTTTTGACGGGTTGAAGCCGATGGCCTGCGTGCACGGTGCGAAGCGCCCGTCTTGCCAGGCGAGCGACAGGACTCCATCGCGCCACTGCATCACCCGGTACAGCGTGGCAAACGTGAATTGAGGCGCCAGGCTGCCGGGCAAACCCACCTGCTCGGCGCCCCGACGCACGTTGTCCATCATCCAGGCTGGAAGGCTCAGGTGGTACGGGTTTCGGTTGACTTCGCCCACGTGCTGCATCAGGGCCGCCATCAAGTCACCCACATCCTGCGCGCTGACCTGCACCATCCAGTTGGGGGATGCCATGGTGGACCAGTACTCGGTGAACGCGACAAGCGGTGCATAGTCGGCGGGCATCGCTGCGAGTGCATCCAGCGTCAACAGATGCGTGCCGATGTGTGCGGGCTGGGCGTCCTGGGGATGCGGGCACAGAATCAAATCCGGTTTCAGGCGCTCAAGTTGCGCTGCGACTGCACTGACGCAGTCTGCCCAATGCACCGGGTCGTTGATACGGCTCTCCAACGAGATGCGCATCAATCCCCGCTCTGCCAGAAACACATTCTCAAAACCCAAAACCTCACAGGCGTGGTTCAGTTCGCCAGCCCGGGCCAGTTGCCTCGCCGGGTTGCTACCATGGGTGACCGCCACATTGACGACACGCCAACCGCCTTCGCGCAACAACCGCAAAGGCAGCGCACCCACAATGCACTCGTCGTCGGGGTGCGGAGAGAGAATGACGCAGCATTTGCCACATGGCGGGGCGCTCCCAGATGGTCCAGCGGCTGCATGAGGCAAAGCCAGGCTGGCACCCGACTGAACCAGCGCCTCAAATTGGCTGACAAACGCGTGAGGCGACATGGCGAAGCCGGACCGTGGTTTTAGCGAAATTCCTCAAACACCTGCAGCAAACGATCCGCATACTGGCGCTTGAGGTTGGCATCGATGAAGCTGGCTTCAAAGCTGTTGCTGGCCAGCGTAAAGGCCTGTTGTGCCGACATCCCCAGCGCCGCAAAGGTTTGCGTGAAGTTCTCGTTGATGTAGCCCCCAAAATAGGCCGGGTCGTCGGAGTTGATGGTGGCCACAATGCCGGCCTCCAGCATGTGGCCGATGTTGTGCTGCGCCAGGTTGGGGAACACCCGCAACTTCAAATTGGACAGCGGGCACACCGTGAGCGGCATCTTGTCCCGGGCCAATCGAGCCATCAGTGTGGCGTCTTTGAAGGCCTGCACGCCATGGTCAATGCGCTCGACTTTGAGCACATCCAGCGCGCTCCAGATGTAAGCGGGCGGCGCTTCTTCACCGGCGTGGGCCACCAGGCGGAAACCCAGCTGTTTGGCACGCGCAAAAACTCGGGCAAACTTCTCGGGCGGGTGCCCCACCTCACTGGACGCCAGGCCAATGCCCACGATCTTGTCGCGAAGCGGTAGCGCCTGCTCCAGGCATTCAAAGGATTCTTCTTCGCTTAAGTGGCGCAAAAAACACAGGATCAATGAAGCCGTCATGCCGAACTTGGCAGGGGCATCAGCGCAGGCACGGTACAGACCGTTGATGACGACGTCAGCGCTCAGGCCGTGCCCGGTATGGGTCTGGGTGTCAAAGAAGATTTCGGTATGCAGCACGTTGTCGGCCTGCGCGCGCGCCAGGTAGGCGCAGGTCATGTCGTAAAAGTCCTGTTCTGTTTTGAGCACCAAGGTGCCCTCATGGTAGATGTCCAGAAACTCCTGCAGGTTGTTAAACACATAGGCATCGCGCAAGGCCTGCTCGCTCGGAAAGCGCAGAGGCACGCCATTGCGCTTGGCCAGGGCAAACATGAGTTCCGGCTCCAGCGAGCCCTCGATGTGCATGTGCAGCTCAGCTTTGGGCATACGGCGCAGCAGTTCGGGCAGGCGGTCAGACGCAAAGTCCCTGACCTTGATGTGGGTGTCACTCATCAACAGACTCCAAAGGTGATTCCAATATTCTTGAGGTGGCGCCTATACGCCGATGATGCCTTGTCGGCCACGGTGTGCAGTTCCGCGCGCAAATCCAGCGGCAGACGCTTCGGGTGTTGTGATTCCAGTACCGGCTTGTCCTGCATGAAAATGGTGTGCTGAAACGCCTGCAACTTCACGTCATCCGAATCAAAGTCGGCCATCGCGAGGCGGAACCAGACCCTACTGGTTTCTGATCCGGTGGGGCAAATGAACAATGCAATCGATTCGCGGTAACCGTTTGCCGACTTGGTTTCCGACAAGCTGCTCGGGTCTGGCACTTTGGTCAGCACCGCGCTGTATGGCGCGGTGACTTCATAGGTGTATTCCACCTGGGCGGCAGACTTTGAATGCACGTTGGATTGAGGCTGCCAGGCGCGGCATTGCGTGGCCAGCAAACCATGGGGCGTGGCCTCGACCTTGTAATCGTCAATGGTCAATGCGCTTTGCGCTGGGTTACCCGGCACAAAGCGCATACCCAACCAGCCCTCATGCACAAAACCGAAGTGAGCCATGTCCAGAAAGTTTTCGACAATACGCGGCGCGCTGGTGGCCACGTCATAGGGACCGCAGTTGAGCTTGCGCAGTTGGGTATCGGCCTCTGCCGCAAAGGCCGGAATGCCACTGCCGGCATCGGACACCATGCCGATGGCGGGTGTAATTTGCACCCACACCAGACCGTATTGCTCCCTCGCCTGATGGGTTCGCGCACAGTGCGTGGCCGGGGGAACAAAGCCCGGCAAGGCGGGCACCCCCACGCATTGACCCGATCCCTCAAATTGCCAGCCGTGGTAGGGGCACTCCAGTTGGCCATTCACGACCTTCCCCAGCGATAGCTGGGCCCCGCGGTGCGGGCATTGATCGGCCCAGGCATGGATGGCGTTGGCGCGGTCTCGCCACAACACCAGCGAATGGTCGAGCAGCGTGACGGCCACAGGCTGCGCTGCAACAGTGTCAGACAGGGCAACCGGGTGCCAATGGGTCGTTTCAATCATTGAACGAGTGACAAGAAAAATAGAGAAACCAAAGCAGGCCGCTGAACGGCCAACTCCCCATGCCTGAAACAAAAAAAGGGAACTGCGTCCCTTTTTTCAGATGGCTTCATTAGTTTGCCAGCCATTGCTGCCGTCACAATCGCTTGCCAGCGATGTCCGCACCTTCGCGGAGCGCGCGCAGCTTTTTCCAGGTGACACCGGGGTCGATCTTGCCGTACCCCGCAAAGGTACCAAAGCCGCAATCCGTCGAGGCAATCACGCGTTCAGCACCCACAATATTGGCAAAGCGCTCAATCCGCTGGGCAATCAATTCCGGGTGTTCCACATAGTTGGAGCAGGTGTCGATCATGCCTGGCGCCAGCAGTTTGTCATCGGGAATTTTCGCGTCGGCCCACACCTTCCATTCATGTTCGTGGCGCGGGTTGGCCGCTTCAAACAGGATGGTTGATGGCCGGGCCTTCAGGATGGAATCCATCACCCTCTCCAGCGGAATGTCATGGTCATGCGGGCCTTCGTAATTTCCCCAGCAAATGTGCATGCGCATCTTTTCCGGTGGAATATTGATGGTCGCAGCATTCAGCGCTTCCACATTGGCGGCAGCAACCTTCAGGAATTCTTCCTCACTCAAGTCCTGGAAACCGGTGTGGCGCGACATGGCCAAATCCGGGCAGTCAAGCTGAAGGAAAAAGCCTTCAGCCACGATCGCTTCGTACTCGGTGCGCATGGCTTCGGCCAGGTCGGCCACATAGGCCTCGTGGCTTGGATAGTATTTGTTCACCTGAAACGCGCTGATCAGTCCTGGGGACGCAGCATTCATGAAGGCCTGCACGCCCTTGCCATGTTTGCCCAGTGCCGCCTTGAAGCGCCGGATGTCTTCCCACATTGGGTCCAGCGTAACCAGTTTGACGGGGCCAACGCACGAGGCTCGAACAAATTCCTGATTGCCCATGATGGCCGACAATTTTTTGGCCAGCGTCGGGTGCTCGGCCAGGTCAGCCGCCATCTTGCGGTCCACATGGCCACCAAAGCCGGACAGCCGCTCGATCATGTAGGTGGAGTAGCCAATCTTGCCGATTTCGCCATCACTGATGATGTCAACGCCACTGGCGACCTGCATTTCCACAGCGTTGTCCACTGCGACAGAAACTTTTTGGTCAAATTCGGCCGCGTCGTAGGGGTTGCCAGCATCACGCGCCTTGAGCAAAGGCGTCAGTTCATCACCGCGTGGCAAGCTGCCTACATGGGTCGTCCGGATCTTCATTCAGTCTCCTCGCCTGGGAAATCAGGCATCGCGAAGTTTCAAGGCAAGGGCAACCGGGGCTGCCCTTGCCAATCTGCTTACTTCTTGTCGCCGCCTGGCACCTTGCCTTCAACGCCTTTGACATAGACGTTCAAGCCGCTGAGGTATTTGTCATCAGCCACCGCATCTTTGGCGACCATGACCTTGCCGGTGTTGTCCATCAAAGGACCTTTCCAGATCGCAAAGCTGCCATCGGTCAGGCCCTTTTTCACTTCCTCAACCTTGGCCTTGGTTTCTGCCGGCACGTCTTCTGCGATGGAAACGATGTCAATCGCACCTTCCTTCACGCCCCACCACACGCCCGTTCCGCCCTTCCATGAACCATCCAGGGCCTCTTTAGTGGCCTTGATGTAGTACGGGGCCCAGTTGATGATGGATGACGCCAGGTGGGCTTTGGGGCCATAGGCGGTCATGTCGGAATCCCAACCAAAGGCACGTTTGCCCTTGGCTTCAGCCGTCTTCAAAACCGCGGGAGAGTCGGTGTTCTGGAACAGCACGTCAGCACCGCCGTTGATCAGGGCCGTCGCCGCTTCGGTTTCCTTGGGGGGATCGAACCAGCCATTCACCCACACCACTTTGGTTTTGATCTTGGCGTTGCTGGACTGGGCGCCCAGCGTGAACGCATTGATGTTGCGGATCACTTCAGGAATCGGGATCGACGCCACCACGCCCAAGGTATTGCTCTTGGTCATCTTGCCGGCAATCACGCCGGCCATGTACGCACCTTCGTAGGTACGGCTGTCATAGGTGCGCATGTTGTCGGCCTGTTTGTAGCCGGTGGCGTGTTCAAACTTCACATCCTTGAAGTCGGGTGCCACTTTGAGCATGGGTTCCATGTATCCAAAGGTAGTGCCAAAAATCAGCTTGTTGCCCTGGGTGGCCATGTCGCGCAGGACGCGTTCGGCATCGGCAGACTCGGGAACGTTCTCAACAAAAGAGGTGACGATCTTGTCGCCGAATTCCTTTTCCAGCGCCTTGCGGGCGTTGTCATGGGCGAAGGTCCAGCCGCCATCCCCAACGGGACCCACATAGGCAAACGCCACTTTGAGGGGTTCTGGTTTTGGCGCAGGTGCCGGGGCGGAAGCCACAGGCGCAGGTGCTGGCGCCGGCGCTGGCTCCTCTTTCTTGCCGCAACCCACCAAGGCTGCAGAAGCAACCGCAGTGAGGGCTGCAATTTTCAGCAGGTTACGTTTGTACAAGTCTGTCATGTCAATTTCCTTCTTTGAAGACGCAGTTGAAAAAGTGTGAACGGATTTACGAAGCAAACAGGAGGCAAACCACAATTATGAACCGATCAGGACCCCGGATAGAAGGGTTTGCCAATGCTCGCCGGCATATTGATTTTGATCCACTGCGGGTTGCGCGAGATCAAGGCCAGTACCACGATGGTGGCCACGTAGGGCAACATGGTCAGGAACTGGCTGGGCACATCCACCCCAATACCCTGCAAGTGGAATTGCAGCATGGTGACGCCACCAAACAGATAGGCTCCCGCCAGGACTCGGGCAGGTCGCCAGGTCGCAAAAGTCGTCAGCGCCAAGGCAATCCAGCCTTTTCCCGCAACCATGCCTTCGACCCATAGCGGTGTATAAATCACCGAAATGTAGGCCCCAGCCAGGCCGCACAGCGCGCCACCAGCCACCACGGCCCCCAGACGGATGCGGCGCACGGGGTAACCCAGCGCATGGGCCGACTCAGGGCTTTCACCCACGCTGCGCAGCACCAGGCCACTGCGGGTGCGGTACAAAAACCAGATGAGAACCAGCGCAAAAACCACGGTCAGGTACACCAGCGGATGATGTCGAAACAACGCGGGGCCAACAAGCGGAATATCCCCCAACACAGGGATCGAGAAACTCGCCCGCTCGGGGATCTTGGCCTGCACAAAGGCTGTGCCCACAAAGGCCGAGAACCCGGTTCCAAACAGGGTGAGCGCCAACCCGGTGGCATATTGGTTGGTATTGAGCCAGATCACCAGCACACCGAACAATGCAGCCAGCAAGGCACCCACACCCATGCCCGCTGCAAACCCCAGCCAGTCGTTGCCAGTGTGAACCACGGTGGCAAACCCGGCAATGGCGGCGCAGAGCATCATGCCCTCGGCACCCAGATTGACGATGCCTACTTTTTCATTGATGAGCAGTCCCAGCGAGGCCAGCGCCAGCACGGTGCCCGCGTTCAGCGTGGCGGCAATCAGCAAGGCATAAGAGTCCATCAGCCACGCTCCTTGGTATTCGTTTTGACAACCACGCGGTAATTGATCAGCGTGTCACAGGCCAACAGGCTGAACAGCAGCAAGCCCTGAAACACGCCGGTGAGCGACTTGGTCAGGCCCAGTCGGGACTGCGCCATCTCGCCCCCGATGTAGAACATGCTCATCAGCAAGGCGGAAAACACCATGCCGATCGGGTGCAAACGCCCCACATAGGCCACGATGATGGCGGCAAAGCCATAACCGGCTGGCACGTAAATGGTGAGCTGGCCGATCGGTCCTGCCACTTCAAGAGCCCCCGCCAAACCGGCTGCGCCACCGGAAATCAGCAACGCGGTCCACAAGGCCTTGCGCGACGAAAAACCCGCGTATCGGGATGCAGCCGGGGCCAGACCACCCACCTGCTGGGCAAATCCGGCACGGGTACGAAACAGAAAGATCCAGGCCACGACGACACCCACCACCGCAATCAGCGCGCCAATGCTGACGCGGGAACCGGTGAACAAACGGGGAATGCGGGTGATCGCATCAAAAGTTTTCGTTTGCGGAAAGTTGAAGCCCTGCGGGTCTTTCCAGGGGCCTCCCACCATGTAGCTCAGCAGTTGTACAGCCACATAGACCAGCATCAGGCTGACCAGAATCTCATTGGCGTTGAAGCGGTCGCGCAGCAATGCCGTGATGGACGCCCACACCATGCCGCCCATCACGCCCGCCAGAATGATGGGCACCACAATCCATCCGCCCGTCGTCTTGTCAGCCATCAGGGCCACGCCACCCGCAAAGATGGCCCCAATGATGTACTGACCCTCGGCTCCAATGTTCCAGACGTTCGAACGGAAACACACCGCAAGACCCAACGCAATGATCAAAAGCGGCGTCGCCTTCACCAGAAGTTCGCCCACGGCGTAGGCGCTTTTGATGGGCAGCCAGAAAAACATCTCCAGCCCCTTGACCGGGTCTTTGCCCAGAGCCAGGAACAGGATGACACCAATGATCACCGTAATGACCAGCGCCAGAATGGGTGAGCCATAACTCCAGAAACCGGACGGTTGGGGACGCGCTTCAAGTTTGAGACTAGGCATGGTTCACCTCGTCTTTCATTTCGGCGAGGTGGGCCTGCACATTCTCATGCCACAAACCACTCATCCATTCACCAATCCGCTCCACGGTGGCCTCCGCCACGGGCACGGACGGGCTCAGACGCCCCCGCGCGATCACGTGCAGGCGGTCGCTCACTTCAAACAATTCGTCCAGCTCTTCGCTGACCACCAGCACCGCGCAACCAGCGTCGCGCAGCGCCAAAATCGCACCACGAATTTGGGCCGCCGCGCCCACGTCCACACCCCAGGTGGGTTGAGAGACGATCAGCAATTTGGGCGCCGCGTCGATCTCGCGGCCCACAATGAACTTTTGAAGGTTGCCGCCAGACAGCGACCGCGCCGCCGAGTTCGGCCCACCCGCCTTGACGTTGAAACGTTGGATGATATCGGCCGCCTGCGCTTCAAGCTTTCGCACATTGATCCAGCCTCCTGCAAATCCGGGGCTGGAAATGGCCTCATCCCGCGTAAGCAGCAGGTTGTGCGCCAGCCCCAGGGTGGGCACGGCACCGCGCCC
>CAVVSV010000099.1:0-8338 GCA_963750805.1 uncultured beta proteobacterium
TGGGTTGGCCCGGCGGCATTTGCGCCAACCAGGGCATCAAGGTCAACGCCATCCATTGCGCACCCCGGTTCATTTGCAGCACATTCCAGCCTGCATCCATCACCATGGCAGGCATGGGGTCGTGCGCCTCCAGCAATCGGCTCAATGCGTCCCGCACCGGGGCCAGCACGGCGGCACCCAGTTCGCTGCCCCGATACACGGGGGCAAACCCCGCTTGCTGCAACGCCACATTGCGCAAAGCCAAGGGCGCTTGCAGCTCTTGCAGCCATGCCAACAGCAACTCGCGGCTGGGCTGGGCGCGGCCACTTTCCACAAAGCTCACATGGCGCTGGCTCACACCCATGCGCAATGCCAATTCCAACTGGCTGATGCGGCGCGACTTGCGTGCAGTCTGCAAAGTGTCGCGCAATGTGGGGCTGGTGGTTTCCATGGCTGGATTGAATCACAGCCATTCCGGCAGGCAATTACCTTGGACGTAATTGCACTCATTCAAAGCGCCCCACACACTCGCCCAGCGTTTTGCAATTTTTTTTAGCTTTCGTAATTTCTTTGAAAAGGACACTGTATGAACAAAGCTGTTTTGATCACTGTACTGGCTGCCTTTACCGCGCTCACGCTTTATGTGATAAGCCTGATTGGCCTGCCCAATGTGTGGGTTCACAACCTGAACCACCCGGCAGGCTGGCAGATATTCGCCGACTTGGCCATCTCGCTGTGCCTGCTGCTGGTGTTCATTTGGCGTGATACCCAGCAGACTGGCCGAGCCTTCTGGCCCTGGGCCATTTTCTCGCTCGCCGTAGGCTCATTCGGGCCGCTGCTCTACTTCATCACGGCGAAGAAAAAAGCATGACTTCTGCCGAACGGATTGAATGGGTGGTTCGGCTTGGCTTTGCCATCACGGGCATCGTTCACGCATTGCCCTTGGCGGGCTTGCTGGGTCGCGGGATGCTGGAGCGCAGCTACGGTGTGAGTCTGGGTGAGGGGCAAGACCTTGTCATTCTGATGCAACACCGCGCATTGTTGTTTGGCCTGTTGGCATGTGCCTGTTTTGGGGCCGCTGCCCTGCCCGCCTGGCGCACACCGGTCGGCCTGGCGGCGCTTGTCAGCATGCTTGGATTTGCAGGACTGGCGGCGTGGCAAGCACCTGGTGCAGCACTGGTGAAAGTGATGTGGATTGATATTGGGGCAGCCTTGCTTCTGATCATGAGCATGGTGCTGCCGGTGTGGGTGCGGTCGGGCTGATTCGGTTGAAATTGGGATTGAATTGGAGTAAATTCACTACATTTTTTGTAGCGAACTATTTAATATTGACGGGGACTTAGGGCACAAATCTATTTGGACTAGCCAGAGCAGACAGGGTTGCATGGGCCATCTGTCAATCGCGCCACCCCATGAGCATAAGTCAACTCCTCGACTTGACCGTGGGTCAGCCTTCGGCCTGAATGCGGGCATGGGTCAAGACAAAATTAAACGGGCAGTGGCATTGACTGAATCACAACGCCCGCCCCAACCGCCCCACTCCCTCCACAATCTTCCCCACATCCGCCGTGGCAAAGCTCAGCCGCAAGGTCGCCCGATCCGGATTCGTCGCATAAAACGGTGCACCAGGCACAAAGGCCACCAGCTTTTCAATGGCACGTTTGGCAAACTCGGCGGCATCCGCACCGGGGGCGGTCAGGCGGGTCCAGAAGAACATGCCGCCTTGGGGCTGGCTGAAGGTGATGGCATCGCCGAGGTCTTTCTTCAGGCAATCGGCCATAGTCTGGGCGCGCTCGGCATAGGTTTTACGGACCACGGCCAAGGCGGCATCCATGCGGTTCAGGCCCAGATACTGCGCGGCAATGGCCTGGGTCAGGTTGCTGGTGTGAGCATCGCTGAACTGTTTGCACATCACGGCGTTGGCCAGCAGCTGCGGCTGCGCAATCATCCAGCCCACACGCAGGCCGGGGCTCAGCACTTTGCTGAAGGAGCCGCAGTAGGCAATCCACTCCCGGGAGCCGGACACTTCGCTACTCAGCGACAGCATGCTGGGCGGTGGTGGCACTTCGCCAAAATACAGCTCGCCGTAGGGGTCGTCTTCCACCACCAGCACCTTGTACTGCGCAGCCAGTTCCAGCACCCGTTTGCGGCGTGCCAGGCTCAGCATGGCACCACTGGGGTTGCCAAAGGTGGGCACCAGGTAGATGAACTTGGGCTTGTGCTCCACGATGAGATTTTCCAGCTCGTCCACTTTCACGCCGTCAGCGTCAATCGGCGCGCTCACGATGTCGGCCCCATACAGGCGAAAGCACTGGATGGTGGCCAGAAAGGTGGGGCCTTCCACAATGACCTTGTCGCCTGGGTCAATCATGGTTTTGCCGATCAGGTCCAGCGCCTGCTGGCTGCCCGTGGTGGTGATGATTTCATCGGGCCGGGCGGTGATGCCTTTTTTGGCCATGTGCACGCTCAGGGCTTCACGCAACGGGTTCCAGCCTTCGGTAGCGCCATATTGCAGCACCGGGCCGGCCGTGGCATCGCTCAAGGCCAGTAGGCTGGCTTCGCGGATGCCCGCTACATCAAACAAAGCAGGGTCGGGGAAGCCGCCCGCAAAGCTGATGATGCCGGGCTTGCCCAGCAGCTTGAAGAGTTCTCGAATGGCGGAGGTTTCGACGTTTTGGAGACGCAGGGCAAAGGGCAGTGACATGGTGCAAATCAGGTAAGAACTGGGTGAGAATGGGGCAATCCTCCATTGTGACGCAAGGCCACCCATGATCGAAAAGCACCTGGACATCCCCACTGCCGATGGCAGCATGAACACCTTTGTGGTCTACCCCGAAGAGGGCGGCCCGCACCCGGTGGTGCTGTTCTACATGGATGCGCCGGGCAAGCGCGAAGAGCTGCATGACATGGCGCGGCGCTTTGCCGCCGTGGGTTATTACGTGATCCTGCCCAACCTGTACTACCGCCGCACCCGCGACTTCTGGCTGAAGGAACGCACCGAGCCCGCCATGGCCGTGATGTTCACCCACATGGATTCGCTCGACCGCGCCACCACCGAAGTGGACACCGTTGCCCTGTTGAAATTTGCAGACGCACAGCCTGAAGCCAACGCGTCACGCATCGGCATGGTGGGCTACTGCATGAGTGGCCCGTTTGTGATGTGGGCCGCAGCCGCTTTCCCTGGCCGCATCAACAGCATTGCATCCATTCACGGCGCGCAAATGGCCACCGACGCGCCGGATTCACCGCACCTGATGGCCCCAAAAATCAAGTGCGAAACCTACTTTGCCTGCGCCGAGACAGACAAGTGGGCACCGCCTGCCGACATCGCGAAACTGGAGGCTTCGCTCAAGGCAGCCGGGACCGCGCACCGCATCGAGTGGTACCCCGGCACGGAGCACGGCTTTGTGTTCCCTCTGCGTGCAGGCATCTACAACCAGGGCGGTGCCGAGCGGCATTGGGAGAGGATGTTCAGCCTGTTTGCGCGCACCTTGCGATAGCCAGCTGTCGTTCAGACAGCGCTATGCGACGCCTGCATGGCCCCATGCCGGGCCTTGATGCAAGACAGGCATAACCGCATGAACAGGGGTGAATAGTCTCCCCTGAAACGGTAAGCCGTTCATAGAATTCGCCGACTTACACACCATAAGACGGAGAACCCATGACGCTCACCCCTCTTGCAGAACTGCTCACCTACACCCAGGAACACGCGGGTTCTAGCGCTGCCCGGCAAATCTCTTTTGTCAGCTGCTACTTCGAAAACACCGACCCCGACGAAATCGCCTCACGCGGCCCGGCGACGCTGTATGCCCTTGCCAATGCACACTGGCGATTGCTGGATTCCACCGATACGGCACAAAGCGCCAAGGTGCGCGTATTCAACCCCACGCTGGCCGAAGACGGCTTTGTGAGCGACCACACGGTGGTGCAGATCGTTCACCCCAATATGGCGTTCCTGGTGGACTCGGTCACCATGGCCATCAACCGCAGTGGTCGCACCGCGCACTGGATTGTTCACCCCCTGATGCGGGTGGCGCGGGACGCGCAGGGCAAGATGCTGTCGACCGCCAGCGTCGGCACGGAGGGCACGGACCCCATTGAATCGCTGATCCTGGTGGAATGCGACCGCATCGTCTCGACGGCTGACCAGCAGGCGCTGGCGGACGAATTGACGCGGGTACTGGGCGATGTGCGCAGCGCCGTTCAGGACTGGACGGCCATGCTGCAGCGACTTCAACAAGCGGCCGCCGAGGCGGCCAACGCGCCCTTGAGTCCTGCCAGCCGCGAAGAAGGTATCGCCTTTTTGGGCTGGCTTCAGGACCGGCACTTCACGCTGCTGGGCGCTCGCGACTATGACCTTCAGCGCAATGGGAATGGATTCAGTCTGCTGGCCCGGCCCGAGACTGGCCTTGGCATTCTTCGCGGCGATGTGCGCACGCTGGAAGCCCGGCTGCCCCCTGAAGTGGCGGCGCTGATTGAATCGGACGATCTGGTGCTGGTCACCAAAGCCATGACCCGCGCCACCGTACACCGCCCGGCCTGGCTGGACTACATCGCGGTCAAGCGCTTTGATGCCGCCGGGCAATTGATCGGCGAGGCGCGCTTTTTGGGCCTGTACACCGCCACTGCCTATTCGGCCGCCGTGAATGACATTCCCCAGGTGCGCCGTCGCGCTGCCGCCGTGATGGCTGGCGCCGGAGTGGTGCCCGAGAGCCACGCCGCGAAATCGCTGCAGTCCATTCTGGACGCCTACCCGCGCGACGAGTTGTTTCAAACCGATGCCGCCACACTGGCAGATCACGCGATTGGCATCCTGAGACTGCAGGAGCGCCAGCGCACCCGCATCTTTCTGCGCCGCGACCCGTTTGGCCGCTTTACCTCGGCCCTTGTGTTTGTGCCGCGTGATCGCTACAACACCGAGCTGCGCGTGAAAGTGGGCAAGGAATTGTTGGGCGCGCTGGATGGCGAGTCCATCGAGTTCACACCCATGCTGACCGACAGCCCGCTCGCCCGAATTCACTATGTGGTGCGTGCCAGGTCGCGTGCGCCGCACGACGTGAACCTGCCTGCACTGGAAGCCCGCATCGCCCGCTTGGCCCAGCGCTGGGAGGATGACTGCACGGCCGAATTGCTGCGTACCCATGGTGAAGGCCCGGGCCTGGCGCTGGCACACCGATTTGCCAACGCCTACCCCGGTGCCTACCAGGACGACTTTTCCGCGCCCGTGGCGGCCGAAGACACGGCCATCCTGGCGGGCCTGTCAACCCATGCGCCGCTCGCCGTCAAGCTGTACCGTCCGATGGACGCCGAAGCCGGCCTGCTGCGCTTCAAGATCTACAGCACCCGCAAGGTGGCGCTGTCTGACTCCTTGCCCGTGCTGGAACGCATGGGCGCACGCGTTCTGGATGAGCACCCCTATGCCATTGAAATTGCCCCGGCCCAAGCTGACAGCGCGGCCGAGTTGCTTTGGATCCATGACCTGGGCCTGCAACTGCCCGACAGCACGGACCTGTCAGCCGTCAAGGCACGCTTCGAGGCGCTTTTTTCACAGGCCTGGGCGGGAGACATCGAAAGCGACGACCTGAACAAGCTGGTGCTGACCACCGCGCTGGAGGGCCGCAGCATTGCCGTGCTGCGGGCCTACACGCGGTACTTCAAACAGCTCGGCTTCGCTTTCAGCCAAAGCTACATTGAATCAGCCCTGAACAAGAACCCGCTGATCGCGCAGGCGCTGGCCGACCTGTTTGTACTCAGATTCGACCCCGCCCAGATGGGTGACCGGGCAGCCCTTCAACTCCAACGTGTGCAGGCGATTGAGACCGCTCTGGGTGACGTTGCCAGCCTGGACGAAGACCGCATCCTGCGCCAGTTTCTGGCCACTGTATTGGCCACCCTGCGCACCAACGTCTGGCAGACCACCCCGGCGGACGGCCACAAGCCCTACATGAGCTTCAAGCTCAACCCGCGCGAGATGCCCGGCGTGCCCGAGCCCAAACCTCTGTTTGAGATCTGGGTCTATTCACCCCGGGTGGAAGGGGTTCATTTGCGCGGTGGCAAGGTGGCGCGCGGGGGCCTGCGCTGGTCTGACCGACGCGAAGACTTCCGCACCGAGATTCTGGGCCTGGTGAAGGCGCAGCAGGTCAAAAACACAGTGATCGTGCCGGTCGGCTCCAAAGGTGGTTTTGTGCTGAAAAATGCCCCCGCAGCCAGTGACCGCGATGCGTACCTGACCGAGGGCATTGCCTGCTACAAGTTGTTTTTGTCCGGCCTGCTGGACATCACCGACAACGTCGTCAAGGGCCAGGTCGCACCGCCCGCGCAAGTGGTGCGCCACGACGTGGACGACCCCTATCTGGTGGTGGCAGCCGACAAAGGAACCGCCACGTTCTCGGACATTGCCAATGGTGTGTCTGCCGACTACGGTTTCTGGCTGGGCGATGCGTTTGCCTCGGGCGGCTCGGTGGGCTACGACCACAAAAAGATGGGCATCACCGCACGCGGCGCCTGGGAGTCAGTCAAGCGGCATTTCAGGGCGCTGGGGCACAACACGCAGACCACGCCGTTCACGGTGGCGGGCATTGGCGACATGTCGGGCGACGTGTTTGGCAACGGCATGTTGCTGTCGGACCAGATCAAGCTGGTGGTGGCGTTTGACCACCGCCACATCTTCATCGACCCCGCGCCGGATGTGGCCAAGTCCTTCGCCGAGCGCCAGCGCCTGTTTGCCCTGCCCCGCTCCAGCTGGGACGACTACGACAAATCACTGATCTCACCCGGTGGCGGCCTGTACCCGCGCGGTGCCAAGTCCATCACGCTGAGTCCTGAGGCCCGCGCCGTGCTGGGCATTGACGTGACTGAGCTGACCCCGGTCGATCTGCTGAGCGCCATCCTCAAAGCCCCAGTGGACCTGCTTTACAACGGCGGCATTGGCACCTATGTGAAAGCCACGTTCGAGACCCACGCCCAGGTGGGCGACAAGTCCAGCGACGCCTTCCGCGTGAACGGCAATGAACTGCGCTGCAAGGTGCTGGCCGAAGGTGGCAACCTGGGCTGCACGCAAAACGGGCGCATCGAGTTCGCCCAAAAAGGCGGGCGCATTTACACCGATGCGATTGACAACTCGGCTGGGGTTGACTGCTCGGACCACGAGGTCAACATCAAGATCTTGCTGGGCGGCATTGTGGAAGCGGGTGACCTGACACTGAAGCAACGAAATGACCTGCTGGCCTCCATGACCGACGAGGTGGGCCTGCTGGTGCTGACCGACAACTACTACCAAAGCCAGGCGCTGGATATTGCCACCCACCGCCCCCTGTATGTGCTGGACGGCCAGCAGCGCCTGATGCAGTGGCTGGAGGGCCATGGCCGCCTGAACCGCGCCATTGAGTTCTTGCCCGCCGATGCCGAAATCGCCCGCCGTAAAGCGCACAAACAGGGCCTGACAGCCCCTGAGGGTGCTGTGCTGTTGGCCTACGCCAAGATGAGTGTGTTTGACGACCTGGTGGCCAGCAACCTGCCGGATGACCCCTTTTTCAACCGTGCCCTCAAGGCTTACTTCCCGCAGGTGCTGTCTGAAAAGTTTCCATCCGCCATTGCTGCGCACCCGCTCAAACGCGAAATCATCGCCACCTTCATCACCAACACCGTGTTGAACCGCACCGGTGCCACGTTTGTGAATTTCGTCGCGTCCGAGGCGGGGGCCACAGCGGCGGACGTGATTCGCGCCTTCACGCTGGCGCGGGAAATTTTTGACCTGGAACCCCTCTGGGACCAGATTGACGCGCTGGACTACAAGGTGGACGCCCAGCTGCAATTGGACCTGCTGGCGCAACTGACCACCATTGCCCAACGCGCCTCACGCTGGATGCTGCGCGTGCTCCATGCGGGCGGTACGCAAAGCGACGACATGCCCACGCTGGTGGGCCGCTACCAGCCCTCGGCGCGGGAGTTGCGGGCTCATTTGGCCGAATGGTTGCCCGAATCTGCGAAGGCCAACTGGCAAAAAGCCAGCGACAAACTGGTGCAATGCGGTGTGGAACTCACGCTGGCACAGAACCTTGCTGCGCTGGAATTCATCTTCCCCGCTCTGGATATGGTGGACCTGGCGCAGACCTCAGACAGCAGCCTGGCCCAAGCTGCCCTCGCCTACTTCGGCGTGGAAGCCGAATTGGGCTTGGCGCAGTGGCGCACCCAGATCAACCGTTTGCCCACCGCCACCCTGTGGCAAACCCAGGCGCGCGGCAGCGCCCGCGACGACGTGTACTCCATCGCCAGCCAGATCACCCGCGGGTTGCTGGTACGCACCGAGACCCTGCCCACCTGGTGCCTGCGCCACGGCCCGGCCATTCACCGCCTGCGC
>CAVVSV010000100.1:0-11868 GCA_963750805.1 uncultured beta proteobacterium
GACTTGTCTCAATGTTTTGTTTTTTGCTACCAAAACATCCAATGCCTTGTCTACCAGTGTGCGCTCCTCATTCATGGCCTGATAAATCATGTGTCGCAGCACAAGTGGTGGATGTGAATGTTGCAGCAAGGGATCCAAATTTGTAAGTCTCAAATTTTGTACAATTAATTCCACATTACCAGAATTACTTGTAATGCTGGTGTTGAACCAATCCATTGAACTTACTTCTACTTTTTGCCGTTTGCTTGCACGTTCTTGTGTTGGTAGTGGTTTGGGTTGTAGGGAACTGGATACAACAGTTTGGTCGAACAAGATGTTTTCCAATTCGTTGCGTTTGCGTTTCATTTTTTTTTACAAAAAGATGCTTTTTTTATCGCACGACAAGTCCTTGAGCAATGCGGTCACGTGTTGATTAAAGGCATCGGGACCACATGTAATAAACAAGTCTTGCTGTGCCAATGTATTCGTAGTGTCAAATATTTGCATTTGCAACATGTCACTGGACAAGTGACCGTGCAATGGCCATTCCTTGACACGCGACAGAATATGAAAAATGTGTAATCGCTGCCCATGTGCTTGTTGCAATGCATCCAATTCCTTGTGCAACAAAATGTCTTGCTGTGTCTTGTTGCAATTTATCAGTGTCAATTGCGTGCTTGCTTCGTGTTCCAAAATGTGCTTCATTAACTAAATTTTGTTGAAATACTAGATATTAAAAGGGTACCTGAAACATGGGTGTGATTGCGGTACCACCACTAATCATGGTCAAGTGCGCATACTTGTTACTGGTATGCTTGTACGAGAAAAACGGCCCCTTGAGCATAACGGAATCACCCACCTTGCATGCATGCAAAAAGGAACTCACAATACCATTTTCATAGCGTTTCACAAGCAAATCAATAAATCCCTTGTCACTGTGCACCGGTGTGTATTTGCGCACCGTATTGGCAGCTTGCACTTGAATATGGGAACATGGTGGTAATGGTAACACGTCCAATGGATTTGGTAGTGCAATACGTAGCAATTTGGTGTCTGCAGAAATGTCGGTAATGGTTTCAATCTTGTAATTGGTAAAAATTGAGGCACTCATTGCTGTTGAACAATTAGTAAATATTTTGCATTCATACGTATACGTTTGGGAATTATGCCTTGTTGTTTGGGTGGCATATTGTTATAGTGTGGTGCCAACATGTTGCTTGCATTGCTGCCACCTTGCAAATCACCAATGTACAAATCTTCCAAAATTTTTCTAGCCTTTTGGGAATGATACATGGCTTCAAAATCACGTGTACGATCCTTGCCAGCACATTTCATTACCAATCAATGCCACCCGGAGTGCTTGCCCAAATACTCTGAAACATTGTACACCTTGTTGTGTAAAATGACGTAGCAGTCCTTTTCTGTATTGTGTTGTGCTACTTGTTCTCGTGAAAATTTTGTTGATAGTGTTTGCATTTTTTTAGTTTATATGTGCAAGCAAAAAGTCAAAAATGTCCGAAATGGATATGATACCAATAACACGCGCGTGTTCATCGACACAAATCAATCGATGAATGGCAGAAGTGGCCAAATGGCGAATAATCTTTTCAAAGCTCTCCGTCTTGACACACGTAAATACGGGTACCTAGATATTGTTAGAGTGTACCACGCCAGGCGCCTTGAACCCTTCGGCTGCCACGCTGGGCAGTCCCCGGCCTTCAAACAGGGCGCGAACTTTGGACCCCAGGGATACCTGCTCGGCTTTGACCTTGGCAAACCCATACGCCTGGGTTTCTTTCATCACAGCGCGCAGTCGCGTGAGGGCGTCGGTGGGCATGGTGGCGTGGTACGCATGGCCACCCTTTTCGTAGGTCTCCATAATCTGCAGCCACTTCTTCAAATCACACGCAAAGCTGGTGCTGGTGGTGCCGTCAATGGCGGCGCGGGCGCGCTCACTCATCATCACCATGGCGCAGCAGGGCGAGCTGCTCCAGCCCTTTTGCGGGGCAGAGATCAACACGTCCACACCGGTGGCCTTCATGTCCACCCACATGGCGCCCGACGCAATACAGTCCAGCACAAACAGGCCACCCACGGCGTGAACCGCATCAGCCACCGCCTTCAGGTAACTGTCGGGCAGGATCATGCCGGCCGCTGTTTCCACGTGCGGGGCAAAGACCACGGCAGGTTTCTCTTTGGCAATGGCTGCCTGAACGTCAGCAATGGGTGCGGGCACCCAGGGGTCTTGGGCGCCGGGGCCTGTCTTGCGCGCTTTCAGCACAGTGTGAGATGCAGGGATGTGGCCCATGTCAAAAATCTGCGTCCAGCGGTAGCTGAACCAGCCGTTGCGGATCACCATCACGTGCTGGCCAGTGGCAAACTGGCGCGCTACAGCTTCCATGCCATAGGTACCACTGCCAGGTACCAGCGCCGTGGAATGGGCGCCGTACACCTCTTTCAGGATGCCAGAAATATCGGTCATTACGCCCTGGAAGCTGCGCGACATGTGATTGAGCGCGCGGTCGGTGTAGACCACTGAAAATTCAAGCAGGCCGTCTGGGTCAACGTTGGGAAGTAATCCGGGCATGGGGGTCTCTCAGTCTTTATAAAAATGGGGCTGTCAGCTTAGCACGGGCTCAATTTAAAAGCAGGCCGGGCAAATCTGCCATGGTGGTGAAGATAAAACTGGCCCCGGCCTGGCGCAGGTCGGCGGCGCTCACGTGGGTGCTGGTGGCGGGCGAATAGCCAAACACGGTGGCACCAGCCGCCGCGCCGGCGGTGACACCGGTCACCGTGTCTTCAATCACTGCGCAGCGCTCCGGATTTGCGGACAATGCTTTTGCCGCAGCCAGATAGACGTCCGGAAAAGGTTTGGAACGCGGCATCTCATAACCGCTGAATATCTGGCCGCCAAAAAAATCAATGAGCCCCAGCTTGCGCAGCATCAGCTCCACTTTGAAGCGATCCGCACCTGATGCGCAGGCCATGTGGCCCGCATAACGTGCATGAATTTGGCGCAAGGCAGTTTCGATGTGGGGGATGACCGTCAAATCACGCGCCAAGGCTGCATTGCGCCGATCGCGAAATTCGGCCAGCCACGCTTCAGTGACCGGTGCACCCGTTTTCTCAGCGATGAGGTTCGCCTCGTCCCTGACGGTTTTGCCGACAAAAATATCCATGCATTCCTGCATGGACAAATGCCAGCCACGCTCTTTGAGCATGTCGCGCAACACGCCGTTGGTCAGCGGCTCACTGTCCACCAGCACGCCATCACAGTCAAACAATACAGCTTCGAACTTCATCAGGGGGTATTCAGGTTAAGTGGGTTGATTCGGATGGCACCTATTTTGCTACCATTTAAATAGCAAACTAGTTTTGGGGGACGGGGACTAGCGGGGCTTTTTATTCGCAGACCGTTGTTCCAGCGTCTCGGTGGGCGCACCCAGCTTGGCCCACTCGGCGTAGCCACCGTCTATGTGTGCGACGTTGGTCATGCCCATGTCCTGCAAGGTCTTGCAGGCCAGGGCGCTGCGCCAGCCGGCGCCACAAAACAGGATGAACTCCTTGCTCTCGTCCGCCCACATCGGTTTGTGGTACGGCGACTCGGGGTCTACCCAAAACTCCAGCATGCAGCGCGGGGCGTGAACGGCACCCGTGACCGTGCCACCGGTCAGTTCCCTCACGTCACGAATGTCAACAATGACCACGTCGGTCGCGCCAAGGCGCGCCGCCACCTGCGGCACGGTGTAAGTGGTGACCTGCGCCATGGCCTCGTCAACGAGGGCGCGGAATCCTTTGGTGATGGGCATGGTGAGTTCCCGGGCCATGCCGGGCGAATCAAAAAGGGAACCCAGAGTCTACCCAGATGCACATGCCCGTCAGGTGGCAGCGGTTTTCAGGTAGTCCATCTTTTTGCGCATGTCATCGTCCGAATCTGCATAGGTCCGGGCAATCGCCAGGAATTCATCCTGAATCGACAGAAAGGCATCGATCACATCGGCATCAAAATGCTGGCCCCGACCCGCTTCAATGATGCGCACGGCCTTCTCGTGCACCATGGGCTCCTTGTATACGCGGCGACTGATGAGGGCGTCATAGACATCCGCCACCGCCATCAAGCGCGCCGAGATGGGAATCTGGTCGCCTGTCAGCCCTTCGGGATACCCGCTGCCATCCCACTTTTCCTGATGTGAATAGGCGATTTCCTTGGCCAGTGTCAGAAATTCGACCGAAGTGCCCAGTGATTGCTCGGCGTGGGCAATGGCGTCGCGACCCAGCGTTGTGTGGGTTTTCATGATCTCGAATTCTTCGGGGCTCAATTTGCCGGGCTTGAGCAGAATTTTGTCCGGAATGCCCACTTTGCCAATGTCGTGCAACGGTGCTGATTTGAACAGCATGGCAATGGTGCCGGGTGTCAGAAAGGCCGAAAACCGGGGGTGAGCAGCCAGCCGTGTGGCCAGGGCCTTGATGTAGTGTTGGGTGCGGCGGATGTGGTTGCCCGTGTCAGAATCACGCGTTTCCGCCAACGACGCCATGGTCAGAATCGTGACGTCCTGAATGGCGGACAAATCGCGCGTGCGCTTTTGGACCTCGGTTTCCAGGAATTCGTTTTGATCCCGCAAAAAATCGGCAGACTGCTTGAGCATCAGGTGGGTGCGAACCCGTGCGAGCGCCACCGACGGGCTGATGGGTTTGGTGATGTAGTCCACGGCACCCAACGCAAACCCCTGGGTTTCATCTTCAATTTCCGATTTGGCAGTCAGGAAGATCACGGGGATGTCACGCGTCAACACATCGGCCTTCAGACGGCGACAGACTTCATATCCGTCGATGCCCGGCATCATGATGTCCAGCATGATCAGGTCGGGCGGCGTATCCGATTGGGCAATCCGCAAGCCGGTCAACCCGTTGTTGGCTCCTTTGACCTTGTAGCGATCGCGCAGCAACGCCTGCATCAGGGACAGATTTTCCGGAGTGTCATCAATCACCAAAACGGTGGGCTTTTCGGCCGATGAGGGGTAAGTGTTGTTCATGTGTTTTCCCTTTTCAGGTCTGGCCGCCATCGGCCTTGAAACCCCTGTCATTCAGGGCATCAGACAGGCTTTTGAGGGCCTGTGCGTAGTCAAACGTCCGTATCGCCAGGGCGATTTGTCCGAAGGCGTCGCCCAGCACGTCCTGCCAAACGGCCTCCTGGCAGGCAAACAGGTCGCCCGCTTCCATGTCGTCTTGCGCCAGCAAGTCACACAAGGTACGCCCCAGGACGGCGACTTCTGCCCTGCCGGGTGCAGACTCTGCGGAATCTGCGTTTCGAAAGTCCACCGGGCTGATCGCTGCCAGTGCAGACGCCAGCGCCTGGAGGAACGGCACCATCACCTCTTCCAGTGCGCCCAGATCCAGCGTGATATTTCCCTTGTGTTGCTGCTGAATCGCCTGCTCCAGGTGGGAGGCGGCCTTCTGGATGCCTCCCATGCAAATGGTGCCGGCCAGCCCTTTGAGGGTGTGCGTCAACAGCCGGGCAGTCTCCAGGTCATTGGCCTGGACGGCAGCCCCGATGCGCTGAACGACATCGCCCTGCCCCGACATGAACCGTTCCAACAGGGACAGGTACAAGGTGCGGTCGCCCAACACGCGACGCAAACCCGTGGTGGTGTCCAGCCCGGTGATCACGGGCAACCCGGCAGGATCAGGCTCAGCCGCCAACAGACCCGCCAGCGGCGCAAACACCGGGCTGGTCGCTTCACGTGGCTTGATCCACTTCAACAGGCAATCAAACAAGTCTGACGGTTCAATGGGCTTGGCAACGTGATCGTTCATGCCGGCTTTGAGGCAGGCTTCCCGGTCTTCACGCGTGGCATTGGCAGTCATGGCCACGATGGGCAGGTCCTTGAATCCGGGCAACTGGCGGATGGTGCGGGTGGCGGTCAGCCCATCCATCACGGGCATCTGCATGTCCATCAGCACCAGGTCGTAAGCATGGTCCTGCACTTTGGCCACGGCCACCTTGCCGTTTTCTGCAACGTCCACCGTCACACCCGCGTGGCGCAGCAATTCGCCGGCCACCTCCTGGTTCAATTCGTTGTCTTCAACCAGCAGGATGCGCGCACCAGGAATACTGGCCAGCCCATCCTCAGCCCGCTGTATGACAGTACTGGTATCCCCGGCCGAGGTGTCCGGCTCACCCAGCTCACGCACCACGCAATCAAACAGCATGGAGGCATTGACAGGCTTGACCAGCACATTCTGAATCCCCGCTTCTTCTGCCCCCTTCAATACTTCTTCCCGCCCGTACCCCGTCACCAACACAATTCTGGGCTTGACGGACAGGGGCAGCGCCCGGATGCGGGTGGCGAGTTCAATGCCGCCCATTTGCGGCATTTGCCAGTCCAGAAACACAATCTCAAAGGGTCTGGATTCGACATCGGCGAGGTAAACCGCTTCGAGAGCGGCCGCGCCGCCATCCGCAGCATGGGCCATGAGATTGAGCCCGCTCAACATATCCATCAGGAGGACGCGCGCACTCTCGTTGTCGTCGACCACCAGCACTTTTTTGCCGTACAACTCGCTTCGCAAGACCTGCGGCCGGACCGTCACCGCGCTTTTGGCCATGCGCGCCGTGAACCAGAAGGTGCTGCCCTTTCCATACTCACTGTCAACGCCGACCTCCCCCTGCATCAGGCCCGCCAACTGGCGGCAAATGGCCAGACCCAAGCCCGTGCCACCAAACTCGCGTGTGGTGGAACTGTCGGCCTGCTCAAAGCTTTGAAACAGGCGCGAAATCTGGCTGTCGGTCAGCCCAATGCCGGTGTCTTTCACCGCGCAATAAAGCAACACATCCGTCTGTGTTTCTTCGCGCAAACGGACCTGAATGTCAATCTCGCCCCTGGCTGTGAATTTGACTGCGTTGTTGGCATAGTTGATCAGTATTTGGCCCAGCCGCAAAGGATCCCCAATCAGGGCCAGCGGCACGTCGGGCGCCACATCCAGCACCAGCTCCAGATTTTTAGACGAGGCTTTTTCCGAGATCAGCGTGGCCACCGTGTGCAAGACTTTGTCCAGCTCGAAATCAATGTGTTCAACATCCAGCTTGCCGGCTTCGATTTTGGAGTAATCCAAGATGTCATTGATGATGCCCAGCAGGTGCTGGCTGGAACCCTGAATCTTCTTGAGGTAGTCGCGCTGACGCGGCGTCAGGTCGGTCTTGAGCGCCAGGTAGGACATGCCAATGATGGCGTTCATGGGTGTGCGGATTTCGTGGCTCATATTGGCCAGAAATGCGCTTTTGGCCTTGCTCGCGTCTTCGGCTTTTTCCTTGGCCTGCACCAATGCCAGGGCGGCTTCGCGTTCCTGCGTCAAGTCCTCCACAATACCCAGCAAGGAATTGTCCGTACTGGCATCAATAAAGCGACGTCCCGTGATTCGGGCCCAAAACCGGCTGCCATCTTTGCGAACCAGTTCTTGCTCTCTGACATGTATCTCCCCCAGCATGATCTGATCAATCACCGCCTTGCCACCCGAAACAAAGGCTGCTTCATCCGGGTACCAAATGCGGGTGGACTGATTGTTCATTTGCCCTGATTCATAGCCAAAAATTTCCTCCAGTTTCCGATTGCAACGAAGCATGAAGCGATCTCTCATCAGCACAATGCCCACAGTGACGGTGTCAAAAATGGTTTGCTGCTCTTGATTGATTGCTTGCAAACTACGCTGCTGCTCGGCCAGTGCGTCAGTGGTTTCGAGCAGGCGCAAGGTGCGTTGCTGGACCTGCGCCTCCAGAGAGTTGTTGAGCGCGATGACTTCGTCCTCGGCGCGTTGCCTCTCCGTCACATCGTGCAACATGACCGTCAAATACAGCGCGCCGTCAATTTCCAGACGGGAGATGGATGCATCCGCGGGAAACTCTTCACCATCCATTCGTCGGGCATAAATCGGCACCCTGCGCCCCATACCCCGATTGGTGACGCCGCTGTGGGCAAAGGCCTTGACATGATCACCATGCTCATGGCGAAACCGGTCGGGAATGAATATGTCAACCGACTGCCCGAGTGCCTGCTCCTCACTGCAGCGGAACATTTTCATACCGGCCCGGTTGATCATCGTGATGCGCTGGGTCTCATCCATGGTGATGATGGCGTCCATCGCCGACCCCACAATACCCGCCATCCTTTCCTGGCTGTTGTGCAATTCGTGCTGCGCGTCTTTGATGCGCCTGAGCATGTCATTGAAACTGTCTGCAAGTTGAACAATTTCCCGGGGACCCGTCACCGTGACCGATTCGGGAAGGACATCGGTCAGCGAAAGTTTGAGACTGGCCGCCTCCAGCGTGGCAAGTGGCCGTGTCACTCGGTAGCGCAACAGCCAGGCCAAGCCCATCGCCAATAGCAGTGCAGCGCCCAATTGAGGCCACAACTGACGCTGTGCCTCCCACTTCACCATGGCCAGATCGTAGGTCAGGTCATACACCAGGTAGACCGCACCCCGGTTCAGCGTGCGCAACGTTTTTTCGTTGCCGCCCAGAAAGTAGGGCAACATGACAGAGATCTGGCGCCCATCGCCAGATGCTTCAATGTCGGCAATTCGCCCTTGCACCACCCGCGAAAACCGCTCTGACGAAAATCCGGGCAGCACCTCAACGGCTTTGTGATCCTGCCAGACCTGGCGATGGGACAACTCGACAACGCCATGGGGATCCACCAGCGCCAATTGGCTCACTCGCGGCTCGGTCGCGGCAATGGAAAGGTCGGCGGCCACGCTGTTGCGCCGCGCCAATAGGTCCCGCTGGGCAGTGCGTGCCAGGCGCTCGGCATCGGTCAGGGCGTCGCGGCGGGCGTGCTGCCGCAAGGGCTCTGTATCGCTGACCACCGAGCCAAGATAAGACACAAACAGCATGACGGCCATCAGCAGCATCAGGCCCGTCGGCAGCGCGTACCTCAAAGTGAGCGGGCGAAACAGCAACTTCGTCATGCTGGCAATAACCCGACGTCTGCAAGGTTCCCATGGGACGTTACCGCACGCAACAGCCCGGCTTTGACCATGACGGTTTGCAGCTCAAGCGTCGTTTTGTGCAACACGCCGCCGGCTTGCAACATCTCACGGTTCAGCCGGGCGTCGGGCAACACCAGGCCACGAAAAGCAGCTGGGACCTCAGCAGGCGGCGTTTGCAGTCGAGAGGCCATCCGGGCGTTGGCGTCGCCCGGATGGGTTTGCAGGTATTTCAACGCCTGAAAATGCGCGGCAACCAGGGCTTTCAAAGCGGGGCCATACAGCGCAATGGCATCCGAGCGCGCTGCCAGCACGTCCACAATGCGGTTGGGCATGGCGGAGCTGTCGAACAACCTGTGCGCGCCGAGCTTCTCCATCCGTGCCGCCCAGGGTTCCGCAGAGACAACCACATCGACCCGACCGTCTTTAAAAAACTCTTCGCCGCGGTCCAGTGTCATAGATACCTTGTGAATCTGGTCCAGCCTCAAACCACCTGCCTCCAGCAAGGCGTTGAGCATGACCGCTCCGGTCGCGCCGTCTTCCACGCCGATGCGTTTGCCTTTGAGCGCAGCAAGGCTGATGGAGTCGCGCGCCATGACCACATCGGCTCCCCGGGATACATCCAGAATGGCGATCACCTTCAGATCGACGCCATCGGCCCGCGCCGACATCAGTTCGTCAAGGGTGAGGGCCGCAGCCTCCAGTTGGCCCGCTGCCAGCGCGCGCAAGGTGTCCGTGTTGGAGAGCAACTCCACCAGGCGCACTTGACCTTCGTCAAGCAGCCCCAGCTCACGCGCCAGGAACATCAACTCATAGCCGGGGAACACAATGCTCCCCACCCGCAACGGCGGTTTCGGGGCTTCACACGCCGAGAGAACGGCCACAGCCGCACCGGCACCCAGCCACGCCAACACCCTCCTGCGCCCCAACAGGGGCAGCCTCAGGGAACGCTCCCGAAACCTCGCCTGACACGCATCAATATTCATCACCCCACTGTAGGGATGCAAATCAGTCGTGGCTATCCGGCAAAGACCTGAGAAACGCTAGGGGAAATACCTGAGTCAGGGCCAGTCGACTTCCAAGTGACGGGGAAACCTGCGCGCCAAACGCCGTGATTTGTTACGCCAAAGCGCGCTGAATGATGATTCTCTGGATATCCGACGTGCCTTCGTAAATCTGGCACACCCGCACATCCCGGTAGATACGCTCCACGGGAAAGTCGGTCACATAGCCGTAGCCGCCCAGGGTCTGGAGGGCGGCGCTACAGACCCGCTCAGCCATTTCGCTGGCAAACAACTTGGCCATGGCGGCTTCTTTCAGGCAAGGCAAGCCCGCATCCCTGAGCGACGCCGCATGCCAGATGAGCTGGCGGGCGGCCTCGATCTGCGTGGCGCAGTCCGCCAGCCGGAAACCCACGGCCTGGTGGCTGAAGATGGCTTGACCAAAACTTTGCCGATCTTTGGCGTAGGCCAGCGCACATTCAAAAGCGCTGCGGGCCATGCCCACACTTTGCGCGGCGATGCCGATGCGACCGCCCTCCAAACCACCCAGGGCAATCTTGTACCCTTCACCTTCTGCGCCAATCAGGTTCTCGGCAGGAATGCGGCAGTTGTCAAAGTTGATTTGCGCGGTGTCGCTGCTGTGCTGGCCCAGCTTGTCCTCCAGTCGTGCCACCACATAGCCGGGGGCAGAGGTTGGCACGATGAAGGCGCTCATGCCCTTTTTGCCTGCGCCCTTGTCAGTCACCGCAATGACGATGGCCACGTCGCCGTTTTTGCCGCTGGTGATGAACTGCTTCACGCCATTGATGACGTACTCATCCCCCACCTTGGTGGCCGTGGTGGTCAGCGCCGACGCGTCCGAGCCCACATGCGGTTCGGTCAGGCAAAAGGCCCCCAGCATCTGGCCTTGCGCCAACGGGGCGAGCCACTGCTTCTTTTGCGCGGCATTGCCGTAGCGCAGCAGGATGGCGTTGACCGGACAGTTGGTGACACTGATCACTGTGCTGGTGCCGCCATCACCCGCGGCAATTTCTTCCAGCACCAGGGCCAGCGTGACGTAGTCCAGATTGGCACCGCCCAATTCCTCGGGCACGCAAATGCCGTAGGCCCCCAGCGCGGCCAGGCCCTGGTGAGCGGCTTTGGGGAAGTGATGCTCCTTGTCCCAGCGGGCGGCGTGGGGCCACAACTCCTGCTGGGCAAAGTCGCGAACCGCGTCGCGGATCATTTCCTGGTCTTGTGTGAGCAACATAGGAGTCCCTACCAGGCAAGTGCCTGGCCGTCATGGTTGATAAAAGTGCCATTGTTTTCCGCGCGCAGGGAGGCCACCGTCGCACGCATGTCCGCTACGCTTTGCGTGACATCCAGGTCGGCACCGGTGCCCCCCATGTCTGTCTTGACCCAGCCAGGGTGCATCGCCACACAAATGGCTTTGCCCTGCAAGCCAAACGACATGTCTTTGACGACTGAATTGACTGCGGATTTGGAAGCGCGGTACAGCCAGCTGCTGCCGTTGGTACGCAAGCCAATGGAACCCATGCGGGACGACAAGACCACCAACCGCGCCCCGGGGGCCAAAACTTCCGCCAGCATGGGCAGCACGCGCATGGGGCCGAGGACATTGGTGCGCATCACCTGATCAAAAACATTCTCGGGGGGAGGATCGCCGGCATTGCCACCGGCCAACACACCCGCCACATACAGGGCAATGTCTATCGTTTCGCCGTCGAGTTGCCAACCCAGACCGCTCACGCTGGACAACTCGTCCACATCCAGCTTGAGCGCCTGCACGCCCAGGGCCTTCAGGCGCTCAATGCCGCTGGCATCCCGGGCAGTGGCAATCACCCGTTCACCCGCCTCTACATACTGGCGGGCAAATTCAAGACCTATGCCACGGGATGCTCCCACAATT
>CAVVSV010000101.1:0-22902 GCA_963750805.1 uncultured beta proteobacterium
CCCAGTACGTAACCAATACGGGGGAAATGCACTTGCACCGTACCTGCCCTCTCGTCGACGCGGCGCAGGGTGTAATGCATGCGGGTGGCGGCCACCAACTCGCCTTCGGTGGGCTCAGGGCCAAAATTTTCACTGGCGATGGTGACGCGGCTGCCCAGGGCAATACCGTGTTCGTCCTGGAAGGTGGTATCGGATAAAACGCCCGCAGTCCCCGTGGATGCTGCGCAGACAGCTATTGAATCTGTAGCGTTTGAGAGTTGCATGCTGCCATGCCCGATGGCGGCCATGCGGTCCATCCAGGCCAGCACGCCTGGCGTCGCCTGCAAAATATCGGCCATGACGGGGGTTTGCGTGCGGGTGAACCACAGCGGGTGGTAGTTGGCAAAGTCGGCGATACAGGGTGCCTCGCCCAGGAGAAACGGCTGGCCCTCCAGCATATTGGCCAGACGACGCAAGTAGCTGCGGTAGGCGCTGGCGGCATCGGAGGGGGTCATGCGGGGCATACCGAGGCGCATTTTGGCGCGATCTTCGCCAAAGGCCTTGGCCACCGGCCCCCACTGCTCGGGTGAACCGCCGCCAAACAACTGGGCTACGCCCTTGGGACTGAAGTTGTAGGCCATGGCCACCCAGAAAAGTTTGTCATCGGCCCACTGCGCCAGGATGCGCGCCATGCCTTTGTGGGTAGCCGGGTACAGGCTGGGGCTAGGTTGCAAGTGTTCTAACACGTCGCAGATGAGTGCGGTGTCGCAATAAATGTGGTCACCCATTTGCAGGAACGGTGTCTTGCGGTAACCGCCGGTGAGTGCCACCACGTCGGGTTTGGGCATGATGGGCGGCACGATGACCGACTTCCAGGGCAACTGCTTGTAGCCCAGGATCAGGCGAATCTTCTCGGAAAAGGGCGAGTTGGCGTAGTGGTGAAGGATGATGTCGGCCATGGGAGGTCTCCTTGGTGTTTGTTGTTGATTGATCAGATTTTCATTGGCTCAATGTAAAAATTCAAAGCGGCATGGCACGCGACAAAATGGCGTCAAAGTCCGCGCCCTGCCCCAAAGTGCCAAATACGGCGCCCCAGTCGCCACTCAAGCGCGAGTCGCAGAACGCGCTGAATACAGCAGCAGGCGCAGTCTGGCAAAGCAGTGCGGCCTGAACGGACAAGGCCAAGTCGCGCGCCAGTCCACGAGCTTCCATTTCCGATGTCATGGCGTCGATTCGAAGCGGAAGGGACACGGCCAGCCGGTCCAGCGCGGCATGTGCGCCTTTGGCCGGGGCCAATTCCTGGGCGAGTGCCGCAGCCACATCGCCCTTGCGCAAGGCACGCAGCAGGTCAATGGCCATGATGTTGCCGGCACCTTCCCAGATGGAGTTGAGCGGCATTTCACGGTAAATGCGGGCCATCAAGCCCTGGCCGCCCTCCTCCACATAGCCATTGCCGCCCAGGCATTCCATGGCCTCTTGCGCGAACGGACTCCCGCGTTTGCAGATCCAGAATTTGGCCACGGGCGTCAGCAAGCGCGCCATCAACGCCTCGTGCGGGTCATTGGGGCGGTCAAATGCGCGGGCAAGTCGAATCGACAAAGCCGTGGCGGCTTCACTTTCAAGCGCCAGGTCGGCCAGCACATTGCGCATCAAGGGCTGGTCAATCAAGCGCTTGCCAAAGGCCTGACGCTGTGAGGTGTGGTTCAACGCCAAACTCAGGGCTTGCCGCATCAATCCACTGGTTCCCAGGGCGCAATCCAATCGGGTCATCGTGCCCATTTCCAGAATCTGCGAGATGCCACGGCCCTCTTCGCCCACCAGCCAGGCGGTGGCATCCAGAAACTCAACCTCCGAGCTGGCATTGGCGTGATTCCCGAGCTTGTCTTTCAGGCGCTGAATGCGGATGGCGTTCAACCGGCTACCGGAGGGGCCTGCCCCGCTATCGTCTTGCAGCACGCGGGGAATGAAAAAGCAGCTCAGGCCTTCCGGCGTCTGCGCCAGCACCAGAAACGCATCACACATCGGCGCCGAAAAAAACCATTTGTGACCGACCAGTTTGAAGCGCTGGCCCCAGGCGTCACTGCCGTCTGCCGTGGCCCGTGTGGTGTTGGCTCGCACGTCGGAGCCCCCCTGCTTTTCGGTCATGCCCATGCCCATGGTCACACCGGCTTTTTGGCTGACGTGTTTAAGGGCCGGGTCATAACTGAGGCTGGTCAGGCGACGGCCCCAGTCGGCGTAAATCGCCACGTTGCTGCGCAAAGCCGGTGTGACCGCATAGGTCATGGAAATGGGGCACAGGATGGAGGGCTCCAACTCTGTGAACAGCATGAAACCGGCGGCGCGCTGAACATGAGAATTTGATACCGCGCTTGCCCAAGGCGTGCCATGCAGGCCCGCGCCCACCGCTGCCGTCATCAACGCGTGATAACTGGGGTGGAACTCCACCTCGTCAACGCGTCGGCCAAACCGGTCATGGCTGATCAGTTGGGGCTGATGCACATTGGCCAGGCGCGCATGGGTCTGCATGTCGGCACTGCCGAGCGACTTGCCCAATTCATTCAGGCTCTGAACGTCCAACCCGGGTGCATTGAATTTCAGCGCATCCTGCAAGGCCTGGTTGGTCGCGAACAGGTTGTAGTTGACCAGCGGCTCGGGCTGGTTGAAAACCTCGTGGGTGGCATTCACGGCTACTCCTTTCAACGACTAAACCTAAGACCCCAGGATTGAAATCAGATTAATTTCACCAATTGCTTGCCAAAGTTACGGCCTTTGAGCAGCCCCAAAAAGGCCTCGGGCGCGGCCTCCAGGCCCTGTGCAATGGACTCGCGCGCCTTGAGTTTGCCGGTTGCAACCAGCGTGCCTAATTCCTTCAATGCCTCGGGCCAGACTTCCATGTGCTCACTGACGATGAAGCCCTCCACTTTGAGACGCTGCGTGAGGATCAAGGCTGGGTGAGCCAGCGGCAGGGGCGCACCGTCATAGCCGGCAATCATGCCGCACACGGCAATCCGGCCAAAGGCGTTCATCTGCGGCAAAACGGCGTTGAGCACCATGCCGCCGACATTCTCAAAATAGCCGTCAATGCCCTTGGGGCAGGCGTCTTTCAGGGCCTTGGAGAGTGAACCCGCTGTCTCGTGCAGTTTGTAGTCGATGCAGGCGTCAAAGCCCAGCTCATCGACGGCGTATTTGCATTTGTCCGGCCCTCCGGCAATGCCGACAGTGTGGCAGCCGCGCGCTTTGGCCAGGGCTGCGAAAGCACTGCCCACGGCGCCGGTTGCCGCACTCACCACCACGGTGTCGCCTGCTTTGGGGTTGATGATCTTGACCAAGCCGTACCATGCCGTCACGCCGGGCATGCCGACGGCACCGAGGTAAGCACTCAGGGGAACATGGGTGGTATCAACTTTGCGCAGTGCACCAGGCTGATTGGCATCGACGACGCTGTACTGTTGCCAGCCGCCCATACCCACCACCTTGTCACCCACAGCGAATTTGTCGTTCAGGGACTCCATCACTTCGCCCACGGTGCCACCGCCCATGGTCGTACCCAAGGCCTGGGGAATGGCGTAACTTTTGCTGTCGTTCATGCGGCCGCGCATGTAGGGGTCCAGACTCATGAAGTGGTGGCGCACCAGAACCTGGCCCGCCGTCAAAGCAGGGGTGTCGGTCACCACGAGTCTGAAGTTGCTGGCGGTGGCTTCACCTTCAGGGCGGTTGTCAAGATGGATTTGTTTGTTTTGAGGCATGGCTTGTTGAGAAAGTTGTGAATGGGTGTATCGGACCGGACCGGATCAGTCCGTTGAAATGGTTGGGGTTGTTGCGCCTGCGCTGGCTGACGGAGGCACCGCCGGCACGTTGCGCGGGCGCACGTATTTGAAAGTTCCCGTGGCATGAGCACAAGCGCGGTTGGAGGCGTCATACAGCGTTGCCTCTGTGAAAGCCATGCTGAGGGTGCGATGCATCAAGCGCCCCTTGGCACTGAGCTTGCCCACAGAGGGCTGCATGAAGCTGGTTTTCATTTCGATCGTGACCACGCCAGACTCGGGCTGCACACTGCGCGCCGCGACTGCCATGGTGACATCCAGCAGGGTCATGACCGCGCCGCCGTGTGTGACCTGAAACGAATTCAGGTGCTCGGGCTTGGGCTCGTAATCAATTTGAGATTGGCCGCCTTCAAACACCATCAACTCGAAACCGAGGTGATGAACGAAGGGAATGTCAACGCCGAATTTCATGAAATGGTCATCCGCCAGTAACCACACTAACGCCGCCGTCGACGGCCATATGCTGACCCGTGATGTGTTTGCCGGCGTCAGAGGCGAACAACACACACAGGCCCTTGAGGTCTTCGTCATCGCCCAAACGCTTGAGGGGCGCGTGGGCAGCCAGTTTGTCTTCACCCAGGGCCTTGAGCGTGCCAGCGGTCATCTTGCTGGGAAAGAAGCCCGGGCAAATGGCATTGACCGTGATGTTGTACTTGCCCCATTCAGCGCCCAACGTACGGGTGAAATTGATCACCGCGCCCTTGGAGGTGTTGTAGGCAATGGTCTCCATGCCCGCAGGATTGCCACCCAGACCCGCGATCGATGCAATGTTGATGATTCGCCCCGAGCGGCGGGCGATCATGCTCTTTTTGGCGATGGCCTGGCTGAGCAAAAAGTAGCCGCGGATATTGAGGTTCATCACCTTGTCCCACGCGTCAATCGGGTGATCTTCGGCAGGCGAACCCCAGGCGGCCCCCGCGTTGTTGACCAGAATGTCCACATCGCCCATTCGTTCCAGGGTTTCATCCGCCAGGCGGGTAATTTCTGAATCTTTGGCGCAATCGGCGGCAATCCAGCGTGCATCGATGCCTGCTGCCTGCAACTCGGCCACGGCTTGCTCCAGGTCGCTGGCCTTGCGGGAACTGAGCATGACCTTGGCACCGGCTTCGCCCAGGGCATGGGCCATTTGCAGGCCCAGGCCACGTGAGCCGCCGGTCACGAGCGCCGTTTTGCCAGTGAGGTCGAACAGTTGTTGAATGGTGCGGGTCATGAAAGCTCCAGAAATAAAGTTTGTTTGAAAAGTTCAGGGCGTCTCTTTAAGGCGGGAACGCAGGTAAATCAGCAACACACCGAGCGTGACGAACGCGCCACCCACCCAACGCATCCAGCCCGCTGTGCTGGCATCACCCGGCTCTACAAAGTGAGCCAGTACCAGGGTCAACAGGCCACCATAAATGGCGATCCAGATCGTCCATTGAATTTTCGATAGCACGGCCAGATTGGGCATTAAAAAGCCTCCATGGGAAAGTTGGCACAGGTCAGGTCGCGGGATTCGACCACCTTGAGCCAAGCGCCAATTTTGGGTAGTTCATAGTGATAAAAATAGCCTGTAGTCCCCGTCACGGCTTGTTTTCTAGCTATTGAAAATGTAGTGTCCGGCTTCAGAGCAACCAGTGCCACGTCCAGCCAGATCCAGGCAAGCACGGTGTGCCCAAACGCCTGCATGTAGGGCACGGCATTGGCCAGAGCTTCGGTCGGGTTGCCGGTCGACCAGGCTGATTTCGTGGCTGCACCCACATGTTGCAAGGCTTTGGCCAAGGCGTCGGCGTGGGCCGCCAATGCCTCAACCTGTTTGGCACGGACGATGGTGGCCGTCATGCGCTCTGCCAACAGCGTCAGCCCGCGTCCGTCCTCCATCAGCACTTTGCGGCCCAACAGGTCCGCACCCTGAATGCCGTGCGTGCCTTCGTGAATCATGTTCAGGCGGTTGTCGCGCCAGTATTGTTCGACCGGGAAGTCGCGGGTATAGCCGTAACCCCCATGAATTTGGATGGCGAGGCTGTTGGCCTCCAGGCACCATTCGCTGGGCCAGCTCTTGGCGATGGGGGTCAACACCTCCAGCAGCAGGCGCGCATCGTCCGCAGCTTGTGGCGCCCCAGTGTGCTGTTCATCCACCAACCGCGCGCAATACAGTTCCAGCGCCAGCGCACCTTCGCAATAGGCCTTTTGGGCCAGCAGCATGCGCTTGACATCGGCATGTTCGATGATGGGCACCTGCGCCTGTGCTGAGTCTTTTTTGGCCGTGCCGGACTCGCTCGCGCCCTTCACGGGGCGGCCTTGGGGACGGTTTTTGGCGTAGTCCAACGAAGCGTAATAACCCGCCATACCCAGCATGGTGGCCGCCGTCCCCACTCCGATTCGCGCCTCGTTCATCATGTGGAACATGCAGCGCAGGCCCTCGCCCGGTTTGCCCACGAGGTAGCCCACGGCACCGGCTTGACCGCCTACGGGGAACTTGCCTTCGCCAAAGTTGAGCAGCGTATTGGTCGTACCCCGCCAGCCCAGTTTGTGATTCAGCCCCGCCAGCGCAACGTCGTTGCGATCTCCGGTCAGTTTTCCCGCCCCGCTCACCATTTTTTTCGGCACGATGAACAGGGAAATACCGCGCGTACCCGCAATCAGCTTGCCATCCGTCCCCGGGATTTTGGCCAGCACCAGGTGGACGATGTTTTCTGTCAGCTCGTGTTCGCCGGCCGAGATCCACATCTTGTTGCCCTTCAGCCGGTAGCGTGGGCCCAGAGGCTCAGCCTCAAAATCCACCCCGTCCGGTACCGCACGAGTGGTCACATCTGAAAGACTGGAGCCCGCCTGCGGCTCGCTCAGACACATGGTGCCCGACCATTGGCCGGAAAACTCCCTGAGCGCAAACACCTCCTTCTGCAAGGCCGTGCCATGTTTCATCAGCAGGTTGGCATTGCCGACCGACAACAGGCCCGAGCCAATGCTGACCGAGGCCATGGCGAAAAACGAATTGGCCGCCGCTTCCACCGTGTAGGGAAGTTGCATGCCGCCAATGTCATAGTCCTGCGATGCGCTCAACATGCCGGACGCTGCGTAGGCCTTTTGAGCGTCGTGCGTGGCTTGCGGCAAGATCACCTTTTCGCCGTCAAAGTGCGGCTCCTGCGTGTCCACCAGGCGGTTAAACGGGGCGTACTTTTCGCGCGCGATGCGTTCGCAGGTGTCGAACACCGCGTCAAAGGTTTCGCGCGAATGGTCGGCGAAGCGCTCGCGCTCTGTGAGCGATGCGACTTCAAGCCAGTCGTTCAGGAGGAAATCAAGGGTAGTGCGAAGGCTCATTGCTGCGAAGGATGGACGGAGAACATCAAGGGGTTCAAAGCAAAAAGGCTGAGCAGCTTTTGAATTGCATGCTCAGCCCTTTGTCAGACGGCAGGGTCAGTCTAACCAGATCAGGTTCGCTGCATCAAAGCACTTCAAAAATGCCCGCAGCGCCCATGCCGCCACCGATGCACATGGTGACGCAAACGCGTTTGGCGCCACGGCGCTTGCCTTCAATGAGGGCGTGGCCGGTCAGGCGCTGGCCGCTCACGCCATAGGGGTGACCCACTGCAATGGCACCGCCATTGACGTTCAGGCGGTCACCCGGAATGCCCAATTTGTCACGGCAATAAATCACCTGCACAGCAAAGGCTTCGTTGAGTTCCCACAGGTCGATGTCACTGACTTTCAGGCCCAGGCGAGCCAATACTTTGGGAATGGCAAAGACCGGGCCAATGCCCATTTCGTCAGGCTCGCAACCTGCCACGGCAAAACCCAGGAAACGACCCAGTGGTGTCAGGCCCTTTTTCTCGGCCAGAGTTTCGTTCATGATCACGCAGGCACCACCGCCGTCCGAAAACTGGCTGGCATTGCCGGCGGAAACCAGGCCGCCAGGAATGGCCGAGCGCAAGCCGCTGATGCCTTCTTTGGTGGTGCCATCCCGAATGCCTTCGTCTTTGGACACCGTGACTTGTTTGGTCGTCAGGCCCATGACCTTGTCGGCAACGCCCATGGTGACGGTGATGGGTGCAATTTCAGCGTCAAACAGGCCAGCAGCCAATGCAGCGGTGGCTTTTTGCTGGCTGGCGGCACCGTACTCGTCCATGGCGTCACGCCCGATGTTGTAGCGCTTGGCCACGTTTTCGGCGGTTTGCAGCATGTTCCAGTAAATCTCGGGCTTGTTTTTGGCCAGCCAGGAATCTGCCAGCATGTGGGTGTTCATTTCCTGCTGCACGCAGGAAATGCTCTCCACGCCACCAGCCACAAAAATATCACCCTCACCCGCAATGATGCGCTGGGCCGCCAGCGCAATGGTTTGCAGGCCGGACGAACAAAAGCGGTTCACGGTGACGCCCGAGGTGGTAATGGGCAGACCGGCCCGCAGCGCAATTTGGCGGGCGATGTTGGCACCAGTGGCACCTTCAGGGTTGGCACAGCCCATGATGACGTCGTCCACTTCAGCGCCTTCAATGCCAGCGCGCTTGACGGCATGCTCGACGGCGTGACCCCCCAGCGTGGCGCCGTGGGTCATGTTGAAGGAACCCTTCCAGCTTTTGGCAAGCGGCGTGCGGGCGGTGGAAACAATTACTGCGGATGTCATGATGAAGTTTCTCCGGAATTCGGTTTAGTTGAACGACTTGCCTTCAGCCACCAGTTTGGCCAATAGCGGTGCAGGTTCCCAGAATTTCGCGTCATCCAGCGGGTTCAGCGCAAAACGCTTCATGGCCTGGACCACATTGAACAGGCCGACCTGATCGGCGTAGTTCATGGGGCCACCCCGGTAAGGAGGGAAACCATAACCAAAGATATAGACGATGTCGATGTCGCTGGCCTTGTTGGCGATCCCTTCTTCCAGAATGTGGGCAGCCTCATTCACCAGGCTGAACACCAGGCGCTGCACGATTTCCTCATCCGAAATTTTGCGTGGTGTGATGCCGAGTGCCTTGCGGTGCTCTTCAATCATGGTGACCACTTCGGCGTTGGGAATCGCATCGCGTTTGCCCGGAACGTAGTCGTACCAACCCGCGCCGGTCTTTTGTCCAAAGCGGCCTTTCTCGCACAGCAAATCGGCGGTCTTGCTGTATTTCATGTCTGGCTTTTCCTGGTAACGGCGCTTGCGGATGGCCCAGCCAATGTCGTTGCCAGCCAGGTCACCCATGCGGAACGGGCCCATGGCCATGCCGAATTTCTCCATGGCTTTGTCCACTTGCGAGGGGGTGCAACCTTCGTCCAGCAGGAATCCGCCCTGACGGCCGTACTGCTCGATCATGCGATTGCCAATAAAGCCGTCACACACACCGGACACCACAGCGGTTTTCTTGATTTTTTTGGCCAAAGACATCACAGTCGCGAGCACGTCTTTGGCAGTCTTTTCGCCGCGAACCACTTCCAGCAACTTCATCACATTGGCAGGGCTGAAGAAGTGCATGCCCACCACGTCCTGGGGACGCGTGGTGAAGTTGGCGATCTTGTTGACATCCAGAGTGGACGTGTTGGAGGCCAGAATGGCACCCGGTTTCATCACCCGGTCGAGTTCCTTGAACACGGCTTCCTTGACGCCGATCTCTTCAAACACGGCCTCGATCACCATGTCGGCATCCTTGAGGTCGTCATAGCTGAGCGTGGTGGTCAGCAGGGCCATGCGCTGGTCGTATTTGTCCTGCTTAAGCTTGCCTTTTTTGACCTGGGCTTCGTAATTCTTGCGAATGGTGGCGACGCCACGGTCCAGCGCGTCCTGCTTCATTTCCAGCATCTTGACGGGAATGCCGGCGTTGAGGAAGTTCATGGAGATGCCACCTCCCATGGTTCCGGCGCCAATCACTGCTACAGAGTTGATAGCGCGTTGTGCAGTATCGGCGGGGACATCCGGTATTTTTGATGCCGCTCGGTCGGCCACGAAGATGTGGCGTAGGGCCTTGCATTCCGGGGTCCACATCAGGTTGATGAAGATCTCGCGTTCAGTGACCATGCCCACATCAAACTTTTGTTTGGTTGCGGCTTGAACCGCGTCCACGCATTTGCCCGGTGCCGGGTAGTCTTTGGACATGCCTTTCACCATGTTGCGGGCAAACTGGAAATAGGCATCGCCCAATGGGTGTTTGCAAGGGAAGTTGCGAACCAAAGGCATGGGGCGGGCATCGGCCACCGACTTCGCATAGGCCATCGCTTCTTCAGCCAAAGATTCGGGCGACGCTGCCATCTTGTCAAACAACTTTTGGCCAGGCAACATGGCCAGCATTTCGCTCTTGACAGGTTCGCCACTGACGATCATGTTCAGGGCGACTTCAACACCGAGAACCCGGGGCAGGCGTTGGGTACCGCCAGCGCCGGGGATCAGACCCAGTTTGACTTCAGGCAAGGCCACGTTGCATCCCGGTGCGCCGATACGGTAGTGGCACCCCAGGGCCAACTCCAGCCCCCCCCCCATGCACACGGTGTGAATGGCAGCGACGACTGGCTTGGAAGAGCTCTCAACAGCCAAAATCACGCTAAGCAAGTTGGGTTCCTGCAAGGCTTTGGGAGAGCCAAATTCCTTGATGTCCGCCCCGCCGGAGAAAGCTTTGCCCGCGCCGGTGATGATGATGGACTTGACGGCAGAATCGGCATTGGCGAGCGCCAATCCGTCGGTGATGCCGACACGCGTCGAGTAGCCCAAACCATTGATGGGCGGGTTATTCATCGTGATCACGGCAACGTCGCCATGGACTTTGTATTCAGCTGTCATCCTCGAACTCCTTGAAAGGTACGTGAATCAAAAAAATAGAACGGTCGTGCGTTTTTGCGATTGTAGAAGCTTAGTGCGACAAAATTCCGACTGCTTCTAACGCGGATGCCGGAATTGTCACGGCTGGGACATGCATTGACCCAAGCCTTCAGACTTCCAGCCATTCCTTGCGAATATAGGCATCCGCGCGAAGGGTGTCAGGCGTGCCGTCGAAAACAATACTTCCATGCCCCATGACCAAGGCCCGGTCAGAAATGGCCATGGCAATAGTCAGCTTTTGCTCTATGAGCAAAACGGATATGCCCCGGCGTTTGAGCTCCTTCAGGTACTCGGCAACCAACTCGACAATTTTTGGGGCCAGCCCTTCTGTTGGCTCGTCGATGATGATCAGGTCGGGGTCGCCCATGAGCGTGCGACAAAGCGTCAGCATTTGCTGCTCGCCACCGGACATCACGCCGGCTTCGGTATGTTGACGTTCCTTGAGACGAGGGAACAACTGGTACATGTCATCGAGCGACCATCGCCCCACTTTTCGCGCGTTTTTTTGCCCCAGATACAGGTTCTGTTCAACCGTGAGTGTCGGGAAAATATCGCGGCTTTCTGGCACATAGCCAATGCCCATTTGCGCCACCTCAAAGGTCCGCTTTCCAAGTATTTCGCGGTCCTTCCAGGTCAACGAGCCCGTGCAGTCGACCAGTCCCATCACGGCTTTGGCTGTGGTGGACCGGCCTGAGCCGTTGCGGCCCAGCAGGGCCACAATTTCACCCGCCTTGACCTCAAAATTGACGCCATGCAAAACATGGCTTTTGCCGTAAAAGGCATGCAAGTTATCGATTTTCAGCATCTCAATGGCCTCCCGCCTGGGCGTCGGCGACAGAAGAACCCAGGTAGGCTTCCTGAACGCGCTGGTTGGCCCGCACTGCATCTGGCACGTCATAGGCCAGTACTTCACCGTACACAACCACCGCAATCTTGTCAGCCAGGCCAAACACCACGCCCATATCGTGTTCTACCGTCAGAAGCGTCTTGCCGACGGTGACATCCTTGATCAATTTGATGAAGCGGCTGGTTTCAGACTTGCTCATGCCCGCAGTCGGCTCATCCAGAAGAATGACGTGCGCACCGCCGGCGATGGTGATGCCAATTTCCAATGCACGCTGCTCGGCATAGGTCAGGTTGATCGCCAACACGTCGCGCTTCTTGTCAAGGTTGACCTGCGCCATCAGTTCCTCGGCCCGCTCATTGGCGTCGTCCAGATCGGCAAGGAACTTCAAAAAAGTGTACTTGTAACCCAGACTCCACAAAACACCGCAGCGCAAGTTCTCGAATACGCTGAGCTTGGGAAAGATGTTGGTGATCTGGAAACTGCGGCTCAGTCCCAGGCGGTTGATCTCAAAAGGCTTTTTGCCATTCAGTCGCTGGCCATTGAGCAATACATCTCCACTGGTGGGCTCAAACCGGCCGCTGATCAGGTTGAACAATGTCGATTTGCCGGCACCATTGGGGCCGATGATGCCAACCCGTTCTCCTGCTGGAATGGCCAGGTTGATGCCTCGAATGATTTCTGTTTTGCCAAAGCTCTTGCGCAGGTCCTTGAGCTCCAGCGCGTAGGATGAAAGTGCAGATGTCACAGGGCTTCCCTTCGCTTGATTTCTTTTTCGATGCTTTCCTGAATGTGACCCCATTCCAATGCGAATTGCCGACGACAGACTTCAAACAGTCCCAGTCCCGTCACCATCACAAACCCTGCTCCAAACCAGCTGTTCAAACCCTTGGCATTGAGCGTCGCCCCCAGAAACTTGAGCTCCGAGCCTTGCGAACCATTGAGTTGTAAGTGGTAAATCATCTCGACCATGGCGGCAGCCCCGATCAAAACTACCAGCGCAGTAACGGCCAGGCCGAGGTAACTGACCCATACTTGCCGCAACTTTCCAAATGACGCCACGCGCAGGTTCATCATGATGAGACTTGCAATGCCGCCCGGCGCATACATCACCGTGAACATGAAAATAAGGCCGAGATAGAGCAACCAGGCTTTGGTGAACTCACTGAACAACACAAAGGCCAGCACCATCAAGATGGCACCCAAAATGGGTCCGAAAAAGAAAGTGGCCCCACCCAAAAAAGTAAACAGCAAATAGGCCCCCGACCGACTTGCCCCAACCACCTCAGCCGTGACAATCTCAAAATTCAACGCCCCCAAGCCGCCCGAAATTCCGGCAAAAAAGCCGGCAATAATGAAGGCGACATAGCGCACTTTTTGGGTGTCATACCCGACAAATTCGACACGCTCGGGGTTGTCCCGCACGGCATTCAACATGCGACCCAAAGGCGTACGTGTAAACGCAAACATCAGGGCTACTGCGACAAATGTGTAGCAGGCGATCAGGTAATACACCTGAATAGGTGGCCCAAATGTAATCCCCATAAAGGGCTGGCCAGTGACACGATTGCCTGATACGCCCCCTTCACCCCCGAAAAACTCCGGGATCATCAAGGACATGGCGAACACCAATTCGCCCAAGCCCAGCGTGATCATGGCAAAGGTAGTGCCAGACTTGCGGGTAGTGACATAGCCAAACAATACGGCAAATCCCATGCCTGCCAAACCGCCCACCAAGGGCACGGCAGCTACAGGCAACGGCAATGACCCGTTTGCCACACTGTTCAGCGCGTGAATGGCCAGGTAGGAGCCCAGACCGGTGTAGACCGCATGGCCAAAACTGAGCATGCCGCCCTGACCCAGCAACATGTTGTAAGACAGACAGGCAATGATGGCAATCCCCATTTGGGACAACACGGTGATGGCCAGTCCACTCGTGAACAGGTGGGGCACGACAAGCAGAATCAGTGCGAACAGGCCCCAGGTCAGCCAACGTCCCACATTGAGGGGTTTGAATTCGTAGTATTTTTGCATGGTGTTTGGCTTCACTTAACCTTCTCGTCTGCCCAATAAACCCCGGGGCCGGAAGATCAGGATCAGAACCAGAAAAAGGTAAGGCAAGATGGGCGCTACCTGCGAGAGTGTGAGTTTGACGTAGGAGTTATTGCTGGCTGCGTCGCCCAAACTGAGGCCCAATTGCTGCGCCAAAGTGGCCAGGGAATAGTCAAAGGCGACGGCAAAGGTTTGAATCACACCGATCAACACAGAGGCCAGAAATGCCCCCGGCAGGGAACCCATGCCCCCTACAACGACCACCACAAAAATGACGGAACCCACTGTGGCTGCCATGGCGGGTTCAGTCAGGAAGGTGCTGCCCCCAATGACGCCCGCCAGCCCGGCCAGCGCCGCACCGGCACCAAAAACCATCATGAACACTCGCGGCACGTTGTGACCCAAAGCCTCTACTGCATCTGGATGGGTTAGCGCAGCCTGAATCACCAGACCAATGCGGGTGCGGGTCAGCAGCAACCACACCGAACCCAACATCACCAGCGCCACCAGCATCATGAATCCCCGGGTTGCAGGGAATGGCGAGCAAACCACCCGGATTGCCGCATCCGCCGCGCGACACATGTCGGCGGGCACAGCACCCCACAGGACGCTGAGGCCTTTGACGGAGTGGTTGATCAGCGTGAAAGCGGGACCCTGCAGTATTTCCGGTGGACGGAACTCCAGCGCTATCCGTCCCCAGACAAGTTGGACCAATTCAATAATGACGTAAGAGAGTCCAAAGGTGATGAGCAACTCCGGAACATGGCCGAATTTGTGAACTTTGCGCAGGCACACGCGTTCAAACAACGCACCCAGGCCCCCCACCACCAGCGGTGCAATGATCAGGGCTGGCCAAAACCCGACGATTTGTGCCACGGTGTAGCCCACATAGGCGCCCACCATGTAAAAGGAGGCGTGAGCGAAATTCAAAACACCCATCATGCTGAAAATCAGCGTGAGTCCCGAACTGAGCATGAACAACAACAGGCCATAGCTCAGGCCGTTCAGCATCGAAATGATGAAAAATTCCATGCCAGTCAAGCCTCCTCAGAGAAAAAAATAAAAGAGCCCGATACGGCAAACCCGCACGGGCTCTGTTCTGGGCAAACGCAGAATCAGGCGTTTCAGCCCGGGCGTTTCATCTGGCAGCTCGTCGGCGTGCTGGACACATAGTTGGGGTACTCTTTCACCGGCGCCAGTGTCATGCCCGTGTTCTCAGGGCTATAGGGGAACTTGGCATCAGCTTTTTGCCAGACGGTCATGTACAGCGGTTGCTGCAGTTGATGATCAGCCTTGCGCATTTCGACTTCACCATTGAAGCTCTTGACCTTGATGCCCTCCAACGCGGCAGCCACTTTCACAGGGTCCGTGGACTTGGCTTTGGCCATTGCAGCGCTGAGAGTTTCGAAAATGCGGATGGTGGAGCCGGTATAAAAGTCGTCGTTGTACTTGGCCTTGAATTCGTCTTGCCATTTCTGCATTTGGCCACCCATGTTGTAGTGGTTGTAGGCAATCTGATAAACACGACCTCCACCATTGGTGCCCAAAGCCGTAGGTGTACCGGTAACGCCAGCGTAATAGGTGAAGAACTTGCCGGAGTAGCCCCCTTCGTTGGCCGCCTTGACCAGCAAGGACAAGTCAGAACCCCAGTTGCCGGTGATGACAGTGTCTGCACCAGATGCCTTGATCTTGGCAATGTAGGGGGCGAAATCGCGGGTTTGCGCCAAAGGATGCAAGTCTTCACCCACGATTTGAATGTCAGGCCGTTTGCGTGCCAGAGTTTCCTTGGCAAATTTGGCAACCTGAACACCGTGTGAATAATTCTGACCCAGAATGTAGACTTTCTTGATGTCCGGCTGGTCCTTGATAAAGCTGGACATGGCTTCCATTTTCATGGACGTGTCGGCGTCAAAGCGGAAATGCCAATAGCTGCATTTGCTGTTGGTCAGGTCAGGGTCCACGGCCGAGTCGTTAAGGTAAAGAACTTCTTTGCCAGGGTTGCGCTCATTGTGTTTGGTGACCGCATCAGACAAGGCAAGTGCCACTGACGACCCGTTTCCCTGAATGATGTAGCGCACGCCCTGGTCAATGGCGGCTTTGAGGGCGTTCAAGCTCTCTGTGGGGCTGAGTTTGTTATCGATGGTGGAAAACTCGAACTTCACACCGGCGGGGTTCCCTGCACCACTGAACTTCTCGGCAAAAAACTTGTAGCCCTTTTCCTGGCTCAAACCCACCGGCCCGAGCAGGCCCGTCAACGGGTCAATACGCACCAATTTGACTGTCTCGCCTTTTTGGGCGAACGCGGTGCTGGCGCACAAAACGATTGCCGAAACTGCAATCATTTTCATTGTGAATTTCATAAAACTTCCTTTGAAATAAGCTGACCGGAGAGTACAAGAATTTGGGCTTGGCGACGCTAGGGAATGCCCCTAGCCGGTATCGCCAAGGTGACTGAGCCCAATTTCAAATGCCCGGCAATTTGTAATCTTTCAGAATTTCACGCAGCTTGCTTTTCTGCATTTTGCCGGTGCCGCCCAAGGGTATGGCGTCTACAAAAACCACATCATCCGGAATCTGGAATTTGGCAGTTTTACCCACAAAAAAAGCAAGCAGATCATCGCGCGTCACCTCCGAACCGGGTTTTTTGACCACCGCAATGATGGGGCGCTCATCCCACTTGGGATGCTTCATGCCGATACAAGCTGCCATGGCCACGGCAGGGTGAGCCATCGCGATGTTTTCGACATCAATGGAACTGATCCATTCCCCTCCGGACTTGATGACGTCTTTGCTACGGTCAGTAATCTGCATGTAACCATCCGGGTCAATGGTGGCGACGTCACCCGTCGGAAACCATCCATCCACCAGTGGTGCCCCCCCCTCGCCCTTGAAGTATTCGCTGATGATCCAGTGCCCTTTGACCAGCAAATCCCCATAAGCCTTGCCATCCCAGGGCAATTCTTTGCCATCCTCTCCGACGATTTTCATGTCAACACCAAACAGGCCACGACCCTGCTTGAGACGAACCTTCATCTTGTCAACGTTATCCATTGGCAGATGCTTGTTTTTGAGAGTACACACGGTGCCCAAGGGTGACATTTCCGTCATGCCCCAAGCGTGAAGCACTTCCACGCCGTAGACATCGTTAAAAGCGGTGATCATGGCGGGCGGGCAGGCTGAGCCACCGATCACCGTGCGCTTCAACGTGGAAAACTTGAGACCTTCAGCTTGAATGTGCCCCAGCATCATCTGCCACACCGTCGGCACACCGGCCGCAAAAGTGACCTTTTCAGCTTCAATCAGTTCAAAGATGGACTTTCCATCCATGGCTGGGCCTGGAAATACCAGCTTTGCCCCAGTCATCGCCGCGCAATACGGCAACCCCCATGCATTGACGTGGAACATGGGAACGACCGGCAAAATGCTGTCACGCGAACTCACGCTCAACGCGTCTGGCAACGCTCCCGCAAAAGCATGGAGCATGGTAGAACGATGGCTGTACAAGGCAGCTTTTGGGTTGCCAGTGGTACCACTGGTGTAGCACATGCTGGAGGCAGAGTTCTCGTCAAAATCTGGCCAGGCATAAGTTGCCGGGTGCGCGCCGATCCACGCCCCATAACTCACCAGACCCGGGATGCCGCTGTCAGCCGGTAATTTGTCGGCGTCACACATCGCCACATAGTGTTTGATGGTATGGCAGCGGCCGTGAATAGCCTTCACGATGGGTAAAAAGCTCATGTCAAAACACAGGACTGAGTCTTCGGCGTGGTTGGCGATCCATGCAATCTGATCAGGGTGCAGGCGGGGGTTCAACGTGTGCAGTACACGGCCGGAGCCGCTGACACCAAAATACAGTTCGAGGTGACGGTAGCCATTCCAGGCCAACGTCGCCACGCGCGCACTGAAGGGCAACTTCAACCCATCCAGCGCGTTGGCGACCTGACGAGCCCTTGAAGCGACGTCTTTGTAGGTGTACCGATGGATGTCTCCTTCAACCCGACGCGAAACGATTTCGCCCTCTCCATGATGACGTTCTGCATAGTCGATCAAGGAAGAGATAAGTAGTTGGTGGTTTTGCATCAATCCAAGCATGAGTTGGCTCCAAAAAGGTTTTTTTAATAAGAAAGTTATCGACCAGTGCGCAAGTATGTCGCAGCTTTGCAGCCTTGCCACGCGGGATTGCCCTGACCATCAGGCGCCATTGCAAAGAGTAAATCCCCCCAATGTCTGACCGATGACTGATTGCGGGACAATCAGGCCATGTGGTCAGTCATTGAAATTTCCTCTTGCGTTGATCTCTTGGGCCTTGAAGTTCGCCGGATGGCGTCCCCTAACTTGTTGGAGGCATTGACAGGTCACCTCCCCACGTCAGGGATAAGCCCCCTGGCAAGCGCAAACAGCCGCCATCAATTCGGGCAACGGGCCTGGCAATTGGGCCACCGCCGTGCCGTTTCGCAGCGGGTGAGCGGGTAGATTCCGTGCTCGACATGTTTTTGGACCGTGCCGTTTTTGACAATGGTTTGCTACACTATTCGCAGCAAACTATTGATATTACACGGGGACTTCAGACTAATTTTCTGCTCAAAGCAAACCCTAATTATGTTTTGCGAAACTATTTGATAGAGCGGGCCGTCCGGGCGACGAAACTAAATGACTTTTCCGAAGTCTCAATACAGTCGAACTTGACGGATACATATTGTGATGAATATCCTGGATTCGATGCCTATGCCGGATTTCCGCGGTACAGAACCTCAGGGAATGAAATCAGATGCTCGTCCTGAACTTTTGAATCGCCCTTTTTGAAGACACCTATGACCTACAAAATTCAGAAAACTGACGCCGAATGGAAAGCCCTGCTACAGCAAAAAGGGGCAGAGCCACTTGCATTTGACGTGACCCGACACGAAGCCACTGAGCGCGCGTACACCGGCAAGCTCGAAGGTATCAAGGCTGAGGGAATTTATAACTGCATTTGTTGCGGAAAACCTTTGTTCAATTCAGACGCCAAATACGAATCCGGCTCCGGCTGGCCCAGCTATTTCAGGCCCATCCTGGAAGATGCCGTAGGAACCAAGGTGGATGGCTTGTTGTGGATGAAACGCACAGAAGTTCATTGCGCAGACTGCGGCGCTCACTTGGGCCATGTCTTTGAGGATGGCCCCGCCCCGACAGGGCTGCGTTACTGCATGAATTCAGCGTCCCTGGAATTCACCCCTAAATAGTTTGTGGCACTTTGCCTACCCCAATGAAAATCCTGATCGACTTCTTCCCAATCCTGCTGTTTTTTGGGGCTTACAAGCTGTATGACATTTACTTGGCAACGGGTGTGTTGATGGTTGCAACCATAGTGCAAATGGGTGTCATTTATGCCATTGACCGCAAATTGCAAATGCTGCACAAGGTCACTTTGGTGCTGGTTGTCGGTTTTGGCGCCTTGACCCTCGCTTTGCATGACGAGCGCTTTATCAAATGGAAACCCACTGTGCTTTACGCCGCGATGGCTTTAGGCTTGGCGATTGCACTTTGGGGAGCGAGGAAGAACTTTCTCAAATTGATGCTGGGAAGCCAGCTGGAATTGCCAGATAAGGTCTGGATGCGCCTCAATATGGTCTGGATCGTTTATTGTGTGTTCATGGCCATCATCAATGGCTACGTAGCCGCCTACTTCAGCACAGAGGCTTGGGTCAACTTCAAATTATGGGGCTATGTATTTCCGCTCGCATTTCTGGTGGGTCAAGGTCTCTACATCGCACCCCATATCAAACCCGATGAAGAGCCAAAACCAGACGCAAACCCATGACCCCATCGACCAGCCATTCAGCCGACCTTCTTGAGCAACGACTGATTGACAATTTGCAACCCCTTCGCCTGGAAGTGGTGGATGAAAGTGCCCAGCATGCCGGGCACGCCGGTGCCAATGGATCTGGTTTTGGTACCCATTTTCGGGTTCGGATCTGCTCACCCCAATTCACCGGAAAAACGCGCGTTGCCTGTCATCGTCTTGTGTATGATTCGCTCCAACTTTTTATCGATCAGGGTGTTTACGCCATTGCCATCGAGACTGAGCAACCCTGACGATCAAACCGTCCCTAAACCATCCCTAGAACCAGGAATCCCACAGGAACCCCCATGAAAAAGCAAGTTTTGTCCGCCGTCGCAAGCGCTATTGTGTTGTTTGCTGTAGCCCAAGTGGCGCAGGCTCAAAACGTGGCCATCGTCAATGGCAAGGCGGTGCCCACATCCCGCGTTGAAGCTCTGGCTCAGCAAGTCGCCCGATCGGGCCGTCCCGTAACACCAGAAATGCAGGGCCAGTTGCGTGATGAAGTGATCGCCCGTGAGATTTTTATCCAGGAAGCCCAAGTGCGTGGCCTCGATTCCAGTGATGACTTCAAGGCGCAAATTGAATTGGCGCGTCAGTCAATTCTGATTCGTGAATTGTTTGCGGACTACCAGAAAAAGAACCCCGTGACTGATGCAGAGATCAAGGCGGAATACGACAAATTTGCCGCGGCTAACGGAGGGAAAGAGTACAAAGCGCGCCACATTCTGGTCGAGAAAGAAGCGGATGCGAAAGCCATCATCGCCCAGCTCAAGAAGGGTGGCAAATTTGAAGATATTGCAAAAAAATCGTCCAAAGACCCCGGCTCTGGCGCCAATGGGGGTGATCTCGATTGGGCGGCCGCAGGCAGCTATGTGAAAGAGTTTTCTGAAGCCATGGTCAAGCTTGAAAAAGGCAAGATGACCGATGTCCCCGTAAAGACACAATTTGGATACCACATCATCCGTCTGGACGATATGCGTGAGGCGCAGTTGCCCAAATTTGACGATGTAAAACCGCAAATCGCCCAACAATTGCAGCAACAAAAACTGGCGAAGTACCAGGAAGACTTGCGGGCCAAAGCAAAGGTTGAGTAACCGCCAATTAAGTAGCGAATCGTTGGCTTACGCCAAATAAAAAAAGCGCGGGTTGACCGCGCTTTTTTTTGCACTTTATCATGTACAGAGCAGAGGGAAAAGAAGTGGTGGGTCCTGACAGATTCGAACTGTCGACCTACGGATTAAGAGAGCAGGAATTAGCCTGTTTTCACGATTCTGCCCTCGGCTTACAGACACACGCACTACGTAACAGGGTGCCATGCGTAGTCTCACTTTGCTGTCGAAAGCTACGAAAGAGCTACGTATGAATGAACGCATATCCACCGAAGTTTTAGACAAAACAATTGATGCTTGCGCCTGGCTAATCGATATTGCCTCGCGCTCGGTCGATGAACTTGGATGGGACCCAGTGTTAGTACGATATCTCGAACGGTTGGGTCGTGCTGCCTACGAAGAAAGAACAGCCTATCTTGGGGATAAGGCGTTGCTGAACTAGTCCGCTTGGGGCTGGTTCCTGTCGTTCACTCATTACGTTTGTCATTCAAGTACGTCGCGGTTGCTGACTTTCGTGAATACCCGCTTTCTGGCAACTGGGCGTTCGAAGATTTAAACCTTCGTACAACGGTAGTGGAAATCAGCACAAATCGTATTGCGCGAGCTGCCTAGCTGTACCCACCGAAATGAATGCGGGCGTTGCGCTGCCTACGCTGGCTGAATGTTCTGATTAAACCGAAACATATTATTAGGGTCATAGCGCTTTTTGATTTGGGTCAGACGAGCATAGTTCTTACCAAACGCATCCCGAGTCAGTGCATCGCTGTCTGTATCTTGACCGGCAAAATTGAGGTACAGACGTCCTTCGTGAGCATGCCTTCGGGCACGACTCCAGGCCAGCCGTGTCCAACTGATAATCTTTTCGTCATCTGCCGGTTCACGCCAGACTGAGTCGAGCGAATACATCCACCCGAATGACCGATCCCCGAAAGCAGTGGCATCGGCCGGGACCGAGGCCGTCGCGCCGCCAAAATTCCAGAACGAACTGAGTGATTTGTCAGACGGCGATGCAGCGGCGTTTTCGATCGCTTCTTCAATGGCCTGGTCTGTCAGCGTGGATAGCAAGTGACTTTTCCAATAACACCGGAATTCACCAGAGGGAAACAACGCATCGAAAAGTTTCTGGACTTCGCAGTATTGCATCTGTCCCGAAAAATCGGTGACCATCGGCCCCAATTCCCTGAGTGGTTCTACGATGCGCGCCCCGTCTGCGGCATCACCGGCATAGACAGCGGCAAGCGTGTAGCACCTGGTCCCCCAGAACTTCTCTGGATAGTCTGGACTGGCTGGGACCGTGGAGAACTCGCAGATGGACCCGACAACATCGCTCTTGTCTGCCAAGAAAGTCTCGCCAGAACTTGATCGGCCCGGCGCCCGCTGACAATGGGTAGATCGGTGCGGCGAACATCACTGTCGGCCCTACGGGATGCAGCTTGAATTCGAAATTCACGACAATTCCAAAGTTGCCGCCACCGCCCCGGATTGCCCAGAACAGGTCCGGGTTTTCCGACAGACTTGCTCGGATCAATGCGCCGTCTGCCGTGACGATATCCACGGCCAGAAGGTTGTCGATACAAAGCCCGTGCGCGCTGCGCAGCCAGCCGACGCCACCACTCAGCGTCAGGCCCGCGACCCCGGTTTCGGAAATGAGACCTCCGGGTGTTGCCAGCCCATGGGCTTGGGTCGCCGCGTCGACATCCGCCCAAAGCGCGCCGCCTTGGACAGACGCAGTCATCGCATCAGGTTTCACAGTCGATTCCTCTCATGGAGGACAGGTCAATCGTTAGACCACCGTCGCATACCGCGTGACCGGCCACGTTGTGCGCTCCGGCCCGAATTGATACCGGAAGGCCGTTTTCCTGCGCGCACCTTACTGTGGCTATGACATCGTCAACCGACCGGCATCTGCAAATTGCCAGAGGGCGGCGGTCGATCATGCCGTTCCAGACAGATCGGGCATCGTCATAAGTTGCGTCCACTGGTGTCAGCAATTCCCCGGACAATCGCGAGCGGAGTATTTCCAATGATGAAGCCAATTCAGCTGTGCGGGGATCCGTTTGGGAGGTCTTCAACATATTTTGGCTCCTGTGGTGTGGCATTCGGTTTTTTGGAATCACCGAAAAATGTTAGATCGAGCGCATTGGAACCGTAAGAGGCGAATGGGACAGGATCAAGGCATATCGGACACAACTAACCTAGGGTTTGCATGAAATGACTGGAGACAAGATGAGTGCAACGAAAAAACCGTCTGTTGTTTTGTTGGCTGCGGCAAACACTTCACCCTCGGTTTTATACGGTCTGTTTGACGTTTTGTATTCTGTAGGCGCAGTATTTCTGGACATGACGGTGGGCCAACCGGGGCGTGAGTCCTTGGAAGTTAGGATCGCTTCTCTGGACGGGAGAGCCTTTCGATGTCTTGGTGGCATTGCCGTAGAGCCCCATGCAGGCATATCTGAAATTCAAAGTGCAGACGCTGTGGTTGTCTGCGATATGTACAGCCCAATTGACAAGGT
>CAVVSV010000102.1:0-28107 GCA_963750805.1 uncultured beta proteobacterium
TTGGAGAGTTTCTCTTTCAATTCCACAAACAGTGCACCGGAATCCCGGTCTTTGCCACGCGCGGATTTGTCACCGGCAGAAGCGTCAAAACCAGAACCCTTGAAATCTTCAAAGGCTTTTTTATAGGCCTCGCCCAAGGCAGGAAGGGCCACGTCAAGTTTTTTCAACACATCCCTGGATTCAGTATCCAGTTGCATCGAGTCAAGTTCTTTCAGCCCTTCTACAGTCGCTTTCATTTCCTTGAGGTGGGAGGTCCAATATTTGTCCAGGTCTTTAGGGTCCTTGCCACGCAGCAGAACATTCTTCCATTCCTGAACGGCCGTTGAGAAAGTGGCATCGATCACAGCCACCTTTTTGTGGGCGGCGACAGTGTCCAAAACCTCATGCTCGTACACGCTCAGGGATTGGTTCAGCCTGAAGATGCCAAATAGCGCGCCCAGCACGAGCAGACCGAGCGCCACAGCAAATGCCAAGGGGAGTTTGAGACTCAGTTTCATCGAGATAACCTTCCAGGGTAAACATCTGAAAAAGGAGCACAAAAGCCACTTTAGCGACATTCAATTGATTTGTCATGCCAGATTTCCATGACGTCACCCGGATGCGGCCGGCGCATGGCTGGGTGACCAATTCATGGATCCCAGATCAGCGAAGGCGCCCCATTGCCCTGACGGCATATCTGGTCATCCATCAAGCCTGCACAGTCGTTGCGTTTTTGAGGGATGCTCCTGGCCAACCGCATGGGCGACTTGAATACGACCACCTGACGCTACATGTTTTGTAGCAAATTATTGAGCCCCGACAGGGACTTCTGAGGATTTGGATCAACACAATGACCCCTGGCACACACACTTTTCGTGAACTCTTCCACCAATTGGGACTGGCCAATGAGGATGATGACATTCAACGATTCATCGCCGCTCACTCCCCGTTGCCAGATGTTGTCCGCGTGGCGGACGCCCCTTTCTGGTCCTCCGCGCAGGCCAGTTTTCTGCGGGATGGGCTGATTCAGGACTCAGACTGGGCAGAACTGGTCGATCAACTGAATGCTGCATTGCGAGCGGCTTAACACCAGAAATTTGTCAACCAGCACGCGTTGACGGTCAGCATCCTGCTGTCGATGGCAGTCTGCATGCCGGCGATCTGTGCTCGAATCCGGCAAGTCTGTCACGAAGGGTTTTGCCTCGCCTGCTTGACCCAGAACAAGTCCCCAGGCCGCCTGGTAAGGCCTAATCATGTGACTTACCCTTCAAGTCCATGCCAATGAAAACGACTGCCAACGCTGATACCGCCGCCCCTGGTTTCCTGAGCCACCCCACTCGCCACCTGTTCTTCACCGGCAAAGGCGGCGTGGGTAAAACATCGCTTTCCACGGCTACCGCCATCACCTTGGCGGACGCAGGAAAGCGGGTCTTGTTGGTCAGCACCGATGCGGCTTCCAATCTGGACGAGATGCTGGGCATTGAGTTGAGCAACATCCCGACGGCAGTCCCTGGCGTGCCGGGCTTATCGGTATTGAACATTGACCCGGACACCGCCGCCGAGTCGTACCGCCAACGGGTGCTGGTACAAATGGATACGGCCACCACCGACGATGAACGCGCCACCGTGCGCGAGCAGTTGTCGGGGGCCTGCACCACAGAGATCGCGTCGTTTGACGAATTCGCCTCGCTGCTGTCAGACGCCTCGGCCCCTTACGACCATATTGTTTTTGACACCGCCCCCACCGGCCACACGCTGCGACTGCTGAGTTTGCCCAAGGCCTGGAGCGGGTTTCTGGCTGGCAATGACCGGGGAGCTTCGTGCCTGGGGCCGCACTCAGGCCTGAAGATGCAGGAGGTGCGATTTAAGGCCGCGCTGGATGCTCTGAGCGACCCGGCGCAGACGACGGTGATCTTGGTGACCCGAGCCGACAAGGGCGCCATTGCCGAGGCCGCCCGCACGGCCGACGAATTGCACACACTGGGGCTGAACAACCAGCGTCTGGCCATCAACGGTGTGTTCCATGCCACGGGCACAAATGACGCTGTGGCCCAGGCCATTGAAGCACTGGAGCAGCAAGCCTTGGCCAACATGCCCGCCAACTTGCGCGTCCTGCCGCACGACCAGGTGCCGCTGCGCGCCTTTGACACGGTGGGGCTGCCCGCATTGCGCGCGCTGCTGTCTGCAAGTCCACCAATGGTTGTGCCGTCCATTACATCGATGGCAACGCCTGCCACTGAAATGCAGGGCTTGAGCGAACTGGCCGATGCATTGGCCACGGCAAGCCACGGGCTGATCATGGTGATGGGCAAAGGCGGCGTGGGCAAAACCACCATCGCCGCTGCGCTGGCCCTGGGCCTGGTGCAGCGCGGCAAAACCGTTCACTTGAGCACCACAGACCCGGCAGCCCACGTGGCCGAAACCGTGAATGGCGACGTGCCCGGCCTGCGGGTTGACCGCATCGACCCCAAGGTGGAGACGCAACGCTACATCGACAAGATCATGGGTGCCAAGTCGCCGGGGCTGGATGCGCAGGAGCAGGCCCTGCTCCTGGAAGACCTGAAGTCGCCTTGCACCGAAGAGGTGGCCGTGTTCCATGCGTTCTCACGCATCGTCAGTGAGGCGCGCAGTGCTTTTGTGGTGCTGGACACCGCCCCCACCGGTCATTCGTTGCTGCTGATGGACGCCACCGGGGCCTATCACCGCCAGATGGTGCGCGAGTTTGAAGGCCACGGCAGCAGCCATATCACCACCCCGCTGATGCGCCTGCAGGATGCCAGCTACACCAAGATCATTCTGGTCACCCTGCCCGAGGCCACACCGGTGTCGCAAGCTGCTGCCCTGCAAGACGACTTACGCCGCGCCAGCATTGAGCCCTACGCCTGGGTGCTCAACAAAAGCGTGTTGGCCGCTGGCACGACAGACCCTCTGCTGGCCGCGCGCTTGACTGGCGAGCGAAAGCAGATGGCCCGCATCGCCAATGGGCTGGCTCAACGCACCTTTGTGTTGCCCTGGCTGACCACGCCGCCGATTGGGTCTGTGGCGCTGTCAAAACTGGTGTCTGTGTCAACAACGTCGACGCCGCCATAACAATATTGCTTGCACATGGTCCCCTCCGTGACGCAAACTCGGTCGGGTGACAAGCCGCGACGCGCCAATCACAAGGTTGCGCATCCCATTGAAGGAACCCCGCTATGCAAGGACGTCTTGAATTTTCCATGAATTTCTCGCGTGCAAAAGCCCATCGCGCCTCCACTGACGGGCCGATGCGGTTGTTGGTGATGGGCGACTTTGGCGGCCCGCAACGGCAAGCTTTGGCGGTTCGCCCCACCCACCGCGTCGACCTGGACAACTTTGACCAGGTGATGGCACGCATTGACCCAACATTGAGCCTGGCCGCTGGCACGCTCGCCTTCCGGGAACTGGATGACTTTCACCCGGACTCGCTATCCACGCGGATGGACGCCTTCCAGACCCTGCGCCAGTCCCGCGCCAATCCCGCTGCAGGGCACGACGATCTGCTGGGCAGCCTGCTTGGCAAACCTGCCGGCTCGTCACCCACCCCAGGAATGACGCCCGTCAGCAAAAAGGCGGGCGGTATTGATGCACTGATCCGCAGCATTGCTGCGCCGCACAGCGTGCCGGACAACTCGGCCCAAACGGCCACCTACCTGGCCGCCATAGCCGCCACGATTGCCGGGCAAATGAAATCCATCCTGCACGACCCGGCTTTTCAGTCGCTTGAATGCGCCTGGCGTGGTGTGCAGTGGCTGATTTCGAGCCTGGAGCTGGACGACAACCTGCAATTGCATCTGCTGGATGTGTCGCGCGCCGAGTTGCTCGCTGATGTGGTTGCTGCGCAAGGGAATCTGGCCCAGAGCGGATTGCACCAGGCGTTGGCTGACCGCTGGCGCAATGTGCCAGATGGTGAAAACTGGTCACTGCTTTGTGGCCTGTATGAATTTGGGGCCTCCGAGACTGACATCGGATTGCTGGCGGCGCTAGGCTTGGTCGCCTCCCAGGCGGGCGGTCCTTTCATTGCCACGGCCGCCCATGTCCTTACAGCGGGTGACGACGTTGAGCTGGCCAGCTGGAACGCCCTGCGGGGCAGCGAGGCCGCGCCCTGGATTGGCCTTGGTGCCCCCCGCATGTTGCTCAGGCTACCCTATGGTCAAAAAACCGATCCGATTCAGAGCTTCAACTTTGAAGAGTTAGACCCCGGAGTGCCCGTGCACGAGGAACTACTTTGGGGCCATGCCTCCCTCGCAGCCACCTTGCTGATCGGGCGGGCTTTTACCTCACGGGGTTGGGAGATGGAACCTGGTGACGAGCGCGAGATCGGAGACCTGCCTGCCTACACATTCACGAAGGATGGGGAACGCGACCTGCAGGCCTGTGCCGAGCATTACCTGGGCGAAGCAAGTGCCAACAAGATGCTTGCTGCCGGGCTGATACCGCTGCTCAGTCACCGCCAGCGCAATGCTGTGACCGTGAGCCGGTTCCAGTCAGTGGCTGAACCACCGCAGGCCTTGGCCGGACCTTGGCGCTGAAAGGGCGATTCTCGTTGGTGGATGCGCCTTCAAACGACGCGACCCACAGAGGTCGGCGATAGATATGTGCTACGTTTTACATAGCTGACTTCTCAATATTGAAGGGGACTTCGGGGAATTTTTGCTTAAAAATCAAAGATGCTTCGCAATTGTCACTCAATCTTCATGCAAGAGGTTGATGCTGAGGGGGCGGCACGTCGCCGCGAATCCAACCACGCGAGGCCCCCATGACCCAAGACACCACATCCCTGATTTCAATGACGCCCGCAGACCTGCTGGAGCGTGATTTTGATGAAGATTTTGAGTCCATCGGTGACCACCATCGCATGGCCGCCCACCACTTTGCCGCTGCCGCCAAGCACCACCTTGCCGCTGCGGCTGCAGACGACGATGGTGACGCCAAGTCCACGTCCCACCACGCCCACCTGGCCTACCGCCATCAACTCAATGGCGTCCAATATGCCGAGATTGCGGTCATGGACAACGACAGCCTGGACGATGAAGAAGCGCTGGACCTGGAAGCTGCTATTGCGGCCCAACAGAGCGGCCAGGGCTGAATGAACTGACTGGGCGGCCCGACTGCGGCACGGTGCAAGCGATGGAACTGTCACCGCACTTTCACACAGCGGGGATAGATTGGCGGCATCTTGCCAAACTCGACTTATTTTCTATGGACCCGCCTCTCCAGGGGGTTCAAGCCAGCGCCCATGCTGGGGGTGGTGCTGTTGGTTCTGCTGACGGCCTGTTCACCGCGCCACCTCATCATTCAGGGCGTCGCCAATGAGCTGGCCAGCCAGGGCAGCGTCACCGAAGATGACCTGGTGCTTGCGCGCGAGGCGAGCGCTTTTTACCTCAAGCTGTCAGAGTCCTTGTTGCGCGAAGTCCCTGGCAATTTGAAACTGACTGAAGCCGTCAGCGCCGGGTTCACACAATACGCCTTTGCGTTTGTCGCCTCGGACGCGGAACGGGTCGAAGCCAAAGACATCAAAACCGCACAGAAGTTGCGCGAACGCGCCGCCCGCCTGTACCTGCGCGCCCAAGGCCACGGCATGGCTGCGCTGGAAGCCACCACACCGGGCTTTGGCAAGGCGCTGGCCCAGACTGATTCCAGGCAATGGCCTTCATTAAGAGACGAGCAGATTGGCGTCGCATACTGGACGGCTGCCTCATGGGGCGGCTATATCTCACTCTCCAAAGACAAGCCTGACACCGTGGCCGACTTGCCGTTGGCAATCCGGTTGGCACGGCTGGCCTACGACGTCAACCCCACCCATGGCGAGGGCGCCTTGGCCAGCCTCATGGGAACATTTGAAGCGGCCCGACCCGGTGGCTCCTTGCATCAGGCCACGCTGTACTTTGACCAAGCCATCGCGCTTGGCGCAGGCAAAAACGCTGGTGCCTATGTGGGCAAAGCAGAAGCCATTTCCCTGCCCGCCCATGACAGGGCCGCGTTTGACGCGCTGCTGCGTCAGGCCCTGACCGCCAGTGAAATCCGGCGCGACCTGTCCAACAAAGTGATGCACGAGCGTGCGCTTTGGCTCCTGGAAGTGGCCGACGATCTTTTTTAACTTGACACTCAACAGGGCACTGATGACTCCAACCCATCTGCTGACGCGCCAGTTTTATTTCGCCTCCCTCATTGCTGCCGCTCTGCTGTGCCTGGCCCTGATTCCCAGCGGCAATGCCAGCGCCGCGGACAAGCAACTTCGCATCGGCACGTTGGCCCCCAAGAACTCGCTGTACCACCGCCAGCTGATGGAGTTGGGTGAGGTCTGGCGTGCCGCACAGGGGGGCAATGCCAAGTACCTGATTTACCCGGACGGCAGCCAGGGTGGCGAGACCGAGCTGGCCCGGCGCATGCGCATCGGCCAGTTGCAGGGCGCGCTGCTCTCCGTCGTGGGACTGCGCGAGATTGAACCCTCGATCAGCGCCCTGCAAAACATGCCACTTCTGTTTAAAAGCTGGGACGAGGTGGACTACGTGCGCGAGAAGATGCGCCCCGCCATGGAGAAGAAGTTTCTGGACAAGGGCTTTGTGGTTCTGGCCTGGGGCGACGCAGGCTGGGTGCGCTTTTTCTCCAAAGAGGCGGCAGTGCGCCCCGATGACTTCAAACGCATGAAGTTTTTTGCCTGGGGCTCGGAGCCCGAGCAACAGGAGATCATGAAAAGCCTGGGTTACACCCCGGTGCCACTGGAGACCAGTGACATTCTGCCCAGCATCCAGACCGGCATGATCAACGTGGTGCCCTCCACACCTTATTTTGCACTGGCGAGCCAGATCTACACCACGGCTTCCAACATGCTGGACATCAACTGGGCACCCATTGTGGGGGCACTGGTCATCACCAAAAAGGCCTGGGAAGAGATGTCGCCCGAGGTTCAGCAAACCATGCGTGTCGCCAGTGACAAGGCCGGCGTGCAATTGCGCGCGCAGGCCCGCCAGGAAGTGGACGAGGCGGTCGGTGCCATGAAGAAGCGTGGCCTGGTGGTCAACCACCCCACCGCTAGCCAAATGCAGGAATGGAACGACCTGGCCGACAAGCTCTACCCCCGCATCCGTGGCGTGATGGTGCCTGCGGAAACATTTGATGAAGTTTTTTCCCACCTGAAAGCCTACCGGGCGGGCAAGGCGAAATAAAGGTGGCGCATACAAGGGCGACTCCTGCCTTGGGCCCTGCCTCGCTGTGGCGGTTTGATGAAGTGATCTCGTCTGCAGCCTTGGTGCTGATGACGCTGATTCCATTGGTTGAAATTGTGTCGCGCCCCTTCATGGGCAAAGGCATTGACAACTCTGCCGTGTTGACCCAGCACCTGGGCCTGGTGCTGGCCATGCTGGGCGCAGTAGCAGCCGAGCGGCACGGACACTTGACCACACTGGGCAGCGGCGTTGGCGCGTTGGGGAGTGCGTCGTTTCAACGGGTTATGCACGTGTTTGCCAATGCAAGTGCCGCCTTGGTCTGCGGTGTGCTGACGCTGGCCAGTTGGCGTTTTGTATTGAGCGAAATGCAGGCCCATCACACGCTGGCCTATGGACTCCCGGTTTGGTGGGTGCAGGCCACGCTGCCGTTGGGCTTTGCATTGCTGGGAGTCAAATTGGGGGCGCGCTGTTTCAAGGCCACCTGGCTCAAGGTGGCGGTCGGCCTCTACATGCCCGTGGCAGGTTTGATGCTGGCTGCGCACTTCGACGGCACCGCCCTGCCACTGTGGCCTGCGGCGCTGTGGTTGTTTGCCATGCTGCTGGCTGGCGCACCCATCTTTGCTGCATTGGGCGGCCTGGCGCTGGCGTTATTCTGGCAAGACGGCTTGCCACTAGCCTCTATCGCGCTGTCGCATTACCAGATCACGGTCAACCCGTCATTGCCTGCCCTGCCTCTGTTCACCCTGGCGGGCCTGCTGTTTGCGCGCACTGGCGCTGCACAGCGTCTGGGTGCCGTGTTTGTGGCTCTGTTTGGCGGTGGAATAACGGGCACAGTGTGCGCCGCCGCCGTGTTGTGTTCATTCTTCACTGCCTTTACCGGGGGCAGTGGTGTGACGATTCTCGCCCTGGGCGGCCTGCTTTTACCCCTCCTGCGCAATGCCGGGTTTGCAGAAAAGCGCGGAATCAGCTTGGTGACCAGTGCCAGCGCACTGGGCGTCTTGCTGGCCCCGTCGGTGCCGCTCATCATGGTGGCCATCATTGCGCGGGTGCCTATCAACACCATGTTTCTGGCGGGTCTGGTGCCAGCCGTTGTGATGGTGTTTTTCCTGCTGGTGTTTGGCGGGTATCTGGGTCGAAAAGGCCTGCCAAGCATGGCGGTGGCGGATGGTGTTCCTGGCACGGCGGCACCAGGCCGACAAGCTGCTGTGATATCTGCCATCTGGAAGGCCAAGTGGGAAATTCTTGCCCCCTTTGTGGCCATTGGCTCGCTGGTCAGCGGTCTGGCCACGCCCACCGAGAGTGCCGCGCTGACCGCCAGTTATGCGGTTCTGACGCAGTGGTTGGCCCACCGTGAGATGAGCGGGTCCACTCTTGGCAAGGCACTGAGCGATTGCGCGCAAATCATTGGCGGGGTCATGCTGATACTGGGCATGGCGCTGGGGCTGACCAACTATTTGGTGGATGCAGGCATCCCCGATGCGGCCATTACTTGGGCGCAAGCCGCAATTCCCAACAAGTTTTTCTTTTTGCTGGTGCTGTGCGTCTTCCTGCTGCTGGCAGGGGCTTTGATGGAAATATTTGCTGCCATTGTGGTGCTGGTCCCGCTGCTGCTGCCCGTGGCAGTGAGCTATGGTATTGAACCAGTGCACTTTGGCATTATTTTTCTGGCAGCCATGGAAATGGGCTTTTTATGCCCGCCTGCCGGCATGAACATCTATTTCGCCTCTGCCATGTTTGGCAAGCCTGTTCGTTACGTGGCAGTCGCCGTAATTCCCGCTTTATTCGCGATATTTTTGGGCACGCTAGCCATTGCCTGGCTGCCGGCTTTAGCGACGGGCTTACCGGCGCTCCTGCAAACCACTGTCAGATAAAAACCGCGTCATGGATTTGACTCTCTTGCGTCACCGATTTGTCACCGCCCTTTATTACATTCCCTGAAAAGGAGTAACCCGCCATGACCGAATTCTTCAAGCAACTTCAACTTCAGCGCTGGGACGACCACCGCTACTACCACCACAGCCGCATCAACCAGACCCTGCACCTGATCAGCGCCATCAGCTTCTGCTGTGCCTATGCCTTGCTGTTCATTGACCCGGCCATGGCCGCGTTGTTGGCCTGGCTAGTGTCCATGACTACGCGCCAAGCGGGACACTTCTTTTTTGAGCCCCGCGGGTATGACCACGTCAACCAGGCCACCCATGAGCACAAGGAAGAGATCAAGGTGGGCTACAACCTGCAGCGCAAGATTGTGCTGCTCAGCATCTGGGCGGCCGCCCCTGTGGCGCTGTGGATGTCTCCCACCCTATTTGGCCTGATTCAGTCGCCTGCCACTGGGTCGGGCTTGATGAATTTTGCCCACAACACCGGTCTTCTGTGGCTGGCTTTGGGGGTGGGTGGCCTGATTTTCAGAACTGTTCACCTGTTCTTCCTGAAGGACGTGATGTCGGGTCTGGTGTGGATGACCAAGATTCTTACGGACCCGTTTCATGACATCTACCTATACCACAAGGCACCCATGGCCCTGCTGCGTGGCGAGCTGATCGAGAACCGCGCCAGCCACTGAAAAAAGGGCTCTGCGGTGTTCGCAGAGCCCTTTCACGTCACCTTCCTCCCCCTTCCCCGCTTGACCGGCTAAGCCATTCCCAACCGGTGAGCCAGCACTTCCCTGAACACGCGCCGCTTGATGGCCTTGTTGGTCAAGGCCTCATGGTGCCACCACCATCCGTCTTGCGCCATGCGTTGGGCTGCGCGAACAAACCGGTCAGCCACCGCTTCAAAATCCTGCTCTGTGTAATTCAGGCTGAAGATGATGCGACCCGTGCCCACCCAGCTCAGGGCCAGTCCCTCCAGACGCAGGTAATGTTGAAACAGCCAGTTGTAACAAGCCGGCTGGGTGTAAAGAACGGTCCAGATGGACGACAGATTGGCCACCTGCACCGGCACAGCGCCTTCACGCAGGCGCTGATTCAGCAACTGGGCACGACGGTTCCAGGTGGCGTCCAGGCCCTCGTACATTTTTTGAATCGGCGCGCTGTCAAGACGTTGCAAAAACACATTCATCGCCCCCATCACATAGGGGTGCGCATTGAAGGTGCCACGGGCAAAACAAATGTCGGCTGGCGCGTCGTCGGAGAAGCGCCTCATCCAGGCGTGCTTGCCGCACACCACGCCCACCGGCAAACCACCGCCCAGCGTTTTGCCGTAGGTGACCATGTCGGCCTTCACGCCAAAGTATTCCTGCGCGCCTCCGGGTGCCAGTCTGAAGCCCACAAACACCTCGTCAAAAATCAATGCAATGCCCTTGTCGTCGCAAATTTTGCGCAAGTCCCTGAGCCACTCTGTGTAAGCCTCGCGGTTGAACCCTGCCTTGCGCGAGCTGTCCAGAAGGGACGAATCGCCCGGGGCACTGCCATTCGGATGAAGCGCCTGCAAGGGGTTGACCAGAATACAGGCGATGTCTTTGCGACGGCGCAGCACCTTGAGCGTATCGTCATCCATCTCTTTCAAGGTATGGGTTTCCAGCGCACGCACGGGGTTGCCCACACCCGGCTGGACGTCACCCCACCAGCCGTGGTAGGAGCCGCAAAAGCGGACCAGATGCGTGCGCTTGCTGTGGTAGCGCGCGAGCCGCACCGCCTGCATGACGGCTTCGGTACCCGACATGTGAAACGAGACTTCGTCCAGACCCGAAATGCGCTTGAGCCCTGCCACGTTGTCTGCCACCACCGGGTGGTAAGAGCCCAGCACGGGCCCGAGGTCGCTCACCAGCGCGCTGCCTTTGGCGATGCAGTCCTTGTAGAAGTCATTGCCGAAGACGTTCACACCGTAGGAACCCGTCAGGTCATAGAAGACGTTGTCATCCAGATCAGTGAGCGTGACACCCGCCGTGGATTTGACGAAGGAGCCGGGTTTGAGCAGCTTGGCCGCCAGATTTTTGAACTGGAAGGGTACGCGGTAGGCGCTGACAAATTGCAGGTCGGAAATACCCGATTCAGCGGCTGCCGTCTGAGCCAGGCTGCTGGCAAATCGCGAGCGGTATTGATCGGCCAGACCGGCGAACGCGGCCTTGCGCTGCGCAACCACGTTCAACGGCGCGCCATCCACTCCCAGAGCCTCTTGCTCGTTGTAGTGATAGCTGGGCAGAAGCGCCGCGATGCGCCGCGCCATGCGCGGATGACCCGCCAACGAGGGGTGTTTGGCCAAAGACAACTCAAGCCGGGTTTTGGCCCGCGACAGTCCATACAACAGAGCGCCACCGCCCACGGCAGCCACGCCGTACAAGCCCATCAGGTCAACTGTTTCATTCATACATCACCTCTATTACCTTTTGCATTGGAAAAAATGACATGCGCCTGCGTGACCATGTTCAGCAGTTGTTGAACCAGGACGATCTCAACTTCTTGCTCACCAACCGCCTGCCCCGGCGCTGGCTGACGCAAATGGTGGGCCGGCTCAGCCAGGTGGAACAACCGCTGGTGAAGGACCTGTCCATCGCCATCTGGAAATATTTCTCCGACCTTGACTTGAGCGAGGCCAAAAAGACAAGCTTCACGAGCATGCACGACTGCTTTACCCGTGAGCTCAAGCCCGGCATGCGTCCCGTCAACAGGGACCCCGCAGTGATGGCCAGCCCGTGCGACGCCATCGTAGGCGCGCATGGCCCGATACAAGGCACCCAGGTGTTTCAGGCCAAGGGGTTTCCCTATTCGCTTGAAGATTTGATTGGTGACGAGGCGGCGGGCGGTGATTGGTGCGATGGCCATTTCGTCACCTTGCGTTTGACCTCCAGCATGTACCACCGCTTTCACGCACCGCTGGACTGCACGGTAGAACAAGTCACCTACTTCAGTGGCGACACCTGGAACGTGAACCCGATTGCCCTGCGCCGGGTGGAGAAGCTGTTTTGCAAAAACGAGCGTGCCTTTCTCAAGACCCGCGTCGACGGCAGCGGGCCATGGGCCAGTCAAACCATTGCCCTGGTGCCGGTGGCGGCAATTCTGGTGGCCAGCCTGCGGCTGCACTGCCTGGACGTGCTGCTGCACTTGGCGTACAAGGGTCCGCGCAAGACGCGTGTCAACGCGTCGTATGCACGTGGGCAAGAGATGGGCTGGTTTCAGCACGGATCCACCATCATTGTGCTGGTGCCCAAGGGCTTTGTGATGGCCGATGGGCTGGTGGAGGGCTCACGGTTGCGCATGGGCCAGGCGCTCATGCGAGCGGCGGCTTGAGGGATCACTGGTGCGTTCAATCACCTCACGCAGGGTGGTTTCAAATGCATCAATCACATTGGACCAGGCCAGATGAGCCACGCTGGCGGGCGCGTGCAGACGCAAGGCGTTCAATCGATTGCGATCATGGGCCAGTGTGGCGGCCATGCTGATAAAGCTTTCGTCAAGCAGTTCATGAACCAGCGAATCCTGAACAGGCTCTGGCACCAGCAGACCGTTGTGCCTGTGGGTGATGATCTGGGCCGCAGAGGCCCGGTCGTAGGACACAACGGCCAGGCCACTGGCAAGCGCCTCAGGCACCACGTTGCCGTAGGTTTCTGTGAGGCTGGGAAACAGGAACAAGTCTGCACTGGCATAGGCTTCGGCCAGTTCCACACCCGACAGGTTGCCGGTGAAAATCGCGGTCGGGCAACGTACCTCCAGCGCAACCCGCAGCGGTCCGTCGCCCACCAGCACCAATTGGGCACTGGCATTTTTTTGCTGAATGGCTTCAAACGCCGCCAGCAGGGTGTCCACATTTTTTTCCCGCGCAAGGCGCCCCACGTGCAGAACCACCAATCCTTCAGGCTGAGCGCCCCAGTGACGGCGCAACGCCTCAGACCGGCGCGCTGGTGAAAACTGCGCCAGCGCGACGCCCCGTGGCATCAGTCCCAGGTTGAGGTAGCCCCGTCCTTGCAGGGTTTGCAGCATGGCCTGGGTGGGCACCAAAGTGGCCTGGGTGCGGTTGTGCAGGTAGCGCAGATAAGCTTCAATGACAGACTTGAACAGACCCAACCGGTAGTGTTGAGAGTAGCTGTCGAAATTGGTGTGAAACGAGCTGGTTACGGGCAAGCCCATGGCGCGGGCTGTGGCCACGGCAGACCAGCCCAAGGGGCCTTCAGTGGCCACATGAACCACGTCAGGACGCTCGGTCTGCCACAGGCGACGTAATTTCAGGCCCGACGGGAAACCAAAGCGCATGTCGACGTATCCAGGGATGGGAAGTCCCCGCACAAGGACCTCATCCACATTCCGGTCGGCGGGCATGACGAGCTCCCAATCCTGAAGGGGACGCACCACCTGCACGCCATGGCCTTTTGCCTGCATGCCGGTCACCAGTTTGCCCAGTGTCATCGCCACACCATTGATTTCAGGCGCATAGGTTTCGGTCACCAGCGCAACGCGCAGGCGGGAAGTGGATGGGATCGGTGCGCTGTTTGTCGTGATGTTCACGCGCACAAGCCTAAGCGGGCAACATATCAAACTGATGATAGTTTGATGACAAAACCAAGACATGGCACCGATTGGAAAATCGGCGGCCCAACCGCAATGCGCTGGGTGCAACCCGCTTTGGTTGACAATCAAGGGTTGTTCAAAACCTGACTCCCATGACATCCATCTCTACAGACGCTCCGGCACCGATTGAAACCATCGCAACGGCTGATGCTTCCCCTGAATCCGCGCCAAGTGCAAGTCAGCGGACGGGCCCCCCACGTTCGACCAAAACCGCTACCCCTGTCGCCCCTGTTCAACCCATTCTGGAAAAACTGTTTGAGTTGTACCCCAAACTGTTTGGTGCGGAATTCTTTCCGTTGAAGCTGGGTGTTTTTCAGGAATTGCTGGCCGCCCACCCGGATGTGTTCACGCGCGATTCGCTGAAGGCGGCGCTGGGCGTTCACACCCGCTCTGCCCGCTACTTGCAAGCTGTGGCGGCTGGAAAAAAGCGCCACGACCTTCAGGGCATTCCCGTCGATGCGGTGGCCCCGGAGCACGTCTACATGGCGCTGCTGGAGCTGTACCGCCGGCGCCAGAATCGCACACGCGAAGACCTGGGGCCTGTATTGCGGGCGCAATTGCTGGCAGCATTTGAGGCATCGGGCCTAAGCCGCACCGATTACCTGTCCCAGGTGCAACCCCGCGGCGGCGACATTCACCCCGCATTGACGGATGCGCTGGCTGAACTGGACCAAAGGCTGGCAAAGCAGGAAGCCCTGCGCCGTGCTTTTGAGGCCAGCGGGAAAACTGTGGAAGAGTTTGCCGACATGTATGGCTTGAATGTCGAGGAGGTCACCCCCTTTTTGACCCCCGCTCAAACCACCCTTTGACGTCAGAAACCAATTGAATTGCTATATTTAACGTAGCTAACTATCTATATACAACGAGGACTTTGGGCTTATTCCATCAAGAAAATCCAGAAATACACTTTGCAAAAGTCCGCCATCAACCTATTGGTATGATGAAAAAGTAAATTGCGTTTTGTATATTTTTCTAAGGACAAACCCATGAAACACATCGGATTCATCGGCGCATCAGGTTTGATGGGCCATGGCATTGCCAAAAATCTTCTAGCCAAAGGCTTTTCAGTTTCGCTCACCGTTCACCGCAATCAGGCAGGCGTGGCTGACTTGCTGGCGGCGGGTGGCCGGCAAGTCGCTGGGCCTGCGGACCTGGGAAGCTGTGACGCCGTGGTGTTGTGTGTGACGGGTTCACCTCAAGTCGAAGCGGCTTTGACGGGCGACGGAGGGCTGCTGTCCAGCGCACGTGCTGGACTCTTGGTGATTGACACTTCCACCAGCGAACCTGAATCCACCGCGCGGCTGGCCGCACTGTGCGCCGACAAAGGCGTTACCTTGGTGGATGCGCCGCTGGCCCGATCCGCGGCGGAGGCAGAAGCTGGCAAGCTGAACACCATGGTGGGCGCTACGCCGGAGGTATTTGCCAGCATCAAGCCCGTTCTGCAGGCTTATTGCGAAAACATCTTTCACGTGGGTGGACCGGGCGCCGGACACGTCATCAAACTGCTGAACAATTTTGTGGCGCAGGCCATTTGCACGGCTACGGCAGAGGCGTTTGCTGTGGGCGCCAAAGCGGGCGTGGATGTCCAGCAACTGGTCAACGTGATATCAGCGGGCGGCGTGAATTCCGGCTTGTTTCAGGCCATGGCCAAAACCTTGAACAATGACTTTACCGGTCTCAAGTTTGAGCTGGACAACGCCCGCAAGGACCTGCGCTATTACACGCATCTGGCCGAAGGCATGAATGTGCCGGCACTGGTGGGGGAGTCTGTTCACCAGAGTCTGGTGACCGCCTCAGCATTGGGTTTTGGCAAACAATATGTGCCCGCCCTGGTGAGCGCGCAGGAGAAGCTGAACGGGGTGACAATCACGCCGACGTCCGCGTGATGGACACCTTAACCAAGGAAACGAAAAGTCATGATCGTCGAGCGCATTTGGACCGGTAACGCCTACCGCAACTTCAACTACCTGATTGCCTGCCCCGAGACCGGCGAAGCACTGGCTATTGACCCTCTGGATTCCGAAAAGACCCTGGCCACGGCCAAGGTCAGAGGGTGGCAGATCACGCAGATTCTCAATACCCATGAGCATCATGATCACACGGGCGGCAACGAGGCCGTGGTGGCGGCCACAGGTGCCAAGGTGATTGCGCACCACAGGGCAGGTAGCAAAATTCAGGGCATGGATCGGGGTGTGCAGGCCGGTGACGTTATCAAGGTGGGCAAAACGGTAGAGCTGGAATGTCTGGATACACCCGGGCATACGATGTGCCACATTTGCCTGCGGTCACACACGGAGCAGCCTGCACTCTTCTCGGGTGACACCTTGTTCAACGCCGGGGCCGGTAACGTGCACAACGGGGGGGACGTGAACGCTTTATACGCCACGTTTGCCGATCAACTGGCCAAGCTACCCGACAACACGCTGGTGTATCCCGGTCACGACTACATTGAAACAAACCTGAAGTTCACCCTGGCCCGGGAGCCCGACAATGGTGCGGCTCAGTCAATGCTGGCTCGTGTGACCGATCACGACCCGGCTACATCGGTGGTTACCACCCTGGCGCAGGAGATGCAGCACAACAGCTTTTTCCGACTGACCAGCGAGCAAGTCATTGCCAAGCTGCGTGAGAAATTTCTTGACTTGTCGGAACACCCTGACGCCAAAACCGTGTTCACCAAATTGCGGGAGTTGCGCAACGTCTGGTAATTGAATTTACAGCGGATCAACCGAGGTATTTACCTCTCGGCCAGGTAGTGTTGCATCATCACTGGCACGCCTTCCAACTGAAAGGTTCGTACTTTCACTTCCAGCTCATGGTCTGCCTCTGTCGCACGTGCGCGCTGGTGCAAGTAGTCTGCCCACGACGTCACGATAAACCGCTCGACGAAGCGCGACGGGTCCGCCAAATCACTGTACACACGCCATAGGGTTGCGCCATCGCGGCGGCGGGGCGCGCGCAGGTGGCTGACGGTCTCCAAAAATTCTTCCGTGTGGGCCACGTTGATGCGGTAAATGGTCTCGACAGCCACCGGACCTTCATCCGGCGAAGGTTCATTGGTGATAAACAGCTCTTCCCAAGGATGTGCCTGGGTTACGTCCTGCTTGTCGCCCATACGCAAGGGGAAAGGTTTGATCAGCATGAGCCCGGCCGCTGTACAGGCAGAACCTGCGCACAAGGCGAACGTCAATCCGCCCAGGTCAGACACGGCCCCCCAAAACGCCGAACCCAACGCAAACGACCCCAGTGCACACAAGGTATGCATGGCAACGGCACGTGCGCGCACCCAAGGCGGAACGCTGGTCTGGGTGGCCGTGTTGAACGTGGACATGACCGACATCCAGGCACCGCCACCCACCACAAGTGCCAGATAAACGGGTGCGTGCCAGCGAGAAAACGCGGCAACCAGCATCACCAGTGCAAAGACCACACAGGCCCCGGATACCAGCGCTTCCAGCCCGACCCGCGCCCTCACGCGAACAATGATGAGGCCGGCAATCACCGCACCTGCCCCCAAGCATCCCATCAACAGGCCAAATCCCGCTGCACCCAAGCCCAGCTGACGCTGGCCAATGACAGGCAACAGCGCCCACAGCGCGGAGCCCGTAGCGCTGAACGCCATGGTCCTTACCAATTGCGACAACACTGTATGTGAATGCCAGGCAAACCGGAGTGCGCTGAGCATGCCGCCCCAAAGGCGCTCTGGCGGCAAGCGTGACGGCGGATGCGCTCGGGGCGGCCAGCGGCGAATGGCTTGCATCATGACAACGGTGCTGACCACGGCGAGCGCAAAGTTCAAGGGTCCACCCACCAGGCTGAAGACCAGACCGGCCAGAGCCGGGCCCACAGCGCGGGCCCCGTTGTAGGCGATCGAGACCACGGTAATAGCCTGCGGAAGCTCGTCCCGAGGGACTGAATCAGCGATGGTGGAGTTCCAGGCTGGCGACAACAAGGCCGTGCAACTGCCAGCAATAAAAATCATGACTAGCAAAGTCGCAGGCCCCGCCACCCCCAGGAACATCAGCACGGACAACAGCACACCTGCCGAGGCCTGCACGATGAGTGCTACCAGAATCAATCGCCTGCGGTCCGTGATGTCCGCCCATACACCTGCGGGCAATGACAGCAGGAACATGGGCAGAAAGACCGCCGTCTGTACCAGCGCTGCCAGGAACGACGAGCCCGTGATTTCAATCATCATCCACGAAGCCGCCATCGTCTGCATGGCGTTGCCAATGAAGTAGATGCCGCTACATACCCACAGCCCCCGGAACTGCCGATGGCGCAGCGAGTTCCAGATGGATGCGGGAGCGGGTGTCACCGGAATATTCAGTTCAGCAGTTTTTGCATGAACCGGGCCTGACCCATGGCGGGGTCGAGCTGATAGGCTGCAAAACCAATGCGTTCATACAGCCGCGCGGCACCCGCGTTGCCAGACAGCACCTCCAGCGTGAGCTTGCACGCGCCGCGTTCACGGGCCTGTGTCTCGGCCAAGGCCAGCATCTTTTCGGCAATACCCTGTCCGCGAAAGGGGGACAAGACGGCAACGTCATGCACATTGACCAGAGGCCGGCAGGCGAAGGTAGAGAAACCTTCAATGCAGTTGACCAAGCCGGCGGGCTGGTGATCCACAAAAGCCAGCACGCTGAAAGCCTGCGGACGCTGTGCCAACGCGGGCACCAGATTGGCTTTGGCAAAGTCACTCAAACCATGGCTGCCGCCCATGGGGTCTTGCGCATAGGCATCCAGCAACATGACCAAAGCGGCCGAGTGCGTCGGGTTGGCATAGTCAGCCTGGATGACTTTGACCTGCATGAATCAGGCCGCCAGGCAATCAGCGATTCGACGGGCACACGCCAGGGCTTGCGCGGGGTCACGGGCCTCCACCATCACGCGCACCAGAGGCTCGGTACCACTGGCACGAATCAGCACCCGGCCTGTATCGGCTAACTCGGCCTCTACCACCTTGGTCTCGTCAGCCATTTTGATGTTGCTCTTCCAGTCCTGTCCGGGCTGCAGGCGCACGTTGATCAGGACTTGTGGGAACAGCGTCACCTCTTCGAGCAATTCGCTCAGGGTCTGCCCGCTGCGAATGCAGGCCTGCAGCACCTGGAGGGCCGACACCAGTCCGTCACCGGTGGTGTGTTTGTCCAATGCCAACAGGTGACCCGAGCCCTCGCCACCCAGCAACCAGCCACGTTGCTCCAGTTCTTCCAGAACATAGCGGTCACCCACCTTGGCCCGAACCAACTCGACCCCTTTGGCTTTCAAGGCCAGCTCAACGGCCATATTGGTCATTAAAGTGCCCACCACGCCGGGCACCGCATCCGACGCACGCTTGGGCGGAAATTTCCCGCCACGGGATAACCGCTCCTTGACCATGAGGTACAAAATTTCATCGCCATTGAACAGACGTCCCTGCGCGTCAACCACTTGCAGGCGGTCGGCGTCACCGTCCAGCGCAATACCGTAGTCCGCAGCGTGCGCCTTGACCGCGGCCACCAGGGCTTTGGGATGGGTCGCCCCGACATCGAGGTTGATGTTCAAGCCATCGGGCGCACAGCCAATGGCAATGACCTCGGCACCCAGTTCGTGAAACACTTTGGGCGCCACCTGGTAGGCCGCACCATGGGCCCCATCCACCACGATTTTCATGCCCTTGAGCGTCAGGTCATTGGAGAATGTGCTCTTGCAGAACTCAATGTAACGTCCGGCAGCATCTTCCAGGCGGCGCGTGCGGCCAAGAGACGCCGAATCAGCCCATACGGGCGGCTCCTGAAGCGCCGCTTCAACGTCAAGCTCCCAGGCGTCAGGAAGCTTGGTACCTGCGGCACTAAAAAATTTGATGCCGTTGTCGTTGAATGGGTTGTGGCTGGCACTGATCACCACACCCAACGAGGCCCGTTGGGCGCGGGTCAGGTAGGCCACACCGGGCGTGGGCAAAGGCCCCAGCAAAACAACATCGACACCCGCTGAATTGAAGCCGCTTTCCAAAGCGCTTTCCAGCATGTAGCCTGAAATGCGCGTGTCTTTGCCAATCAACACCGTGGGGCGCGATTCGCCGCGCTTGAGCACCCTGCCCACGGCATGCGCCAGGCGCATGACAAAGTCAGGGGTGATGGGCGCATGTCCGACTGTGCCCCGAATGCCATCGGTACCAAAATATTGCCTTGTCATCGTAATTTTTACCTCTGTCGTCTCTTCAAATTATTGTGTTTCAAAAATTCAGCGCAAAACCCAACTGCCTACTACGCAACCTTGACGGCGTCCAGAACCTTCAGTGCCTGCACGGTTTCGCGAACGTCGTGTACGCGCACAATGCTGGCACCGCGCTCCACCGACAACAATGCCGCCGCCACACTGGGCACCATGCGGTCACGCACATCCAGAGTGGCCAGGTTGGCCAGTGAGGTGCTGACGATGGACGCCAGCGATGATTTGCGTGACCAGCCTACCAAAAGCGGAAAACCAGTTTCCATCAATTCTGCCTGCCGCGCCAAGAGCTCAAAATTCTGCTTGACGGTTTTTCCGAAACCAATGCCCGGGTCCAGCATGATGCGAGACTCTTCAACCCCAAGTCCTCGTAGTTGTTGAATAGTTTGCTTCCAAAATGATAGTATCTGTGGAATCACATCACCCGACATGGGCGTCACCTGCATGGTCTGCGGATCGCGGTGCATGTGCATGATGCAGACACCGCAGCGCGGGTGGTTCGCCACCAGCCGCAAGGCACGAGGCGGTTCATCAGTCAGCGCGGGGCCATTCGAGGGATTTGCGTCTTCACGCCATTGCAAGGCGCGAATGTCATTGATGATGTCCACCCCAAGGTCCAGCGCTGCCCGCATCACGCCGGCTTTGTAGGTATCGATGGATACCGGCACACCAAATTTGACGGCCTGGGTGAGCACGGGAACGACGCGGGCCAGTTCCTCAGCCTCTGGCAAAGGCTCAGCACCGGGGCGGGATGATTCACCACCAATATCCAGAATATCAGCGCCGGCCTTGAGCAGCACCTCGCACTGCTTCAGTGCAGTCTTGGTTGATGCAAACTGACCGCCATCCGAGAAGGAGTCGGGCGTGACATTCACAATGCCCATTACCTTGGGTCTGGACAGGTCAATCGAAAAACGGGTGGTTTGCCAGATCGGGGACATGGTCAAGGGGGTGGGGAATGAAAAAAGGGGCTCAAGCCCCTTCTTTATGATCAGGCCGCGGTCGGCGCCGGGTCTGTATTGACAGCGGGCATGCCGCCTGAAGTTCCACCGCCGGAACTCGGAATTCGGGGTGTCCAGTCCTTGGGTGGACGGGGCTCGCGCCCTGCCATGATGTCGTCAATCTGATCACTGTCGATGGTTTCCCATTCCAGCAAGGCCTTGGCCATGGCGTGCATCTTGTCGCTGTTGTCTTCGATCATTTTGCGCGCCAGGGCGTATTGCTGATCGATGATGCGGCGAACTTCAGAGTCCACCTTCTGCATGGTTTGTTCGCTCATCGAAGTGGTCTTGGTCACCGAACGGCCCAAAAACACTTCACCTTCATTCTCAGCGTACACCATGGGGCCCAAGGCATCCGTCATGCCATAACGGGTCACCATGTCACGGGCAATTTGGGTGGCGCGCTCAAAGTCGTTGCTGGCACCGGTCGTCATCTGGTGCATGAACACTTCTTCGGCAATACGGCCACCAAATAGCATGCTGATCTGGCTGAGCATGTATTCACTGTCATAGCTGTATCTATCTTGGGCGGGCAAACTCATGGTCACCCCCAATGCACGACCGCGGGGAATCACCGTGACCTTGTGCACGGGATCGCACTTGGGCAACAGCTTGCCAATCAACGCATGACCTGATTCATGGTAAGCCGTGTTACGACGCTCCTCTTCGGGCATCACCATACTCTTGCGCTCAGGGCCCATGAGTATCTTGTCTTTGGCTTTCTCGAAGTCCTGCATCTCCACGACGCGGGCACTTCTTCGCGCAGCCATCAGGGCGGCCTCGTTGCACAGGTTGGCCAGGTCAGCACCGGACATGCCAGGCGTACCACGTGCGATCACGCCGGGACTCACATCCTGACCCAAGGGCACTTTGCGCATGTGCACATTCAAAATCTGCTCACGGCCACGGATATCGGGCAGCGTGACATACACCTGGCGGTCAAAACGGCCGGGGCGCAACAGAGCGGCATCCAGAATGTCGGGGCGGTTGGTGGCAGCCACCACAATCACGCCCACGTTGGTTTCAAAGCCATCCATCTCGACCAGCATCTGGTTCAGAGTCTGCTCTCGCTCGTCATTGCCGCCACCCAGGCCGGCGCCGCGCTGGCGGCCCACGGCATCAATTTCATCGATGAAAATGATGCAGGGCGCGTTTTTCTTGGCGTTGTCAAACATGTCGCGAACACGGGATGCACCCACGCCGACGAACATCTCCACAAAATCCGATCCTGAAATGCTGAAGAATGGAACCTTGGCTTCGCCCGCAATGGACTTGGCCAGCAAGGTTTTGCCAGTTCCGGGTGGCCCCACCAGCAGCAAACCACGGGGAATACGACCGCCCAGCTTTTGAAACTTGGCAGGGTCTTTCAGGAAATCCACAACTTCCTTGACTTCTTCTTTGGCTTCATCACAGCCGGCCACATCGGCAAATGTCACCGTGTTGGTGTTTTCATCCAGCAAGCGGGCCTTGCTTTTGCCAAAGCTGAATGCGCCACCTTTGCCGCCACCCTGCATTTGCCGCATGAAGTACACCCACACGCCAATCAGAAGCAGCATCGGACCCCAACTCACCAGAAGCGTCATCAACAAGGAGCCTTCTTCGCGCGCCTTGACGTCAAACTTCACATTATTGGCAATCAGGTCACCCACCAAGCCCCGATCCAGATAGGTCGCGGTGGTGCGAACCTTGCGGTCATCGGTCGTGACAGCAACAATCTCCGTACCGCCCTGGCCTTCCTGAATGATGGCACTTTTAATTCGTTTGCCGCGCACTTCTTCCAGGAAGTCGGAATAGCCCAAGTATCCGGCACCAGCGACGTTGCGCGTGTCGAACTGTTTAAAAACAGTGAAAAGCACAAGGGCTATCACCAGCCAGACGGCAATTTTAGAAAACCACTGATTGTTCAAACGAGGCTCCAGTGCGGACGCAATAAAAGGGACATGGGCTAATTGGCCACCATTTTAGGCTTTTCAAGGCTTGACCGAGGCTATTTAACGGCGGTCAGCCCCAGGTCCTGAAAGGGTTTCCAGACATTTATCACTTATTCGGCGGATTCGACCAAGGCCTTGAGTCCAATTCCCACCAAAAACGTTTCCGTAGATTTGTCACGTGATGCTTTGGGCTTCACGGGCTTGACGACCAGGAAATTGGCTTTGAACAGCCGCACCAGGTCGTCGTAACCCGTGCCGTGAAACACCTTGGCGACCAGCGTGCCGTTGCGTTTCATGTGGTGCTGACAAAAGTCAATCGCCAATTCGATCAGATGCTCAACCCGCGCAGCATCGGCTGAATGAATACCCGACAAATTGGGCGCCATGTCCGACACCACCAGATCAGCCAGACGCTCTGCCATCAGTCCGCTGAGCTGTGCCAGGACAGAATCCTCACGAATATCACCCAGCAAAAAGGTCACGCCTTCAATGGGCTCCATGGGCAGGATGTCCATTGCAATGATGTTGCCATGGAGATCTCCCACAGCAGCGCCCGAACCCTCACCATCACTGACAGTGGCCTTCTTGTGCACCATTTTGCGGCGCAAGTATTGGCTCCAGGCCCCGGGCGTTGAACCCAGGTCCACCACCAGCTGACCCGGTTTGACAAGTGAAAAGCTCTCATCAATCTCTTTGAGTTTGTAGGCGGCGCGGGCACGAAAACCCTCATGCTTGGCCAGTCGCACATAAGGATCGTTGACATGGTCGTTGATCCAGGCACGGTTGACCTTGCTGCCTTTGGCTTTCACCGGAGTTTTGTGCAAGGTCTTGGCAGGCACCTTTGATGTAGTTTTCATCGGTGCCTTGCCTTGGGGAGTATCTTGTTTGTTTGCCATCGTCACCGATAATACTGGTATGCCCCTCATACAACTGACCCCCGCGCAACGCAAAGAGCACCGCGCCCTCGCCCATCACCTGGATCCTGTCGTCATGGTGGGCGGCGATGGCCTCACCGACAACGTGAAAAAAGAGGTGGACTCCGCCTTGAACGCCCACGGGCTGATCAAAGTCCGTGTGTTCTCCGACGACCGAGCCGCCCGGGAGATCATGTTCAACACCTTGGCAAACGATCTCAACGCCGCGCCCATCCAGCACATTGGCAAGTTGTTGGTGTTGTGGAGGCCCATTCCTGACAAAGAACGCGCTGCCGCCGATGAAGACCGCATGCCCGGCCCACGCGACTTCAAAGTGCTGAAATACAGCAAACGCGGAGGCCAGCGCCCCGAAGTCAAAACTCTGCGGGTACTGGGCAATCAGCGCCTGACTCAGGGTGGCGAAGTCAAGCGGGCGAAGAAGCCCAAACTGACAAGCATCAAGAAGCGCAGCCAGACCTGAAGTTACGACTAAAGCGCGGCCTGTCAGGTCGCGACGTGGTCCACCACCTTCGTCGCTGCCTCCCGCCACAACGTGATGCCTGCGCAAACCCACTGCAGCAGGTACATGGCAGAACCCACGCTGTGCCAAAGTTTCAGGTTGTCTCGCGCCACGATTCGGGGCGCCACCGCAAACTCCACCAGCAGTGCGAGCAGCATGCCAACGACTACAAAAATAGTAGCAAAGTAATCAATATTGACGGGGACTTCGGGCCTATTTCTCGATGAAATCATCAACAACAGCAGGCCACAAACACAGGATACCCAAGTCTGGGCGCTGAAAAGCTGAGCGGCCATTCCGCCGGCCATGGCTGGGGTAGGCAAATGGGCAAACAGCATGGGCACAACCAGGAAACCCAGCGTAGTCAGGCTGCCCCACCACAACGCCGCGATCACAACAGAAACTCGCGACATGTGAGTCAGACTTTAGAGATAGCTGACGGTCATGACCTCATAGCGCCTGATACCCCCAGGGGCCATCACCTCGGCGGTGTCGCCCTCCTCCTTGCCAATCAGGGCCCGTGCGATTGGAGAACTGATGTTGACCAGGCCCAACTTGAGGTCGGCCTCGTCCTCACCCACGATCTGGTAGCGCACTTTGGCACCAGAGTCTTCATCTTCCAGGTCTACAGTTGCACCAAACACCACTTTGCCGCCCGCGTCCAGTTCGGACGGGTCGATCACCTGGCAAACAGACAACTTGCCTTCGATTTCCTGAATGCGCCCCTCAATGAAACCCTGGCGGTCCTTGGCCGATTCATACTCCGCGTTTTCGCTCAAATCGCCTTGCGCACGTGCCTCTGCGATGGCGGCAATCACGGATGGGCGCTCCACGGTTTTCAACTTATGCAGCTCGGCCTTGAGTATTTCTGCGCCGCGCTTGGTGATGGGAATGGTTGCCATAAAAACAGAAGTGAAAAGTTAAAGTCGAAAAAATCCGGGGTCTCAAAAAATAGCGGGGACAGAGCGGCGCAATCGCACCGGTCTGTCCCCATCAAGGCTGAATTATGCCAAGCTTATGCCGCCAACTGGCTGTGCAATTCCTGCAAAGACACCACGTCCAGGTGATCCATGTACTTCATCCCCTCCACCGCGGCTTGTGCACCGGCAATGGTGGTGAATGTCGTGACACGCGCCAAAAGGGCCGACGTTCGGATCTGACGGGAGTCTGCAATCGCGTTGCGACGCTCTTCCACGGTGTTGATGACCAACGCAATTTCCTGATTTTTGATCATGTCCACAATGTGCGGGCGCCCTTCGGTCACCTTGTTCACCACCGCGCAAGCCACGCCGGCCGCCGCGATGGCTGCTGCGGTGCCCTTGGTGGCAATCAGCTGAAACTGCATCGCTGCAAGTTCACGTGCGATTTCCACGGCACGCGGCTTGTCACTTTGTTTGACCGAGATGAACACCTTGCCGTTGGCCTCGCCCGTGCCTTTGAAGGGACGTGGCAGCTTGGTGCCAGCACCCAGTTGCGACTTCACAAACGCTTCGCCAAAGGTTTTGCCAACGCCCATGACCTCTCCAGTGGATTTCATTTCAGGGCCGAGTATGGTGTCCACACCAGGGAACTTCACAAAGGGGAACACGGCTTCCTTGACGCTGAAATACGGCGGCGTCACTTCTTTGGTAATGCCCTGACTGGCCAGGCTTTGCCCCGCCATGCATCGCGCTGCCACTTTGGCCAGTTGAATACCGGTGGCTTTGCTGACAAAGGGCACGGTGCGAGAGGCGCGCGGGTTGACTTCCAGCACGAAAATCACATTTTTGCCGTTCGCATTTTGAATGGCGAACTGAACATTCATCAAGCCGACCACGTTCAGCGCTTTGGCCATGGCGGCGGTCTGCCGTTTGATTTCGTTCACCGTCTCGCTGGACAGTGAATACGGTGGGAGCGAGCAAGCTGAATCACCACTGTGAACACCGGCTTGTTCGATGTGTTCCATGACGCCGCCAATGAAGGTGGCCCCTTGCGCATCACGGATGCAATCCACGTCGCATTCAATGGCGTCATTCAGAAAGCGGTCCAGCAACACGGGGGAGTCGTGCGATACCTTGACAGCTTCGCGCATGTAACGCTCCAGGTCGCGCTGTTCGTGCACGATCTCCATGGCGCGCCCACCCAGAACATAACTGGGACGAACAACGAGCGGATAGCCCAAAGCGGCAGCTTTCTCCAGCGCCTCAGGCTCCGTGCGCGCCGTGGCGTTGGGTGGTTGGCGCAATTCGAGTTCGTGCAGTAACTTCTGGAAACGCTCGCGGTCCTCGGCCGCATCAATCATGTCGGGGCTGGTGCCAATGATGGGCACGCCGTTGGCTTCCAGGTCCAAGGCCAGCTTCAGCGGTGTCTGTCCACCGTATTGCACGATGACACCCAACGGCTTCTCCTTGTCCACAATTTCAAGGACATCTTCCAGCGTGAGCGGTTCGAAGTACAAGCGATCAGAGGTGTCGTAATCGGTCGAAACCGTTTCGGGGTTGCAATTGACCATGATGGTCTCGTAACCATCTTCGCGCATGGCCAGCGCAGCATGCACGCAGCAGTAGTCAAACTCAATGCCCTGGCCGATTCGGTTCGGCCCGCCACCCAACACCATGATTTTTTTGTTGGTGGTGGGCTGTGCCTCGCACTCAGAGCCTTCGGCTTCATACGTTGAGTAAAGGTAAGCCGTGTTGGTCGCAAATTCCGCGGCGCAAGTGTCCACGCGCTTGTAAACAGGACGCACTCCCAGCTCACGGCGCTTGTTGCGCACGGCCGTATCGGTCGTTTTGAACTGGCGGGCCAGGCGCCTGTCAGAAAAGCCTTTTTGCTTCAGGCTGCGCAAAGTAGCGGCATCCATGTCGTCCAGCGCAGTCTTGCCCAATGCAGATGGCAGCCTTTCGATTTCCAGTTCGATTTTGACAATCTGCTCGATCTGTACCAAAAACCAGCGGTCAATTTTGGTGAGTGCAAACACCTCGTCCACGCTCATGCCTTGCGCAAATGCATCACCCACGTACCAGATGCGCTCGGGGCCGGGCTCGCCCAGCTCTTTCTCCAGCACTTCGCGGTCCTGGGTTTTCTCGTTCATGCCGTCCACGCCGACTTCGAGGCCACGCAATGCCTTTTGGAATGATTCCTGAAAGGTGCGGCCCATGGCCATGACTTCGCCCACCGACTTCATCTGGGTCGTCAAACGTGAGTCGGCGGTCGGGAATTTCTCAAACGCGAAACGCGGAATCTTTGTCACCACATAGTCGATGCTGGGCTCAAAGGAGGCTGGTGTGGCCCCCCCTGTGATGTCGTTTCGCAACTCATCCAGCGTGTAGCCGCAAGCGAGTTTGGCGGCGACTTTGGCAATCGGGAAACCGGTTGCTTTGGAGGCCAGTGCACTGGAGCGGGATACCCGGGGGTTCATCTCGATCACCACCATGCGACCATCGACCGGGTTGATGGAGAACTGCACATTGGAGCCGCCCGTGTCCACGCCAATTTCGCGCAAGACAGCCAGGGAGGCGTTGCGCAGAATCTGGTATTCCTTGTCGGTCAGCGTTTGCGCAGGTGCCACGGTGATGGAGTCACCCGTGTGCACACCCATGGGATCCAGGTTTTCAATCGAGCAGACGATGATGCAGTTGTCCGCCTTGTCGCGCACAACTTCCATCTCGTACTCTTTCCACCCCAGCAACGACTCTTCAATCAGCAACTCATTGGTGGGTGAGGCTTCCAGACCTCGCTTGCAAATGGTTTCAAACTCTTCGGCGTTGTAGGCAATGCCGCCACCCGTGCCGCCCAAAGTGAAGCTGGGACGAATCACTGTGGGGAAGCCCAGCGTTTTTTGCACGCTCCAGGCATCCGCCATGCTGTGGGCAATGCCAAG
>CAVVSV010000103.1:0-31315 GCA_963750805.1 uncultured beta proteobacterium
TGGGTTTGCGTCTGTTGCGCTGCCGTTGCAGGAACTGGTTTTTATCTTGCGCGCCAGTATGAAGGTTCTCTGATATTTTTGGGCGTCCTGTATGGGGGGCTTTCATTCACGATCTATGGTTTGAGTGTGGCCCACGTGAATGACCTGATCGATTCCTCGCGGGTGCTCGAGGTCACGGGCGGCCTTCTTCTTTTGTATGGCATAGGCGCAACCGTTGGCCCCACACTGGGTGGCGCTGTCATGGATTGGTTGGGTCCGGAAAGTCTCATGCTTTATTTTTCAGTGGTTTTGTCAACACTGGCGTTGTGCGTCTGGCGGTATGTCAGCATCAGGCCGCTCAACGCTGGTGTTCCAGGCCAAAAGGCGGACTATGTGGTGATGGGCAGTGGATCGCAGGCGGTTTTGCAAATGGACCCCCGACGTGACACCCCGCTATCTGGCAATGCGCCTCTCGCGCAAACTGACCCGACGGACAGGAGCTCTTGAGGTTCAATTATTTGGATTGAACAATGACTGGCAGGCGCTTGCTCAGCCTTGGTGACCTACACTTTTTGAACCCGGGGTGAGATCCAGATCGGGGCTATTTCAAAAAGGGCAATCAGTGACCGTTGAGGAGTACGACTACATCGTTGTCGGCAGCGGATCAGCGGGCTGTGTGCTGGCTGATCGCCTCAGTGAGTCTGGCCAGCGCACGGTGTTGGTACTGGAAGCTGGCGGCCATGATCGTCGCCTCTGGATCAATATGCCGATCGGGTATGGCAAGACCTTTTACGACGAACGCGTCAACTGGAAGTTCGAGGCCCAGCCAGACCCAGGCCTGAAGGGTCGCAAAATTTACTTCCCGCGTGGCAAGGTGGTGGGAGGGTCAAGTTCCATCAACGCCATGGTGTATTGCCGCGGCTTGCCCGGCGATTTTGACGACTGGGCCCAACTGGGCAATCCAGGCTGGTCATGGCGTGACGTGCAGCCGGTTTACGAGCGCTTGGAGCGTCGCGTCGACGCGAATGGCGTCGACGCCGACGTTCAACCCAATAGTGGAAAACTTTTTGTCAGCGATGTGCGCAAACGCCTACATCCTATTGAGAGGTACTTTTTTGAGGCGGCTGCACAAACCGGCATTCCTTTCACCGAAGACTTCAATGGTCCCCAGCCAGAAGGTGTAGGGCGCTACCAAATCAATACCCGACACGGCATGCGCTGGTCGGCAGCAGATGCCTTTTTGCGGCCGGCGCTGAAACGCACCAACGTGCAACTGGAAACAGACGCCAGGGCCAATCGCATTATTTTCGAAGGTCGCAAGGCAGTGGGCGTGACTTACCGAATGCGGCCGCACATTCCACACGGCCAAGGCGCGGTGCGCCGTGGTGTTGAGTGCCGGCACGGTCCAGAGCCCGCAACTGCTGCAAATGTCGGGCGTCGGCCCGGGTGAACTGCTGCAGCGTCATGGCATTCCCGTTGTACTGGCTCAGGACAAGGTGGGGGGCAATCTGCAAGACCACCTGGCCATGAGTTATTACTACAAGGCCACCGAACCGACGCTGAACAATGTGCTCAGTCAAATTGTGGGGCAAGCTGCATGGCGGGGCTGCAATACGTGACCACGCTGGGCGGCCCATTGAGCATCAGCGTCAACCAGTGCGGCGGTTTCGTGCGCTTCGCCTCAAGCGCGCCAGGCCGACATGCAGCTGTATTGCAACCCGATCACCTACACGCTGGCCGCCTTCCAGACCGGGACGCAGATCGTGCCCGACAGGTTCGCCGGCTTCATTCTGTGCTTCCAGCCCTGCCGCCCACTGAGCCGAGGCCGCATCGACATCGTCAGCCCCGACATTTCAGATGCACCCGGCATTCACCCCCATTATCTGTCCCATCCCGAGGATGTGGCGCCGGCACTGCGTGGCGCTCAACTGATTCGCCGGCTCAGTCAGACAGCGGCAATGACCCGGCCTGATTCAGGAACCGATCGCGCCCTCCCTGGCAACCATGGATGATGCTGCCATGGTCGAGGATTTCCGCGCCCGCGCCAGCACCTGCTACCACCCGGTGGGCACTTGCATGATGGGCCCAGACCCTGCCACTTCTGTGGTCGATGCGCAACCTCAAGGTGCACGGGTTGGAACACCTGTACGTGGTCGATGCGTCTGTGTTCCCGACCGTCACGTCCGGCAACACCCATGCGCCCACCACCATGGTGGCGCACAAGGGTGCGGAGGCCATCCTGCGCGCCGCCGCGTGACCGCCTCTCCGTTCAAACCACATCCGAATAAAGAAACTTCTGGAGCCACACCATGAAACTCGAATCGATCAAGACCTTTGTCGTCGGCAACCCGCCCCCCGCTTTGGCGGACGCTATTTCGTGTTCGTCAAGATCCGCACCGCTTGCGGCATCGAAGGCGTGGGCGAGGCCTACGCCGCCACCTTCAGCCCGCACGTGATCGCCGCGATGGCCGAGGACCTGTTCGAACGGGTGTTCGCCGGCCAGGACCCGATGCAGATCGAAACCCTGTGGCGCAAGGCCTATGGCGCCGGTTTCACGCTGCGCCCGGACGTCTCGCTGATGGGCGTGCTCAGCGCGCTGGAGATGGCCTGCTGGGACATCACCGGCAAGGCGCTGGAGCAACCCATCTACAAGCTGCTCGGCGGCCTGGTCAACCCGCGCCTGCGCTCGTTACACCTACCTGTACCCGGACGAGAACGAGGACGAGTCGTTCTACGACGACCCGGTCCGGTCGGCCGAACGCGCAGCGGTCTATGTGCAAGCAGGGTTTCACGGCCGTCAAGCTCGATCCGGTCGGCGGTTATTCGGTGTTCGACCCGCGCCAGCCCACGCTCGAGCGCATGGACATGTCGGAACGTTTCTGCAAACTGATCCGCGAGGCTGTCGGCGACAAGGCCGACATCCTGTTCGGCACGCATGGCCAGTACACCGTGTCGGGCGCCAAGCGCCTGGCGCGCCGGCTCGAAAAATACGACCCGCTGTGGTTCGAGGAGCCGACCCCGCCCGAGCGCCCTGAGATGATGGCCGAGGTGGCGCGCCACACCTGCATTCCCGATGGCGACCGGTGAACGCCTGTGCACCAAGTACGAGTTTGCGCGAGTGCTCGAAACCGGCGCCGCCAGCATTCTGCAGCCGGCATCTGGGCCGTGTCGGCGGCATTCTGGAGTGCAAGAAGATCGCCGCCATGGCCGAGACCCACTACGCACAGGTTGCGCCGCACCTGTATTGCGGGCCGATCGAAGCCGCGGCCAATATCCAGCTCGCCGCCTGCATTCCGAACTTCCTGATTCTGGAGAGCATCCAGCAACTCGGCGGCTTCCACGACAAACTGCTGCAAACCAAAATCGAATGGGAAGATGGTTACGTTATCCCCAGCAAGGCGCCCGGCCTGGGCGTGGAGCTGAACGAAGAGGTGGCGCTGGCACATCCCTACACCGGCAAAGGTCTGCATCTGGAAATGGCGCAGCACCCACTGGGCTATCGTTGAGACCGGCAACAGACATGAAAAGTTATCTCAATTTCGTCAACAACACCTGGGTGGCGTCGGAAGAATCCGAATTCTTCCAAGTCGACAACCCCGCCACAGAGGCCCTGATTGGCACAGTGAGTGCCGCCAGTACGGCGCAAGCCTTGGCGGCTTGTGACGCCGCCGCCCATGCCCAAACTGGCTGGCGCAAGCTGACCGCCATCGAGCGCGGGAACCACCTGCGCAAGCTGGCCGATGCACTTGAAGCCCGCAAGGACGACATCGGCACCGCTCTGATGCTGGAGTCCGGCAAGAGCCTGGAGGACGCCATCAACGAAGCCTTTTACGCCGCCGACATCACGCGTTACCACGCGGAGTGGGCGCGACGAATTGAAGGCGAAATCATCCCCAGCGACTCTCCCAACGAGAACCTGATGCTGCACCGCGAACCCATGGGCGTGGTGGCCTGCCTGATCCCCTTCAACTACCCCGTCTACACCCTGCTGCGCAAGATTGCCCCGGCATTGATCACCGGCAATACAGTCGTGGTGCGGCCCAGCAACAACACGCCCTGCTCGGCTTTCGAGATTGCGCAAGCGGTGCTCGACGCGGGTCTTCCCCCGGGCGTGGTCAACATCTTGACCATGGGTCACGCGCAAGCAGAAGCCATGTGTACCCACACCAAGGTCGCCATGATCACCCTTACGGGCGGAGTGTCCGCCGGTCGGCGCGTGCTGGATTACTCCAAACACAACATCGCCAAGTCATCGCTGGAACTGGGTGGCAAGACCCCCGCCATCGTGGCGGCTGATGCCGACCTCGAAAGGGCGGCCACGGACATCGTCCGCTCCAAGACCACCAACTGCGGGCAGTTGTGTACGGCTGTCGAACGGGTTTACGTGCAGGAGGCCGTGCACGACGCGTTGGTTGCCAAGCTCAAGGCCAAGCTGTCAGCCAGGGAAATTGGCAACCGCGCTGACCACCCGGATCACATGGGTCCACTCATCAGCGCCTCAGCCAGACAGGGCATTCACGACATGGTGACACGCGCTGTGGCCGATGGCGCCACGCTCGAATGCGGTGGCGCCCTGCCGCAGGGAAAGGGATTTTTCTATCCCCCTACCCTGCTGACACACGTTCGCCAAGCCATGGAAATCGTGCAGGAAGAAGTGTTTGGCCCGGTGTTGTGCGTGTTGCCCTACACCACGCTGGATCATGCCCTGCAAATGGCCAACGACCATCAGTTTGGTTTGGCCTCCGTGCTGTACACCGAAGACTACCGAAGCGTGATGAAGGCTGGCAACGAGATCGAAGCTGGCGAGCTCTACATCAACCGCACCCCCGCCGACCCCTACCAGGGCTATCACGCGGGCTGGAAGCGTTCCGGCCTGGGTGGCGATGACGGCAAGCACGGCATGCTGGAGTTCACCCAGACCCGCCTGGTGATCATGAACTACTGAGGGGCATGACCGGTCCATCGCAAGCATTGAGATGCAAATTGAGCCGAAGTCCCCGTCAAATAATGATAGTTTGCTATTTTATTTGTAGCATTAATATGCTGATCGATGCAAACCTTTGCTAGCCACAATGGTTTTCTTGAACTTCTGGCACGCCCATTCGTGAACCATTTCATTCTCCTTGGCGTCATCTATTTCGCTTTTATCAGTCTGGGCCTGCCCGACAGCGTGCTGGGTGTGGCCTGGCCTTCCATGCGGGTCAGCCTGGGGCAGTCCCTGGAGGCCGCAGGCCTGATCACCCTGGTGCTGACAGTGTGTTCCGCCTTTTCCAGCTTTGTCAGCGGCGGGGTGATCAGGCGGATAGGTACGGGCCCGCTGGTCATGGCCAGCGGCGCGTTGACGGGGCTGGCGCTGTTGGGGTTTTCATTGAGCCCTTCGTTCGCAGTCCTGCTGTTGTTGGCCATCCCGCTGGGGCTGGGTGCGGGCTCGGTCGACGCCGCGCTGAACCACTTTGTGGCAGCCCACTATTCTTCACGCCACATGAACTGGCTGCATGGTTGCTGGGGGGTGGGCGCCACTTTGGGCCCGATCATCATGGGCACAGCACTGTCCAGTGCGGCAGGGTGGACCAGCGGCTATCGGCACATTGCATTCCTCCAGCTCAGCCTGGCCCTAGTGTTCCTGCTCACTTTGTCACTCTGGAATCAGGAGCGGTCAGCACCCGCTGAGGACCACCACCACGAGTCATTCATTCGCAAGCCCTTGCATCCGCTGGCGCCCACACTGGCAGCATCGCTCTATTTGGCCTATGCCGCGGTCGAAGTCAGCACGGGCCTGTGGGCCGCCAGCATTTTGGTCGAAGGAAGGCATTTGGCCAGTTCGACCGCCGGCCTGTGGGTGTCGTGCTTTTTCGGTTCCATCATGGCAGGACGATTTGCCACTGGCTTGATTGCGCAACGTGTTGGCAACCGCCGCCTGGTGCGCTACGCCTTGATGGTGGCTGCTGCGGGTGCAACCCTCTTCAGCCTGGATGGTGTGCCGCAGGCGCTGTCCCTGGCAGGATTGATCGTGCTGGGACTAGGTTGTGCGCCCATCTATCCATCGTTGATGCACGAAACAGCGCGTCGGTTTGACGCAGAAACTGCCCGCAAAGTGATCGGGCGGCAAGTGGGATTTGCCTATGTGGGCGGCGCACTGGTGCCCGCCAGTATGGGGCTGTTGGCCGCTACGCTGGGATTGGGTGCCATCATGCCAACCGTACTGGCAGCCGTCATCATCCTGCTGGTTCTTTCCGAAATGTTGAATACGCTGACTTGACAAGGAGACTCTATTTTGACCGACATTCAAATTCTTGGCGATGACGCCCACGTTCAGCTGGTGCTTCGACATGGCAACTCACCCCACGTCACGACGACGCCAATGCCTGCCCTGTGGCTTCGCGCCCGCAGCCCTGACCCGACCCAGCGCGATGCCATCACCGGCCAGCGGCTGATGAACCCGCACCTGCTCCCTGATGACTTGTCGCTGACACAGGCCCAGTGGGTGGGAGACCAGCTCCATCTGGCCTTCAGTGACGGATTCGCCGGTTTGTACGACCCAAAGGAATTGATTGAAGGATCGGTGTTGACAGAGGGTTGCCCTCCAGCCAAACCCTGGCGAGCGGCTCAAGCGCCCAACCCACTTTATCAGTGGCCCGATCTGGAACGTGAATCGGTATTGCACGCTGCTTTGAAAGATTTCATTGAACTGGGTTTTTTGCTGATCCATAACACGCCGACCCAAGCGGACTCCATCCGGGCCATTGCCCACCGGTTTGGCTATATCCGCGCCACCAACTTTGGCGAATTCTTCGAGGTCTATTCCAAGCCCGACTCCACCGATCTGGCGTACCGCCCCATTGCTCTGGGCCCCCATACCGACAACCCTTACCGGACACCCGTGCCGGGCATTCAACTCTTGCAATGCCTACAAAACGAGACTTCCGGCGGCCTGTCAACTTTGGTCGACAGCCTGGCTGTGGCCGAACAAGTGCGCAGGGAAGACCCTGAAGGTTTCGCCCTTCTCAGCCGGATCCCCGTGCGATACGAGTACCGCGACGCCACCACTCGCCTGGTGGCCGTCAAACCTATGATTGAGCTCGACGGCGCTGGCGAAATGACCGGCGTGCACTACAGCCCGCGACTTGACGACATTCCGCTGATGTCAGACGAAGACACGCGGCGTTACCATCGCGCCAGAAAGCGGCTGGGCGTGCTGTTTGAGGACCCGCAGTACGAACTCAAATTCAGGTTGAACCCGGGCGAAATGATGATGTTTGACAACAACCGCGTCCTGCATGGCCGAACATCGTTCAACCCGACCGAGGGCCACCGCCAACTGCAAGGCTGCTACATTGACCGGGATGGCCCGCGCAGCCTCTATCGGGTATTGAATCTGAAACACAAGGTAAACCCATCATGAAAACAGTTGCTTTCAACGAAATGAAATACGGTACCCGCGAAGAGTACGTTTTTCTGCAGAAGCTGGAACATGACTACATCCGTGCCTTGCCCGACCGAATGCTTCAGGCATTGCAACGGCTGGACGGATCCCTGGAAGGCTACAAGGTCAGCCGCCTGCAACACTCCCTGCAAAGCGCCACCCGGGCAGAAAACGATGGGGCTGACATTGAAACCATCGTGGCGGCACTGGTTCACGACGTGGGCGACGAACTGGCACCTGAAAACCATTCCCAGCTTGCTGCGGCCATCCTACGGCCCTACGTCCGCGCCGAGGTTACCTGGATCATTGAAATGCATGGCTTGTTCCAGATGCGCTACTACGCCCATTTCTATGGAAAAGATCCTGACGGTTACCTCGCCTACCGGGATCACCCGTGGTTTGATTCCTGCGTGCGGTTTTGTGAGGTGTATGACCAAGCCGCGTTCGATCCGGAATACCCCACCCAACCGCTGAGCCATTTTGAGCCTTTGCTGCGTGAGGTCTTCAGTCGCAAACCGTTCGATCCGTCTGTATTGAAGGAGCCTGCCGCCCTTTGAGACAAACGGAACCAGCGTTCAACGCCCCACTACCCGGCCTGAGACGCCGGGTTTTTTTTGCGTGCGCCACTTGGCGCATCTGTACGGTAGCGCACATACAGCCAACCGCTGACGCACTAACGTTCGGCAATCCATGCACTCCGTTTCAGAGTTAGCCGCTTTTGTACAAACATCCCCAGAGCAAATCGTTTTGTCAGGGTATTGGACTGCCCGTTTCATGGGGCAACTTCCAAAATCGCTGGACGAGTTAGGCGCAACATCGGGGTTGACTGTGGTTGCAGATGGCACCAACGTGAAGGCCATGGACTCGGTCGGAGCGTGGGTTCTGCACAAGCTCATGAACCGTTTCAAACGGGAGGGGGCCACGCTGACATTGCAGGGCCTGTCACAGAACTACTCCCGCGTTCTTGATGCGGTTGCGCAAGGCTATCCAGACCAGGCCAGCCCGGCCGCACCTATAAAAGCAACGCCGCCGGGCACTGTGACACAAATAGGCCGCAGTACGGCTGAATTTGCCGGCCAGGGCCTTGACTTGCTCGCCTTTGTCGGTGAAACGGCCCTGGCATTTGGTACATGCATCCGTCGGCCGGCGCGAATCCGGTGGCGGCCCTTTTTGTTCAACTTGCGTTCTGCAGGTGTTGATGCGTTACCCATCGTCGGCCTGTTGTCGTTTTTGCTGGGGGTTGTGGTGGCCTATCAGGGCGCTGCGCAACTTCGCATGTACGGTGCCAACATTTTTGTGACCGACCTGGTGGGGGTGTCCATGTTGCGGGAATTTGCCCCGCTCATTGCTGCCATCATCATTGCCGGGCGATCCGGCTCAGCCTACACAGCGCAAATTGGCACCATGGCCGTCACCGAAGAAATTGACGCCATGCGAACCATCGGCATCGAACCGCTTGAGCTACTGGTTCTTCCCAAGGTAGTCGCTCTGATGGTGGCTATGCCCCTGCTCACCGTATTCGCCGATGGAATGGGTGTGGCAGGTGGAATGATCATGGCCCAAGCGCAACTGGACGTGACATTCAACGAATTTTTGGGCCGCTTCGTGCTCGCTGTGAGCCCGACCACGTTGTTGGTCGGCATTTCAAAAGCGCCAGTATTCGCGGCCATCATCGCCATGGTCGGTTGCTTTCAGGGTTTTCAAACCAAAGGGGGGGCCGACAGTGTGGGCCGTCAGACCACCCGCAGCGTCGTGCAGTCCATCTTTTTGGTCATTGTTGCCGACGCGGCATTTTCTGTGGCCTTCAGTGCGTTGGACCTCTGAAATGGACACCCTCACAGAACAGCCAGATGTCGTCATCAGCATGCACGATATCGTCACTCGATTTGGCGACCATGTGGTTCACAAAAATGTCAGCCTTGACATCCGTCGCAGCGAAATCTTCGCGGTGATTGGCGGGAGTGGCTCCGGCAAGTCCACCTTGTTGAGGGAAATGATCTTGTTGCAACGCCCCAACCAGGGCCGCATCATCGTTCTGGACGAGGACTTGCTCACCCTCACACCTGACCAATCATTGGCCCTGCGTCAGCGCTGGGGCGTGATGTTCCAGCACGGCGGCCTGTTTGGCTCCCTGACTGTGCTTGAAAATATTGGCCTGCCATTGCGTGAACACACCCAGCTTGATGATGCCCTGATTGACGAGATCGCGGCCTGGAAGCTGGCCATGACCGGCCTCAAACCTGAGGTGGGTACGCAATACCCTGCCGAACTGAGCGGCGGGATGATGAAACGCGCCTCGCTGGCCCGTGCTCTCGCCCTGGACCCGGAACTGCTGTTTCTGGACGAACCCACGGCGGGGCTGGACCCCGACAGTGCCGGTGGCGTGGACGAGTTGGTCCTGAGGCTCAGAGCGCTGTTTGGTCTGACGATTGTCATGATCACCCACGACCTCGACCTCCTGTGGCAGGTGGCCGACCGCGTGGCTGTGATTGGTGATGGCATCGTTCAAGGCATTGGGACGATGGAAGAACTCTCGCGCATGGACAAGGCCCTGATCAAACCTTTTTTTGACGGCCCACGCGCACGCGCGGCAAAGGACCAAGCTCAAGCACAAAGCCAGGCTCAAACTGAACACACCGGAGAAACTCCATCGAAACCAAAGTGAATTACGCGCTGGTTGGTGCATTCGTGCTGGCCTTGGGCAGCGGGTTGATTGCCGTGATGCTTTGGCTCGCATCGGGGGGGGCCACACGCAAGGATTACGACACCTACCTCGCCATTGAAGATGAATCCGTGGCGGGTCTAAACCTCAATGCGCCTGTCAAATACAACGGGGTGGATGTTGGCAAAGTTCGCAGCATTGAGCTGGATCCGGCCAACCCCCAGCGGGTGAACCTGCTTTTCGCCATTGAGCATGGCACACCAATTAAAACCGACACTGTCGCCATTTTGAAGACCCAGGGCCTCACGGGCATTGCTTATGTCGAATTAAGTGGCGGCGCCATCGACGCCCCCAATTTGACCGCTACAGAAGGCTACAGGCACCCGGTCATCCGTACCAAGCCATCGCTCAGCGCGCGGCTGGAGAACGTGTTGACATCGGTGCTTGAAAAGCTGGACAGCACGTCCAGCAACCTCAACGCCTTCCTCAGTGACGAAAATCGCGCGGCCTTTAAATCGGCACTGGCCGACATAGCCGCATTGACCCATACGGTTGCAGCCCGCAAAGACGTCATCGACGCAGCGGTCACCAATACGGCAAAAACCATGGAGAGCGCCGCAAAACTTGCAACACAGATGGGGCCAGTGATCGACCGCATCGGACGCAGTGCCGATGCGATTGAAACCATGGGAAAGGAAGTCGCAAATACCAGCGTCAGTGCCGGCGTTGTGGTGGATGCAGCAGGCGCGGATCTCAAACGGATCACCTCGGACACTGCGCCCGCGCTGCAACAGTTGATGAGCGAGCTGGGCACATTGGCCCAATCCCTGCGCCGGCTTAGCGAGCAAACAGAGCGCGACCCCCATGGCCTGCTGTTTGGCCGCCAGGCAGTGCCACCAGGGCCCGGCGAACCAGGAGCCAAGCCATGACACAACCCTCTAGGGGCAAGTCTTTCAACTGGGTGACCCCGGCAGCCATCCTGGCAACAGCACTGCTGTTAGGGGGATGCAGCGCCTTACGGCCGAGTACCGCTGCACCACCGAACCTTTACGCGCTGGATGATTCCGGCGCCACGCCCCGCCCCATCACACCAAACCACCCAAACGCTGGCAAAACCACACTCATAGTGAGTCCGACGAGGGCTGCTGCCGGTTTTGACAGCCAGCGAATCATGTACTTGCGCGAGCCGCACAAACTCGAATACTTCTCGCAAAACGAATGGGTTGACACTCCCGCACGCATGCTCGGGCCACTGATGGTTCGGGCGATTGAAGCCAAAGAAGTCTTTCGAGCCGTGGCATTGTCTGCGGGCACATCGACTGGAGAATTGCGGCTGGACACCGAGATCATCCGCCTCCAGCAGGACTTTCAAAGTAAGCCGAGCCAGGTGCGGTTTACCCTACGCGCCTACCTGGTGGACGACACATCACGCCGTGTTCTTGCTTGGCGGGAATTCGATTCAAGCGTCCCCGCGTCCCACGATGACCCCTACGGCGGAGTCATCGCCGCCAACGAAGCCGTGCAACGTGTATTGCAATCACTTTCAATTTTTGTAACCGAAGGAAAACCATGAACCCCACCAAATTATTCGCCATTGTCTTGATCGCCGGAGGCTGCCTGGGCCTGGTCTATGGCGGGTTTAGCTACACCAAAGAAACCAGTGCCGTCAAGCTGGGTCCTATCGAACTGAAAGTTCAGGAAAAAGAACGCGTCAACGTCCCCCTGATCGCCAGTGTGGGAGCTATTGCACTGGGCGTTTTTTTCCTGGTGGTTGGCCGGAAGTAGCCCGGGGAATGGCGCGGGCATCCCGCACGAGCTGACGGCAATCACTGTCCTGGCCAGGACCTGGGTCGATCAAAGGAATGATGGCCAGCAATGGATTGACAAAGCCAAGCGCGACGGCGCCCAGCGCCCGCAAGGCCACACGCCCCTTGTCAACAGTCACCTCCGGTTTGGCAAAACTGCCGCGCACAAAAATGGGGCTGCTCAAAGCCAGTGGGCTGGTGTTTTTGGTTCTGGGGTTGAGCGTCAGGTCCAGTTGCTCCAGATTCAGGTCAACCGTGCCGCTGCCCAGGATGGTATTGACCTCCGTATCAAACACCAGTGCATCAACCGCCAGCTTGCCGTCCTTCGCGTCAAAGTCGGCCACGGCGCAGCGCAGTTTGACAGGCCGGTCTCCCGTCAATTTGATTTGAAGCATCTCCCACAGGTGCAAGCCCGCTTTCTCCATCATCAGTTTGCTGATTTCACCATTGGCCACAACCAGGCCCAGCTTTCCGCTGGCCGTGCCCAACATCTGGCCCACCGAGTTGCCATGTCCACTCAAGTCAAACTCGCCATTGATTTGACCGACACCCGCCTTTTCCAGACCCCCCTGAGGAAAAAGGCGCGCCATTTGGATGGCCCTGGCTCGCACTTGCGCATGGGCCTGAATTGTCTTTTGGGTGGCGTCCAGCACCACCGTTGACCGCAGTTGGCCGCCCGCCACGCCAAAATCAAGCGGCTTGATCGTCATGACAGAGTTTCTGAGGCTGGCGTGGGCAACCAGATCGTCCAGCGGCAGTGACTTGTCACTGCGTATCGACTTGGCATTCAAGCTCACCTCGGCATCAACACTGTCCCATCGGTTGGCGTTAAAGGGGATGACAGGCAAAACACGCGAAGTCGCTGAGGCCTGCACCTTGTCAGCACCCAAGCGGGCGCCAATCACTGGCCCAAGGTCGGCAATGTCAAGCTGCCCTGACGTCAGGTCCGCGACCAGCGTGGGGCGCTTGCCAGATTCAGTGATTTGCACTGAACCGGCGATATCACTGGCCCCAAAATGACCCGAAAATTTTTCATAAGACCAAGTGCTGGCCTGCCGCACCAAGTGGCCGTTCAACGAATACGCGCGTGTGGCGGGCGATGCAATGCCGGTCAGGATGTAAAGTTGGTCCAGACTATCCCCCGACAATGCCATTTGCATGTCAACCGCCTTGAACTTCGTCAAGCTGGTCACCGTACCTTCGGCCCGCACGCCCGTTCTGCCCACCATGGCGTCCACCTGCAGTGCATAGGGCACATTCTCATTCCAGAGGGCCATCACCGCACCGCCCGTGCCGCTGGCCTTCAGCGGCAAACCCTTGTACTGACCGGTTCCCTTGAACGTCACCCTGTCCTCAGCGGTTTTCACCGATTCAGATTTGGTAGCTGCTGTTGAAATTTCGACCTGAATCCGGGTTTTGTGAGTGACGTCGTCGTAGGACAGTGAACCATCGTCCAGCGTCACCAAGCCAACATGAACCATGGCGCTTTGATCTATTTGCTGCAGATCCATCAACCAGCTTTTTTTTCCATCGGGAGACTGCTCCAGGGACACCACCGGACGCTTCAGGCGCACCTGAGGGAAATCCATCCGCCCACCAAAGAGTTCAGCCACACCAAGCGTGACTTCAACGGCGTCAGCCGTCAGCATTTGTGGATGGCGGGCCCACGCCGGGTTGGCAAAGCTCACTTGCCCTGCCTTCACGCGTGGCCAACCCGGTGCACTGTGCCAGGCCCACAAGACATCCAGGTCACCCTGGATGGTCAACACACGCCCCGTCTTGACCGTGGTGTAACGCTCAATGGGAGCACGCAACCAATTCCATCCCAAGATGGCAATCAACAGTGCAGAAATTGCCAGAACTGCAACGATCGTTGCCGAGGTCCATTTTAAGAATCGAAGAAAAGTCATGGCATGCTGGTTACCGGATGGGACAAGAATAAATGGACCCATTCACCGGTTCCGTGCGCTAGCGCACATAAGAGATATCGCCATAAACAGGTCAGCACCGTACGTCATCGCACAGACCCAAGTCACACTGCCCGCAATCATGCAATGGCGCTTGTGTAGTTGCTCCCACCAGGGGCAACTACAGAGGCGTTTTATCGCAGATGGTTGATGCAATTTCTTTCAAATTCATGAACCAGACGGCGACCTTTGAAGACTCTGAACTTTGGAAAATCATCATGAAAACAAATTTCATAAAAACAGCGATTGCACTCGCTGCACTGGCTGGGGGACTTGCTACTCTGCCTGCCCATGCGACTCAGGTCTCATTCTCGGGCGGTAGCGTGGCTGGCAACCTTGCCACAGTGGGTGGAGTTGTTGCAGGTTTGGGTGACACTTGGGAAACCCACAATGGCGACACATTGCAGTACAGCAACTTTGGCATGGCTGACCAAAATGAGGTGCCTGGACAATTCAATCTGGATGGGTATAGCCTAGGCAATGGCACTTGGGCCACATCCTTTCAACTCACCATGAACAACAGCCAATCAGGCAATGGCTTTAATGGGATCTTGCTCGGGCCACGGCCATCGGGAGAAATTAACAACTTCACGGTCAAATCCGTAGTCGCTGACCCCAGCACTTGGGTGACCTGGATTGCCACCTACAACTTGCTGGACAATGTCACGGGCCTGTATCAGCAAGTGCTTTTCACCGCCCCGACAGGCACCCGTCTGAACATGGGTGAGTTCTATAGCATGAACGTCAATTTCGACGGCATCATGACCAATGATTCCGGTTGGGCCGCTTCCTTTGATGATCGCGCAAACCGGACCAGCGTGCCAGAACCTGGCAGCATGGCACTGGTGGGCTTGGGCCTCGTGGGCATGCTGGCCGTTTACCGACGCAAGCAAAGCAAATAGGCACCCGTGCCCACAACAAGCGGCTCCTTCGGGAGCCGTTTTGGTTTCATACTCAAGTTTCTAAATTGGATATCAAAAGTCCTGTTTGGGTCATCCACTGGCGCTTGCCCATTCAACAAATTGGGCGAAACCAAAAAAGCAATTCCAGCTGAATTTCCACCACTGTGTGGTCTAACGCACGGACTGGACCAGCGCAAGCATGCAACCATGACGATGTAACTTTTAAGGTACTCCCATGAAAAAATTCAACGCATCCCGCGCCACACTGCTTTCAATCTGCTTTGCTGCAGCATTGACGGGCACGCAAGCGATGGCCCAGGTGAGCTTCAGCATCTCCATCGCACCACCCGCCCCGATTTACGAAACCATCCCAGTGATGGCACCCGGCTATATATGGGCTCCCGGCTATTGGGCCTGGCACGGAGACCGCCATATTTGGGTTCATGGCCGCACTATTCTCCAGCGCAGCGGCTACATGTGGGAACCAGACCGTTGGGATCAACGGGGCTCAACCTATTACCAGATGCCCGGCCGTTGGCAACTGGACAACAGCCGCCCTACCGTGATTCAAAGAATGCCCATCCAGCCTAGACGCGGGTATGACATTGACCAGAAACACAATAATGGCAAAGGAAACGGAAATGGCAACCGCAACAAGAATGAGCGGGGTCGCCAACAAGAGCACTGAGACTTGACAAGTCACTGGGTACCTGCGCGACATCAATACCTCGTCGAGGGCAGGATACAGAAGTCCTTGCCTTTGAGGGTCACAGACGGCTGAGCAATTCAGCCTTTTTGCTGGCGTATTCCTGCTCACTCAAAATGCCGCGGCTTTGCAGGGCCGCGAGCTTTTCAATGCTGGCAAAAATATCGCCCTGGCCATTTGACGACATCGCGGGGTTGTTTCCATTTGAAAGAACACTCTGGGCCGCGTTGCCAAAGCTCCCGTCATTGCCTGGCGCATAACTTGGCGCGGGAGGTGACGTTGAGGCCAACGGCGGCTGACCATTGATGCTGATCACCGGCAGGCGGGACAAATCCACATAACCGAATTGGCTGGAGAACGTTACCGAGTAGCCACCACTTTGCTGCTGAGAGACGCCACCAATCTGGTGGTCCAGAGTGTCATAAATAATGACTTGGCCATTGGACTCGATGGCCAGACGTCGCGCTTGTGAAAACCAGGCGTAACGCATGCCGTTTTGGCCCCCCAGGCTGTTGGGATATTTCAGATCCGGACCCCACCAGTTGGCTTGCTCTGGCGCAGCCACAAACAGGCTGCTGGGGTTATTGCCCGATGAGCTGCCAAAGCCGTTGTAAGCCGTATTGCCGTTTTGGGATTGACTTTGAAAGCTGCCGGTGCGGATCAAATCGGGCTGGCTGGAGATCAGGCGAGACAGCTCTGAGCACAGGTTGTCAACCCGGCCTTTGAGGTAGTTGTTGAACATGTCGCCAACCATGGTCATTCCGCCCTGCATCCACTGGCCAGAACCACCAAATTCAGGGTGGCTGAACTGAGCCATGCTGCCATTTCCGTTGATCACGGATATAAGCATGCTGTGCACCGCATCAAAGCCGAAGCCGTGGCGTTGAGCGATATCTTGTACGGCAAGGATGCCAGCGGGAGAAAGTTGAGCCATTTAAAACCAAGGTTGAATCAAAAAAAAAGTATCCCGAATACGAAGAAAATTCGGGAAAACCCTGCACTGTAGTTGATTCCCAAGTTGGTGCATAAAAACTGGAAGCGAAACGGAAAAAGCCGACTTGGCGTCGGCTTTTCAAAAAAGGCAACTGCCTTTTAAAGTGTCAATTCTTACCAAACTTGGTCTTCGCAGCTGAAACACAACTGGACTTGGCGTCGCCAGCCAACGCATCGCATTTTTCTGCGGCTACTTTGTAGTCGGCATCGCGCTTGTCTTCAGCGCCGTCCTTTTTGGTTTCGCTGATTTTTTTTGTCATGCGGGCATCAACCACCGCTTTGACTTCAATCGCTTTGGCTTCTTTAACGCAAACATCCTTGGCATTGCCCGCCTGGTCGTCGCAGCGTTCTTTGGCCACGGCATAGGCAGTTTCAGCTTTCACCACGGAAATTTTGGTCAGGTCGGCAGGTTTACCGGAGTAGCTGTAACCCAACTCGGCCGAGGCCACCTTTTCCTTGGCTTTGGCTTCTTCCTGGCAGATATCTTTGGTGTTTCCAGCCAGTGAGCCGCAGGCCGCTTTGTCGGCCTTGTAATCGGCACTGATGCGTGTCTTGCCCGCGTTGTAATCCGCCTTGGGGATGGTCTGCGCATATGCCAATGGCAGTAAGGTCATGGCAGCCACCAGGATGGATGTTTTGAGGTTGAAAGATGTTTTCATGAGTGTCCTTTAGAGTTAAGACGGGTTGAGAAGCTAAAAATCTTGAGAGGTGCAGAGCGAACTCAATCCTCAAATCGCAGGTCGGTGAATCCAACCATTTCGAACAAATCATCTGTCTCATCTTCCATCGCCAGCCAACCCAAAACGGCCAAACCGAAGGCGGGAACCGTGACGATGAGAAACACAAGAAAGGTCATCATGTTCATGACATGTCCAGCAATAGCCGATGCTCAGTTTCTGGGCTCGCCCAAGCGATTCACAGTCACTGTCGGTCCCGGTGGGCTTGTCATTTGCAGGCGATGTTCTTGCCCCCTGAAGTTGTAGCTCACATCCCACAGTGCGGGTGCGGCCTGGCTGGGAACGGTACTGCAGCGCTGCACGCTTTGCGTGGTGGCTTGCTGGACGGGGCGGCCATCACGTCCCACGGTGGCACCAATGGCACCACCTGCGATAGCTCCACCGACAGTCGCCAGGTCATTGCCACGCCCTGCCCCGACCTGGTGGCCCAAAATGCCGCCAATCAAGGCACCCACCACAGCGCCGGGCACGTTGGACTGGGTGGCTTGCGGCTGCACGACCTGGTTCTGCTCAATCCAGCAACGTTGTTCGGGCGGACCAACCACTGCACGTACAGAGGTCACGTTGGCTTCATAGAGACGCTCATTCCTGCGGCGACGGTTGTCATACACCTGCTGGGGGGGCGGCGAATAGCGGTCTTCATTGATGCGGGCATTGGCACTGACCGCACGCACGGAAGAGGCGCGATCATTCAGTCCCATGGCCGCCAGCGACGGATAACGCCCAGGACGCAACACAGCGCAACGCCCTTTGAACTGCGCGTCTTCGCACACTTCCCAGCGGTTGCCAAGCACGATGACCGACGAGGCGCGGTCGTTGAAACCGAACTGGCTAAAGTTGTTCACTTGGCGTTCGGTGAAAAAGGTACGGCCCTGAAAGTTTTCGTTTTCATAAAAGGTGACCTGTGCCATCGCTTGCGTGGCAACCGTAGAGACTACGGCCATCGTCACCACTGAAAGCAGGGCCTTCAAATTTGATTTCATAAGGATCTCCGGAAATGGGTTTTGACAATCAGTGCGGCCCAATTACTTGTTAGACAGGGCTCGCGTTGATCCTGGTGCAAGTATGAAAAATCGGCCACCGTTTGGACAGCAGACATCACCGGCAAATGCTGTAGTTGTTGTCCTACCGGTGTGTGGGCAGCAAGCTTGAGGCGTTGTCCTACCCTGGCTGCTACCCCTTGCCCACAGGGTGAAGGCAGTACGCCTGATGGCTTGATTCAGGGGTCAGCCGCAGACTCAGGCTTCGATTTCACACCTTCAAACCCCAAAGGAATTTCCATGTTCTTCACCAAGCAAGCAAGCCCCGTAGAAACCTTCGCCACGCAAGTGTCTGACTCAGCGGATCATGTCGTCACTGCCGCACAGGAAGCAGCCAACGAGGCCATTGACAGCCTGGCAGAGACCGTGAATGAAATGCGACACAGCGCAGCACCAGTGGTGAGCAAAATCGCCAACACATCGCACCGTGCCAATGTTCTGGCCCACCAAAGTGTGGACAAGGTTCGCGACTCGGTCAGGCACGATCCCTTGAAGGCCATCCTGGTTTCCGCCACCGCGGGTGCCGTTTTGATTGGATTGCTAGCTCTGGCAACACGCACAAGTCATCGCCGTTAAACATCGCCGTTAACGATCGCCGTGAACAACCCGTGCGCTCCTAAAGCCAGTATTCAAAAGTACGCGCGAGAAGCTCCTTGAGCCTCAAGTCCAAGGGGCGCTTCTCCCATTCGGTGAGTGTCACAGCGTCAGACAAAGAAAGGTCTTTGTCAAACATGGCCTGAACCTGCTTTCCGAATTCCGTGCCAAGGACGACGGCATTCAATTCGCTGTTGTGCAAAAAGCTTCGCCAGTCCAGATTGGTGGAGCCCACTGTGGCCCACACACCATCAATCAGCGCGGTCTTGGAATGCAGGATGACCCCGCGCCGTTCATAAATTTTGACCCCAGCCCGAAGGAGCTGTTCGTAATAACCCCGCCCGGCATGAAACACCATCCACGAGTCAGTCTGGCTGGGCAGGATCAGCTTGACGTCGACACCCCGCGCTGCGGCCGCCTCCAGCGCAGCCAGCAGTTGAGGGTCAGGCGCAAAGTAGGCATTGGTGAGGTGCACACTGGTTTCAGCACTGGCGATGGCTGACATCAGCGTGGCATAGATCAGGCTGAAAGGTTCTTCGGGCGAGCTGCCAATGGCGCGCACCACCTGTTTGCCAGGCGTATCCAGCACTGGGTAGTAGTCCTTTTCAGGTAGTGGGTCGCCCTTCTGGCTCACCCAGGTGGCCATGAAGAGCTTTTGCAGTTCAGCCACCACGGGCCCCTGCAATTGCAGGTCGGTGTCTCGCCACGCCTTGTTGCCACCAGGACTGGCGCGTTTTCCGCTGCCAAAAGAGCCCCCCGAATACACACTGCTGATGTTGATGCCACCCAAAAAAGCAATTTTTCCATCCACGATCATCAGCTTTCGGTGGTCGCGCTGGTTGATCGCCCAGGCCTTGCGGGCCAACAGGGGATTGACCGGGTTGAATTCAAGCACGCGAATGCCCGTGTCAGCCAACTTCTTGAAGAACGCCGCCGGCGTGGACAAGGTGCCCACGCTGTCGCGAATCAGGTTGACTTGCACCCCCTGCAATTGTTTTTCGATCAGAACGCGCACAAAACGCTGACCCACTTCATCATCCTCAAGGATGTAGGTCTCTACGTTGATGTGGTCTTTGGCCGACGCAATGGCAGCAAACATGGCCTCATAGGTAGCAGGGCCGTCTTGCAACAACACCACGTGGTTACCCGCTGTGAGCGGGCTGCCCACAATGGCTTCTTCCAGCGCCAGATGCCGATCAAATATGTTGGTTTCTGGACTGCGTTTGCGCAGATTGTCCAGAATCGCCTTGCTACGGGCCGCCGACAAGGGTCCCCGTGAACCTTCAATTTGCACCGGTTGGGCCGCAGGTATTTCCAGGTCCGGCACGACCCTGGGCAGACTGCTGCAACCCGTCGTTCCCAGCAGAACGAGGCCCAGGCCGCAAAGGCGGATGCGAAGGTTCAAGAGGGTCATGACAATCGTTCCCTAGTCGCGTCGCGAGGTCACTCGCCAAATGACATTGCCAACGTCGTCTGCTACCAGCAAGGCACCCTTTTTGTCCAGCACCACCCCCACCGGCCTGCCAAAGGCGTTGCCTTCTTTACTCAAGAAACCGGTCAACACATCCAGCGGCAAGCCGACAGCCCGACCCGCTTCAAAGGCAACAAATATGACTTTGTAACCACTGTGTGGCTGTCTGTTCCATGAGCCGTGTTGGCCTATGAACATGCCATTGGCAAATATCGGTGGCAGCGAATTGCCGACCGATGACACCAAACCCAGCGAGGCGGTGTGCGTTCCCAATGCGTAGTCGGGCACCGCAGCCTGTGCAACCAGGGCTGGCTGTTGGGGTTGAGCACGCAAGTCAAGGTGCTGACCAAAGTAACTGTAGGGCCAGCCATAAAACGACCCATCCCGCACCGAGGTCAAATAGTCCGGCACCAAGTCACTGCCCAGCTCGTCGCGCTCGTTGACAACAGTCCAAAGTGCTTCCGTTGCGGGTTCCCAGGCCATGCCATTTGGATTGCGAAGGCCCGACGAAAAAATGCGGTGCGCACCCGTGTGCACGTCAACTTCCCAGATGGCAGCCCGCCCGACTTCTGCCGCCATGCCACGCTCGGACACATTGCTGTTGGATCCAACCGTAACGTAGAGCTTTTGCCCATCGGGTGACGCGATCAGGTTTTTGGTCCAATGGTGATTGATGGTGCCTGCGGGTAACGCAACGACCGGAGTTCCAGCGTCTTTGATCTGTGTGTCTCCTGTTGAATACGGGAATCGCATAACGCCATCCGTGTTGCCCACAAAGAGACTGTCTTTCACCAAAGCCATGCCAAAAGGAGAATTCAGGCCTTCCAATAGCACTGACCTGAAATCAGCCACGCCATCGCCATTGGTATCCCGCAGCAAGGTAATGCGGTTCGCACTGGACGTGGCAGCGCCGGCCCTTTTCATCACCATGCCCATCAACCAACCCCGGATTCCTTGGGCATCGTCCCGCTTGGGGGGCGAATTGGTTTCAGCCACCAGCACATCCCCGTTGGGCAACACGTACAACCAGCGGGGATGATCCAGACCCGTGGCAAAGGGAGCCACCGCCAGGCCCGCGGCGGGAATCGGAGACGTTCCAACCGGCCAGCCCACGGCGGGCGCAATATTCACGGTTGGAAACAAGCCCGACTGCGCCTCAGGCAACGCCGGGTTGGGACCAAAACTTGCCGAATCGGGCAGCCTGGCAACGCCACCACAAGACATCAGCATCAAGAGTGACGCCAATGCCCCGAACCTGAAACCCAAGAGTTTCAAATTCGCCCCATGACAAGCAGCACGACGACGATAAGCACAACCAGGCCCAAACCTCCACTGGGTCCATAGCCCCAGCTTTGGCTGTGAGGCCAGGTCGGAAAGGCACCTATCAGCATAAAAATCAAAACGATAAGCAGCAGTGTTCCTAAACTCATGTCAATCTCCGGTGTGTTTCATCAAGGGGGAATCAGTTGGCTGCGGATGCCGCAGGCGCCGGCACCACAATCACGGTCGTACCGTCTCCGGACTTGCCTGTCGCTCCTGTGTTGCCTGTACTACCGGTATTGCCGGTGTTGCCCGTATTGCCCGTTGCACCATCAACGCCTTGACTTCCGGTGGCACCGGTTGCGCCGGTAGCCCCACTGGGGCCAGCCGGACCGGGTACTGTGACTGGCGCTGCGGGAACCGTCACGACTGCGGGTCTGTCACAGGCGACAAGCAGAAACGAGCCCAACAGGGCCGCAAATAAATAGGGGGTTTTCATGGTTCATCCTTTGGAAATTAAAGACCGATGTCAGTGCACGCGAAGGCCTGCATAGCACCGGGCAGAGAGCAACTTTAGAATCAGCCCGCGAAAAGTTCTGTGCGTTGCCGAACACTGGGACATTTAAATAAAACGTTCCTGAAGTCCCCGTAAATATTCAATAGTTAGCTATCAAATATGAAGCGGCACTTCAATAATTCAGTCCTCCGGCAGTGCGGGTGCCAGCATTTTTCGGGGGTCCACCCATTCATCAAATTGCGTTGCTGTGAGCAGACCGGAAGCCAGCGCCGCCACTCTCAGACTGGTGCCTTCACGGTGAGCCTGTTTGGCAATTTGGGCGGCACTGTCGTAGCCAATGTGGGGCGTCAGCGCGGTGACCAGCATGAGAGATTGCTGCAACATGGTGTCAAGATGGGCTTCATTGGCACGCAGGCCGATCACACAATGGCGCGAAAAGCTGCGCATGGCATCCGCCAACAGCCGAAGACTGTCCAGGGTATTGAGTGCCATCAATGGGCGATAGACATTGAGTTCAAACTGCCCCTGGCTGGCCGCAAAACCGATGGCGGCGTCATGGCCCATCACCTGGGCGCACACCATGGTCAGCGCCTCCACCTGCGTAGGGTTGACCTTGCCTGGCATGATGGAACTACCGGGCTCGTTCTCGGGCAGCCACAACTCATCAAAGCCTGCCCTTGGCCCACTGCCCATCAAGCGGATGTCATTGGCGATCTTGGTGAGCGCGATGGCCAGCATGCGCAAGCCCGCATGAAATGCCACCACCGGCTCACTGCCGGCCATGGCGGCAAAGAGGTTTTCCGCCTGACGCAGCGGCAAGTCGAAATGGTGTGCCAGTTTCTCGATCACCCGTGCACCAAACTCTGGATGGGTATTCATGCCCGTCCCAACAGCAGTCCCACCCATGGCCAGACTGTGCATGCCGTGCAGTCCATGAAGCAGGGTGACGTGGCACAGCGCCAGTTGAGCTGCATAGCCACTGAACTCCTGACCCAGGCTGATCGGTGTGGCGTCTTGCATGTGAGTACGGCCCACTTTGATGACGTCTTCAAAAGCGTGTGCTTTGGCATGTAACGCGGCCTGTATTTCTTCCAGGGCGGGTAAAAAATCTGCCCTGGTTTGCAACACCACGGCCAGATGCAAGGCCGTAGGGAAACCATCGTTGGAGGATTGCCCCCGATTGACATCGTCATTGGGGTGAATGCGGGGAGCGGCCTCCACGCCCGTCCAAAGGTTTTGAATTGTCAAAGTGGCCAGGCTCGCCAGCACTTCGTTGACATTCATATTGCTCTGGGTGCCCGAGCCGGTCTGCCAGACCGACAACGGGAATTCAAGGTCGAATTCGCCATGGGCCACGCGCCAAGCAGCTTCCGTTATGGCTCGGGCTTTGGGCTCATCCAACAGTCCCAACTCCAGGTTCACTTCAGCAGACGCCCATTTGACCCAGGCGAGTGCATGAATCAACGCAATGGGCATGCGCTGCTCGCCAATGGCAAAAAATCGCAGGCTGCGCGCCGTCTGGGCGCCCCACAGGGCCTCGGCGGGCACGTCCATCGCGCCCATGCTGTCGGTTTCAGTTCGGGTGGCAGGCACAGTCAAATCGCCAATTCATTGAATCAGACAAGGTTCGTGCGCATTGGAATTCAGCTCCACAAAATCAATCAGGGCCCGCACGCTCGGGATATTGAAATGCCGTCGTCCTTTGTCCTCAAATTGAATCAAACCGAACCGTGCGAGGCGACTGAAAGAGCGACTCACCGTTTCCAGAGTCATGCCCAGGTAGCTGCCAATTTCAGCTCGGGTCAGACGCAGCGTGATCTGGTCGGTGCGCAAATCCCGATCACTCAGCGATGTGGCCCAGGCCCGAACAAAATCGGCAACCCTCGCGTCGGCCGGCAAGGTGCCCAGGGCAAAGCGCCATTCGCGGTCCCGAGCCAGCTGACCACTCATGGCAATATGCATGCCTTCCAGCAACTCCGGCACGCGGGCGATCGTCAACAGCAAGGTGGTGTAACGCAGCGTCCAGATTTCACTGGTGTCCATCGCATAGGCATCGCTGGGGCAAATGCCGGTAGAAATGCCGTCGAAACCGATCCAGTCGCCCTTCAGGTAAACACCGGCCAATTGTTCGCGGCCATTGGCTGCCAGTGATATCACCTTGACGGAACCCAATTTGATGATGTGCAGAAAGCTGAACTTGTCACCGGCCACCTGAACAACATCGCCAGCGTGAAGGAGACGTCTTGAAAAGACCAGATGGCGCTCGACCAGATTCAGCGACTCACGCCAACGCGTCGGCGCTGGCGCAATGGCTCGGGCAAACGCTGCAGGACGCAAAGGAACAACGGTCCCCAACGCGCCTGAAGCCTTCTGAACAGCCGGTGCGCCCTGGGGCAACCGGGAGCTGATTTCTACAACACTGGCAAGTTTCAACATGTTGATCTCCTTGGTCCGTTTGTAGGCGCAAATCAAGGGCCCGTCTGTGCGTGAACGTACAGACGCCAGAGTCCAGGACACTTAACGTAGATGGTGTCTCTTGCCACAAGGCAACAGCGAAGGCCCAACAGGCTCTACAAACCCAACCAGGAAAATCAATGCAGCACTACCAGATCGCGGTCATCGTCGGCAGCCTTCGCCACGACTCATTCAACCGGAGATTGGCAACGGCCATGGCCCGATTGGCACCCCCAGGCTTCACCTTCACACAACTCACCATTGCAGACTTGCCGCTGTACAACCAGGACGACGACGCCAAGCAGGCCACGACCGTCATCAAACTGAAGAACGACATCGCAGCGTCGCAGGGCCTGCTCTTTGTTACCCCTGAATACAACCGCTCAATACCCGGTGTACTCAAAAATGCGATTGACCAAGCATCGCGACCTTATGGCCAGAGTGCCTGGGCTGGCAAACCCGCTGGCGTGCTGGGTGTGTCAGTCGGTGCCATTGGCACTTCCATGGCTCAGCAACATCTGCGCAACATTCTGGCTTACCTGGACGTACCTACATTGGGCCAACCTGAAGCTTTTCTCCAGGCAACTGACAACCTGTTTGCCTCGAACGGCGACATTGGTGACGGCAGCCGAAAATTCCTGCAAGGGTGGATGGACCACTTCGTCGAATGGGTCAAAAAGAATAACGCTGTGGTTGAAAAAGCCTCCTCGTGAGCCACGTGCTTTTTGTGACGACAAGTTTTGTCGCGACTAAGTGGCCATGCGAACAGAAACCGAAGCAGGTGCCGCACACACTGCTCACCGCTTAAAAAGAAGCAGAGCAGACTATTACCAAGAAACTGACAAGCAGATTCAACTCGACGTTTGGGCGTGATGTCAGGATGACACGGGTAGCGTTGGGTAGTCGGTGTAGCCGTGTGCACCACCACCGTAATAGGTGCTTCGGTCGCCTTCGTTGAAGGGACCGCCCTGACGCAGGCGTTCCACAAGGTCCGGGTTGGCAATATAGGGCCTGCCAAAAGAGACCAGGTCAGCACCTTCCCTCAGTTCCTGCTTTGCCAATGCCAGGTCCAGACCGTTGTTGACCATCCAGGCACCACCACCCACCTTGGGTCCGGCTGCCCGGTAGGAAGCCTCCAGAGCAGCGTAGTCAAACGGCCGGTCGGGCAGCTCACGCGCCCCACCGGTCGCACCTTCAACAATGTGAACGTAGGCCAGGTTCAATTGGGCAAGTTGACGCACCACATGATCGAAAAGGGGCTGCGGGTCGGCGTCAAAAGCATCGTTGGATGGCGTAACGGGCGACAAACGAATGCCCGTTCGGCCTCGTCCCACAGCGCTCACCACAGCACGCACCACTTCCATCAGCAAGCGGGAGCGGTTCTCAATGCTTCCACCGTAATCATCTTTGCGATGGTTGGAGCCCGTTTTCAAAAACTGGTCAAGAAGGTAGCCGTTGGCCGCGTGAATTTCTACGCCATCAAAACCCGCTGTCTCCACGGCGCTGCGGGCGGCAACCTGATAGCTGTGAACAATGCCGGGCAATTCTTCACTGCGAAGGGCGCGGGGATCTGACGTGTCGACCATCGCGGGAATGCCGTTATGAATCAACACCGTCTTTGCATTGGCGGCAATGGCTGACGGCGCCACGGGGCTGCCGCCCTCAGGTTGCAAACTCGTGTGGGACACCCTGCCCACGTGCCACAACTGGACAACAATCTTGCCGCCTGCCGTGTGAACATCGCGGGTCACGCGTTTCCATCCATCCAGCTGCTCGGTGCCATAAAGGCCCGGAACGTCCGAGTAGCCTTGGCCCTGTTGGCTGATGGCGGTTGCTTCGGTGATCAAGAGGCCGGCCGAGGCGCGCTGGGTGTAGTACTGCGCCATGAGTGGCGTTGGTATCGCATGGGGCGCGCGATTGCGCGTCAGCGGCGCCATGACAACGCGGCTTTTAAGGTGCAGATCTCCCACCTGAATGGGATCAAACAATGTTGTGGGTGTAGTGGTCACGGTATACCTCAGTGTTTCTCAGTGTTTCTCAGTGTGAAAGTAGCAAGCAGCAGTTGGCGCGCTTCATCAGGTCATGGGTCACTCCGCCAAAAATCCACTCCCGCGGGCGACTGTGGCCATAGGCACCCGCGACAATGGTGTCAGCACCCTGCTCGATGGCCAGGGATACGAGCTGTCCATCACCTTCATCATTGACGGGTGACACCCGCGTTGAGGCTGTCACGCCATGGTGCTGTAGCCAATTGGCAACATCCTGAAGCCTTGCCTCTGCAGCAACCAGGTCATCCTTGGCCGCAATTTCGATGATCTCGACCTGCTGGGCATGTTTGAGCAACGGCAGCGCATCGACGGCCGCACGCCGCGCCTCACGCGTATCTTTCCAGGCCAGCACCACATATTCCAGCCTGAGCGTCTCCACATCATCCGGAACCACCAGGACAGGACGCCCCACACGCATCAGGAGATCCCCCATGTTGACCCGAATATCAGGCGTGCCCCAATGCCCTTTGGCACCCCCCGTGATCACCAGATCAGTACTTCGGGCTTCCTGGGCCAGGTAGTCGGCAATGGACTCAAACACCATGGTGGAACGCCATCCAAGCTGCGCGATGCGTGGCGCCAGCAGATGGCGGAACTCCTGCTGGGCCTCCTGGATCAGTCGTTCCGTATCCTGGTGGTATTGGTCATACAGGGCACCAAACGCGTAGCCTTCTCCATACACAATTGGCACAGGCTGGCGTGCCGCAATACCGATCACATTGGCTTTGAATCGTTCGGCCAAATCGCCAGTGACGTTCAGTAGTCTGGCATTGGACTGACCAATTTCAAGATGAACCAGAAGCGTTGCATAGGACATGGAACTCCTTGGGGTGCTCAGGGATGAAGCTTGACGGTGATGTGATTGCCCAGGCCCGCGGCAACCCGATCGCCATAGTCAGGATCTGCTTTTGAAAAATGAACAATCTGCCTGACCTGAATAAAGCGCGGCACACTTTTCAGTGCACCCACCAGGTTGGATACCAGTTGGGCCTTTTGGTCTTCATTCATCAGGCGGTACAGATCACCAGGCTGGCTGTAGTCTTCGTTGCCATCACGGTGGTTGAACATGCCGGCGTCGCCGCGAATTTTCAGCGGAGGCTCTTTGAGACGCAGGTTCTCCACGGGGCCGCCAAAGCTATTGGGTTCGTAGTTGACATTGCCTCCCCCATTGCCATCGAAGCGGGTCTGACCGTCACGGTGGTAAGTATTCACCGGGCAATGCGGCTTGTTGATGGGCAGCGCGGCGTAATTGATGCCGATGCGGTAACGGTGCGCGTCCGGATACGACAGCAGGCGGGCCTGCAGCATCTTGTCGGGCGACGCACCCATGCCAGGTGGCATGTTGCCCGGCTCAAATGCAGCCTGTTCGACTTCGGCGAAGTAGTTGTCGGGGTTGCGGTTGAGTTCCAGAATCCCGACTTCCATCACGGGGTAGTCCTTGTGCGGCCAAACTTTGGTCAGATCAAAGGGGTGGATGTGATAAGTGTCAGCTTCTGCCTCCGGCATGATCTGAATCTGCACTGTCCACTGGGGAAACTCACCGCGATCAATGGCGCCATGCAGATCGCGGCGGTGGTAGTCCAGATCAGTGCCGGCAATATTTGCGGCTTCCTCGTTGGTCAGGGTTTTATTGCCCTGCAGGGTCTTGAAATGCCACTTCACCCAAAAACGCTCACCAGCCTCATTCCAGAGGCTGTAGGTATGGCTGGAATAGCCATTCATGTGGCGCAGGCTGGCCGGAATGCCCCGGTCTGAAAACAGCGTCGTCACCTGGTGCAATGACTCGGGTGACAAACTCCAGAAATCCCACTGCATGGTGTTGTCACGCAACCCTGTCGCAGGGTCCCGCTTTTGCGAGTGAATGAAGTCTGAAAACTTGAGCGGGTCACGCACGAAGAACACCGGCGTGTTGTTGCCCACTAGATCCCAATTGCCTTCCTCGGTATAGAACTTCAGGGCAAAGTCGCGCGGGTCCCGGGCCGTGTCGGCGCTGCCCATTTCTCCGGCCACGGTTGAAAAGCGCCCGAACATGGGACAGGTGTTGCCCACCCTGGAGAACAAGGCGGCGCGCGTGTATCGGGAAATGTCGCCGGTTACCGTGAAGGTGCCGTGCGCCCCCGCACCCTTGGCGTGCACCACACGCTCAGGCACTCTCTCACGGTTGAAGTGCGCCATCTTCTCCATCAGCTGGTAGTCCTGCATCAGCACCGGTCCGCGGGGTCCGGCGGTTTGTGAGTTCTGGTTGTCTGCCACTGGCGTTCCAGCGGCCGTGGTCATGGGTAGCAAAGGGTTCATGGTGAGGTGCCGTTCAAATGATGTGGGAGGTGTCGTCCGTTAACGGGCGAGATAGCCGCCGTCAACGGGGTAATAGGCACCCGTCACAAACGAGGCCCGATCCGACGCCAGCCAAGCCACGAGCTCCGCCACTTCCTCAGGTTGTCCCAGTCTGCCGATGGGATGGGCCGCAACCAGCATGGTGTTGGTGGCCGCATCGCTTTCCAGCCCCGCAATCATGGGAGTGCGGATGAAGCCCGGTCCGACCGCATTGATGCGGACACCCTGAACGCTGTATTCCAGCGCTGCCACTTGGGTCAGGCCAATCACCCCATGTTTGGCCGCGGTGTAGGCGGGTGAACCCGCCATGCCCACAGCGCCCAGAATGGATGCCATGTTGACGATGGAACCGCCCCCGCTTTTAAGCATGGCGGCTATCTGGTGCTGCATGCCGTAAAAAACGCCCGACAGGTTGATGTTGATCACCTGGGCCCAGCCGTCCAGAGGGTAGTCCACCAACGGTGCTTGCGGCCCCCCGATGCCGGCGTTGTTGCAAGCCATATCCAGACGACCATAGTGGGCGACGGTGCGTTGAACCAGCGCCTTGCAACTGTCGGGTTCACCCACGTTGGATGCAACGAAAATCGCATCCCCGCCCTGCTGACGAATCAGGGCTGCCGTCACCTCGCCGTCCTTCTTGTCAACGTCGGAGACAACAACTTTGGCCCCTTCGCGAGCCCAGACCAGTGCAATGGCGCGGCCGATGCCAGATGCGGCTCCTGTCACCAGCCCCACCTTGTTTTTAAGCATGCTCATGCTCAGATGGCCTTGCGAACACGGGCCATGGACGCGCTGACCGAAGCCTCCAGGACGTTCCATTTTTTGACTGTCGCTTTTTTCAGTTCCGCCAGCTTGTCTTCTGCGGATTTCAGGTCAACTTTCAGCTCAGCGACTTGAGCGTCAAGTTTGGTCTTTGCATCAGCACTGGCTTCCGAGGCCTTCTTTTGCAATTCGGCAAGTTTGGTTTTCCCTTTGGCAATGTCGACATCTGCCGCCGCAATGAAACGGTCGCGCTTTGCCGTGTCGCTGGCGTAATCAAAGGCCGGCATGGCTTTGATGGTGTCTTTGGTCGCGCCCGCCATCACCAGCTTGCCGGCTTTGTCCTGCACCTGCATGACGGGAATGGCCACATCGTGACGTCCCATGCCGATGAAGCCACCTGCACCAATGATGAGGTAGGACACGCCCTTGTCCGGGGCGATGATCAGGTCCTCCACTTTGCCGACCTTTTCGCCCAGTTCGTTGTAGACCGTTTTTCCCAGAATGCTTTTCTTGGCACTCCAGCCCAGGGCCACTTGGGTGGATTCGGCCTCGGTCATCCCCAGGCTTGTGGTGCTGCCGGCAATCTGGGCATGGGCTGCTCCCACCAGAGCGCTCAGGCCCAAGGCAGTGATCAACAAGGTTTTCGAGAGGGCGTTTTTCATGAGAATGTCCATTTCAGAGTGAAGTTTTGAAAGGGGCATCTTTTTGCATTGCCGGCCTGTTGGTCTGTGCGAGAGCGAACATAAACATTCAATTCCACCGATTGATCGCCAATGTGTCTCAACGCACTGAATTCACGCACCCTGCATCGCAAACTGGTCGCCCCTAAACCCTTCAACACAACCGAAAGAACCCATGAACACTGAAGCACTTGCAAAACCCACTGCCTCTAAATCGTCGACCTTTGCGGCCTCCACGGCAAACCCCTCCTCAAACAGCCAATCCACGATGCCCTGCTACGTTTTTGGCTCTCACAGTGATGCAGAGGACGCCATCAAAGCGCTCGGGAAATCCGGCTTTGACGTGAAAGCCCTGTCGTTGGTCGGCAAGGGGTACCACAGCGAGGAACAAGCGGTGGGCTTCTACACCACGGGCGACAAAATCAAAGCCTGGGGCGGTACGGGAGCGTTCTGGGGTGCCATCTGGGGACTGTTGCTGGCACCCGCCGTATTCTTTCTGCCCGGTTTGGGACTGGTCGCCATGGCCGGGCCCATCGTTTCCTCCCTGGTTGGCGCTGTCGAGGGGGCTGTCGTTGTCGGCAGCGCCTCAGCGCTGGGGGCAGCGCTGACCCGCATCGGGGTCCCTGACGACGAAGTCATCAAATTTGAGACCGAAATCCGGGCCGACAAATTTGTGCTGATGGTGCACGGCAGCACCGAGCAACAAGCCCAAGCACGCGAGGTGCTTGGCAAAATGCAGATCAGGCAGCCAGCTCCGTAAGAGCGGACAGCGGCGCGATCCAGTAAGGGTCGCGCTTGAAGTGTTCGTAAATCCGGGCTTCCTGTGCCCGGTCGACCACCGAGTTGGCATCGTATTTGGGTGAGTCCTTGATGGCCTCCCGGGTCAGCTTGACCGAAACGGTTGACTCCGCCCAGTTGACCTCCTCGATCCACTGCGGCGCGATCAAAACCTTAGCAATACGAGACTTGGTGCCAAGGACA
>CAVVSV010000104.1:0-20489 GCA_963750805.1 uncultured beta proteobacterium
TTGTCCTGTACTTGGTTCAGCATTGCTGGCCCATGGCGGCTGTTGCTCTGAATCGGCCGGCGATGTGCCAAGGGCTCCAGTGGAGAGGGGCTTCGCTGGAGGGTCTGCAGGGGGTCTGGGCCATGGGGCTGCATGGCAGGCAGGGGTCAGCAGGGGCCTCATCCCAACACACGTCCTTGCAGGCTGCTGACCAACCGCCAAAGGGAGAGGGGTCGCCTGTGCCAGTTTGACCACAGCTCCGGTCCGATCCTGCCCCGTGCATTCCCTGAAAACACCACACACTCACGCCGAGTGCTGCCAAGCGAAGCGAAGTGGAGGGGTCTGTAGCGCTGCCCACTGGTCCTCTCACTGAATCGGTGAGGGGTGCTCTCAGCGGCGGCGGCTCCTGCCAGCCCGCTGTCCCTGGGCACACGCCTACTTCCCGCATCTTCCTGCGAGCTGCCCCTCGCTCCCAGGCTTTGACCGTCGCTCGAGCAGCGCACCTGCAGGCGTGAGTTTCGTACTCGGTCATGTGACTTCTGCTGACGTGCCACGGGGGCCCTCCTCCTCTACCCCGAGTGCGTGGGTGAATCACTCACTTCATGCGATCGAGCACCTGATCACCCGCCCGGCTGCCACCCATCCACTCCCCGCGTCGCTCAGAGCGCCAGCCCTGCGACCAGCGCTCGCATTCTCGAAGCTTGAGCACCTCCCGCAGCGTCATGGCAGCACCCAGCACGATGCCGTCCCGCCCGCTCAGCGCCATGCCCAAGGTGCCCAGCCTTCTCTTCGACATGGAGGCCGACCTTGATCAGATTTTTGGTGTTGTGCGCATAGACCGTGCTTAAACCCTGTCCATGTTCAATGACGACGATGTTCCCGCTCCCCTTGCTCCAGCCTGAAAAGCTGACAATGCCGTCAGCCGTGGCATGTACCGGTGTCCCTCTCTCAGCTGACAGGTCTATCCCCGGAGTGAAATTGTCTGCGCCCGTAGCGGGGATGAACTGGCCGTTGCCGAAGCCGGAGCTGAGACGACCTTCAACCGGCAATCCCTGCGGTGTGGCCCGATAAACATCGCGCTCCTTGGCCATATACTCCCTGATCTCGGTAACTGAAGCCATTGATTCGGCCACCTGAAGCTTCAACTCATCAATGTCGATGGAACCGCGTGGGCCTGGCACTGGAGCAGGTGCGGGAGCGCCTGCAAAACGAGGTGGAATCTTTGCGCTCCGAAATCGCCAGCCTGATGCAGGCGGCCGTGACAGTCAGCTCCGAAGCCATTTCCGAAAAGCAGGACGAAGTGGTGATTTCCGGCGAGCGCAACTTGCTGGCCGTGACGGATTTCTCCAGCGATATGGGCCACCTGCGCCGCGCGTTTGACCTGTTCGAGCAAAAAGCCCAGCTCATGCGCCTGTTGGATATTGCCGGCCAGGCCGAAGGCGTGCGCATCTTTATCGGCGGGGAGAGCCAGGTCGTGCCGTTTGAAGACCTGTCCATCGTCAGCGCGCCCTATGAGGTGGACGGTCAGGTCGTTGGTACCCTGGGCGTGATCGGCCCCACCCGCATGGCCTATGACCGCATGATCCAGATTGTGGACATCACGTCCAAGCTGGTCAGCAATGCGCTGAGCCATCACAAGTAGTTTGCAAGACAAGCAGCTCCCAAGCCCTGGCCGTTCGCGCCCTTACAATCCACTGCTGGTTTGGGGCGTTAGCTCAGTTGGTTAGAGCAGAGGACTCATAATCCTTTGGTCCACAGTTCAAGTCTGTGACGCCCTACCAATTTTTTGACGTGAAAAGCCTGCTTGGGAGACCTCAGCAGGCTTTTTTTGCGATTCGTATTGATGCGTAAAGTCCTACTTTTGGTACTTTGTTCGGTTCTTGTTGCAGGTGTAACTTGGGCGCAGCCCAACCCTGCTTCCACCCAACCCGAGCCCGCCCCTACCGTTCCCCAGCTCCAGGCCCTGGCCACCCAGGGCAACGCCGTCGCTCAATTCAACCTCGGCGTGCTGCACGACGTAGGGCGAGGCGTGGCGCAAGACTATGCAGAGGCGGTGAGGTGGTACCGCCTGGCCGCGGCGCAGGGGCATGCGGGTGCGCAGTTCAACCTGGGCGGCATGTACTTTGAGGGGTTGGGCGTGGCGCGGGACTATGTGCGCGCCTACCAATGGTTCACGCTGGCGGGGGTTGCCGGGTATGCGGGGGCGGTCAAAAACCGCAACAGCATTGCCACGCTGATGGGGCCGGCGCAAATTACCCAGGCCCAGGGTCTGGCGAGGGACTGCCAGCGTCGCAATTTCGCCGATTGTGACTAAAGGGCAATGAAAAGGAAAAAAAGTGCCTCAAGTCCCCGTGGAATATCAATAGTTAGCTATAAAACATGTAGCGTAAGACGATAGATCGGCGACAATGGCGGCCCTGCGTGCATAATCCGGGGCCGCGCGGTTTTGCCACTCACGTGATTCGCCGTGCCCTCCGGTTGAACCAACGCCAGTTCTGGCACTCCAACAGCCCATAGCTCACATGACCGACCATTACGCCGCCCTGGGTCTCAGCAGCGATGCCTCGCTGGCCGATGTCAAGAAGGCGTTTCGCCAGAAGGCCTCGGCCTACCACCCCGATCGCAACGCCGCGCCTGACGCGCCCGCGCGTTTCAGGGAAGTGCAGGCCGCGTTTGAAATTCTGTCTGACGCGGACAAGCGCCAGGCCTATGACGACAACCGCAAACGCAACCTGCTGGACAGCCCCATCGATACGGCCCGGGAGATCTGGCAAGCGTATTTCAGCCAGGTGGTGCAGGTCGCCAATGTGAAATGACGCCACGCAACCCATTGAATCTGAACCCAATCACCGCATGAAAATCTCGCCCTTCTTCCTCGCCCTGCGTTCTGCCTACCAGGCCGAAATTGACGATTTGACCTCTGACTCCGAAGGGCGCGATGTGCTGCGCAAACGCCTGGCTGAAAAGCGCAAGGAGATCAAGTTCCTGGTGCAGATGATGGAACTCAGCCCGGAGATGGTGGCCGTGATTTTTCACCAGGGGTTCCAGTTCAGGTTGCCTGCCGTGATGGACCATTTGCTGTCTCAGGAGCCTGAAGATTTTCCTGAGTGGGACATCGCTGGCCGATGCCATTACCCTCACCCCGCAGGCGCATGGAAATCAGCAAAATCGTGTTGAAGGAACCCATGGGCGATTGGTTCATGACCGTGGCCGCCGGGCTGGAATTCATGTACAGCAAACCCGAGACGCGATCTGCCAGCCAGCGACGATGATTCTGAAGATCGGGATGATGACGCCGGTGATGACCGCGATGAGCGTGGAAATAACAGCGACCCGGCCGGTGGCCCGCGATGGCGACGACGAGCGCGATGAGCGCGCCCGCGAAGAAGCCGGCGCCGACTGGATGGTCGAACAAGGCTTCGACCGCAAAGATTGATTAAAGGATTCCCCATGAACCAACTCGCCCTGATTGCAAAAACCCAAAGCCTGATTGCCGCTGGCGACATCGTCGGCGCCGAGTCGGCCCTGGTGGAACTGGCCGACGCCGAGGGCGACGGCGCCCTGATGGTGGTGCTGGAGCAGCTGCCGCCCAAAGACATCCTGGCGGTGATCCGCGAGTACGACGACTCCAAGGAGTCGGTCATCAACCTGCTGGTGACGCCCGAGATGTTTGCCCGCGCCGTGGTCATCGAGAAGCAGTACAAGGACCTCACCCGCACCCATCTGCGCGGCATGGTCAATTCGGTCATCTTTCGGGAAGATGCCGATCCGGTCGAGTTCCTCACCGCCATTGGCGACCTGGAAGGCGGCAGCGAAGCGCTGGCCGACTATTTTTCCGAAAAGTGGAGCCGCATCGAGGCCTTTGCCCGCACCGGCACCTTCGATGCGTCGGAAGACGATGGCGAGATGCTGTCCGAGAACGCCCTGTCGCGTCGGCCTAGGCCAAACCCCGCGTCGAACTGGACGAAGTGGCCGACCAGGACTGGATGCAACTGGCCTGGCTGCTGCGTTACGAGTGCCCGGACCTGTTCATCGAAATGCTGCTGGTGCTGCGCGCCAAGGCAGGGCGTCATGAGGCCGGGCTGGGTGATGAGGCCGGGGACGATGGCGCGGAGGAAGACGACGGCAAGGTTGAAACCGGCGACACCGACCGCGGCCAGGCGACCACACCGGCGCGCGACGTCTGACGAAGAATCCGCGATCTGATCGCGTTTGATATGTCCGTTGTCTCGCTATTCGACGCGCGTCCGTTTTTCGAGAAGGCGCTGGCCTACGGCATGCAACATGGCCTGATTGACAACGCCAAGCTGGAGCAGATCGCCAATGACGCACCCAAAGGCATGGTGCAGATCGCGCGCTACTTTGGCAGCGAGTTTTTGCGCCCCGAGCTTGAAAAAGCCAAAGAGCGCATCGTCAACCTGGTGAGCCTGTATCTTGAAGATTCCTGTGGCGGCGACCTGCGTCTGGCGGCTGAATCCCTGCGCGACAACTCATTTTTGTCGCGTTCCAAAGGCGGCTCGGACATGCTCAAAAGCCTGATCGCCATGCCGCAAAACAGCCACTTCGGCATGAATGAGCACCGTGGCTTTACCGATGACCACATTCCGCTGCTGGCCAAGTGGACATTGCGCAGCCTGCCCGACTACCAGGCCGAACTGGCGCTGCGCAGCAAGGTAGGACGGGTCATCGACGCCGCCATCTGGCTGGCCGACGCGCTGGGCATGGACTCCGACGATCTGGAGGAGGCCGGCAGAGATGCCGAAGCCGTCATTCGCACTGCGCTTCTGGTGCTGGCGACGAAACGGACCAAATTGCCGGACTGGGCCAGCCTGGACAAGATGGTGACCGAGCTTAGAAAAAAGCCGGTGTCCACCATTGCCATGCCTAAAAATTTGCCCGCCGAGTATGTCGACGTGGTGCAGGCAGTCCGCAAAACAGTCATTGCAGATTTGCCCAAAATCCAGGACGCCGCTATCGGCACCCGCAAGTTGTTTGACCAGACACCCGCCTTCATGGGCCGCTATTTCTGGGTTGAAGACGGCGTGAGCGAGGTGGACCATTTCGACCGTGCCGCGTCAGACGCCTGGAACAAGGCCACGGGCGGGCACAACGACGACAGCTCCCTGCTCACCCTGTTTTTGTGCATTGCCACAGGTACGGCACCCAAGACCCTGTTGACGTCCAAAGGGGCAGCTGCGCTGGTACGCAAAATCCGCAAAACGCGGCTTGCGCAGTTGGCCCTCAACCCAAAGGACAAGTTGGCTGGCATTGAGGGTGACCTGGCGCTGGCCTACATTGCCGCCAACGCGCCTGAGCAACATCAAAGTGACTACGCATTGCTGTGGCAGAGTTTTCTGGACGATGCGCGGCCCACGCTGTACAGCGACTTTGATTACGAGTTGCAGGATGCCCTGGCCCTTTTGCGGCTGGAGTGCAACGTGAACGAAAAGTAGACCCATGACGGAAGCAGCCCACAAACCGTCGGTGGCCCTGTATTGGGATTTCGAGAATCTGCACGCCAGTCTGTCCGAAGCCCGCTTGGGCGAAGGCTCCTATGGCAAACCGGATGGTCGCTTCAAACTGCAGGAGCCGCTGATCGACGTGCCCGCCATCATCGACATGGCTGCCACCTATGGACCGATTGCCATCAACCGCGCCTATTGCAACTGGCAGTTTTTTGGACGCTACCGCGATGCGCTGCTGCAGGGTGGCATGGACCTGGTGCAGATGTTTCCGCCTGGGGGCGCTGCCAAAAACGGGGCTGATATCCGGCTGTGCCTGGACACCCTGGAAGACGTGGCCCGCTTCGCACATATTCAGACGGTGGTCGTGGTCAGCGGTGACAGTGACTTCATGCCCTTGTCGCAAAAGCTGAAGGCAGCCGGGCGAACGGTGGTGGGTGTCGGGACGCGCAAGGCAACAAACCGGCATTGGGCCCACAGCTGCCATGAGTTTCGCCATTACGAGAATCTGATTGAGGGGCGCAGCAGCCAGCCGGATTCAGGGCCTGCGCATGACTGACCCTCAAACCCCTGCCCAACAAGCACGTAACCCTCTGCACGGCCTGACGCTGGAAGCGATCGTGACCCAACTGGTGGACCATTATGGTTGGCCCGGCTTGGGAGAGCGCATTCCGGTGCGCTGTTTTACCAGCGACCCCAGCATCAAGTCGAGTCTGAAGTTTCTGCGGAAAACACCTTGGGCGCGCGAGAAGGTGGAGGGCCTTTTTCTCTTCATGCAGCGCGAGGCCAAACGCGCTGGTTCGATTCGCAACTGATCTTTCAGTCGGTTCAGCCGTTTGTTCCGTTGCGCCGTACTTCAGGTGCTGCCCTGTTGGACGATTGGGTTTGTGAACCCCTCGGTTGATTGAATGAAGGACGAGTGACATTGTTGGCACGGTGTGGGCCGCGGCGCTCATTGCCGGACCATGCTGGATGGTCTGCGGCGAGATTGTCACTGTCAGCCAGCTTGAACACAGCCACGGAGTGAACCAGCGCTTCAGCCTGGGTTTTCAAGCTCTCTGCCGCAGCAGCGCTTTCTTCCACCAGTGCAGCGTTTTGCTGCGTGACCTGGTCCATCTGCGTGACCGCTTCGCACACTTGGGCCACGCCCATGCTTTGCTCATTGCTGGCCGAACTGATCTCACCCATGATGTCGGTCACACGGCGAATGGCGGTCACCACCTCAATCATCGTGCTGCCAGCGGTAGCCACCAGGGTGCTGCCCTGTTCGACCTGCTCCACGCTGTTGTTGATCAGGGTCTTGATCTCCTTGGCCGCAGCGGCGCTGCGCTGGGCCAGATTGCGCACTTCGGTGGCCACCACCGCAAAACCGCGGCCCTGCTCACCGGCACGGGCCGCTTCCACCGCCGCATTGAGCGCCAGGATGTTGGTCTGAAAGGCAATCCCGTCAATCACGCTGATGATGTCGGCAATCTTCTTGGATGAATCATTGATGTTCTTCATGGTGCCAATCACCTGGTCAACAACCTCACCACCGCGCACAGCAATGGTGCTGGCACCCATGGCCAACTGATTGCCCTGGGCTGCGTTGTCGGCGGTTTGGCGAACCGTGCTGGCAAGCTCTTCCATGGACGCAGCGGTTTCTTCCAGTGCGCTGGCTTGCTGCTCGGTGCGGTTGGCCAGGTCGGCGTTGCCCTGGGCAATTTCACCGGCGCTGTTTTCGACGCTGAGAGAACTCTGTTGAACTGACCCAACCAGCGTGCGCAAATTGGAAATCATGTCGTTCATGGCGGCCATCAACTGGCTGATCTCGTCCTTGCCTGAAACGTCCAGGTTCTGGCTGATATCGCCATCGGCAATGGCACGGGCAAATCGGGTGGATGTCTTGAGCCGGCCCAAAATGGCGCTTGAAATCACATGGGTCAGAGCAGCCAGCAGGGCTACGATGGCGACCACTGCAAGCAGCAATTGTTTAAGCTGACTCACCATCTGAGCCTTCAGGTCGTCAATGTAGATGCCGGAGCCGATCACCCAGCCCCAAGGGGCAAACCCCTGCACATACGACAGCTTCTGCACGGGCTCTGCACTGCCTGGCTTGGGCCACAGGTAGGGCACAAACCCTTGATTGTTGTGTTTGACCATATCGGCAAACATCACAAACAGCGCGTTGCCCTGCGGGTCTTTGATGCCGCTGGCGTTTTTGCCATTCAGTTCGGGCTTGATGGGGTGCATGACAACATTGGGGGTCATGTCATTGATCCAGAAATATTCGCTGCCGCTGTACCGCATGGTCGACAACGTGGACTTGGCCAGTTCCTGCGCAGCTTCGCGGCTCAGTTTGCCTGAGGTTTCCTGGGCTTGGGCCCATTTCACTACCCCCATGGCAGTTTCAACCGCGTTTTGCGTGGCGTGTTTACGGGCTTCATAGCCCTGTTGGTACGACTCCCACATTTGCCAACCCGCAAAAGCGAGCAAAGCCAGAATGCCGGAAGCTGCCAAAACTCGGAGTTTTGCGCTGACGGACCAGTTGTTAAGCCATTTGTTCAATTTAATTCTCGTAGAGTTATCAGTGTTAACCCTAATTCTATCTTTTAATTGGTTTAAATGATAAAAATGATTAAATTAAAGTGAACTTTTACAACAAAAAAAGCCCTGACGGTTCAATGTGTCAGGGCTTTGCTTGGTACACATTGCAGTGCATCCACTGCCAAGTGTGAAGATGAAAATGGCAGGCTGTGTGAACGTTCGAGGCGAAAAGTGGCCGTTGTCCCTGTCAATAATCAATAGTTCGCTATCAAATAATGAGCGTGACTCATCGGGCGATGGCTCAACTGTCCCAGTCTCCACCGCCACCGCTGTCGGCCATGGAGGCGCCATCATCCCACGAACCCGAGTCGCTCACGCCAAAATTCTGGCCCCCGAGATTGTCATTTCCGGAGAACGGCTGGTAATTCCCTCCCGTGTTGTCAGAGACGGGGTGCATGTTGTCGTTCTGGGGGTGGTCGTTGCCGCCCATCAGATTTCGGCCAATGGCTTGCGCGGCCATCACGCCTGCCCCAACGGCCAAGCCTGCCGCCAGCCCGCCGACCACTTTGCCACCCAAGCCCATGCCGGGTTGCGCGGCGGGTTGGCCATAGCCGGGTTGTCCATAAGCCGTTTGTGGCCCATAGCCCTGAGGCGTCGCCGTGCCCATGCCAAAACCTTGTGGGCCATTCAGTCCGCCCCCCTGCTGTCCAGGCGACATGCCATAGGCCGGTCCGGCGGATTCCTTCTTGCGGCTCATGTAAATGCCCAAACCGATGGCTGCACCACACAATGCCAGGGCAATGCCCCAGGGAAATGAAGAGGCAGGTGCTGCCGGTGCCGGGGCGGTCACGGCACGTGTGAAATTGCCACTGCCACTGTTGGCGGCGACCGGCGCATTGCCTTTTCCGCTGAGCTGGGTGCGCAGGTTTTGCACGGCCTCTGCCTTGGCAAAAGGCAGGCCCGGGGCGAGCTTCTCGGCGCTGGCCAAAGCGTCACGCGCCCGGTCCATCTTGCCCTGTTTGGCGAACAATTCAGCCTGCACAAAATGGGCTTTGGCGCTGCCAGGGTGGGCCACCAGCACTTGCTGCATCATGACTTGCGCCTGGTCCAGTTTGCCGGCGCTGGCGGTCTCGTAAACCTGATTCAACGTGGGCTCAGCCTGTGCCATGGCATGGGTGCCCAAACCCAGACTGGCGAAGCCGACCAGGGCGGCAATGGCGACCCATTGGCCTGTACGCTGAGCGATAGAACGTTTCATCATGTGTTTTGCCCTTTGAAAGCGAAAAAATTCTGACTTGCACATGGAGGTGCCTGGTCAGAATTCAAGGTGCCGCCTGATGCGGCAGCGCTTTCGGTGCGTTTAGAAGCTGGTCCAGTCGTCGGTTCCCGTGCGGGCCGATTCACTGGCGGCCACTGTCGCCTTGGGTGCCGTCAACTTGGCGGTTGCCGGTTTGGCTGCGACCTGCTTGGTCTTGCCGAAAGCAGGACGGGTGACGTTGGTGGCACGGTCAGCGCCACGGCGCTCTTCGCCAGACCAGTTCTTGCCATTGTCAACTGGCGCTTTCACGATCATGGGCACAGACTTGGCGCCACCTTGATTCAGCTTGAACACCGCCACCGAGTGAACCAGCGCTTCAGCCTGGCTCTTCAAACTCTCTGCCGCGGCAGCACTTTCTTCCACCAGTGCAGCGTTTTGCTGCGTGACCTGGTCCATCTGCGTGACCGCTTCGCACACTTGGGCGACCCCCATGCTTTGCTCATTGCTGGCCGAACTGATCTCACCCATGATGTCGGTCACACGGCGAATGGCGGTCACCACTTCAATCATCGTGCTGCCAGCGGTAGCCACCAGGGTGCTGCCCTGTTCGACCTGCTCCACGCTGTTGTTGATCAGGGTCTTGATCTCCTTGGCCGCAGCGGCGCTGCGCTGGGCCAGATTGCGCACTTCGGTGGCCACCACCGCAAAACCGCGGCCCTGCTCACCGGCACGGGCCGCTTCCACCGCCGCATTGAGCGCCAGGATGTTGGTCTGAAAGGCAATCCCGTCAATCACGCTGATGATGTCGGCAATCTTCTTGGATGAATCATTGATGTTCTTCATGGTGCCAATCACCTGGTCAACAACCTCACCACCGCGCACAGCGATGGTGCTGGCACCCATGGCCAACTGATTGCCCTGGGCTGCGTTGTCGGCGGTTTGGCGAACCGTGCTGGCAAGCTCTTCCATGGACGCAGCGGTTTCTTCCAGTGCGCTGGCTTGCTGCTCGGTGCGGTTGGCCAGGTCGGCGTTGCCCTGGGCAATTTGAACGCTGGCCGTGGCCACGTTTTCAGCGCTTTGACGCACGTTGCCCACCACGTCCACCAGGCTGGACTGCATGGTTTTCAGTTGCGACATCAGGCTGGACTCATCGCCGCGGCGCAAATCAATGGGCATGCTCAGGTCACCGGCGGCAACACCTTGGGCCAGCGTGGCGGCTTCACCCGGCTCGGCACCCAGCTGACGACCAATGGAACGGACCATCAAATATCCGAAGACCGCGGCGAACAGCAGGCCCAATGAGATGGCGCCGATGGAGATGGCGCGGATGTGTTCGTAATCGGCTTCGGCATTGATGAATTCTTCTTTGGCAACATCAAGTTGCAGTTGCACGAGCGAGGCAACGTCTTTTTCAGTGGCCAGCGCCAAAGGGCTCACCTTGTCGCTCAACAGCCGCTTGGCCTCAATCATGTCGTTGGCGCGAAGGGCTGCAACGGCAGGCACCAAACCCTCTTGGACAAAGGCTTTGCGGTCTTCGGCGAACTGTTTGGCCAACTTGGCCTCTTCGGTGGTCAGCGTGGTGGCCATGTACTCGCCCCAGACCTTGGTGATTGTGTTGATATTTTTATCAATTCTGGCGGTTTGAGTGGCGATGGTTTCCGGGGTTGGCGTGATCAGCGCCGTGTTCAGCGCCAAACGGTTGTCCATTTGCAAAAACCGGATATCACCCAACTGGGCGGCCGGGACGGTGCGGTCTTCATAAACCGTTTTCAGGGACGCGTTGGTGCGCTGAATACCAAACAGGCCCAGCGCACCGATGGCGATCAGCAATGCAGCCATGCTGCCCATCAGCAGCACCAGGCGGGTTGAAATTTTGAGGTTGTTCATGATGAATGTCCCGGGTTAATGTGAAGACAAAAGACGTTGGGTTAGGTGGAATGCCGGCGCGCTGGATGCTGGCTTATTGCAGGGTGTTTGAAGCCAGTTCCGTCTTGGTACTGGTCATCAGCTTTTCGATGTCAAGAAGAATGAGCATGCGGCGCTCGTCTTCCACTTCCAGGGTACCGATACCGTCAATGAAGCTGGCGTTGATACCGTCGTTGAAGTCCGGGGTGGGCTTGATTTGTGCTGCCGTGAGTTCCACCACATCGCTGACGGAATCCACCACGGCACCCACCACACCATGGGGCAGGGTCAGGATGATGGTGACGGTCAACGGGTCGAAGTCAGCGCGCTCCAGCCCCAGCTTGACGCGCAGATCAATGATGGGAACGATCACGCCGCGCAGGTTCAGCACCCCCTTGGCAAACGCGGGTGCGCTGGCAATTCGGGTGGGGTTTTCATAGGCGCGAATCTCCTGTACCGTGAGGATGTCGATCGCATACTCCACCGTGCCCAGGCGGAAGGTCAGGCATTCACGTGACAAGCCGGCTGCCGCGCTGAAAGGATTTGCGGTGGCCGGCAGGGCGGAAGTGGTGGAGTTCATGAGGTTCATGGCGTTTGATGTCCTGTTCATGGTTTTGAAGTGATAGAGAATTCTACATCAAAATGATAAATATGATTCAAATGCAAAAATTAATTTTTGCATTTGGTATTTATGATCGTTTGGACCGTGGTAGGTCACCGGTCACAGGGACAGGCAGGGTTTACCGGCATCCCCCGTGTATATTGGCTTGATGGACTCCAAACACGCCCCCAACCGCCCGCACCGAACCCATCAACGCGCTGACCTGGTCCGCATTGCCATGCATGCCATGGCTGAGCGCGGTCTGCGACCCGAGTTCTCGGGTGCGGTGGAGAAGCAGTTGGCCAAAATCACCGGCCCGGCCCGGGAAGGCGACGGCGCGGTGCGCGACTTGACGGCGCTGCTGTGGTGCTCCATCGACAACGACGACTCGAAAGACCTCGATCAACTGACCGTTTGCGAGGTGCTGCCACTGGGTGCCATTCGCCTTTGGGTGGCCATTGCCGACGTCGATGCACTGGTCAAGCCCGGCTCACCCATTGACGACCATGCGCAGACCAACACCACCTCGGTCTACACGTCCGCCTGCATCTTCCCGATGTTGCCCAACCGCTTGTGCACCGACCTGACTTCGTTGAACGCCCATGAAGATCGCCTGGCCATGGTGACTGAAATGGTGTTCAACGCCGATGCGAGCCTGGCCGGTTCGACGGTGTACCGCGCCCTCGTGCGAAATCATGCCCAATTGGCGTACGACGCCATCAGCGCCTGGATCGATGGCAAAACCGCTTTGCCCGCTGCGGCGGCTGACGTGCCCGGGCTGGAGGCGCAGTTGCGTGACCAGGACGCACTGGCCCAAAAGCTGCGTTCGCGTCGGCGCACGGAGGGCTCACTGGAATTTCAAACCTTTGCGCCGCGAGCCGTGTTCGAGGGCGAACGCGTCGTGGATATCCGCCAGCAAGACCAAAATCGCGCGCGCCAACTGATTGAAGAGGTCATGATCGCCACCAATGGCTGCAATGCCCGCTATCTGGCCAGCCAGGGCGGTGCGTCTTTGCGTCGCGTGGTGCGGTCGCCCGAGCGCTGGCTGCGTATCGTCGGGGTGGCCAAGGAATATGGTGAGGATTTGCCACCCGAACCTGACTCCAAAGCGTTGGAGGCCTTTCTGGCCAAACGCCATGTGGCGGATCCGCTGCGATTTCCTGACCTGTCACTGGTGATTGTGAAACTCATGGGGCGTGGCGAGTATGTGGTGGAGGTTCCCGGCGGCTTGCCCATTGGCCACTTTGGGCTTGCCGTGCGCGACTACACCCATTCCACGGCGCCCAACCGACGCTATCCGGACTTGATTACGTCGCGCCTTATCAAGGCGGCGCTTGCCCACCAGCCGCCTCCTTACACCAGCGTGGAGCTCGAACAACTGGCCGAACATTGCACCCGGCAGGAAGATGCGGCGCAAAAGGTGGAGCGACGCCTGCGCAAGAGCGAAGCTGCTTTGCTTCTGGAGACGCGCATCGGTCAGCATTTTGACGGTCTGGTGACCGGTGCGTCGCCGGAAGGCGTGTGGGTGCGTATCTTCAGTCCACCCGCAGAGGGCAAGCTGATCACGACGCGCGCGGGTCTGGGCGTGGGAGACAAGGTCAAAGTGCGGCTGGTGTCGGCCAACGTAGAGCGGGGGTTTATCGATTTCGTGATGGAGGGGGAATGATGTCGCGACTGACTACGCCGTATGAATCCGGCAACCAGAACCAGACCACGACGTGGGCGCAGTGCATGGCGTATTACGAGGCGCTGGCACAGCAATTTCCGTCCATTTTGAGATGGTTTCAAATTGGCGTGTCCGACAACGGCGTGCCCATGTATGCGGGTACGGTAACGGCGGATGGCGTGTTCGACCGCGAGCAGATCAAGCGCGAAGGCCGCCCGGTTTTCTTCAACAATAACGGTATTCATCCCGGAGAGCCTGAGGGCGTGGATGCCTGCATGGCACTGGTGCGCGATTTCTGCACCCAACCGGCCCGGCTTGCCGCCCTGGGCCAAACGGTGTTCCTGTTCATCCCCATCTACAACGTGGACGGCTGCCTGAACCGCAACACGACTTCGCGCGTGAACCAGGTGGGGCCGGAATCGTTTGGCTTCAGGGCCAATGGCCGCAACCTGGACCTGAACCGCGATTTCATCAAGTGCGATAGCCTGGCGGCGCAAACCTTCAACCGGTTTTTCACCGAATGGGACCCGGACGTGATGGTGGACACGCACACCTCCAACGGGGCCGACTACAGCTACACCATGACACTGATACAAACCCAGGCCGACAAGCTGGGTGCAGAGGGTGGCAAGGGGTTGGGGTCATTTCTGCGCGACACCATGGTGCCCGCCATCTATGCCGATATGGCCCAACGCGGCTGGCCCACCTGCCCGTATGTGAACCCGGTCAATGAGACACCGGATGACGGCATTGAAGACTTTCTGGAAGTGCCGCGTTTTTCCACCGGCTACGCGGCCTTGCATCACACGATTGGGTTCATGCCGGAAACCCACATGCTCAAGCCCTTTGCGGACCGATATGAGTCGATCCGCGCCCTCGTGGCGTCGGTGCTGGACTTCACGGTGGCCAACGCCACACAGATTCAGTCCTTGCGCGCGCAAGCCCGCCTCAATGACCTCAGTAAAACCCGGTGGCCCGTGTTCTGGGCGGTAGACCGCAGCCGGCACTCGATCTTTCGCTTCAAGGGGTTCAAGGCAGTTTATTCGCCCAGCAAGATTGGCAATTACACCCGCCTGTCTTATGACCGCAACCAGCCTTGGGAAAAAGACATTCCCTGGTACAACCACTTCAAGGCCGAGGTAACAGTTGACGCCCCCTGCGGTTACCTGATTCCCCAAGCCTGGCGTGAGGTGATCGAGCGTTTGCAATGGAATGGTGTGACGTTGCAGCGCCTGTCATCCGACCAGACGGTACAGGCGCAAACCTATCGAATCCAGACGATCAGATCCCGCGAGCTGCCCTACGAGGGCCACATGTTTCATGAGCAAGTCACTTTGGAGGCGCAAATTGAGACGATGACGGTCAGCGCCGGGGACTATTGGCTTGACCTGGCACAAGCCAACGCGAGGTATGCCATCGAGACCCTGGAACCTCTGGCCCACGACAGTTTTTTTCGATGGGGATTCTTCAACAGCGTGCTGGAAAAGAAAGAGAACTTTTCAGACTATGTGTTTGAAGATTCAGCGCTGGAGATGCTGCAGACCGAACCCGACTTGCAAGCCAAATTTGATGGCTGGAAGGCGCAGAATCCGCATCTGTTGTCAGATCAGAAGGCCGTATTGGGTTTTATTTTTGCCCACGGCGCACGGTATCGGGAACCCTCCTGGAGGCGCTACCCTGTTGTGCGCCTGATGCAAAAAATATCGGCATGAACGGTCTGAAGTCATCGCCCTTATTCAATAGTTGGCTACATAATTTGTAGCATTCAAGTGGTAAATCAATCATGAGTCCTGGTGCGGTTCTGGAGGTGGTGGGCTTGTCCTTCCACTATCCACAGCGCGAATTGTTCACCCATTTGTCTTTGAACGTCTTGCCCGGCGTCACCCTGGTGAAGGGGGGTGACGGTCGTGGCAAGTCGACCCTGCTTCGCCTGTTAGCCGGTGACATCAAGGCGCATTCGGGGAAATTGGCCATTCATGGCAACGCACTGGCAGATCAGCCAACCGCCTATTTGGCGCAGGTGTTCTGGACCGATCCGCGATCCAGCAGCTTTGACCAGGTCACGGCGCTGGCGTATTTCGATAGCCTGAGGGAGCGTTACCACCAGTGGGATGAAGCCATGCTGACCGAGCTTTATGCCGGCTTGTCTTTGGCGCCCCATGTGGACAAGCCCTTGTACATGCTGTCTACGGGCTCCAAGCGCAAAGTCTGGCTGGCCGCTGCTTTTGCCTGCGGTGCGTCGCTCACCCTGCTGGACGACCGCTTTGCTGCGCTGGACAAGGTGTCCATTCTGTTTGTGCGAGGGCTTTTGAAGGCGCAATCCACCAGCCCGACCAGGGCTTGGGTGGTGGCGAGCTTTGAAGCACCGGATGGTGTGCGCCTGTCCCATGTGATTGATCTGGGCGACTGAGCTGGGTGATCTGGCCGGGTGGCTGAGCTGACGGGTACTTCGACTCGTTTGAATGCTGCATTGAAATGCTGCGAACCCGGTTGGAGGCCTGAAAGCCTAAACTGACTGGCATCCATCACGATTCAGGAAACCACCATGTCAACCCGATTACCCACCTACTTCATTTCCCATGGCGGCGGCCCCTGGCCCTACATGGAAGAAATGCGCATCCCCATGCAGGGGCTCAGCCGTGCCTTGCAGGACATGCCACGCCAGATTGGCGTGACGCCCAAAGCCGTGCTGATGATCTCGGGGCATTGGGAAGAGGCAGGTTTCAACGTCATGTCCAATGCGCACCCCGGCATGCTGTATGACTACGGTGGTTTCCCGGCCCATACCTACAAGGTGGTTTATGCCGCGCCCGGCGCCCCCGAGCTGGCAGTGCGTGTGCAAGGCCTCATTACCGGCGCAGGTTTGCCCTCGAAGCTGGACGCCCAGCGCGGTTTCGACCACGGCACCTTTTCACCGCTGGTAGTGATGTACCCGCAGGCCAATGTGCCCGTCATTCAGGTGTCCATGCGGGCCAGCCTGGACCCGGCAGAGCACATGGCGCTGGGGCGGGCCCTGGCCCCGCTGCGCGACGAAGGCATTCTGATTGTGGGTAGCGGCTTGAGCTACCACAACCTGCGCCAGTTTGGTGTGGCAGGCAAAGCGCCGTCACAGGCCTTCGATGCATGGCTACAAGACGCCGTGGTGGCCAGTGCGCCAGCAGACCGCGAGGCCAAACTGTTGAACTGGGCCAAGGCCCCGTCGGCCCGCATTGCCCATCCTCGGGAAGATCACCTCATCCCGCTGATGGCAGCCGTCGGCGCAGCCTTTGATGACCCCGCCACTTGCGTTTACCATGAGGATGGCGTTTACGGCGGGATCACGGTGTCGAGCTTCAAATTTGGGTAGTTTTGACAAAATAGTGATTGAGTTGGCCCGCAGTCCCCGCCAATACTGAATAGATTGCTATGAACTCAGGAGTAAAAGCGCCGGCAAACAGTTTTGAGCAGACCTCGTTTGCACAGATGCAGCCCATGGGCTGCCGTGGCATGGCGGGAGGCGTTCTGGTGTCATGTCTGGTCTTGCTGTTGGTCCCGGGTCAAAGGGAATTTTCTCCTTGGTTGTACGGTTGGCTGGTCGTCGCCCTGTTTAGCTTGATAGGCGCGTTCAAAGCAAAAACCCCATTCAGTTACCTTTTGGCGACCGGTCTTGTCATGGCAGGCTGTGCGGCCCTGATCGGGTTTGTCATCCAACTCGGCACCGATCCCATGTTCTGGTTCCTTCCCGTTGGTTTGTGTCTGACATTGCCGGGTGCTGCCCTCTACATGACGCCTTCGCGGTTCGTGGGTATTGCCACGCTGACCTGGCTCACGTTGAGCTTGGTCATCCAGCCGAGTTTTCCGATGCTCAATGACAAAATTTCTGCGTTGCTGGTTGTGCTGGGGTCGATGGTTGTGGGTGCCATAGGCAATCGTTCCATCTTGCATTTGCGACGGGCCAACTTCGAGCTGCAGCAAGAACTCTATCTTCTGGCCTATGTCGATTCGTTAACAGGGTTGCCCAACCGGCGTGCATTTATGGAGCGCCTGATCGGTTCTATTGCCTCCAAGCATTCAGAGGAAACCCTGCATTTTTTGATGCTTGACATTGATGACTTCAAGAAAATCAATGACAGCTTGGGTCATGACGTGGGAGACATTGCGCTGGTTGAATTGGGCAAAGTGATCCGCACCCATGCAGCCGGTCACAATTTTGCGCGTCTGGGAGGCGAGGAATTCGCCGTGGTTGCTGCGGGGTTGGACTGCGATAGCGTTCGTCGCTTGGCGAACACCCTTGTGCAGCAGACCCGCAATTGTGTGGTTCAGGGCTGCAGCTTCACCCTGAGTATTGGCGTCGCCCACCACTTGACGGGTGAGGGTGCGACCAGCCTGATGCGGCGTGCCGACGAGGCCCTCTATCAAGCCAAGCAGGCAGGAAAAGACCGTTACGTGATGGCTGTGGACGGCTTTTCAGCCAATTAGCGCTGAAGGGGTATTCAGTTGCGGCGTCACTTCAAATTGCCGCCTTGGGTAGCATTTGGAGTCCAAGTCCCTGTCGGATATGGATAGTTTGCTACTAATTCAGGAGTTTTTCAAAATGCGTTCCTCTCAACGTTTCTCTTCGCTGATCGCTGCGGCATTGTTGGCAGGCGCTGGTGCTTACGCGCCATTGGCCATGGCCGAAGCGCCCATGGTCAAGACCCAGGCCCCCGGATTTCACCGCGTCATGCTGGGCGACTTTGAAGTCACAGCCCTGTCGGATGGCACCGTGAAACTGCCGATGCTCAAGCTGCTGGCGGGCGCACCGCCCGAGGTGCTGGCCGATGCACTGAAGCGGGGCTTTCTGAAGGAAATGGTCGAGACCTCGGTCAACGCCTACCTAGTCAACACGGGCAGCAAACTGGTGCTGATTGATACGGGAGCCGCGGGTTTGTTTGGCCCCACGCTGGGCAATTTGCTGAACAGCCTCAAAGCTGCCGGTTACAAGCCCGAGCAGGTGGATGAAATTTACGTCACCCACATGCACCCGGACCACGTCGGCGGGCTGATGTCTGGCAGCGCCATGGCTTTCCCCAACGCCACGGTGCGCATGGACAAGGCGGACAGCGACTTCTGGCTGAGTGAGGCCAACATGGCTGCGGCGCCCGCGGAAGGCAAAGGCTTCTTCCAGGGCGCCATGGCCTCCGTGAACCCCTACGTGGCAGCGGGCAAGGTCAAACCTTTCTCGGGCAACACCGACCTGGTCCCGGGTATTCGCGCCCAGTCCACTTACGGCCACACGCCTGGCCATACGTCGTATGTGGTGGAGAGCAAGGGTGAGAAACTCATGCTGTGGGGCGACCTGATGCACGTCGCCGCCGTGCAATTTGATGACCCCAGTGTGACCATTGCGTTTGACAGCGCCAACAAGGCCGCCCAGGAGCAGCGCATGGCCGCTTATGCCGATGCCGCCAAAAACGGCTACATGGTTGGCGTGACGCACGTCTCGTTCCCCGGCCTGGGCAACCTGCGCGCTGCGCCAGGGGGAAAAGGCTACGTCTGGGTGCCGCTCAACTACGCATCGATGCGTTAAATTGTTTTGATGGTACCGAAGGTCAGCTTGACCACCGTACCACGGGGGGCGGTCATGTGGAGTGCGGCAGGTGTGCCCAGGGCACGCCTGTAAACTGCCTCACCCTTACTTTCAATGATTCCCATGCGCCTTGACCACATCCCGGCATTTGCCCTGAATGCCCAACGATCACAAGGTGCCAACCACCGGGTATTGACCAGTGACGGGCTTGCCGAAGCCCATATCTGGGTTCTGGAAAAAGACATCGTCCGTGTCCTCGTGTTGCCACAGGGCCGACTGCAAATGCCGCGCAGCTGGACGGTGGCTCCGGGCTTGGACAATCTGCCGATTGAAGGTCGCGACCGGTTTGATGTCAGTGGGTTTTCGTTGCCCGCCTTTGACCTCACACAGGACGCCAGCCAAATTCAGATCACCACAGAGTCTGTGCGACTGACTGTCACGCTCGAAGGTTTTTTCTGCCGTTGGGAGAGTCGACATCGCGGGCAGTGGCAAGCCACGGCTGCTGACCGCGCCACGCAAAGCTACAACTTTGGCTGGTGGGACAACAAGGTGTACCACTACCTCGCTCGCGAGCGCGGCGAAGCCTACTTCGGATTGGGCGAACGCGCGGGCGATGCCAACCGCGCCGGCCAGCGCTACCGCATGTGCAACCTGGATCCCATGGGGTACAGCGCGCGCAGTACCGACCCTCTGTACAAACACATCCCGTTTTACATCACGCGCAAGGGCGAAGAAAAGAATGATGGCCTTTGCTTTGGCCTGTTCTACGACACCCTGTCAGACTGCACCTTTGACATGGGCCGAGAGATGGACAACTACCATGGTCACTACCGCTACTTCGTGGCCGACCATGGCGACCTGGATCTGTACTACATCGCAGGCGCAGACCCCGCGGCCATTACCAGTCGCTACACCTGGCTCACCGGGCGCCCGATTTTTCCGCCACGTTACGCTTTGGGGTATTCCGGCTCCACCATGAGCTACACCGATGCGCCCAACGCGCAGGAGCGCATGGGCGAATTTCTGGAGCGGTGTGAAGAGCACGACATCCCTTGCGATTCTTTCCACCTGTCCTCGGGCTACACGTCCATCGGCCCAGGCCGCTATGTTTTCAACTGGAACCGTGACAAGTTTCCTGATCCGGCAGCCTTTGTGCAGAGTTACCTTGAACGTGGCGTGCGCCTGGTGCCCAACATCAAACCGGCGCTACTGCGTAATCACCCGCGTTTTGACGAAGCCCGTGAAGCGGGGCTTTTGATCCATGACCCGGATGGTCAGCCCACCGCCGTGCAATTTTGGGATGGCACGGGTGCCTACCTGGACTTCACCAAGCCCGCCACCATCACGTGGTGGAAAAAGCAGGTGACAGAGCAACTGCTGCAATACGGTATTCCCGCCACCTGGAATGACAACAACGAGTTCGAGGTCTGGAGCGACAAGGCGCTGACTTACGGCTTTGGCTCGCCCCGCCCTGCCTGTGAGGCCAGACCCTTGCACACCCTGCTCATGATGCAAGCTTCGCATGCGGCACAAACAGAATTTGC
>CAVVSV010000105.1:0-43294 GCA_963750805.1 uncultured beta proteobacterium
GCGTCAATTGGGCATGCTCGACACGGGCAGGCGTCAGCCAGAAAGAGTCAACCAATCCCAGTGCACAGGCCAAAATGGAGAGGAATAAAAACACCCTCTCACGCATCGACAGACTGTCAATTCGCGCTGACTGAACCTCCCACCACTTTTTCATGGCTTGGCCTTCCCATCGCCAGCCAAAGGTGTTTCAAGACTGCTTACGAGTTTGAATGACCAGACGGGGCGAAGTGGCTCGGCGCCATTCGGCGCAGCGCCAATGGCAACACCAGTGCTGGTCGCCGGCGCCGCGGATGTACCCATGCCTTTGACGGCTTGCCCGTCTGAAGCGACACGATCGACTGAAATCGTGGCTAATTTTTGCCCTTGCATCAACGGTGCATCAGCCAGCTTGGCGACCCAATCGTTCAACGCAGCGGGCTCAAGCGCGAAGCCAGAGACTTCAATTTGACCTTCATCGGCAAGAATATCAGTGACCCACACTTGCGAGGGAATCGACTGTGCCACCAATTGCAATCGGGCGGAATGGCCCCAACCTGGACGAAACAAACCACGGCGCAATTCAAAGAGTACTTTTTCTCGCCTGAGTTCATCCAGCCGGCGCGTCTGAAGCATTTGCACCAGTGCGGGATCGACCGGCAAAGCCACGGCTTTACGGGTTTGAATGGCGGCTTTCAGGTTCTCCGCTTCTGTGGCAGTCGCCGTTAGAGTTTGCCGGAAGCCCTCGCTTGAAGTCTTCAGGCTCCACACCCAATAGGCTGCCAAACCGCCTCCGAAGACCGTAATCAAGGCGAGCGCTTCCACGATAGCCAGTGCCGAAAAATACCGCTTCTGCGTCAGCAGAATGGGAGTGCACAGGTTTATTTGTTGTGGCATTGGCGTAAAAAAATCAGTCGAATGGCTTAGAGCTTTCGGCTTTCAACCCGCATCAACGCGCCCAGGAGAGGCCAGCACAAAGCCCTGTCCTCCGGCGAGCCCCCTTCAAAACCGGGGAACATAAGCTCGACATCCATGGGCCGCACAGTTTGTCCCATTTCACCGGTCAGCCACTCGACCAGCTCAGCCGTCCTGTCACCGGCGTAGACGCGCAGGCCGTGGAGGGGAATGGTGGACCAGGATCGATCCCACAGGTCCAAAGACCGTTGCACTTCAACCAAAAACCTCTGCGCTCGCTCCTGCGCTGCCGCGTCGCCCTTGGACAGGGCATTCCCCCCCATCGCAGGCGCAGTACTGGAAAACTCGGAAGCAAGGGAAACATCCCCGCCCCCATAGTCCGGCACGTACTCCTCAACCGGTGAGTAGCCCTCATTCATGGCCTGCTCAACGGCCACACTGCGCCCCCATGCACCCGTCATGAAACCTTCAGGTATTTCCAGCCGACGGGTGTAAAACAACTCTTCCTCTACGCTGATCGTGAAAACGGCCTGGGCTCCGTCGCCCAGCACCAAGGCAGCAGAAGCCCGGTCAACACGGGCATCACGCTTGGCCATGGCGTTTTGCAAGTTGCGCTGTGCCATTTCCTGAATGTCGATGACCGACAAATTCCACTGCATGGCTTTGCCCAAGGCCAGCAAGGTTCTCACCGTCGCGTTGGTAGCTGCCACAACAAAAAGATGTTGGGTGCCTTTTTCCCGTCCGTCTCCCACCCGAATCACGTCAATCGTGACGTCATCCATGTGCGCGTCGAGAAGGTCCCGGATTTGATAGCGTGCAGCCGATCGCAATTCTTCAGGCGCCACGGCGGGCGCGTCAATTTGCAACATCTGGTACTGCTCGGGTCTCAACATGGCCCGGGCTTCGTACCCCTTCAATCCCAATTTTTGCAACCGGATGACAAAATCATCCATGCTGTCATCACCCTGCCGCTCGACACCAAATTGCCTGATTTCGAAAATTCCGTCCGCTTGCGCACGTCCACGGACAAACGACAAGGTATTGGCTGACCAGGAAACGATCAACGTATCTGAAGATGCATGACGTTGCCAAGGCCAACGCATGATCAGCAGGATCTCCTGAACAACCGGGTGTACAACTGGATGGAATCGGTGAACATGTGAAGATGGGGAAAGGTCAGACTTGCTCTCATTTTAGTAGCTAACAACGTAATCATACTAGGGACAACAAGAACTTTTTTAGTAGTTTTCCCGCCGGTATATCAGCGGACTGCGGAACAACCCGAATGTGGCCCTGGCCGTTGGACTGATATTCGAGCCGCCCTGCCATGGGAACTGCAACCAGATTGGCGCCGTCACGGTAATGTCTACGTTGCCGTTGTTGCCGGCGCCAGGTTTGGTCAAACTGAAACCGGCATCGCCCGCCACCAAAGTGCCACTGCCGCTGGTTACGCCCTGAATGCTGGCAATGGTTTCACCAGCCGTCAAATTCCCGGCACCAAATACCATGCCGCTACCTAAAGACGGCACCGGCAACGTGGTGCAACTGTCAAGGGTATGCAATGCATATGCCGACCCATTCCAGTACTGGGTGGTGAGCGACATCGGTAATGGCAATAACTCTGATCCGTACGCATTCAGCATACGAAGCCGGCCATATCGCGTTTTGGTTGCTGTTGCTGAAATTTTCTGAAAGGTGCAAGTACTTGCCGTGCAACTCCCGGAACTGTCAGGCTTCATGTCGCGGGCACTGAGTACGGCACCGTCCGGGTCCACAATCTGGATGCCAATATCCAGTGCGTCGTAAGGGCCATCTGCAGCAGCCAAACGGCTGAACGTGGTGGCACTTGCCGTCAAGGTGTAAACGCCATTGATCCACGAACCTGACGTCACCGAGAGACGACTCGACAGGTTGGTTCCATTGTTCGCGTTTTCGGCCGCAAATGTGGGCGTTACAGCGGCGTAGAGCGGCATCACCATGCTGGACAAAGCACCCGCTGCGGACATGGCACTCACGGCAACATTCACGGCGAATGGCTGCCCCAAATAGCTGAAGCCTCCGCTGGGACATGCTGGAACAATCGAACCACTATTGAGCACAAAGCTGGAGGGATAAAAACGTCCAATCAGGCTTGAATTGGTTTTGCTCGCGATATTGCAGCCGAACCTGCCCGCCGAGTCGGCTGTGTTTGAACTGCTGTTGGCGACGCAGTCGGTTCCCGGTGGGTCCACCGTAGGGGTGACAAAACTGGTATCTTGTGCGCCCCCTGCCATGATTCGAAATTGACCGTAAGACGGATAGTAAAAAGCACCACTGGCGCTGCCCGTGGACGAACTGGCTGTTCCAAACCCAGGCAAGGAGCCACCGGAAAAATTTTGCAGCCGGTCTGAATAGCTTGTCAGCCCCAGATGGGTTGTCACAAATTGAGAAGCCAATGAGGCATCAATAAACGGCGTGCTGTTGTACCCCTTGGCGTTGGCACCCAAATCGTCCCTGGCTTGAACATTCAAATCGAACGAGGCCCCAGCTACCAGCTTCGGCGAGCCCGTGGTTGCGCTTGAATTTGTCATGACTGGTGCGGTAACGACCAGGTCCGTCGGTCGCACTGCGAAATTGTCTTTGGAGCAATTGGTGATTCCCGACGGAGGGCAATTGACCGATGAGCAAGTGAAGCGCATTCTGACGTCCTGGTAGGCGCTGTACTTAGGGTCGACAGCTGTAAAGGCGCTATTGGGCACAGGGATTCCAGCGCTCGGAGGCCGTCCCGCCGCAAAGGTGACCGAGCCCAGCGGTATCACCGCAGCTGAAGTTGCCGGACAACTGGTGCTGCCAGCCACGGTGGTGATTGCCAAATTGGCCATCAGATCCACGGTGATGGGGCTGGCAAATGTGGTATCCAACGCTCCGGTGCTGGTCAACGCAACGGCATCCAGGTTAAAGCTTCGCGAAGCCAGTTTTGTCATCAAACGGTCATAGCCCGAAACGGCGGCATTGCATCGTGTCGCAGACAACTCGCAGCCATTGAAGCGTGCCGTGCCATTGCAGGTCGTCAGCACCAAATCCTGGGCCTCCCCGGACACGGCGCCGCCTGCCAGTTGCCCGTCAGACACGGCGACCCTGACCGTACCGGTCGTTGTGTGTGTGAGAGCAAAAACAGCCTGGTATTCGTTATTGAACTGGTACGTGGCGGAACCGTCATCAGCAGTTCCATTGTTTAAAACACCATAGCCCGACACCAGAGTCCAGTCACCCCTTCCCGTGCTTGTGGACAGGTTGATCGTTACCCCGGACTTGATATTGTTGTGAGAAGCGTCATGAGAAACAACCGTGACGTTTGTATCCCGACAGGTTTGTCCAGAAGTCGGGTTGCTTACCAAATAGTGAGAAGCACAAACAGGTGGTTCGTTCAAGTTGCCCAGAATCAGGCCCAAACCACCTTCAAAGCTGTAAATTCGCACCTCGTCAAGCGTTCCATTGGCAGAGGCACCTACGCCACTGGAACTGACAAAGCTGGACCGGTTGTCACCCAAATACAGGGAACCAATGGTGCTCGAAACCGTACCACTGCTGGAAAACGCTGACTCTCTGGAATAACCCGTGCCGATACCCGCCCCATTCACATAAACCCTCAAATGGTCTGAATTGGCAGCAGGCAAGGCATTGAAATTCCAGCTCACGCCAATGTGTATCCAGCCTGACGAATTCAGGGCTGACGCTGGCATGGCTGGCGTCTCAACCACCCGATCTACCCCGGTGGAGTCTCGAACCATGAAGACGAGCTTGGTTGTCGTGCTGCTGACCCAAATTTTGCTCAGGAAAAACCAACCTGTGTTGTCCACACTGGCATCGAGCAGTTGTCCACTGACGCTTGAGGCGTTGGCTCCCGCCCATACCGTGGGCTTGTACCAAAATGAAATCGCACCCGCGCTACCCAACACTGAGGGAATATTGATTCCTGTATCAATGGCATCGATAACGCCTGAATTGCTATTCGAAGGAATGGCAGCCCCACGACAGGCGTATCCAGTGCTGACCGTATTGACACCACCAATGCGGGCGCCATGGCGCCCGTTGCCGCTCGTGTCGATAATTTGCCCAGCCGCGGTACTCCAGCTGGCTTGCTCCATCTGATATTGCGCAACGGGACGGCCAATGTAATAACGGATCGCCGTTTCCTTGTCGGGCAAAGCCGTCTGTTTGATGTCGTAGTCATACGGCGCTTGCACTTGCCAGCCGATCTGGGCCGGGACACCCGGCACGTCATTCAGCTCGTTGTACTGAAACACAAACTCACTGTTTTCTTCCAGGATGATATTCATGCTAAAGCTGCCCGCGATCTGGCCGGCTGAGATCCATTTGGGTACATTGGTCCAGCTCACTATGAAACGCCGGTTGGGTGCTGTGCCTGTGGTGGCATAACTCACGTAACACTGCGCATTGCTCGCGCAGGAAGTTGGATAACTGCCATTCACGGTGACTCCGTCGACGACCTTGGCAGTGGGGTCCAGGTCTGCGCCATAGATGCGCATGGTGTAGTTCATCAATGCATCGGGATAGTCGTAGGCATAAATGGTGGCACCAGCGTTGTCGGTGCCGGAGCCGCAGGTCGAATTGGTACCAAATTGCACCCGGCCATTGGTCATGACGCGCAATTGAGTGAAATCAACCCCCCCATAGTTGAACGTAAACCCAATGTTGATGGGGTCCGTGATCGTGTCATCAATCACCGTGCCAGACGTGCCGCAATTCGATCCGGACGGTTTGTAAAACTTGATGGGGGATGAGTTGTAATTTATTTTGGTGTGGGTGCTGGTGTCAATTGCCACCCATGGCTCTGACTTGTTGCTGTAAGTTTGAGCCTGAAGTGAGCCAGCCCCCATGAGGCAAAAGATCAGACAGAACGCGCGAAAGCCTGCCAGCCCAAGCCAATGCCTCAACATCAACATCCCCGAATGCGCAGATTTTCGGAGTTTCATAGTTCAAGCCCTGATGACACACTGCGTTCCACAAAGCCAACCGTGCCCACACCCGCACCTGATTTGGCGGTTGCAGTGATGCGATAAATATTTCGCGTGGCACCGGACTCGGTGTACACATTTTTTGCACAGCTCACGGTGACATTGAATCCATCCACGGTATCCGGGCCCACACCCAAAGCAACGTCCGTCACCGTTGCATTGGTACAAACGGTTGGTGCGGCAACCACGGCCCACTCGAGCCCTGTGCGCGCTGCCCAATAGGCCCGTGTTCCCAGGGCGTCCTGAGCCGATGTCACCTGTTGCGTATTGGAAAGGCTGACCATGAAAGCACCAAGCGCCGCCAAACCCACCACCAAAAATATGGCGGCCACAGCAGCGAACCCGCGCTGGTTAGTGCAGCCAAATTTCGTCACGAAAGACAAGTTCCTTTCGGTCATGGCGTATTGTCCACATGCACTTCATGGTACAGACTGACGGACTCGCCATCCCGGGTGAAGGTCAACTGCAATTTCACAAGTGCATTGCGCTGAAGGTCGGAGCCTGTGTAGTCAAAATTGCAGGCACTGACATTGTTGGCCATCACCGAAACCGTTGCACCGCTTGTAGGGCAAATTGTCGAATAAGCATGGTTGGCACTGCGAAGCAACCTTCCGCCACTGCACACATACGAGACTACTTTTTCTGTTGAAGGAATCACGTGAAACCGGTTTCCAGGCGAGGCCAGCGGGAACTGCTTGGCTGTGATCGTCAGAACGGTCTCAGGTGCCGAAGCCGTACCCGCAGTGGTGGGGGCGGCTGTCACCGTGCTGGTGGTGTCTGCGCTGTAGGCAGATGCGCCCGAGATGCCCAGGTTGTATATGGCAATCAAGTCGCCTATGCCAATTTGCTGGTTGGTTGCCAACAACGCATTGCTACCCAGCATATTGAAAGTGGTGTCGCCGGCAGCGGAAGCAGAATCCAGCCCCGCCGACGTGTCATCGGCACGATAGCGGCCGCCTGTTTTGGTGGGGATGAATTCAACGCAATTGGTATCGGCCGCGCCGGACCCAATGACCTGGCGAATGCTGTTGGGCAAGGCTTTGCTGATGTCACGCGCCATGCGCCTGGCTGTCGAATCTGCAACATCGGTCAAGGCAGTTCGGTGACCGGCTGAAACATAGGCGTCAATGGGGCCCTTCATGAAAACAGCCACCATGCCACCTACCACGCCCAAAATCACAATCACCATCACCATTTCAATCATAGTGAAGCCTTGACTGGACTTGGCAATCGCGCGGCGTGAATGCATGTTCGGTTCGATGGGCAAAGCCAGCCGCGAGTTCAATAATTGGACCGAAAACTGCTGAGACTGACGGACACGTCTGTCCCGCGCGACACAGTCACTGTGACTTTTTTGGCGGGCACAGGCGTACTGCCTCCGAGGTTCGTAGCGGCCCCAACCACGATACTGACGTCATACGCACTCAGGGTTGTGGGCCAATCCGTGAACAAAGTCTTGGTTTTTCCGTTGTAATCATCGACGGACACAAAGGTGTCACGTGTTGTCCCCCCGGAACCCGAGTAATCCTTTTGCATCACCTCTGACAGAATGGAATCCGCCAGCGTCAATGCCTGCTTGGCAACCACCGGGTCAGCACTTTTTGCCACGGTAACGTTAATCACTTGCAAAATGCCAGCCAGCCCTGCTCCCACCACCACAATGAAAATGATCACCTCGATCAGGGTGAAGCCCCTTTGACGCGCGCTGCTGCACAAAAGTCCGCACCTAGTCATGAACAAACCCTGTTACTGCCTCAACGGTGATGGTGGGTGTGATGTTCGCCACCTGGATGGTTTGTGCCGCGGTTGGTTGCCCCAACGCATCAAAGCTGAAGGAAGATGGGGCTGACCCACCGTTGAACTGAACACCTGAACGGGCCGTCACCGTGCTGCTGGCCCCTGCCCCAACCAACGCCTGCGAAGCTGCTGGTGTGGTGCAGTCCGACGAGCCAGACGCTGTCACGACTCGCAAAGAGGTCGTCGTGGACGTAAACGCGACACACACCGTGCGCCTTTGGGCCACAGCAGACTTTTGTGCATACCGTAGCAATGCCAAAGTCTGATCGTGAAAGCCACGTGCGTTGAAATCTGATGCGTTGAAGGTGGGAACGGCATAAATTGCCAAAACGCCCATGAGAACAATGACGAGAATCAATTCAATCAGGGTGAATCCTCTCATGGCAGAACGCTGCACTCCCCGAATGCCTTCTTGACAGCCCAACAATTTTCGGGGCAGGGGCTGCTGTATCAAAGCTGAGAAATCGGTCACTATATTTTTAATAGCATGCTATTTAATACTGACAGGGACTTAAGGCCACTTTTAATTTGATGAAGGGCTTATTTGGTATTGTTACTTGCGCACATTCAAAAAAAAAGCGAAGGCTTCAATTCGAAACCCCCGCAATATTCTCTATTTTGACAATCAAACAAAGCGCTGTCAGCGCGGCTTACTTTCGCCCGCAAAGGCACGCAGATATCAATTGCCAGCGGCGATCACATCAAAGGTCACCGCTGTCGTTGGCGTGTATCCCGACAACGCGAGGGTGCAGTTCATGACGGTTCCGTTGACAGCTGAATTGGCACTGCCACTAGTAAGCGTTGCCGTGTACCCAGTGGGAAATGCACCACCAGACAGCGCAGCCGCAATACTTCCCGTGCCCGGCGCAACACAGGTATTCACTACTCGGCACTTGCCAGAGCTAATTGAACTTGCGGTTGCGGAAATGGAACAGCTGGCGTAATTGATAGCTGACGCAGATGCAGCAGCGCCAGCCACGCCACCCATGGCAGCCTGTTGCGCATCGCCCTTCAAATCCACAAACTTGGGCAGCGCGACTGCCGCCAACACGCCCAGGATAACGATGACCATGACCAACTCAATCAGGGTAAAGCCGCGTTGTACTTGTCTCATGCTGTTTACTTTCATAAAAATAGACTTACTCGGTTATCGGCGCCATTGCGGCTTTTCTAAAACAAATTGATTAAAACCATCCTCACGGCCAAATTCTAGGGCATCAACCTAGGTTTGAGGATGAGGATTTACGCCTAAGTCCATGAATTGTTGATGAAAATTGATAAATTTCACGTTCCTGAATAAACAAGACTCCGTCCGTCTCAGTGTCTAACTGCAATTCGAACTTCAGTCCAGCACAGAGCCTCGCCAAAAATAGGCCTCTCTGCCCACCAACTGAAGCGGCCCGTTTCCCGTCTCCCTGATCTGGAAATAAGCCACCGGGTCACCGCTGGCACTGGAAAACCATTGATCGGTCATGGGCACATAGGCAATGCAATCACAATTGGCATTGAAAGACCAACTGCCCGGCGGGCCCGAACCTGCGTTGTCCCCGGACGTTTCGCCAACATAGTTGGCGGGCGGGACCTGTAGCAAATTAAAAGGATTTCGCCGCCGGACTTTTGCGTTTGGGGAGTTTCCGACACGGGAACTGACATGAACTTGCTCCACCACAAAAGCAACGCGCAAGGCTCCCAATGTGGCCTTCACCGCGGCCCCTTCTGCCTGGCCTTGAACGTCCGTGATTTCGCGGGCAAAAAGTCCAATCAGCAGAAGGATGACTGCGATGAGAACAGACCATTCAGCGCTGCGGCGGCGCCAGACTTGTTGTGGCGCACCCTGCACACGAAGAATGGGCACTTAACCACCGCCCTTGCCCATGGCTGCCTGCCCCATATTCCACAAAGGCAAGAACACGCCCAGTGCCAATAACAACACCAACACGCCGATGATGGCCAGCAAAATCGGCTCAATCGCAGCTGACAGTCCCTTGATGCTGTAGTCGGTATCTCGCTCGTACATCTCGGCAATCTCAAACAACAGTGAATCGAGTTCGCCCGTTTCCTCTCCCACAGCAATCATCTGCAGAACCACCGGGGTAAACACACCGGTTGCAGTGGCACAGCGCGAAATGCTCTCACCCCGTTCAATACCGTCGCGCATCTGCTCGATGCGGCTGCCAATGAAGGAGTTGTCGACCGTCTGGGCCACCACGGTGAGTGCCTGCACCAATGGCACACCGCTCTGGCTGGACAACGCAAAACTACGTGCAAAGCGAGCCAAGGTAGCTTTTAAAACAATCTCTCCCACGATGGGAAGCTTGAGCTTGCGGGCATCCCAGCGGTACCGCCCCTCCGGCGTGCGCAGGTAGCCCCGAATCAAGATCCCGGAACCAATCACCGCGGCCAGCAAGAGCGGCCACCAATTGATCATCCAACTGGAAAAACCAAGCAGACCTCGGGTGATCAACGGCAATTCGGTATTGAATCCGGCAAATACCTTGGCAAAGACCGGGATGACAAAAATATTCAACACGACGATTGCGACAGCCATGGCAGCCATCACAAAAGCCGGGTAACGCATGGCCTGCTTGATGCGTTCACGCACATCGCGCTCAAACTCCATGTGCTCGGTCAAACGCAAAAATACCTCAGTCAACTTGCCGGACATCTCGCCCACCTTGATCATCGACACATAAAACGCGCCGAATAAATTCATGTGGCGAGCCATGGCGGATGACAACTCTCGCCCCTGGTCCAGGCTTGAACGAATGTCCTGCAGTAACTCGACCATGGCCGGCTTGGTGGCAGACGCCTGCAGACCTGCAAATGCGCGCAGAATCGGCACGCCGGCTTTGTTCAGCGTGTACATCTGTCGAGAAAAAACCAGCAAATCATCCAGCACCAAGGGCGCACGACTCAGACGCGTCAGCCAGTTGTCGGCAGCAGCAGCCTCTGCTTTTGGCACAGTCAATGCAATGTGAACCGGTGCCACACCCAAAGTCATCAGCTGATCGGCCACGCCGTTTTCGGTCATTGCCTCCAGTTCACCGGAAACCAACTCACCCCGGGAATTGCGGCCACGCCATGCGTAGGCTGCCATGGGTTATTCCTCCCCAACTATCGCGTGTGCCAGGGCGTCCTGGTCATACTGATCGTCCACATCAAAACCGACCCGAAGCGCTTCCGCCAAGGATGTTTTGCCCTGCCTGACCAACTCAAGCGCATGAAATGCCAGCGTGTGGCCCTTCATCCGGTCACGGGCCGCTTTGAGAAACGTGGCGGGGTCCCCTTTGGAGGCTGCGTGAGTGAGGACAGTGTCCATCTCCAGCAGTTCGTAAACACCCTGACGCCCGGAATAGCCCGTGCCGTTGCAGGCAGAGCAACCCCGACCCCGCTTGGGATTGACCAGGTCGCCTGATCCGATCATGCCGGTCAGCCATTCCTGCTCCTGCGCATTCGGCGCTTGAGGTTCGGCGCAAATTTCACAATTGAGCCGGACCAGGCGCTGTGCAATAACTGCCTGCAATGATGTTGCCACCATGAAAGGGGGAATTCCCATGTCGAGAAGCCGAAATGGCGTACTCACCGCGTCGCGTGTGTGCAAAGTTGACAGCACCAAGTGTCCGGTGATGGCGGCTCGCAAGCCGATCTCAGCCGTTTCTGCGTCCCGCATTTCCCCCACCAGAATCACGTCGGGGTCTTGTCGCAAGGTCGCACGCAATACCTTGGCGAAAGTCAGCTCAATTTTTTCGTTCACCTGAACCTGGGTGATGCCGGGAAGCCTGTACTCCACCGGGTCTTCCACGGTGATGACTTTCAATTCAGCGGCATTGATCTCCCCCAATGCAGCGTACAGCGTGGAAGTCTTGCCCGAACCGGTTGGCCCGGTCACCAGTACCAAACCTGCACTTCGCCCCAGCACCTCCCTGAAACGCTTGAGCATCGCTGCCGGCATGCCGATTCGTCCCAGGTCCCTCAGTCCATTGGCTTGGCTTAACAAGCGCATCACCACGGATTCGCCATAGGTGGTGGGCAGTGTCGACAAGCGCACATCAAGCGTCTGATCCCGCAGACGAACGCTGAATCGTCCGTCCTGTGGAAGACGCTTTTCTGAAATGTCCAGGCCTGCCATTAGTTTGAGACGCTGCGCCAGGGCCCCGGCAATTCGTTTGTCAGCCTGAGTCTGGGTTTGCAGCACACCATCCACACGCACCCGAATTTGCAATCCCGCCTCTTGCGGCTCGATGTGGACGTCGGAGGCACCCACTTGCGTGGCGTCTTCAAACACCGATTGAAGCAGGCGAACCACGGGAGCGCCTTCCGATCCCACACTGGCGGATAGCTCGCCAAAGTCGACGGCGTCACCCAAGTCCTTTTCAAGGGCCCGCGCCAACCCACTGATCTCCTCGGTACGTCGATACAAACGATCAAACGCAAGTGCGAGTTGGCTTTCAGGTGCAGCAGCGATGTTGACCGAGCGCTTGAGCAGGCGAGTCAGTTCGTCAAAAGCGAAAAGGTCCAGGGGGTCCGCCAGCGCCACCAATAAGGCATCACCTTTGTCTTCCAGCACCAAGGCCCTGAAACGGCGCGCCGCAGACTCAGGCAACAGTTTCACAACATCCGCGCGAAATGGAAACGTTTTGAGGTTGACGAATGGAATACGGAGTTGCCGAGCCAAACCGTTGGCCAACAGCTCTTCCGTAATGACGCCACTTTCAATCAGCAAACGCCCAACTTTTTTACCCGTCTGACGCTGCAGCTCCAGTGTTTGCTGCAGTTGCTCCTGAGAAATCAGGCGCTGCTGAACCAGCACGTCGCCCAATCGCAATTTTTCCGGACGCCCTGCCGGAGGGCGAAGAGCCGTAATCTCAGGTGAGGCTGGGGTCGCCATGCTCATGGTTCGGTCCTTGCGTGGGATGAAATATCAAAAATGATAGCACGCCATGTATATTTCACGAGGACTATCAGCACAGTTACCCGAAAAGCTCGAAGAATGCCGGAAGAATAAGCCCATCGACCCCACACATGCTATAGATTGGCCGATGCCGTCAGCTCAATGCAGGTGGCGCGGCTTGCGCCCTCCCCCGTGACCCTGACCGCCATGTCCTCCGCCCGAGCCACCGGAACCCCGAGGAGGCCGGCCAATTTCAAGGGAGTTGACCAACGCGTCAAATCGCTGCGCAAACAGCTTGTCAATTTCCCCCACAACGCCTGACAGTTCAGAACCGTCAAAGTGACGCTCCATCAAGGCAATCATGTCCTGCACCAGCAAATCACGTTGAACCTGCATGATGGCCGCCGGGTTGGGACCAACAAACAACATCATGAAATCGTCACGCGACTCATCCCCGGACTCTTCGTCTTCCTCATCAAAATCCTTGTCATAAAACGTCACCTCGATGGTTGCGCCTGTCTCGGAAAGCTCGTTGACACTCATGCACATTTCATCCAGCGACTGACGGAAGTCCTCATCGCCAGCCACTGTCCAGCAAATTTGCAGCAAGTGTTCTTGCGCATCGAACTTGATGCCAGGCTCGTCCTCGTAGGCACTCATTGCACCATCAGCCAACGACCTGGTACCTGCATATTTCCACAAGGGTTTGAGCGCATCTTGAAGCTGCTCAAAATTCACGTCGGAACGCAGAGGCACCTGACCGTGAACATGGATTTCGAAAGGGGCGTTTGAGCGTGACATGTTGTGCATCCGTGTCTCAAAAGACGATTGGTGCCCGAGACCGGAATCGAACCGGTACGCCCGTTATTCACGAAGCGGCGGATTTTAAGTCCGATGTGTCTACCTATTTCACCACTCGGGCGGCTGACGCTATTGTGGAACAAAAAAGCCCCGTCAACCATGGAAGACGAGGCTTCGATTTTCCGAACATGCATTCAAGCCATGCCAGTCGAATTTATCATTCACTGACAGACAAAAACTGGAGGCGCGACCCAGAGTCGAACTGGGCTAGACGGATTTGCAATGCTAAGGCGATTTGAGCCGCGACAACCACTTACGATATTCTATCTCTACAAACGACGAGGGCCCCCCTACCCGGCAACCCGCGCCGTTGCTCAGACGGCGGAAATTTTGTAGAGTGATTTTCGAAGGGCTTACCTGCAAACGGAGGGCAACCAAAATGAAGCATTTTCTATTGGCAATACCAATCACCTTTTTCTTAATTTGTGAGTCAGCTACCGCAACCGAATCCACAGATTGTTTTACTAAGGCTTGGGCACATCGCAACGATGGGGGGCTTGGTCTAACTCAAGGTCAAGCCATAAGCCTATGTAACGGCGCGAGCAATGCGGTGGAAGTCACGAAATGTTATGAAAAAGCATGGGGACATCCCGACGATGGAGGCCTTGGTCTTAATGCGGGGCAAGCCGTCAGGTTATGTACTGGTTCAACCAGTGCAGTTGAAGTCACAAAATGCTTTGAAAAAGCATGGGGAATCCCTGCTGAGGGTGGACTTGGGTTAACTCGTGGTGCTGCGATAGATTTGTGCGCACCAGCGGCAAAACGCTAATTGTTTCAGTGTTGGCTATCAACGCTAAGCAACGCCAGCGCTCTCGCCTTGAATGATTGCTGGGCAGCATTTAGCAGACCTGAACCGTAGAATCCTGCACCAACACAACGCACAAAAATATGACTGATTCAACTGCATCGATTGACAAAACGACTGAGGCAAAAGCTCCCTTCGTTCGACTTATTGCGATGGAGTCGGTTGGTGCGCCGGGCACCGAGCACTCGAAACCAGAATTTAGATTCGGCGAGCGCCTCAGGTATGCCAGGGATGAATTGGGCTTGAGCGTTGGCGCGCTTGCAAGGCTGTCAAAAGATTACGACACCGATGGACAAGGCGTGTCTCAAACTTCAATTTCGCGGTACGAGTCAGGCGAAAGATTGCCAGGACTTGGTGAGTTTCGCGTGCTGTGCGACACATTGGAAATCCCATCGCAATGGCTGCTTTATGGGACGCTGGCAGACGATGGCAATGGGCAAATAGGTGAATTTATCAATGGGTTGATCGATGCACGAATCAAACTAATGCGATCACAGCCCGAGATTGGGGGAGAGAGTTACGGACAGTACGTTTCAGGCTTTGCAAAGAGGGACAGGGCTGTGGCGATTGCGAGAGCCAAGAGGCCAAAAGACACTCCGTAATTCCTATTGGCATTATTTTTTGCCTAACGGTTGATTTTTGATGGACAAGTGCTATGATTCGTTTCAGCATGTTTTTATGCTTAAAGGAATAAATCCATGGCAACCAAAATTCAACCATCACTTACCTACCAGCAATCACAGGCGGCGCGCGCCGCGCTAACGGTTTCTCAAAAAAACGTCATTGACCAAACGGGAATCCAAGCCTACAAGCTCAAGCAATTTGAAGCTGGGCGCTACCGTCTTGACGCAATCGACCAAAAGAAGCTACGCGACTTTTATGAGTCGCAAAACGTTGATTTCACCGAAATTGACGCGACCCTGAAAGCCAAGCAAGAAGCCGAGAGCAAAGAAAGCAACCAGCAACGCGGCATCACACCCAGCGCAGGCGCTGGCTTTCTCATTTCGGGCGACGTGTCGCAAGACCAGGTTGACCGGGTGCTTGACCGCATGGAAGAAAACGACAGTCGCATAGCGGAACTGATCGGCACCGCCTACACATCCGGCTTTCTGGGCGGCGCAACAGACGCAACAGAACAGGCCATGCGCGAGCTGTTCGGAACGCTGGCAGAAAGTCACCTTCTGTTTCGCTTCCTGCAAGGCAAAAACGTCATTGCCAAGGCCACAGACAGCGACCCCAAAACGCTGGGTGACGCGCTTTCAAAGTGGGTTAACGACTCCCCAGTCTATGAGGTGTTCGCCTTGACGGACGACACCGACACCGCGAAGCCAAAAGGGAAGCGGGAAACCTTGCGACTGCCAAAGCCAACGCCTTCAACAGAAGAAATGGAGGGCTAAACCATGATTGCCCCCATCCCCATGATTGGCGCAGGCGGTTCAAAAGCCGCTGTCGTGATCGCGGTTCTTGTCGGCTTGTTCGTGGTCACAGCCATGAACCAGCAGGCCGGAACGACAGGCCCACAAAAACCTCGTTGACACACATCGCAGGCGCGCCCCAAACGCCTGCAACCCGATTGGAGATAGACCCATGCCAAACCGAGCACAGCGCCGCTGCATTGAACGCCAGGTGCGCGCACACAAGCCACTCAAGCAAACCCACAAGCTGACCCCGCAAACCTGCGTAGTCTGGATGCCGGACGTACCCGGCTACGCGGCCAATTTTGGGCCGGGACTTCTCCAGGTTGCCAGTCACCCGGCGATGGCTTACCACTTGACCGAGGACGAGGCCGAAGCGCTGGCGATTGCGCTGCAAAGCCAACTAGGCATGCGCGCTGCAATACGGCCCTACTACCCACAGGCGGGAATATGAGGCTAAAAGCCGCCAGGTATTGGCATTGGTCGGCCATGAATTCAGCGACTTTGCGCGCCAAATTTCAGCCAATTTTCGGGACAGAACAGAGCGCCAGGGGCGCCGGCTTTGCAGCATCCCCGATGGTAATCACGGGGATAACATCCGGAGCTTCAAAAGGTGACTAAATCTAACGATTTGGCCTTAAATGGGTCTGAGGTTAAGTCCCGACTTTTGGCAGAACGCAAGGCCCATAGAACGCCAGTGCACATTGACTGGGTTAGGTTCACGTGCAATCTGCGCAACGCGCCCTCACCTTCCGTTGATGCCCTTTTGCCCTTCTGCCTGTCAATCTGGGATGAAAACTACCGGAAGGCCGAAATGCAAAAGGTGCTCAGGGAAATACCAGACGCTGACTGGATTCCAAGTGCACAAGCTCTCGAACTAGCCGATGAAATTTGCAGAGCGCTTGGGGCCGATTTCGTCATACACCCGGAGCAACGCAAGGGGCATGACTTCTATAAATTTCGGTGGTCAATCGAGCGCCACGGCGCGGAATGCGGATGGATTGGCTACCTGTCATCAAGCGACAGCCCAAGGCAGCGCGCTCAAGCTGAAACCATCCATGCCAATCTATACGGCCATGCCTGCACCTTTGCTGCGCACGCTTGGAACAAGCGAATTGCAGACATCGTGCAAAGCCACAATGCAAAGCTCACGCGCATTGACCTTGCCCTTGATTTTTTTGACGGTCTTGAAGGTGGCTTAGACCAGATCAAAAGCGAGTATGACCAAGGGCTATGCAACGCTGATGGCAAGCGACTGAAATGCAACATGGTGGGCGATTGGTCTGCACACCCGAGGGACGGGCGCTCACTGTATTTCGGCTCGAAAGAAGCGGGGAAACAAACCAACGTCTATGAAAAGGGGCACCAGCTTTTTGGCTTTGAAGCTCGCTCGAAATGGCTTCGCATTGAACTGAGATATGGCAACAAACTGCGCACATTACCAGTAGAAATGCTGCGCAAACCCGCAGGCTTTTTTGCTGGCGCTTCTGACTGGCATCAACGCGCGTTGATTAAGGCACGAAGCGCGCCACAAGCAGAAAAAATAAAAACCACGGGCCGTTTGGCACTTGAGACAGTGCAGGCAGAAGTTAGCCGAAATGTGAGGTGGGCATTGAACACCGCAGCACCAACCATTGCAGCGGCATTCAAGCACCTAAGCGACGATGATTTTTTGCAACTGGTAACGAACCAACGCTTGCCAGGGCGACTGCAAAATTTTTCAGAGTCTGAACTTCATACGGCATTTTCAAACGCCTTCACGCGAGCAGGCAGCGGCAACGCTGCGCAAGCGTAGGCCGTGCGTCACGATTGGAGAGCATCAAAATGAATTTTCAGAAAGCCGCGTACAGCCAAGCCATGGGAGCCAGACGATGCGGCACCTTCATCCATGCGTACGACGCGTGCAAAGGCGTTTTGAAACCCGTGTTGGAGGAAGCCCGGACAGCAATTGCAGAGGGGTTGAGAAGTCAGAAAAGTGCCCCGCGCTGGGCACCCCTACCAAGCGCGGGGCGAGCCGATTGGAGATCGAGCACCCCGGAGCATAGCGACCCCACAAAAACGCGCAAGAACATGCCATTGCAGGCACCGCAAAGGGGAAGCCATGCTTAACAGACTACCCCGACAAATGCCGCCACTATCGCTGATCTTGGAGGACATCGGCAATCCAAAACCCAAAGAAATAGCGCGCGCCCTTTGCGTGAGTGAAGCCATCGTCAAAAAATGGATTAAAGCGGGGGATGCACCGCACCCGGTCATGCTTGCCATGTTTTGGCTCACGCGCTGGGGAAGATCGGCCGTTGATTGCGAAGCGCACAACGCTGCCATCATGAGTGCTGGCATCGCGCGCAATAGGCAAGACCAAATTGACATCTTAGAAAAGAGAATTCAGCGCCTCGCGCAGATAGCCTATTTCGGCGCAGCAAACGACCCTGCAAGCGGCGTAGTTGCTTACAAATCAATGCCTCAAGGCGTATCAACCACGATTTCATCCGCAGTTGAAAGCCAGCAAAAACCCAGTTCACCCGAACAGCAAAAACCCGGTTCAACCCAGCAACCATGCGGGTTGCAGCACGGTTGACTTAAATAGCTGCATGTCATGGAGACATCGTGAAAAAGCGACACATACCCAAGCCAGGTGAATTCAGATTGATTCGGCCTTACACGCTGGAACACAACATTGAGCGTCTGAAAAAGCACGTTGCCAAGTTGAGCCGACGCATGAAAGACGACGGCCTTATGAAGGTAATCAGGCTCAAAAGCGCACGCCGTCGCAGGGAAAAATCATGAGCAACTTGTTTTTGACCGCTGGCGAAATTGAAGAATTGACCGGGTACAAGGCGAGCAAGCAACAAGCCGGATGGCTTGAGCGCAACCGCTGGCGCTTTGTGCTCGACCGTCACGAAAAACCAAAGGTGGCGCGCGACCACTTCAACGACCGCTTAGGCACCAGTCGGGGAAGCCAGGTCAACCAGTTCAACCCCGCTTTAGCCTTGGAACAACCGAATTTTGAGGCGTTGAACCGTCATTGATATGGGCAGAAAACGCACCGTCAACAAGGGATTGCCTAAGGGGTTGCACCTAAAGGACGGGCGTTTTTATCACGTTGACAGCTCCAAACTCAGAAAGTGGACACCTTTGGGGGCAGATCGACTGCAAGCCCTTGTTGCTTGGGCGCGGATGGAGGGCACAGAACCAGACCCGGAGGCCAGGACGTTTGCAGCAGTGGCGGCGCGGTACACCCGCGAAATCGTCCCCGGCAAAGCACCCAGAACCCGGCGCGACAACGCAACCGAAATGGAACGTCTGAACGCCGTTTTTGGCAAGGTGCTGATTGACTCAATCAAGCCGTTTCACGTTCGCCAGTACATGGACAAGCGCGGCGAGCAAGCCAAGGCCAGGGCGAACCGGGAAAAGGCGCTACTCAGTCACATGTTCAATAAGGCCAGGGAATGGGGCTACACAGACGCGCCCAACCCTTGCCAGGGCGTGAAGGGGTTTACTGAATCGGGCCGCGACAGGTATGTGACCGATTCAGAATTCAATGCAGTTCTTGAGGTGGCACACCCTACCCTGAAAGATGCAATGAATCTGGCATTGTTGACCGGGCAGCGACCCGCCGATATTCTGAAAATTCAGCGCGCAGATATCCGCGATGGCGCACTATGGATTACCCAAAACAAGACGGGCACCAAGCGCGCGATTGAACTCACGGGCGAACTGGGCCAAGTGGTTGAAAACCTCATTGAGCGCAAGCGCGACCAGATCAGCCCGTTCCTGATTCAAGACGACAACGGCCAACCCATCGGGCCGCACACCCTCCGCAGTCGATTGGACAAGGCCAGAAAGATTGCAGGTGTTAGTTTTCAATTCCGGGATATCAGGGCCAAGACCGCAACCGATACGGGCGACCTTGCACACTCGCAAAGCCTACTCGGGCACAAAAAACGGGACATGACAGAGCACTACGTGCGCAGGCACAGCGGCCAGCGTGTGAAGCCATTGCGCTGACGGTCGCAAAGGTACGCAACAAAAAATTCACATTAAGCCAGTCCATACAATCTACAAAGTTCCAACCTGCTTAAAGGCGTTGAATGATTGTTGACACTTGTTGGGGGCATCGTGAAATTGGTCAAAAGAACTACTGGCATGTGGTCCCTAGCATGGGGCCAACCGCCGCTATGTTCTACAACAACGTTGCAGTTGGAAAAGGCGCGCTGCTTAGCGCAAGTGCGGGAATTCGCGCAGAACCTCATCTTGAAAACGCCCAGACGCCATATTCATACTTAAAACTGAATGATGCAAAAGAAGCCATTTTTGAAACGGTGAGAAAAGGGCAATTTCCAGAAAAGCCTTCACGTCTAAAGTCGATTTACCTTTTTGACGACCAAAGCTTGGTCGAAAGAGCCCTTAGGGAGTGGTTCCCCAATGAGGCGAAGGCTGTCCATGAATGCAACGTCCTAGTTGACGCTAGGACGCATCAAGCGGACACAACATGGCTAAATTGTTTGCCTGCAGAATGGGAACAGTGCGCAAGAAAATACTGGGCAGGTGTTATGAGCGAAAGCCCATTTACAGAGACGATTGTTGACGGTGCAATCTATTTCCCCAAATACAGATCGTTTCCAAGCGCAGCGAGTTTTCTGCGTATCGCATCCTAACTTGATGCACAAATTGGTGCCTTTTTGAAGGCATCCTTACGTCGCAATTGGCGTGGGGTCTGGGGGCACCCCAGGATAGCCCCAACGGGGCGGAAACTGAACCCGCTTTAGGTATGCCAGCGGCAGCGATGCCAAACCGTCACAAGTGCCATTCGCGTTGCGGGAATTTCGCACCCAAACTGGCCACATTCGCGCCATGATAAACAGGGATTCCCGCGTAAGCGGAAGGCTGTTTTTGTAGAGAAGTCCGGAAAATTGTAGAGCCGCAAAACGTGCTCACGGGCCGGAAACCCGCATGAATACTGGAGGCGCGACCCAGAGTCGAACTGGGCTAGACGGATTTGCAATCCGTTGCATAACCGATTTGCTATCGCGCCGGTAACTTCTACAAAAAGCATGAAAAAGGGAAGCCAGAGCTTCCCTTTTTTCAATATTTGGAGCGGGAAAAGAGTCTCGAACTCTCGACCTCAACCTTGGCAAGGTTGCGCTCTACCAACTGAGCTATTCCCGCAAATCTAGCCTCAAATTATAGCGCACTTTTTTCTTCGATCCAACACACTTCAGCGATTTTTGGCGAAGGTAAACGGCTTCTGAACTTCAATGTTTGACTGAGCCACCGCCATCCAGAACAGGTTCTGCAACCGTCACCACATCTGTAGCTGTGGTTGCAAGTTGCACAACTTCATCCTCAGGCAAAGGCGTAGGCATGCGTTCCAGCGCGATTTCCAAAACCTTGTCGATCCATCGAACCGGCACGATCTCCAGATTGTTTTTAACGTTTTCCGGAATATCCTGAAGGTCTTTGGCGTTCTCTTCAGGGATCAGAACTGTCTTGATTCCACCCCGCAAAGCTGCAAGCAGTTTTTCTTTCAGTCCACCAATTGCTGTGACTTCGCCCCGCAGTGTGATTTCCCCAGTCATTGCCACGTCGCCGCGGACCGGAATACCCGTTATTGCAGAAACAAAGGCCGTGGTCATGGCTGCCCCGGCACTTGGGCCGTCCTTCGGCGTCGCACCATCAGGCACATGGATGTGAATGTCCTTTTTCTCAAACACTTCATCTTTGATGCCCAATCTACGGGAGCGACTGCGCACCACGGTCCTGGCGGCTTCCACAGACTCCTTCATGACATCGCCCAGTGAGCCTGTGCGGGTGATTACACCTTTGCCGGGCATCACCGTAGCTTCGATCGTCAGCAAATCGCCGCCGACTTCTGTCCAGGCCAGGCCAACGACCTGACCCACCTGATTCTGCTCTTCGGCCCGGCCATAGGTGTACTTGCGAACCCCCAAGAAGTCATTCAGGTTGCCGCCATTCACGGTGACTTGAGCGGTCATTTTCTTGAGGAGCAGGCCTTTGACGACCTTGCGGCAGATTTTTGACAGTTCGCGCTCCAGCGATCGAACACCCGCTTCGCGCGTGTAATAACGAACTATGTCGCGAACCGCCTCTTCGGTCACCAGCAGTTCGTCCAACTTGACACCATTGTTTTTCAATTGCTTTGGCAAAAGGTATTTCAGAGCTATGCTGGTTTTTTCGTCCTCTGTGTACCCCGACAAACGAATCACTTCCATGCGGTCCAACAAAGCTGGCGGTATGTTCATGGAATTGGAAGTTGCAACGAACATTACGTCACTCAAATCAAAATCGACCTCGACGTAGTGATCGCCAAATTTGTGGTTTTGCTCAGGGTCCAACACCTCCAGCAAGGCACTTGACGGATCGCCACGGAAGTCCGTGCCCAGCTTGTCAATTTCATCGAGCAAAAACAACGGATTGCGGGTACCTACTTTTGAGAGGCTTTGCAATACTTTGCCAGGCATGGCACCAATATAGGTACGGCGATGACCGCGAATTTCAGCTTCGTCCCGCATGCCGCCCAATGCCATGCGCACATATTTACGACCTGTGGCTTTGGCAATGGATTGTCCCAAAGATGTTTTGCCCACCCCAGGAGGTCCAACCAGACAGAGGATTGGCGCTTTCACTTTGTCGACACGCTGCTGAACTGCCAGATATTCGAGGATTCGATCCTTGACACGATCCAAACCAAAATGGTCTTCATTCAGAACCGTTTCTGCGTTGCCCAGGTTGTGTTTGATCTTTGTCTTGGCAGCCCATGGCAATCCCGTCAGCACATCTATGTAGTTTCTGACAACCGTTGCTTCCGCCGACATGGGCGACATGAGCTTGAGCTTCTTGAGTTCCCCTTCCGCTTTTTTCAAGGCATCTTTCGGCATCTTTGATGACTTGATCTTCTTTTCAATCTCATCAATGTCAGCGCCATCTTCACCTTCACCCAACTCCTTCTGAATGGCCTTGACCTGTTCGTTTAGGTAGAAGTCCCGCTGGTTCTTTTCCATCTGCCGTTTGACGCGGCCACGAATTTTTTTGTCGACATTGAGAATGTCAACTTCCCGCTCTATTTGTCCAAACAAATTTTCTAGCCGCTCCTTGACACCCGCCAAGGCAAGCACGGACTGCTTGTTATCCAGTTTGAGCGGCAAGTGCGCGGCAATGGTGTCTGCCAATCTGCCCGGGTCATCAATACTGGAAATGGAAGTCAGGATCTCTGGAGGTATCTTCTTGTTCAGCTTGACATACTGGTCAAACTGCTGCATCACGGCTCTGCGCAAGGCTTCAATTTCACTGGATTTGACCCGCTGTTTGTCAGAAGAATCCAGAACAGATTCAATGGGAGTGACGGTTGCCGAGAAGTGAAGCTCACCTTCTTCAATTTTGTCGACAAGGGCTCGCTGTTGACCTTCTACAAGAACTTTAACGGTGCCGTCGGGCAGTTTGAGCATTTGAAGGATGGTCGAAATACAACCCACTTCAAACATGTCAGAAACGACCGGATCGTCTTTCGCGGCTGTTTTCTGAGCCACTAACATGATGCGCCGCTCAGAATCCATGGCCGCTTCAAGCGCTTTGATACTCTTCGGACGTCCCACAAAGAGTGGAATGACCATATGGGGAAATACAACAACATCGCGCAAAGGCAATAAGGGCAGTTCTATCGGATTTGCTGGCAGAGGTGTGTGACCGGACATTTTGGAAACCTTTAAGTTACCTAATCAATATGGAGAGACTGCAAGCTTTTTCAACCCGCAAGCGATTGTCAACCTGGGCCCACAATGGCTAGGCCCAGCAAATCGCCACAATTACCGCGCTTATCAAGCCTTCTTGGCAACTTCGCGGTAAACCAGTAAAGGTGGCTTGTTTTCGTCAATCGTGGACTCATCAACCACCACTTTGTCCACGTTGGACGCATTTGGCAGCTCGTACATGGTGTCAATCAGCGACTGCTCCAGGATAGAGCGCAAACCCCGAGCCCCTGTCTTGCGAGCCAATGCTTTGCGTGCTATCGCTTTGAGCGCAGAAGGTCGAATTTCAAGATCAACCCCCTCCATGGCCAGCAACTTTGCATATTGCTTCACCAACGCATTTTTCGGCTCGGTAAGAATTTGGACCAAAGCATCCTCACTCAACTCTGCCAAAGTAGCCACAACTGGCATGCGACCAACCAATTCGGGGATCAAACCAAATTTAATCAAGTCTTCTGGTTCCACTTCCTTGAAAACTTCAGTCAGGCTACGTTGCTCTTTGCTCTTGACTGAAGCCCCGAAACCAATGCCCGATGATGCCGTCCTGTTTTCAATAACCTTTTCCAGACCAGAGAAGGCTCCGCCGCAAATGAACAAAATATTCGTGGTGTCGATCTGGACAAAGTCCTGATTGGGGTGCTTGCGTCCTCCCTGAGGCGGCACGCTGGCCATAGTGCCTTCAATCAGTTTGAGCAAGGCCTGTTGAACGCCTTCGCCAGACACATCTCGAGTGATCGACGGGTTATCCGACTTGCGGGATATTTTGTCAATTTCATCGATGTAGACAATCCCCCGCTGCGCCCGCTCCACTTCATAGTTGCAAGTCTGCAAGAGTTTGAGGACGATGTTTTCGACATCTTCACCGACATAACCGGCTTCAGTCAGGGTTGTCGCATCCGCCATCACAAAAGGCACATCCAGCATTCGCGCCAGAGTTTGCGCCAAAAGCGTTTTACCGGAGCCGGTTGGCCCAATCAGAAGAATGTTGCTCTTGGCAAGCTCAACATCGTCCTTCTTTGCCTTCTCTTTGTGTCGCAGGCGCTTGTAATGGTTGTAGACAGCGACCGAAAGTGTGCGCTTGGCGGGTTCTTGCCCGATTACATAATTGTCAAGATTTGCCTTGATTTCAGCGGGTGTGGGCAACTCACTTTTGGATTCTTTGGGATCCACATTCGCAGGCAGTTCGTCACGAATGATCTCATTACATAGATCAATACATTCATCACACACGAAGACTGAAGGACCGGCAATCAGCTTTTTAACTTCGTGCTGACTCTTTCCGCAGAAAGAGCAGTAGAGGGTTTTTTCACTGGACGTGCCTTTTTTCTCGGCCATGGGAGCGATGCCTTTTCACTGAAGTTACTGAATGATACCCAAATAAAGAAACGGCGAATCCTCGAACAGGAAACGCCGCCTCGTGGTTTACACCTCCCTTAAGAGGCGCAACTTCAGGTTCGTTTGGAAATCACCTGGTCAATGAGCCCATAGTCTTTGGACTCGTCAGCAGACATGTAATAGTCGCGCTCCATGTCGAGTGCAATTTTTTCCAAAGGCTGACCGGTGCGCTCTGCATACAGTTTGTTGAGTTGCTCACGCGTCTTGAGGATCTCGCGGGCGTGGATTTCGATGTCTGTCGCCTTACCCTGAGCGCCACCTGACGGCTGGTGAATCATGATTTTTGAATTGGGAAGTGCGAATCGCTTGCCCTTGGCACCTGCCATCAGCAAGAACGAGCCCATACTGGCCGCCATGCCCATGCACAGTGTGGACACAGCGGGCTTGATGAAGTTCATGGTGTCAAAAATCGCAAGCCCGGCACTGACGGAGCCACCAGGCGAGTTGATGTACAGGGAAATGTCCTTGTCAGGATTTTCACTTTCAAGGAAAAGCAGCTGTGCAACGATCACGTTGGCCATGTAGTCTTCCACCGGGCCAACCAGAAAGATGACCCGCTCCTTGAGCAGGCGCGAGTAGATGTCATAGGCACGCTCGCCCCGACCTGACTGCTCAATCACCATCGGCACCATGCCAAGGCCTTGGGTTTCCATTGCGCTGTTCTGCATGTTCATTTTTTCTCCAATTGGACGGGGTTTACAAAAATTGATTCCAGAATGGAAATGGGGCTTGCCGTCGGGACTACAACCCCCCAAGCAAACCCCATTTCAACTTCTTGTGCCAGCCCTAGTTTTGGCCCATCAAATCGTCGAATGAAATTTCCTTTTCGGTAACCTTGGCTTTGCCCAAAATGAATTCTGTGACATTGTTTTCAATCACGATGGCTTCCACCTCGGCCATCCTTTTGTTATCACCGTAGTACCAACGTACCACATCAGCAGGCTTTTCATAGCTGGCGGCCAAATCTTCGATATGCGTCTTGATCTGCTCGGGCTTGGCGTGCAATTCATTGGCACGAACCAACTCTGCAACCACCAGACCCAGTCGAACCCGCCGCTCAGCCTGTGGTCGAAAAATATCGTCAGGAATTGGTGCTTTCTCCGCATCTTTCACGCCGCGTTGTTTTAAGTCGGCACGAGCACCTTCAATCAGTCGTTCCAACTCCGATTGGACGCTGGCATTGGGCAAATCCAGTTCAGACTTCGCAATCAGCGCGTCCATTGCAGCCTGCTTGTTGCGAGCGAGCAAGCGGAACTTAACTTCCCTTTGCAAGTTTTTACGAACGTCCGCACGCAAACCATCAACGGTGCCATCGGCAATTCCAAGTGACTTGGCCAAAGCTTCGTTGACGTCTGGCAGGTGCACCGCTTCAATTTTTTTAACGGTAACCATGAAATCAGCAGTTTTGCCTGCAACATCTTTTCCGTGATATTCGGCAGGAAATGCCAGCTGGAATGTCTTGCTCTCACCCAACTTCATGCCAGTGACAGCTTCTTCAAACTCCTTCAGCATTTGACCGTCACCCACGATGAACTGAAAGTCTTCGGCTTTTCCGCCTGAAAAAGGTTCACCGTCAATCTTTCCTTCAAAATCGACGGTAGTTCGGTCGCCCGTCTGGGCGGCCGCGTCTTGAGCGCGTTGGGCAAAGGTACGTCGTTGTTTACGTAAAATTTCCAGCGTTTTATCGATGGCAGCCTCAGTCACGTCGGCGGACATTTTCTCGACCTCTGCTGCTCCCAAATCCCCAATTTTGACTTCTGGGTAAACTTCAAAAACAGCATCAAAGGCCATTTCGCCTTCTGGGCCGGCAGCACTTTCCGTGATTCTTGGCTGTCCTGCAACGCGCAGTTTGGCCTCATTGGCTGCATTCGCAAAAGCCTCGCCGACTTTGTCGTTCATCACTTCGTAATGAACTGAGTAGCCGTAGCGTTGAGCCACGACGTTCATCGGGACCTTGCCAGGACGAAAACCGTCCATTTTCACTGTGCGTGCAAGCTTCTTCAAACGCGAATCAACTTCGGACTGAATGATGCCCACGGGCAAAGTCAGGGTCATTTTCCGCTCAAGCTTTTCGAGCGTCTCAACAGTAACAGCCATACCACTTCTCCTAAATGCTGTGAATCAACCGGCCACCATCGAGCAGCCATCAAGCTCACAAAGTTTCATCGTGTTGGTGCGCGGGGGGGACTCGAACCCCCACATCCTTGCGGACGTCAGGACCTAAACCTGGTGCGTCTACCAATTTCGCCACCCGCGCAAAAAAATATAGGGAAGGCCACATCCAGAACAGGCTCTCCTGCTCCAGAAAATGACCATCCCCCGAAATCGGTCAACCGCCGATTTTAACCTGTGGAAAGTCTCCAATTTCCATCACTAGCGCCGAACTTTGAACCATGCCGCGTACATGGCTGGAAGCGCGAGAAGTGTCAACACCGTCGCGACAATCAGTCCACCCATGATCGCTACCGCCATGGGCCCCCAAAACACAGACCTCGACAACGGGATCATGGCCAGAACCGCAGCTGCAGCGGTCAGCACGATAGGGCGCAAGCGGCGCACGGCGCTCTCAACAATGGCGTCCCAAGTCGGGACTCCAGCAGCTCGGTCCTGCTCAATTTGATCGATCAAGATCACCGAATTGCGCTGAATCATTCCCATGAGGGCAATAACACCCAAAAGAGCGACAAAGCCAAACGGACGGTTGAGCACTAACAGGGCGCCTGCCACACCCGCAATGCCCATGGGACCGGTCAAAAATACCAAAACGGCTCGGCTGAAGCTGTGCAATTGAAGCATGAGCAAAGTGAAGGTGATGAAAAGCATGATGGGGACACCAGCAGCGATGGAAGCCGAACCGCGGCTACTTTCCTCAACAGCACCTGCCACCTGAATCCGATAACCTGCAAATCCGTCCAGCAACCATTTTTTCTCCAATGCTCGGAGTTTGGGATTCAATTCAGCAGTAACCGTTGCGCCCTGCAACCCTTCAGCAATATCACTTTGAACCGTGATCGCATAGTCCCGGTTTTCCCGCCACATAACGCCAGGTTCCCAGCCAAAAGACGGTCGAGCAATCTGCATCAGTGGAATCGTTCGTCCAGAGGATGTGGGTAAATAGGCATTGGCGATATCCGTGATTGCATTTCTTTCATCTGCAGGTTGTCGCAACACGATATCAATCAGTTTGTCACCTTCCCTAAATTGCCCAACGGTTGTTCCCGCAAGGATGGTTTTTGAGGCCTGTGCAATTGATTGGCTGGACACGCCCAAGGCCCTGGCCTTGGATTGGTCTACGTCCAGACGAATTACTTTGACAAACTCATTCCAGTTGTCATTCACCCCTCGCGTGTTGGCGTTTTCACTCATGACCGCCTTGACTTCGTCGGCGCGTTGGCGCAAAACCGCCGGGTCGCTCCCGATCACCCGAAATTGAACTGGATAGGCCACCGGAGGACCATTTGGCAACACCTTGACCCGCCCTCTCACCTCGGGAAACTCCTGAGCCAACAATGCAGGCAATTTGACACGCAAGGTTTCCCTCACTTTCAAATCTTTGGGGAGAACTATAAATTGCGACACATTCGACTGGGGAAACACAACGTCAAGCGGCAAATAGAACCGTGGCACGCCTGAACCCACCCAAGTGCTTACGCTCTTGATACCTTCTTCCGCCATCAGGCGTTTTTCAATCTTTTGAGTGACCGCTTCATTCGCCTCAAACGATGTGCCCTCCGGAAACCAAACGTCCAGCATGACTTCTGGTCGGCTTGAATCCGGGAAGAATTGCTGCTGCACTTTCCCCATGCCGACAATGCCCAAGGCAAACGTCAAGATCATCAAAGCAATGGTGATCCAGCGGTATTTGACACACCAGTTCACTGTTTTTCGGAACGTGTTGTAGAAGGCACTGTCAAAACTTTCGTGGGGGTGGGTCGAGGCAGGCGCCAAGGCAGCCCGCCCCGCCACCGTCATACGGATGGTCTTGTCAAAAGAATCTGCTGCAACCGGTGCAGAGATAACGGCACCTTCAAGAGGTGGCAGAACCTTGATGTGAGCAGGCGTCTTTAAAAAAACGGTTCCAAGGTAAGGAACAAAGTAAACCGACACAAGCCAACTCAGCACCAGCGCCAACACGGTAACGGCGAAAATCGCGAATGTATATTCTCCCGTGACGGATTTGGCCAACCCAATAGGCAAAAAACCTGTCGCTGTAATTAACGTGCCAGTGAGCATTGGCATGGCTGTGATTTCGTAGGCAAAAGTTGCCGCTCTCACTTTGTCGTAGCCTTCCTCCATTTTCCGGACCATCATTTCAACGGCAATGATGGCGTCATCAACCAACAGGCCCAAAGAAATGATGAGGGAACCGAGGGAAATCTTGTGCAAGCCGATCCCCCAGTAATACATACCTAAAAATGTCACGGCAAGGACGAGAGGGATCGTAATACCCACCACCAGCCCTGGCCTCATGTCAATGTAGTAGCGCTTGTAAAGTGGGTGAACCCCAGGTCGACGATGAAAACCCAGACTGACGAAACTGACAGCCAGCACAATCACGATGGCTTCGATGAGCACGCCGACAAACTCGTTGACTGAAGTGGCAACGGCACTTGGCTGGTCTTGAACCTGTACCAACTTCATACCGACGGGTAGTATGGGCCCCAGCTTTTCAGTGGCAATTTTCAGAGCCTTACCCAACGCAATGATGTCCCCGCCCTTCGCCATGGAGACTCCAAGAGCAATGACCTCCCGCCCCTGAAACCTGACCTTGATTTGGGCTGGATCGATATACCCTCTTTTGATGTCCGCGATGTCTTCAAGCCTCAGCTGGTTTCCGGAACTTCCCCGTATGGGCATGCTCTTGACACTCTCAATCGTGTCGAATTGCCCTGCGACTCGCACCTGCAAGACGTCCAGGGGAGTCTGCATGGTCCCAGCGCCTTCGACGGCGTTTTGTTGCCCGAGCTGGGATAGAACCTGGTTCAAGTCCAGACCAAGTTGGGCCAGTCGCTTCTGCGATATTTCGATGTATAACTTTTCGTCCTGGACCCCAAACAACTCCACCTTGTTGACATCCTGAACCCTCAACAGTTCCTGACGAACGTTATCAGCCACCGTTTTGACTTCAGCGTTTGAGAATCCGTCAGACTCCAGCGCATAAATCACGCCATAAACATCGCCAAAGTCATCGTTAAAGAAAGGACCGACAACGCCAGCGGGTAGCGTGCCACGCATGTCTCCAACCTTCTTGCGGACCAGATACCAAATGTTGGGAACCTCTGCTGGTTTGGAGGTGTCTTTCAACTGGAAGATTACCGTGGACTCACCCGGTTTGGAGAAGCTACGAATCTTGTCTGCAAAAGGAACTTCCTGAAGTGCACGCTCAATCTTGTCAGTCACCTGCTCGGCAACCTGCTGAGCCGTCGCCCCTGGCCAAATTGTTTTGACCACCATAACGCGAAACGCAAACGGTGGATCCTCGTCCTGCCCCAACTGGAAAAACGTGGCAAATCCGAGCGCCATCAGCACGATCATCAAATACCGTGTCAGCGCCGGGTGCAACAGCGCCCACTTGGAGAGGTTAAAACTCTCTTTGGGTTGTGGTGATGTCATGGTGCGCTTACTTCGCCACAGAAGCCGCACCCAAGGGCGCTACAGATTTCGGAGCAGGAACCTGAGCGGCTACCGGGACTTGAGCAGATTTTTCATTGTAAATCGTTACTTTTTGCCCGGCTTGCAATACATGAACACCCGCGGAAACGACGAGCATTCCGGGAACAAGACCCTTCGCAATGATTGCATCATTGCCATCGGCCGTGGCTATTTCGACAGGCTGGGATTTCAGCGTCATGCTGGCCTTGTCCAGTAACCAAACTGCGGTGGTCTTCCCGTCTTGCTTGAGTGCACTGGTTGGCAGCTTGATGACCTGAATGCCGGAACGGGCAAACACCGCTGGCACGACGTACACAGTTGCCCCCAATGGAGGTGCAGCAGCGGCATCCTTGGCATCCAGGGAAACTTTGACCTGGTAGGTGCGGGTTACCGGGTCAGCACTTGCAGCAACTTCACGCACGGTTCCCTTTCTGTTGGCTCCCTCTGCCCACGACCTCACCTCCACCAATGAACCCGGTGTGACAGCCGCCACACGGTCTTCCGGCACCGAAAACACAACGTCACGTGCGCCATCCTGGGCAATGCGAACAATCGGCGTTCCAGCGGCTACGACCTGTCCAACTTCAGCATCCACACCCGTCACAATACCCGAGACATCGGCCATCAAGCTGGTGTAGCCAGCTTGATTGCGCTGGCCAGCCAGTTGGGCCTGAGCCTGCTCTAACTGCGCCTGTGCCGCTTTCAGTGTGGATTCGCGCCGCTCCAATTCAGCCCCACTGATGAAGTTTTGGTCCTTTAATTCTTTGAATCTCTTGTAATCCGCTTCCGCGAGGTTGCGATTTGTGGCGGCTGCCGCAACCTGTGCTTTGGCCGCTTCTGCAGCCAACCGGTAGTCCTGCACATCCAGTTGGGCCAGTAACTGACCCGCTTTAACCCGCTGACCCACTTCAACCGGACGCTGAATGATCTTGCCCGCCACCCGGAAACCAAGGCGGGATTCAACGCGGGCACGTACTTCCCCCGCAAACTCGGCACCCGACTGAATACTGTCCACCGCGACAGTCAGCACCTTGACCGCACGGATAGGCTCTTCTGTCGCGACCGGCTTGGTGCATGCAGACAGCAAAAGAATGACGCCCATTGACACAAAAATGGCCACGCCCTGGATGCGTTTTGAAGACGCTTGGTCGGGGCGACGCCGCAAACCGGCCAACAACGGGGTGCGTGACGATGGAGATGACTGTATTTGCATGGCAGACCCGAAATAAAAACTTTCAAAGAGTAAAACCGATATTGGCGGCACAACATGTCCCGTCGAATCGACTTCAAACCAAGCGTGAGAGCGACCAAATGATTGTAAAGATGAACGTTTTTATGATTGTCAGGGTTAACTGCCACATCAGCAAGCCAGGGCTGGGGGCAGTTTCAGGGTCTTTTTTGAGCAGTTAACATTCGCGGCCATGTCTGCCTCTCCCCTTCGACCTGAAACTAGCCCTCCACAGGTCGCCGACACCAGGCACTACGAAAACTTTCCCGTTGCTTCCCTGTTGTGCCCGGCCCACTTGCGTCCACCGATTGCTGCCATTTACGCGTTTGCCCGGACGGCGGATGACATTGCCGATGAAGGAGTCGCCAGCGCAGGACAGCGCCTGGCGGACCTGGAAGACATGCAGGCTGACCTGTTGGCCGCGCACCAGGGTCAGCCCGGGTCCGGGCGATGGCCCCAGGTGTTTGAACCACTTTCACGGATGATGAATCAGTTCAAACTGCCTGTTAATTTGCTGGGTGATTTGCTCACCGCGTTCAAACAGGATGTTGCCAAAAGCCGCGACGGTGCCACTTACCCCAACCGTGCAGCCTTGCTCGAATATTGCCGCTTTTCCGCCAACCCGGTGGGTCGACTGGTACTGCACCTGTATGGCGTCACTGATCCGGACTCGCTGGCGAAGAGTGACGATATCTGCACAGCCTTGCAGCTCTTCAATTTTTGGCAAGATTTGGGGCTGGATATCGCACGAGGGCGCTACTACCTTCCCGACGACGAATGCGCGGCCCATGGCGTCAGGGCCAATGATCTTGTGGGACTGAAAGCTTCCTCAAAGAATACTTTATTGATAGCACACAATGTCCAGTTCGCAAGGACTTTGATGCTAAATGGTGCTCCATTGGTGAACAAGGTGCCTGGGTGGGCTGGGTGGGAACTCCGCCTGGTGGTCCAGGGCGGCTTACGCATTGGGGACAAGATTCAGGCGATGAATTTCGCCACGCTCACACACCGTCCCAAGATTGGAACTGTGGACTTGCCCCTGATGGTTTGGCGCGCTCTTTTCATGTGATGGGGATGTGACAATCACCCTATGACCCCCGAGCAATATGTACAGCAAAAGGCCGCCGCATCCGGAAGCAGCTTTTATTACGCCTTTCTGTTCCTTCCCAAACCCCGGCGGGCCGCCATCACCGCCTTTTATGCCTTTTGCCGGGAAGTGGACGATGTGGTTGACGATATGGTGGACCCCGGTGTAGCGCGTACCAAGCTGGCCTGGTGGCAAGCAGAGGTGGCCAAAGCTTTTTCTGGTAACGCCACCCATCCGGTCATGCTCGCCCTGATGCCGCTGAGCGCCGCCTACGGCATTCAGCCTCGCCATATGCAGGCCATCATTGAAGGCTGCCAGATGGACCTGGAGCAGACGCGCTACCTCGACTACGCCGGATTGCAGCGGTATTGCCACCTGGTAGCGGGTATCGTGGGCGAAGTTGCCGCCAGTATCTTCGGCCAGACGCAACCCCAGACCACCGCGTATGCCCACAAACTGGGGCAGGCACTGCAACTTACCAATATCATTCGCGACGTCGGCGAAGACGCCTTGCGCGGGCGCATTTATCTGCCTGTGAGCGACTTGCAACAGTTCGACGTCAAGGCGCATGAAATTCTCAAGCGCACCTACTCAGACCGGTTCACCGCATTGATGAAGTTTCAGGCGGCGCGGGCCCATAGCCTCTATGACGAGGCCTTCGCACTGCTGCCAGCGGCGGACCGGCGTGCACAGAAGCCCGGTTTGATGATGGCCAGCATTTATCGCACCCTCCTGCAGGAAATCGAACGTGACAACTTCCAGGTGTTGCATCAACGGGTCAGCCTGACGCCGCTGCGCAAGTTATGGCTGGCTTGGCGGGTTCAAGCCTTGGGGCGATGAAGGTTGGCATTGTTGGCGCCGGCTGGGCTGGCTTGGCGGCTGCGGTTCAGGCCCTCCGTCTGGGTCATGACGTCACGATGTTTGAGGCCTCGCGCACCTTGGGGGGGCGCGCCCGAGCCATCACTGGCACGTTGCCGGACGGGACACCCGTCACCCTGGACAATGGCCAACACATTTTGATTGGCGCCTATTCGGAAACCTTGAAGCTGATGGGCGACGTCGGCGTAAATCCTGGCGCAACACTGCTGCGCTTGCCGCTGGAACTCAAGTTTCCCAATGGAGCAGGCCTGACATTGCCCGCATGGCCCGCCCCATTCGACGCGCTGGCCGGCATTCTGTCTGCCAAGGGGTGGAGTCTGAAAGACAAAACGTCCCTGGTGGTCGCATCGTTGGGTTGGCGACGAAGGCACTTTATCTGTAATCCCGACGATTCAGTGGCTCAGCTTTGTCGGGATGTCAGCCCCAGGGTGATGCGGGAACTGATCGATCCCTTGTGCGTTTCTGCGCTCAACACACCATCGGCGAACGCCAGTGGTCAAGTCTTTTTGACGGTGTTGAGGGATTCCTTGTTTGGCGGGCCCGGCAGTTCCAACTTGCTGCTGCCCAAGACTGATTTGTCACAACTATTCCCAATGCAAGCAGCTGAGTGGGTTACCAAGCGAGGCGGACACATTCGTCTGGGGCGCCGCGTGCCGGGTATCTCCTGTGGCCCGGGTCAGCGGTGGCTGGTGGCGGATGAGGCCTTTGACGCCCTCATCCTGGCAACATCACCTTCCAATGTGCCTGAAGTCCCCGTCAATCATACAATGTATGCTACAACTCATATAGCAAATGACGTTCTGACCTGGCGGCAAATGGCAGGGTCGCTGAAGTTTGAAGCCATCACAACGGTGTACGCGTGGGGCGACGGCGCAAGGCTGAAGCGCCCCATGCTGGCTTTGCAATGTGATGGGGGCGCAGACACCCATCCAGCCCAATTTGTCTTTGATCGGGCGCAGTTGGGTGGTCCACCGGGTCTGCTGGCTTTTGTAGTCAGCGCCAGTCACGGCGAGCGGGACGCGTTGCAATCCCAAGTCCTGAGGCAGGCGAACGAACAATTGGGGTTGACATTGCAGGCAGTCCAGACGGTGGTGGAGAAGCGGGCTACCTTTTCCTGCACCCCCAACCTGAAGCGCCCCCCCATGCAGATTGCACCCGGACTGTTGGCCTGTGGCGACTACGTTGAAGGCCCCTATCCCGCTACGCTTGAGGGCGCCGTTCGCAGCGGCCTGGCGGCTGCATCCATGCTGTAATCTGGGCGGTCAAGCGCCAGACTCACCCCGCCAATCACATTCAAACTGCCCGATTGTCAATCTCATCATGGCCCCACAGATCTCAAAGGACAACAAGCGACCCGCCATTTGGTTGCTGCTGTTTGTGCTGATGGGTGGCCTGATGTGGGCCCTGCTGCATTACGTCAGCCCCTCTCCGCCGCGCACGTTGACCATGACAACAGGCTCTGCCGACGGGGCCTATCACCAGTTTGCCCTGAGATACCAGACGGTCCTCAAAGCCAGTGGCATCACATTGGAACTCCAACCTTCCAGTGGTTCGGTCGAAAACCTCAAACGGCTCAACGACGGCACGGCTTCGGTGGGCTTTGTGCAGGGTGGGTTGGGCTTGTTGGCGCTGGAAACACTTGAAGATCCGGCGGATTCCAATTTGCGTTCACTGGCAACCGTAGCATTTGAGCCGGTCTGGATATTCTCCAAAACACTGGATTTGTCGGGTGGGCTCTCAGATTTGGTCGGCAAACGCATTGCGGTGGGGGTTGAGGGCAGTGGCAACCTCAAGGTGGCGCTTGATTTGCTGACAGCCTATGGCGTGATCAATGCCGACGGCAAGGCCAAAGGCAGCACCCAGTTGGTCAGGCAAGGCGGTTTGGGTGCGGCCCGCCTGTTGCAGGCGGGAGACATCGATGTACTGATTGCCGTTGCCGCACCCCAGGCCAGTTTCATCAACTACTTGCTGGATGATTCCACGTTGCAATTGGCGTCCCTTCAGCACGTTGAGGGACTGTCTCGTCGGTTCCCCTATTTTCAACCTGTCACGCTCAAACGTGGCTCGGTCAGCCTTGAACGCAATTTGCCACCCAAAGATATTGCACTGGTTGCAACCACGGCCAATCTGGTAATCGCACAGGATCTGCACCCTGCCCTGGCCTATTTGTTGCTGGAAGCCGCTCACCAAACCCATGGACGGCCGACCTTGTTCAGCCGACCGGGTGACTTTCCCAGCCCCGCCGGAACAGATTTTTTACTGGCCGACGAAGCCGACCGCTATTTCAAGAATGGACGACCGTTTTTGCAGCGATACCTGCCGTTTTGGCTCGCCAATTTTGTGCAGCGGCTCGTGCTGTTGCTGGTGCCCTTGGCAGCATTGATGTTTCCGCTTTTCCGATACACACCATCATTGTTGAATTGGAAACATCAACGCAAACTGTTTCAGCGTTATGGAGAGCTGAAGTTCATCGAGTCCGACATTGCCAATGGCCAACTCACACCCGAAAAAGTCACCCAAACTTTAAACCGCCTGGACGACATCGACCGGGAAGTGGTCTCAACGCGGTTTCCACTGGATTTTTCGGACCGGGTTTATACCCTGCGTCAACACATTGACTTCGTGCGCAGCCACCTCAGACCGCCAACAGCTGACAAAGTTGAGTCAAATTCGTAACCGTGGCATGGGGCTGCTGGCTGTGTTGCCAAACATGTTCACCACGGTTCACCCACACAGTCTGCATGCCCGCCCCCAGAGCGCCCAACACATCCAGAGCGCCATCATCTCCAACATGCAGTACGTCTTCGGGGCCACAACCTGCCGCCACCGCTGCAGCGTGAAAAATACGGGGGTCAGGCTTGGCCACCCCACATTCATGCGCGCTGACACTGGCCTGAAAATGCGAGCCAATGCCAATACGGTGCACATCGGCGTTGCCGTTGGAGACTGCCACCAGTGGAAAACGGCTGGCGAGGTACGTCAACGCGGGCAATGCGTCCTCATACATATCGACTTTCATCCGGTGTTCAAGGAAAACTTCGAAGGCTGGCTCGGCCAGAGACACATCTTCCCGACTTTGACGTAGCGCAAGCCGTATCAACTCCAGGCGCAGGGCACTCATGTCATGCGCAAGTTCCGGCCGCTCCCTCACCACGTTTTCGCGCAGTGCCATACGGGAAGGCATGTAAGCAACAATTGCGGCCGACACGGGTGCGTATTGCCCAAGCCAGTGATTCAAGGCATGTTCAGCGCGTTCAATGGTGGGCCAAATCGGCCACAGGGTATCGTCCAGGTCCAGGGTTATTGCCCTGATTTTTGAGGTGTGCAGCATAGGTGGGAGAGAATAGCGTATGCCTCTATTCAGCGCCTCGCCCTTCGCCCCCGAGCCCCCACACACCCATGGTGAGGAGGCGAAAACTGCCGTACTGTTCTGCAACCTGGGCACGCCGGATGCGCCCACCACGCCCGCCGTCAGGCGCTTTCTGGCGGAGTTTTTGAGCGATCATCGCGTGGTTGAAATTCCGCGTCTTTTGTGGATGCTGATTTTGCACGGGATCATTCTTCGATTCAGACCGGCTAAGTCAGCCGCCAAATATGCAAGTATCTGGACCCAGGAAGGCTCGCCACTCAAGGTGTGGACCGAAAAACAGTCCAAATTGCTCCAGGGTTGGTTGGGGCAGCGAGGCCATCAGGTCAAGGTTCTTTACGCGATGCGATACGGCAGTACCTCGATCGCTTCGCAGCTGGACAGGTTGAAGTCCGAGGGCGTGAGTCGAATCCTGATTCTGCCCGCCTATCCCCAATACTCAGCCACAACGACAGCCAGCATTTTTGATGCCGTCTACACCTGGGCGGCCCGTACCCGGCTGATTCCTGAACTCCGCTTCGTCAACCGCTACCATGATGACCCTGGCTACATCAAGGCGCTGTCTGTCACGGTACGAAGGCATTGGATGGCTCAGGGTCAACCGGATCAGTTGGTCATGAGTTTTCACGGCGTGCCAGAACGCACTTTGCAATTGGGAGACCCCTACCACTGTGAGTGCTTCAAGACAGCACGACTGCTGGCAGAACAACTCGGATTGCGAAAAGATCAGTTCAAAGTCACTTTTCAGTCACGATTAGGCCGGGCCAAGTGGCTGGAACCCTATACGGAGCCAACTTTGATCAGCATGGGCAAGGCAGGTGTGCGCCGCGTGGATGTCGTTTGCCCCGGTTTCAATTGCGACGGCCTTGAAACACTGGAAGAAATCAACCAGGAAGGTCGGGAGGCATTTTTGAAGGCGGGCGGCAAGGAGTTTCATTACATTCCTTGCCTGAATGATGAAGAAGCGTGGATTACTGCCTTGTGTGACATCACCAAGCAACACCTGGTTGGGTGGCCTACCCAAATGAAACCTGACATCGCAAAATTGGAAGCCTCCCGCAATGCCGCACTGAGCCTCGGGGCGAAGCAGTAAATTGATCCGACTTGATGGCGAGGCTGACCCCGTGAAGTTCTTTTACGAAGAATCTGAAGATCGGCGCAATTGGCTAAAGGTGCTGTCTGGCCGGTTCGCAAATTTCTGGTTGTACATGCGGCGGTCCGCCTTTTTCAGCAGCGACTCGGCATCTTTGCCATCATCCGGATAGAGGGCTTCGCCCACGGAACCTCCAAAGTCCGTCACTTCAATCGCGCCCTTTCCAAGCGAGTTCAATGGTTCTTCCAAAGCAGCGTGAATCTGCTGGCGCACACGCTCCAGCCCATCACGGTCGCTCACCTGGTCCAGAAGAATCACAAATTCGTCGCCGGACAGGCGTGCCACGAAGTCCTTGGCACGAACCGCCCCCTTGAGTCGATGGGCTACTTCAATCAAGACTCGGTCACCAACGCCATGGCCAAAGTTGTCATTAATATGCTTGAAACGATTCAGATCGATGAATAAAACGGCAAACCGGTCTGATCCAGGTTTTTTGGCACCCTCCAGAATTTTGAAACGAAGGCGCTGCATAAAGGCCTCCCGGTTGGACAAGCCCGTGAGTTCATCTGTTTGAAGCCGATGCTGCATCAATTCAAAACTTTTGGCCAGTTGACCAATTTCATCCGGACGACGAATGCCTATGGGCCAGTTCAATTGGCCATCACCGACTTGCAGTGCCGCTTCTGATAGGTGCTTGAGGTCGCTTGCCAGCATACCCAGAATTCGCAGGCCAATGGCAATGGCCACCACAACCGCCAGGATACTCAGCACAGCAGAAACCATCACGTTTTCGTAAACGCCCGACATAAAGTCGCTGCGGGGCATGGCAACTACCGTGATCCATTCCAAACCGGCGTCGTCCCTCAACCGGTCAAACGCGGCGTGCATGACTTGTCCGTCCGGGCCTGTGAAGTTGAAAGTTTTGGCACCGCCATGTGATCCACTCGCTGCCACGCGCGTTCGCACTTCGCCATCCAGCGCAGCAATCAGGGCGTTGCCACTCTGAGCAGCACTGACCCTGACTTTGGTTCCATCAGTTGCACTCTTGACATTGGGACTCGCCGACGAAGCAATCAAGTTCCCGTTGGGTTCAAGAATGAGCGCCAAACCGTGCGGGGAAACTTTCAAATTGCCTACAAATTGGTTCAGGGACCTCAGGGAGACGTCCGTGGCAACGACGCCTTCGAACTCGCCTTTGGGACCCAGCACACGACGTGCCCGCGTGGCGACCAGATCTTCGGTAACAAAGTCAATGTAGACGGATGTCCAAGTATGGACACTTTCAGTTTCACCAGCCTTGTACCATGGCCTGGAACGGGGGTCAAAATTCTTGGATTCGCGTGAATGAAGGACGAGTGGGCCATCGATACCCTTGAAGCGGTAAAACGCGCGCGTTTCTTCTGCCTTGAGTTTGATGCGCAGCTCGCCATCCGTGCGGGAGTGTCTGTACAAGCCCAGCCCCTGCCCGATTCGATTGCCAAAATAGACGTAATTATTGGGATCCAGATGCAGTGAGGTGGCGATCCAGAACCGGGTCCGCAGGGCATCAATCTCCGTGTCAATGGAGGGCGCTACCGGCATTCCGTCGGGGAAAGCCGCTTCAAGAACAGCACCTGAACCCACGATGTGACGATCAACCGCCTGCCCGATCCGGCCCACGGTTTCAAGAAGCAAATGAGACGACACCGAATCGACCGCACGGCTACCCGCCAAATACGACAAGCCAACTATCGTGACCGCCAGCGCGAGGACCAGCGCAACATAGGGAATGGTCAGCACTTGTCGCAGCGACAAGCGGGACTTTTTAAACTCGATCATTGGGCGACTTCAATTGCGATTCGGGACAAGCTTGGCCAGTCCCGATGTTGTGCCCGACTCGACGCCTTTATCGCGCCTTCCCTGTCTTTATCGGAGCTTGTAACAAATTATAGGTTGACCCTGGCAGGCCCTTCCGCTTCCAAAATCAAGGGAGACCCCACTGATCCTATAAAGCCTGCTACCAAGTCCAATTGATCAGTGACGTTCAGGGCCGGCGCATGCCCACACCCTGCAATTTCAACCACTTGCAATTGGCCGGTGACACCCGGGCCGCGATGTTTCATGTGCTGAATCGTTTCGCGCTGAACCAGATCGGAGTCAATCCCCCGCAAGCACAACACCGGGATGCTGAGCGCGTCATAGTGGTCCCAGATCAGGTAGTCGTCCGGATGGTGGGTGAACTGCATGACCATCGAGGGGTCATAGTGCGGTGTCACCCGGCCATCCGGAAGGCGCCGGGTCGAGGTTTCAGTCAAGCGCCGCCATTGCACATCGGTCAGAGCACCATACGGCTTGTAGACCTGGCGGAAAAAAGCTTCGAGCTCAAGCACGGAATTGAAGACTGGCGGGTTTCCGGCGTAAGCGCGAATGCGGGCGATTGCCGCATCGGCTACCTGCGGTGCGGTGTCATTGAGGGTCAAACTCAGAATACGTTGTTTCATTGCTGGCTGAAACAGGCCGGATGCGCACACCATGCCTATCGCCCCACCCATGGACGTTCCCACCCAGTGCGCGTTGTCGATGTTCAGTTGTTCAAGCAGGTCGTTGGCAATGTGCGCATAGAACGACAGGCAATATTCCTGGGCTGGTAGGGGACTCCACTGGCTCAAACCCCGGCCAATGGTGTCAGGGCAAATCACGCGATAACCTTCAGCGCTCAAATGTGCCGCCAGTTCATCCATGTCTCGCCCTGTTCGGGCCAGACCATGCCAGGCAATCACCGTGCGTGAGTTTCTGGCACCCCATTGGGTGTAATGAATTTCCCGACCTGCACAGGTCAGGTAGTGCGATGTGTGATTGTTTGAGCCCCCGTTCATCTGTTTCCCCCTACTGACCCAGCCCGCAACCGTCCCACCACCCCGGCAGGAAAATAGTAAACCGACAGCACAAACAAAACACCCAACCACAGCAACCACCGGTCGGGTGACAACAAGGCGGCCAACCAGTTCAACCCGGACACGCCCGCTGCCGCTTCACTGGCTATTTTCAGCAAATCCTGCAAATAACTTTGCGCGACCAGAAACAATACGGCGCCAATGGCGGCCCCATACATCGTGCCCATGCCGCCGATGACCACGATCAGCAACACGTCCATCATGATTTCGAACGACAACGACGTATCCGGCCCGTTGTACCGCAGCCAAATGGCCAGCATTGCGCCAGCCATGCAGGCAAAAAGTGCTGACAGGATGCTGGAAGTCGTGCGGTATACCACCACGCGGTACCCAATCGCTTCGGCGCGAAATTCATTTTCCCGAATGGCCTGCAACACGCGCCCAAAGGGCGAATTCACAATTCGCAACAGGGCCAGAAACAAAATCAGTGCCATAAAAAACAAGAGGTAGTAGCACAGCAATTTGCCGTCCATCGACACACCCAGAAATGGGTCTGGCGAAAACTCGAAGCTGCCGGAAAGCACTTCTGGCAATTTGAATGTTAAGCCGTCCTCTCCACCCGTGAGTTCAGACAATTGAGACGCCAACGTCTGGAACGCAGACGCTACTGCCAAGGTGATCATGGCAAAGAAAATGGCCCGCACCCGCAGAGAGAACAAACCCACCGCCAGGGACAGCAACAGCGACAGGCCCAGCGAAGCCGCCAAGCCCACCGCCAGCGCGCCCCACGTGGAGCCCAAACCCGTCGTGGCAATCGCAATGCCATAGGCGCCAATACCAAAAAACATGGTGTGGGCAAAACTGACAATGCCGGTAAAACCCAGCAGCAAATCAAAACTGGCCACGAGCACGATGAATACGAGCACCTTGGCGGCGACGTCCAGCGCCTTGACCCCATGAAAGATAAACGGCGCAAATGCGAGCGCCATCAACAACACAGCTAGCAGCACCGCCAGCACCTGACTGCGCGGCAGGTCGTTGGAAAGCAGTCGATGCACCTTGTTCATCGGTTTGCCACCGGGTAAACACCTTGAGGTCGCCACAGCAACACGGCGACCATCAGTGCGATGTTGCTGAACAGCGCCGCTTTGGGGATCAAAAATCCGGTGTAATTGATCATCAGCCCTACCAGCAGAGCGCCAATCAGCGCGCCTCCTGTGGATCCCAGGCCACCAATGATGATGACGATGAAAATCAGCACATTAACCTGCGCGCCCATTTGGGGAATCAGGTTTTGCTGGAACAGGCCCCACATCACGCCGCCCAACCCTGCCAGGGCACTGCCCACGACAAACACACCGATGAACAGTTGGCGAATGCGATAACCCAGCGCCTCCACCATTTCACGGTCCTGCACGCCCGCGCGAATCAGCAAACCAATTTTGGTGCGGTTCAAGGTCCACGCCAACGCGCCGAATACCACCAGACCCACACCCACCGCTACCAATCGGTACTTGCCTATAGCGGCTTCACCCAACAGCAAGGTACCCCGCATTGCTTCAGGCAGAGGCAGCGGCACCTGCTGCGCACCCCAGATCACCTTGATCAACTCCTCACCAATGATCATGCCGCCCATGGTGATCAGAATTTGCTTCAAATGCTGGCCATAAACCGGTCGCACAATGAAGCGCTCAAAAGCAAGGCCAACTGTCGCAGCCACCATCATGGCGACCACCATCGCTGGCAGCACCGCCATGAAATTCATCAGCATGCTGCCCGATGCCGTCCAGTCCCCCATCAGACCCATCACACTGGCGGCCACATAGGCCCCAAGCGCAATAAAGACGCCATGGCCAAAATTGAGCACGTCCATCAGTCCAAATACCAATGTCAAACCCGACGCAATGATGAAGATGATCATGCCCATCGCCAGTCCTGCAACAGTGAGCGTCAGCCAGGTCGAACCCGAGCCGATAAAAGGCACGACAACAATTGCCAGGGCGGGAACCAACGCCAGAGGCTTCCAATCAACGTTGCCCACCAAACTTGCCGGCTTTTGCGGCGAACTCATAGCGCCAACCCCAAAAGGGACTGCTGCAAAGCCTCATCATCAGCCAGTGCCGACATGGAGCCACTGTGAACCACCCGGCCGTTGTCCATCACCGCCACGGTGTCGCCCAATCGTTTGGCGAAACTGATGTTTTGCTCGACCAGCAAAATTGTCGTCCCCGTCGCTTTGAGTTGCGCGAAGGCGTCGATCATGTTGTTGATGATCG
>CAVVSV010000106.1:0-61724 GCA_963750805.1 uncultured beta proteobacterium
TGCGGTCGTACGGTCAGGAGCCGATCCGGTGTCGTCACGTCAAGCGATCGCGCGAGTGGTCGGGTCTACGTCTCCGGCGTCGTGACGTGCGGGTCGCCTGGTCGTGCCTGGCCTGCTCGTACAAGATCCGGTCCAAGCGGGCCCGCATGGTCGCCCTGGCCATCGCCTGCCACCTCGCTGCTCGGCGGCGGCGTCCTGTTCGGCACGTTCACGATGTCCCACGATCGGGGCGAACGCTCGACCGGGTGTGGGAGGTGCTGTCCGACGGGTGGGCGTTCATGACCGCCGGTCGCCAGTGGGTCGACTTCAAGGCGCTCCACGGCCTGGTCGGCTCGGTCAAGACCGTCGAGGTCACCCACGGCGTCAACGGCTGGCACCCCCACATCCACGTCCTGTTCTTCGTCGATGCCCCGATGAACGACTTCGACCGGGAGGACGAGTACCGGGCGTTCCGGGGCCTCACTGCGGGAGCGGTGGATCGACTACTTCGACGCAAGCACCAGGGCCGCAACGTCTCCCGGGAGTTCGGGACCCGGTTCGACCCGGTCAAGGCCGACGAGTCCGACCAGCTCGGCATCTACTGCACCAAGGTCGGCTACGAGCTGGCCATGGCCGACGCCAAGATCGGCCGGGCCGAAGGCCAGCGCCACCCGTTCGCCATCGCCCACGACGCCGCCCGCTGGGGCGACAAGGCCGACGTGATGCTGCTGCGGGAGTGGATCGTCGGGTCCAAGCGGCAAGCGGTCGATCCAGTGGGCCGGCGCCCGACGTCAAGGCCTACGTCGCGCCGAGGTCGACAAGACCGACCAGGAGCTGGCCGCCGAGGAACAGATCGGCGACGAGGCCCTGCTCATCGTCGACCGGGACCTGTGGCGCCAGCTCATCCGCTGCGACCCGACACCGCCCGGATCGACTTCCTGCAGCTGTTCGAGGACGGCGGCGACACCTTCGACGCCCTCTACTTCCTCGCCGAACTCGGCATCACCGCCGAGGTCGCCGAAGACGGGCCGCTCGCTCTGCTGCGGCTCAACACCACCACCAAGCAACACCAACCGAACCTGGAGGTTCACCAGCAATGACACTGCAACTCATGCCCGTCGACACGACCCGACTCGAGTTCCGCTACCACGGCGCCTCGGAGTACAAGGAGTTCAACCGAGACACCGAGAAGCGGTACCGACGAACAGGCCCGCGACAACGACACCGGGTACCCGATCTACACCGTCCGCTGCCAGGTCCTCTACCGGGACCAGCGGCAGGCCGGCATGATCACCATCCGGGTCCCCCTGGCCGAACCCCCGCCGAGGACATCGAGTTCGAAGCCGCCCGTGGCCTTCGGCGAGGTCGACGCCCGCACCTGGAACATGGAAGGCCGAGACGGCCAGACCTGGACCGCCCAGTCCATGGGCTTCGTCGGCGGCAAGCCCGCGGCCCCGCCGGCCCCGCACCGGGAACGGCAAGGCCAAGGCCCCGGCGGCCCCGACGAGCTGACCTCAACGACAAGCCATCGACCGGTGTCCCCCGAGTCCGTCGGGGCGGGGTTCGACTCCCCGGATGGCCCTATGAGCAACCAAGACACCAGACCCCAAGTTCGCCTACTCGATCGAAGAAGCCGCCGAGCTGTTGTCGATCAAACGGGACTCGATCTACGAGCTGATCCAGACCGAAAAACTCGGCAGCTTCAAGATCGGCACCCGCCGACTCATCGCCCATCGCCAGCTCGAAGTCATTGCTGGGCGCGCTGCTGCTCTGAGCTGCTGGGCGTTGTCGCTTGCAGCCAAGGCCCGAACGAAGAGGCCGGCGAAGCTGCCGACACCGCGTACGAACAATCAACGACCGGCACGACCGATCTGGGCCAAGGCCCGATGGAAGAAGCTGGCGAAGCGCTCGACGAAGCAACGACGGCACGACGCCGAACCGGGCGATTCACGCCGGCGACCACCACGCCGTAACGTCGAAATCGCATTGCGATTGAACTCCCCGTGGGCCAAAAGGCGCGCGGGGAGTTTTCATGTTTGGCCGTTTGCCGCCAGCGCTGGTGTTGACGCTGGCGATTGTCGCTGGCGCCGCGATGGACGCAACCATCAAGCACCTCGCCCAAACCAATCGCGTGTTGCTGGTAGCGTTCGGCCGCTATCTTTTTGGGGCGCTGTTCTCGCTACTGATTTGGTGGCGTGCGGGCCATCCGGCGATCACCAAGGAAATGTGGCGCGCGCATGGGCTCCGCGGTTTCGTCATCGCAATCTGCGCCGTCACCTTCTTCTGGGCGCTTTCGATCCTGCCGCTCGCCGAAGCTGTGACACTCTCCTTCATCTATCCGCTGCTCGCCCCGTTCGTCGCATGCGGTGATCCTCAAAGAACGGGTACGGCCGGCAAGCGTCGTCTGCGCAATCGTTGGTTTTGCCGGCGTGATTGTCGCCATGCAGGGCGCGCCGAGCGAAGCGGAATCGCCGCAGCACGATCTCGGCGTCATCGCGGCTCTGGTGGCGGCGACGTTCTTCTCAATCGCCATGGTGCTGCTGCGCGAGCGTGCTCAAAAGGACGGCCCGGTGATCGTCAGCCTGATGACCAGCGTCGTGCCCGGCGATCATCCTGCTCGCGCCAACCGATCGCCTTCGCCACGCCGCCAGATGCTCGACGACTGGTGGTTCTTCCTGCAAATCGGCGCGCTCGCGGCGGTGTTCATGTATTTGATGGCGCAGGCCTACGCGCGCGCTGAGGCGCAGCAACTCGCGCCGATCCACTACACCGAGCTCATCTATGCGAGCGTCATCGGCTATCTGATATTCCACGAAGCACCGCGCATACAGATCTACATGGGCGCGGCTTTGATCATCGCTGCCTGCTTGTGGGCGGCTTATGATGAGCGGCGCCTCTCGCTCAAACCGAAAGAGGCGCCGCCCTGATAATGGTGCGAGTTGCTGGCTTAAGCCGAAACGCTCGATTGCACCCTCTTGGCGACGTCATCGGCGCGGCGGCCGGTGACTTCGACCATGTGATCGAATTCCGCTTCAAACGTCGCTAAGCCCTGCGTGAGAGAACGCAATTCGATGATGAAGTTCTGCCGCTCCGCGTGCGGCAGATAGACTTCGACGCGGTCCCAGCCTGACCAACCCTCGCGCGGCTCGAAACCGAGGATTTGGCCGCCGTGGCTGGACACCGCCGAATTGATTTTCGGCGTGCCAGAGCTTGGCGTGTAGATCGAAAGCTTCTCGACTGGCTCCAGCAAGCACCGAGCCGCACTTCTCCATCGCTTCCACCATGCCGAGACGCCCGGCTTGCTGGAACGAATGCTCGCTCGAATCGACCGGAGTGGAACGAGCCGTCGATCAACGTGACCGAGACATCCACCACCGGAAATCCAATCGCGCCTTTCGCCATCGCGTCTTTGACGCCCGCTTCGACAGCCGGGATCCATTGGCGCGGAATGGCGCCGCCGGTGATCTTATCGACGAACTGGAAGCCCTCGCCCGCGCGGCAACGGCTTCACTTGGATGACGCAATCACCGAACTGGCCGTGACCGCCGGTTTGCTTCTTGTGACGGCCGCGCACTTCGACGTTCTTGCGTAAGCTTTCCTTGTACGGCGTCGACGGCGGCGCGGTGGCGACTTCAACATTGAAGCGGCCCTTCAGACGTTCGAGCACACTGCGCAAATGCGGCTCGCCTTGGCCCTGCAGCAGGATTTCGTGCGTCGTTTGATCGTGCACGACGTTGAGCCCCGCATCTTCCTCCACCAGCTTTTGCAGAGCGCCGGAAAGCCGGACATCGTCCTTGCGATCCTTGGTGGCGATCGCGAGCTGATAGACCGGGAAACGCTTCTTGAAGCTCACGCTTGATCTTCTGCGGCCCGCTCGCGCCCAGAAGATCGCCGGCCGCAACAGGATCGAGCTTACCGATAGCGGCGACATCGCCCTCCGGCGACACGCGACACCTTATTCGTATGCGATCCGCTCACCGAGAACAGCGCAGCCAGGACGCTGCGACGAAGCATCGCTCAACGTGATCTGATCACTATCGTTCAACGCCGATCCGAACACGCGCGCATAAGCAAGCTTACCCGCCTGCCCCGCGTGCGAGATCTTCATGACATAAGCGCCGTTGCCGGAAAGCCCAAGCCGCGCTGCGGCGTATTTCGGCTCCGGCGTATCGTGACGCAGCGCTTTCAACAGCCGGCGCACGCCGTTGCCGTTGGCGGTCGAGCCAAAGAACACCGGCGCGATCAAGCCATCACGAAGTTCGGCGACGAGATCACGAAACACCGTGTCTCGATCTGGCGTCACGTCGGAGAGCAATTTTTCCATCAACTCATCGTCGTAATCCGCGAGCTGTTCGAGCATATGAAAACGCGCTTCGGTTTCGCGTTCCGCCAAATCCTTCGGAATATCGACGATCTCAGACGGCTTACCGGCCTTGTACTTGTACGCGCGCTCAAGCGCGAGATCGACAAAGCCGGTGACCTTCTCGCCTTCCCAGATCGGAATTTGTCGCGCGACCAAGCGTCGTGTTCGACACCGGCTGCAGCGCTTCAAGCAGATCGCGAATGCGGCCGCGGGCGGTATCGATCTTGTTGATGAAGATCGCGCGCGGAATTCGCATATCTTCGAGCGCTTTAAGGAATGGCTGAACCAGAACAGCTTTGTCCGGATCAGGATCGGCGACCACAATGGCGAGATCGACGGCCGGCAATGCAAAGTCTGCGTCTGCAAGAAAATCGACGGCGCCTGGCGCGTCTACGAGGGCGTAATGGTCGCCCATGAAATCGATTGCGGTGAAATTGGTTTCGGTCGATTGGCCTGCCGCGGCCGGGGAAATTCCCGCGCCACCCGAAGCGGCTGAAGCCAGAGCTTGGATCAACGCCGTCTTGCCCGCTCCGGTCGGACCGACGACGGCAATAGCCCTCACTACATTTGCCGATTTGCTTTCAGGCATGGCGCACACTCCCTTGTTTCCCGCTGTGGGGTTGGGGCGGCGCCAGCGGCTGCGCCGCTTCTCGCTTATGTCGGCCTGTCGAGGCCAAGACAGGCACTGTTTCACCGAAACAACAAACGCGCAACGGGGAGCGTAAATGAAGTGCGCGTCATGCACGGGCCTCCCGCACTGCGAGAGGCCCGGCACTTCGCACGATCCGCGCTAAATCGCGCCGGCGTCGCGCAGTTTCAGCTCGTTGATGGCACGTGTGATGAATGCCGAAATGTGCGCCGCCCATCGGCATCGAAGGGCGCAATTCCGCATCGGCGAGCGCTTCGCTGTTCATGCGCGCCGCCGCCTGCATTAGGGACGGGTCGCCCTTGCGTGAATTCATCGATCAGCGCCTTCGCGCGGCGCGCAATGTCGATCGCCTTGTCGCTCGCCGGGTCTGGGTCTGGACCCAGCGAATCGATGTCGGCAAACACTTTCGTCCACGCCGCGCCGACGCGAGCTTGATCTTCCGTTGTGAACGGACGCGCGCGCAATTCCTGCAATTGTTCAGGCGTGTAGTGCTTCTGCGCCAACGCCTCCATTTTGCGGTGACCACTTCATCTCAGACATCGCCGTACTCCTGACGAGCTTTCCTAACTCGTCCGGGGAGAGCTGATTGTTTGCCGTTGAGCTTCGCGCGCGCCTAGACGCACGAGCGCCAATGCCTGCTCCGCCTCGCTGCGCGCGTCTTCCAACGCCGCCTCTTGCAGCGCCAGCGCCGCCGCAAGATCGCCGCTGCCGCGCAGCAAGTCGCCGATGCGCTTCAACGGCAGGCCGAGCTGCTTCAACGCCAGAATGGCGGAGAGCCGCTCGATCTCCGGCTGGCGATAAATCCGCCAACCAGCCACCGTTCGCGCCGGCTTCAACAACCCCGCGTCCTCGTAAACGCGCAGCGCTTTGACACTCACGCCGAAGCGCTTCGCCACCGCCGCTGCGGTCTCCTGGAACACGTTAGGTTTCATCACCTTCCTCGAACGGCCACACCATGCAGCCCGGACCCAAGGGACGGCTCAAGCGGTATTTTCAACTAAATGCAGATGGGTGTTGTTGGCCCAAAACTGCCGCTCATCCTACGCGGAGCTAAAGCCGCCCTGCGCGCAGCCGGTTTTGGCGCGTATAGCCCTTGACGTATTTCATTGAGGACCAATATAATTAATATATGACTGTTCCAGTGAAAACTCGCTCCTATCGTCTCGGCCGCCGCGCGGAAGCGGCGGAAGAGACCCGGCGGCGGATTGTGCGGGCGACCTTTGATCTACACGCCGAGCAGGGAATTGCCGCCACCACCATGGCGCACATTGCGGAGCGCTCCGAGGTAAGCGTTGGAACGGTCTACCATCACTTTCCGACCTATGCCGACGTGATCGCCGCCTGTGGCGCGTTCACCGCGCAGCACGTTCCCTCACCCGAAGAGACGTTGTTCGATGGTTTGCGCGGGCGCGCAAAAAGGCTGCGTGGCCTAGTTCAGACGTACTTCGAGTATTACGAACGGCTTCCCGCTCTTGCTTCAGTGCGCAGCGATTGCGGCCTCGCGCCGGCGCTCCAGCAATTTGTCGCCGAAGAAGCGCGACAACGGTTGGCGCTTTCGGCCAAAGCGATAGGAACGAGCGTACGCAGCCGTAAGGCCGGCGTGTTGGCGGCTCTCATCGATCTGGATGTCCATCGCGCCTTTGTTCGGCAGGGATATACGACGCCGGACGCGGCAAGCGTCGTTGCGGCGTTGGCGGAGGCGTGGTTGGACGTCAATGGCAAAGATTAGCGCGTAAGAAGCAGAAGAAAGGTTGGAAGATGGAAACGCGTATTTCTGAAATCGCAAACGGCGTTTATCGCCTTTCCACATTGGCGCCGGACATCGCGCCTCCCGCCGGTTTTAGTTTCAATCAGTTTCTAGTCATGGCGGACGAACCGTTGCTTTTTCACGCCGGGCACCGCGCCATGTTCGGATCGATTTCGGCGGCAGTGAGCAGATTGATGCCGCTGGAGAAGCTGCGCTGGATATCCTTCAGTCACCTCGAAGCGGATGAAAGCGGCGCCATGAACGCCTGGTTGGCCGCAGCGCCGCGGGCGCAGATCGCGCATGGTCAAGTCGCCTGCGATGTGTCGCTCAATGATTTGGCGGATCGTCCGCCGCGCATATTGCAAGACAGCGAGGTCCTGGATCTTGGCGGCAAGCGCGTGCGCTTCTTGGCGACACCGCATGTGCCCCACGGCTGGGACGCTGGCCTAATGTTTGAAGAGACCGGGTCGACGCTTCTGTGCAGCGACATCCTTGGTCAAGTCGGCGATGGCCCGGCTCTCGACGGCGCCGACATCGTTACCCGCGCGCTAGAGGCCGAAGATCTGTTTCATTCGATGAGCGTCACACCGTCGTCGATTGCGACGCTGCATCGCTTGGCCGCGCTCAAGCCAGCGACGCTGGCGATCATGCACGGCTCTTCCTTTGCCGGTGATGCGGAGGGCGCGCTGTCGGCGTTTGCCGCTGGGCTGGAGGGTCGCCGAATGTCGCAGGCCGCGTAACGCGCGATCCGTTGGATGAGGAGAGACCTCGATGTCGCGCCGTTGTGAGACCGCATCAATTCGTGCGCGCTTGGCTCTAGCCTCGGAGGATATTCGCGAAGGGCCAAGGGGGCGCGATTTCTGGTTTGGCATACCGGTAACGGTGAGCGCTGGCGCGGGCCGGGGCGACATCTACTGGATGCGTCGTCGCGAAGATGCTCCCAGCGGCAGTGAGGGTTGGAACCTGATCTATGTGACGGAAGGTGTTGGCGGGCGCCTCGCCTATGTGTCTGGTGAGGTTTATTTCCCCGCTCGCATGGGCGCCTCTGAGCGGCGGGTCGCGCTCTGGAATCACCCAACCGCTGGCATGAGCGATGCGTGTGCGCCGTCCTGGGGCGGCGATCCTAGTGCTTTTTCAGCCTTTGGCTTTGAACGGGCGCCGATGATCGCTGAGTTGTTGCGCCGCGACTACGTCGTGGTGATGAGCGATTATCAGGGGCTCGGCACTCCTGGTGGAACGACCTACATGGATGGCCCGCTTGCCGCCAAAGCCTCGCTCGACGTGATACGCGCGGCGCGCAACTTCGCCCGCGCTAAAGCGGGTGCGAACGTCGTCAGCTACGGTCATTCGCAAGGAGGGCAGACGACGCTCTGGACGGCTGCGCTCGCCGCGGCCTATGCGCCGGAATTTCATCTGCGCGGAGTGCTTTCGATATCGCCTGCAATTGATACGCTGGCGCTTGTTCAGTGGGATATCGCCAATCCGCCGCTGGGGGCTTATGTCGTGACGACCGCGGCAGGCCTCGCCGTTTCCCATCCCCATCTACGTTTGCGCGATATTTTAACGCCAGCCGGATTGGAGTTGCTCGCGACCATGTCAGACGTGTGCTTTGCCACCCGCGCGGCAGCGGAACGGATCAATGAGCCGCTGGTGCGTGAAGAGGCGCTTCTGCCGGGGCGGCCGTGGCGAGCGGTTATGGAGGCGAATGGCGATTTTTATCGGTTCGGAACATCTGCACCTACGCTTGTTGTCCAAGGCGGCTTGGACTTCGATGTCCCCCCGCAGATCACTCGGTCCGTTGTCGCGCGGATGCGCGAGGCCGGGATAAGCGTGGATTATCGCGAACTCGCCGACCGCGACCACTTCAGTATCGTTCGTGAAGCGAGCCGCATTGGGCCGGACTGGTTCGACGAACGATTTGTCTCAAGCGATCACGATCATCGCGATTGCGCTCTGGAGCAAGATTGACTTTTCACGCGCCGGTTCAGTTGGAGAGTTGATCGTGAGCACTGAGAATGCACGCCGATGCCGCCTGGCTGCCCTCGGCGAAAAACCGACGCTCACTGCTCCGGGAGCGGGATGAATTCTTTGTCGTCGCCCGGGACAGTGCCGAAGCGGCCGGCTTTCCAGTCTTCCTTCGCCTGCTCGATGCGCTCTTTGCGCGAGGAGACGAAATTCCACCAGATATGCCGCGCCCCGAGGTTGGCGCCGCCGAGCAGCAGGAAGCGCGCTGGTGTCAGCGCCTTGATGGTGATGGCGTCGCCAGGGCGGAAGATCAGCATGCGGCCCGGTTCGAATTTGTCGCCGGCAACTTCGATTTCGCCGCTGGTGAGATAGAGCCCGCGCTCTTCGTGCTCGGCGCCGAGCGGTAGCGTTGCGCCTGCGCTCAACTGCGCGTCGGCATAAAACATTTCCGAATAGGTCTTCACTGGCGATGATTTGCCGTAGAGCGATCCGGCGATGACACGCACGACTTTGCCGCCCTCCTCGATCACCGGCAGCTCATCGATCGCCGTGATGCTTGAAGAACGGCTCGCTTTCCTCATGCGCCTCCGGCAACGCCACCCAAGATTGAATGCCGCCGATGGGCGAACCGGTGGCGCGCAATTCTTCGCGGGTGCGCTCTGAATGGGCGATGCCGCGTCCGGCGTTCATCCAGTTGACGTCACCGGGCGTGATCGCTTGCGACGAGCCCAGTGTGTCGCGGTGGAAGATCTCGCCCTCGAACAAATAGGTGACGGTGGCGAGGTTGATGTGCGGATGCGGGCGCACGTCTAGGCCCTTGCCGGCCGGAAAATAGAAGCGATCCTTGGATGCAAACATCGCCTGATCAGCCTCGTGGAGGGTGCTTTCGACCTGCCCCGCCGACGGGCAGGTTGCAATGCCAATGGCCATGCTCAGGCGCTGCCCGGGGTAAAACTGGTTGTTGAGTTCCACCAGGGTTTCGATGCGCTCACGCAGTCCCTGGGCCGCACGGTCATCACAACCGGGCATCAACGCCACAAACTCATCACCGCCAATGCGCGCAACACAGTACGCGTGTCCCGCCGTGGCACTGGCCAGGACTTCCCCAGCACGGCGCAGCATAGCGTCTCCAGCCGCATGACCATCCGAATCATTGACACGCTTGAGGCCATTGAGGTCAATCGCCAGCACACTCATCGGCCAAGGCCCCTTGCGCGAGACCCGGTTGAGCTCTTCCACATAAAAAGCGCGGTTGCGCAGACGGGTCAGCGAATCGTGTTTGCCCAGGTACTCCAGATAGGCCTCGGCTTTTTTGCGTGCGGTAATGTCCACCAGTGACACCAGCACACGATCCCAATTTGCTTCAAAGCCTGCCATTACCGCAAGCTGCAGGTGGATATTGATCAACTCACCGCTCAACGAGTAATTGATGACCTCGCGCATTTGGACCGTTTTCCCGCCCCACAGATCCACCAGTTGTTCGGCAAACGAATGGTGCATCTCATCCCGAAAAATCAGACTCAGCTTGTCCAGCAGCTCGTCTTTGTCGCGGGCTGCGAACATGGCCAGTGTGTGGCGGTTGACATCAATGACGCGAATTTCGTTCATGCATTTTTTGACGAACTCAGGGTGCACGCTGATGAACACGCGAAAATCTTCAATGCCTCGGGCACGGGCGTCTTCAAGCAACAGCTTCACGCCGCTAAAGTCTTCAACCCAGAGAGACACAGGCGAATAGTCAAACAGGTTTTTGGCGTGTTGCTCGCTCAGAGCCAGTTCCTTTTGGGCTGCAACCTGAGACGTGATGTCTTGCAGCGACACCATGACTCGGCCCCAGGTGTCTTGGTGGCCTTGCAAAACACGGATTTGGATCTGCACGTCGATGCGGCGACCATCCAGCGTGTAATTGACCGTCTGGTTGGAAAAATCGAGATTGCCCCGCCACAGGTGGTCCAGCTCGGTGACCATGCTGTCGAACATGTCGTCACGGAACACCTCGGACAACCGGGATACCAGTTCGTCCTGACTCGCGGCGGCAAAGACCTGCAGCGTCTTTTGATTGACCTTGACAACCTTGTAGCACGCGGAACAGTGTGCCAGCCGTTCAGGCACCTGGCTGACATGGGCCTTGAAATCGACGACGCCCTCAGCACGCCAGTTGTCAAACAGGGTTTTGAGGGCGCTGTAGTCTTCAAGCCACAGGGATATAGGGGCCAACTCGAACAGCTGTTCGAAGTCGGCCGGGGACGAAACCAATGACATGCCTGAATACCTCCAGGCAGTCATTGTCACTCAGAGCAAAACTGGATCAGCGTGCGGGACGCTTTTTGGCATCGCGGGGGACAAACACTTTGCCGCCGTTGCCCGCACTGGCAAAACCGGCTGGCTTCAAGCCCATGGGCTTGCTGAAAGCGGGCTTGCCAAAGGCAGGCTTGCGGTCGCCAAAATCGCCGCGGGGAGCGCCCGCATTGAAGCGGTCGCCGCCGCCGTTGCGGTCACCCGCGAAGCGGTCATTGAAACCGCCCTTGCGCTCGTAGCTGAAGCCACCGTCACCGCGATCTCCGCCACCGGCATCCCGGGGCGCACCTGCGTTGCGGTCATTGAAACCGCCACGTGGGGCGCCAAAACCTCCGGCAGGGCGTCCGCCACCGCCAAAGTTACGGTCACGAGAGAAATTGCCACCGCCGCCACGGTTGTCACGGCCACCAAAGCTGGGACGTGACTCGGGCATGCGCTGCTTGGGCTCCAGACCAGGCACCACTTCAGCCTTGATGGGCTGGCGGTTGTAGGCTTCGATGTCCATGATCTTGCGGCGATCGCGGAACTCGGCAAAGGTCACGGCAAGGCCGTCGCGACCGGCCCGGCCGGTGCGGCCAATGCGGTGGGTGTAATCCTCGGCTTTCATCGGCAAACCGAAGTTGAACACGTGGGTGATGGTGGGCACGTCAATACCGCGGGCCGCCACATCGGTCGCCACCAGAATCTGAACGTGACCTTCACGCAAAGCCATCAGGCGGCGATTGCGTAAACCCTGGTTCAGGGCACCGTGCAGGGCTACTGCGCTAAAACCGTCCTGTTGCAGGTCATTGGCCAGACCGTCGCACTCGATCTGGGTGCTGGCAAAGACGATGGCCTGGTTGATGGTGGTGTCACGCAGCCAGTGGTCCAGCAGCTTGCGTTTGTGTTGGGCGGTGTCGGCCCAGAACAGAACCTGCTTGATATTCTGGTGTTTTTCCTGCGGCGAATCGATCTGCACGCGCTGGGGTTCGCGCATCACACGGGTGGCCAATTGCTGGATCCGAGGGGCCAGCGTGGCGCTGAACATCATGGTCTGCTTGCGCTCGATGGTGAGCTGATTGACTTCAGCCAGGTCATCGGCAAAACCAAGATCCAGCATGCGGTCGGCTTCGTCAACCACCAGGAATTGCACCTGGTCGAGCTTGATCTGCATGGAGCGTTGCAGGTCCAGCAGACGGCCCGGTGTGGCCACCACCAGGTTGGCGTTTTGCAGCTTGGCAATCTGCAATTGGTAGGGCATGCCGCCCACCACGTTGGCAATCCGCAGGCCACGGCAATGGCGAACCAGGTCAATCGCGTCGTGGGCCACTTGCTGGGCGAGTTCGCGGGTCGGGCACAAAATCAGGGCGCCGGGCGTGGCGGCCTTGAAATTGCGGGGATTGGTCGGGTCCTTGCGCTTGGCACGCTTGGGTGGCGCCTCGCCCATGGCGGCGGCATCAGCCACAGGCGTGCTCGAAATCGGCACGCTCTTGCGCTTCGGCTTCAGCCTGCTGCGTCAGCAAGGTGTGCAGCACGGGCAACAGGAAGGCCGCGGTCTTGCCGCTACCGGTCTGGCTGGACACCATCAGGTCGGTGAATTTGGCAGCCTTGCCGTCATCGGAGGCCGGCCTGCATCGCCAACGGAATGGTCTTTATCCTGAACCGTGGTCGGCTGGGTGAAACCCAGATCCTGCACGGCCTGGATCAGTTCGGGCGCCAGGCCCATCTTTTGAATCCGTTGGGAACTTCTTCAGCCACAACGGCTGGACCCGATTCAAGGCTGGATTCAGTGCCCGTCACTTCGAACGAAGTCGGCTGCTGGTTTCAATGGAAAGGGTTTCGTCAGGCGAAAAGTCGCCATGCACTTCAAATGCGTCATTCATGTATTGATCTCACACGACGTACGCCCGCGTTGCGGGTCGCTCGTCAATGGTTAAAAAACATCAACCATCAAACGAAACCAGCGCCAACTCTTGGAATCGAGTCATTCAGCGCTTGGAGCTGTTAATTGCGGTTCCTGAAAATGAAACCGCGTGAAGCCCAATGTGTGAGGGGAGATGTACAAATATGCGCCAAAGCCATTCGGCTTTTGGTGCAGCCTTGGATTATGGCATGAATTCGGGTTTCTACCTAATTTTCCATGCGTAAAAAATTACTGCGGTAGTGTTCCAGCTCGTCAATGGACTCGTGCACGTCGGCCAGCGCTGTGTGCCTTTGCTTCTTCTTGAAGGTTTTGTAGACATCCGGACGCCAGCGTTTGGACAACTCCTTGAGCGTGCTGACATCGATGTTTCGGTAGTGGAAAAAGGCCTCCAGCAAGGGCATGTACTTCACCAGGAAACGCCTGTCCTGCCTGATGGTGTTGCCGCACAGCGGTGACCTTGCCTTTGGCGACGTACTGGCTCAAAAACGTGATGAGTTGCGCCTCGGCGTCTTCCTCAGTCACGGTGGATATCTTGACCTTGTCGATCAGGCCGCTTCGACCATGCGTGCCTTTGTTCCAGGCATCCATCGATCGAGCAGTTCATCGCTCTGGTGTATCACCAGCACCGGGCCTTCAATGCGGGGTTCAAGATCTGGGCCGGTCACGATGACGGCAATCTCGATGATGCGCTCCAGGTCAGGGTTCAAGCCGGTCATTTCGCAGTCCAGCCAGACGAGATTCTGGTCGGACTTCTGGAGCCTGGGCAACTCGTCGTGGGGATTCAGTTCAATCATGCCTTGAATTGTCGTCGATGGCCTAAACTTGACCTTCATGAATGACCTCAATTTGCCAGCAGACCTTGCAACCGCTTCGGCATCCGCGCTCTCGTCCCGTTCGTTTGATTTAACGCTGGCTTTTGCGATTGCGTTGGTGCTGAGTCTGGTTGTCAAGTTTTGGCTCGCCTCCCGACAGATCCGCCACGTTGCGCAGCACAAAAACGCGGTACCAAGCGCATTCACCAGCCACATCACACTGGCCGCCCACCAGAAGGCGGCTGATTACACGATCGCCAAGGCCCGCCTGGGACTGATCGAGCTGGCCTTGGGCACGGCAGTGCTGCTGGGCTGGACATTGCTGGGGGGCCTCGTCGCCCTCAACCAGCACCTGCTGCGGCTGGCTAGGAGGTGGCATGGGCCAACAGGTCGCTCTGCTGGCTGCCTTTGTGCTGATTGGCAGCCTGATCGACCTGCCCATGACGCTGTACCAGACCTTTGTGCTTGAAGAACGATTTGGCTTCAACAAGATGACCGCCAAACTGTGGCTCGCGGACTTGCTCAAGTCCAGCGTGGTGGGCGCATTGATTGGTCTGCCGATTGCGGCGTTGATTCTGTGGGTGATGGGCGCGGCGGGCAGCCTGTGGTGGCTGTGGGCCTGGGGCGTGTGGATGGGATTCAACCTGTTGCTTCTGGTGATTTACCCGACCTTCATTGCGCCGATGTTCAACAAGTTTCAACCCCTGGAAGACGAGACGCTCAAGGCCCGCGTGACGGCCCTGATGCAGCGCTGCGGATTTGCCGCCAAGGGGCTGTTTGTGATGGACGGCAGCAAACGCAGTGCCCATGCCAACGCCTATTTCACGGGCTTTGGCGCTGCCAAGCGCGTGGTGTTTTACGACACACTTTTGGCCAAGCTGTCTGCGGGTGAGGTGGATGCCGTGCTGGCGCACGAATTGGGACATTTCAAGCACAAACACATCATCAAACGCATCGTGTCGATGTTTGCCATGAGCCTGGCGGGTTTTGCCTTGCTGGGCTGGCTGGCCGGGCAGTCGTGGTTTTACACCGGCTTGGGCGTTCAACCCAACATGACATCCGCTGCTCCCAATGACGCATTGGCCCTGCTTTTGTTCATGCTGGGCGTGCCGGTTTTCAGCTTCTTCATCTCACCGCTGTTTGCACAGATATCACGCAAACACGAATTTGAGGCCGATGCCTATGCCGTCGCGCAGACCAGTGGCACGGACCTGTCTACCGCCCTGCTCAAGCTGTACGAAGACAACGCCTCGACACTGACACCCGACCCGGTGTATGTGAAGTTCTACTACTCCCATCCGCCCGCTTCGAACGTCTGGCGCGCATGGCGGTCTGAACGGCCTTCCGGAAAGACCTCATGAACGCATACATTGAAGAAAAAAGACTGGTCAAGCCTTGCCAGACGTGCGCTGACAGCTACTGAAATCGTCAGCAGGACTGGCCAAGCTCGAAGGCTGGACGCTGCGCGGCGACGGCTCTGATCTGGCCATCGAGAAAACCTATCAGTTTCGCCAACTACTACCAGACCATGGCCTTCGTCAACGCGGTGGCCTTCATCGCCCATGTGCAGGACCATCACCCCGAATTGTCGGTGCATCTACAACCGCTGTGTGGTGCGCTTCAACACCCATGATGTGGGGGGCATCTCGGCACTGATTTCGAATGCGCCACGCACATTGATGCGCTGATGGCATGAAGCATGCCCAGCGACAATTTTCCGACGGGCGCCCTAGGAAAATTCACCGCCTCGGGGGGCAGCGCTGCACACAAAGTGGCAAGCGTGGGGGCTCCAGGTCTGATCGTTGGCAATTTCGGGCGGCACTTTCTGGTGGAAACGCCTGAGGCCAGACGCCTCATCTGCCACTCGCGCGGCAAGAAAAGCCAGGGCGTCGTGGGTGACCGGGTCCTGTGGCAGGCCTCGCAGGACGAAGGCACGATCGAGAAAATCGAGGACCGCCGCAACCTGTTTTACCGACAGGACGAGGTTCGCACCAAGTCGTTTGCAGCCAATCTGGACCAGGTGCTGATCCTGATTGCGGCCGAACCCGAATTCTCCAGCAGCCAGTTGTCGCGCGCGCTTGATTGCAGCCGAAGCCGAGCACATCACGCCCATCATTGCGCTGAACAAGAGCGATCTGGTAGAGCCGTTCGAGCGGGCTTGGCAATGGTTGCTACCCTATCGCCAGATGCGCTACGGCGTGTTGCCGTTGTCCCTGAAAAAATCAGGTGATGTCGATCATGCCGAATTGCTCAAACTGCTGGGCGGCAAGACCACGCTGGTACTGGGTCCATCGGGCGCGGGCAAAAGCACCTTGATCAACCTGCTGGCCCCCGGCGCGCTGGCCCAAACAGGGGAAATTTCGCAAGCACTGAATTCAGGCAAACACACCACCACCAGCACGACCTGGTACTGGGTAAAAAAGGGAGCCAGCAAAGCCGATGCCGTGAATGATGAGGACGAAAAGTCCACCGCCATCATTGATTCGCCCGGCTTTCAGGAATTTGGCCTGAACCATATTGATCCCGCCCAGTTGGCAGCCTACATGCCGGACATCAAACCCCATGTGGCGAACTGCAAGTTCTACAACTGTACACACCTGCACGAACCCGGTTGCGGTGTGATGGCAGCAGTTTCCAAAGTAGAAAATGCCTGTAGTCCCGGAGAAATAAGCCGCAACCGCTACGAAATATATAGCACCCTGTTTGCGGAACTTAGCCAGACGAGGTACTGACCGTAGGGGTTGAGACCAGGCGTTCGAGCGCCCTCAGCAACGCATCACATTGCCCAGGTGTGCCCACCGTGATGCGCAAATAGAGATCAATGCGCGGCATGTTGAAATGCCGAACCAGAATGCCCGCTTCCCGCAAGCCTGAGGCCAATGTGGCTGCATCAACACTCGGGTGCCTTGCGAAAACGAAATTGGCTTGAGAGGGCAGCACCTCAAACCCCAAATCTTCAAGTTGCAGCGTCAAACCTTCCCGCGTGTGGATAACCTGCGCGCAACACTTCCTGAAATACACCTCATCTTCAAAAGCAGCCACTGCGCCCGCGATAGCCAGGCGGTCCAGTGGATAGGAGTTGAAACTGTTCTTGACGCGTTCCAACGCTGCGATCAAGTGTGCCTGCCCGCAGGCAAAGCCGACCCGCAACCCAGCCAGTGATCGTGACTTTGACAAGGTTTGAACCACGAGCAAATTGGGGTATTGGCCAATCAGCCCTATCGCCGAGGCGCCACCAAAATCCACATAGGCTTCATCGACCAGCACCACGCGTTGAGGATGCAACTGCAGCAGGCGTTCGATATCAGAAAGCGGCAGACCGATGCCCGTGGGCGCATTGGGGTTGGCAACCACCACGCCTGCCACTGGGCATTGGGGGGAACGGTCGTAACTCCTCACATCCAGGCACATCTGATCATCCAGAGCAACCAGTTCAACGGGGATCGAATACAGAGCACAATACACCTTGTAGAAACCGTAGCTGATGTCAGGCATCAACAGCGGACTACCTTGCTGGAAAAAGGCAAAAAAGGCGTGTGCCAAAACTTCGTCCGAGCCATTGCCGGCAAACACTTGATCCACCTGCAAGCCGTGGTACTCGGCGACAGTCTGCCTCAAAGCCAGCGCCTGGGGATCCGGGTACAAAGCCAGCCCTTGTTGGGCCGCCGCCTGAATGGCTGCGACAACGCGCGGCGAAGGCGGGTAAGGGCTCTCGTTGGTATTGAGCTTGACCCATTCCGTGGAACTTCCCCACTTGGGCTGCTCGCCAGGAACGTAGGGCACCAGATCCCGCACCACCGGGCTCAGAAATTGGTCCGCCTCAATCATCCCAACAGCCGGGCCAAGGTCAGCAGTGCCAACAGCAACATCCACATCACGACCGAGCGCCAAACCAATCCGACGATGCTGCGCAAGTGGGCGAGCTCAGGCACCTGGCCAGGCACCCCTGCATCCTCACCCAAGTCGGCTTCGGCGGCCCGCTCGGCCAATGGCCCCAGGCGCACGTTCACTGCACCCGACGTAGCGGCCAAAATAACGCCGTCGTTATCGCCATAAAACCGGGGCACGTAACTGCGCCAGGCATCAATGGCTTCCTCAAAACTGCCCACAACAGCAAAGCCCAAGGCTGTGACCCTGGCGGGCAACCAGTCAATTGCCATCCACGCTGATGCTGCAAAACTTTGCAGAGCGGCACTGACGGGTTGATGATGGGTTTTACTTTGGTGCATCCAGTAACGGGCCACAAATTCACTCAAGCGATACAGCACAGCGCCTGCCGGTCCAAAGCCAAACGCTGCCAAAACCGAAAACCAGCCCAAAACGCCAAACACATGCCGATGGGCTGCGAGCACGGAATGCTCAATGACGTGCCGGACAATTTCGCTGCGTGGCAAGGTCGAGGCGTCAATCTGCTGCCACTGGGCCAGCAGTTCACGGGCCTGGGCCTCGTCACCGGCATCCAGGGCATCGCGAATGTCGGTGAAATGATGGCTGAATTGGCGAAAGCCCAGCGTCACATAGAGGATGCAGACGCTCCACACCACAGCGGCGATCCAGCCCAGTGTCAAAACCAGCAACCAGTGGATGGCGAAGGTCATAACCGTTGGCGCAAACACCGCGAATCCCCAGGCCAACCAGCCATGGTGCGCCCGACCCGTATCAAAGTTGCGGCTGCTCCAGCGGACCCAGGCCCGCAATGCGGCGTACACCGTGTTGCCCCGAACCAGAGGACGCGCCTGCTCCAACAGCAAGGCAATAAGAATGGCTGAAAAACTCATGCAAGCATCATAGCGGTGCGCGCAGCGTTGGCTGTCCTGAACGCGAGGCAATCCGAAGTTTTTGGAAGTACACCGCAACAGTTTTCAAGCTGCCAAAAAGCGGTAGAAGTTTCTCAGCATGCCGGCAGTTGCGCCCCAGATAAATCGCTCAGTGCCCTGGACGGTGCCTTGTTCAATGGCTTTCCCCTGGTGATCCATATAGGGCATGGAGAACCATTCACGCCGTGCCCCGGCCCACTCAAACGCGTGGCGCCGATGGTTGGCGGGGTTCATCAGAAAGGCAAGTGGCACTTCGAAGACATCAGCGACTTCCATGGCGTTAGGCATCAGGGTGAAATTGGGCTGCACCAATGCAACAACCGGAGTAATGATGAATGATGTGCCGGTCACATAGACTGGCAAGCTACCCAGGACTTGCGCATAGGACGGGTCAAGTCCGACTTCTTCCTGTGCCTCACGCAAGGCCGTAGCTGCGGCATCAGCATCACCTTCATCGGCCTTGCCGCCGGGGAAAGCGATTTGCCCTGAATGGGTTGACAGATGCGCTGTTCGCTCTGTCAACAAGACCATGGGCTGATCGCGCATCACGATGGGTACCAACACGGACGCGTGCATGGGTTGCCGGTCTGCGAACTTGGGCTCGGCATGAACCTCCACCTCCCAAGATGGCGGAAACATGAAGCGCTGCTTCAGCATGTCTGCTCGCAGTTGGTCGGGCAATACGGCCGGCAAGTGCGAGTCAATACCGACCACCGGCACTTTACGGGGGTCGAAATTGGGTAACTTCGACAGAGGTGTGAAAGGTTGTTCGGAAGACACGGTGAGGAACGGTCCGATGGACACAAGCCGAGGGGCAAAATTCAATTCGAAATGAAAAAAGCCGCCTGAAGCATTCGCTTGGGCGGCTTTTGGAAGGCAGTTCGCTTTACGCGGTGGCTGTCTTCTTGGCTGGCAATTTTTCCTTGATACGAGCCGACTTGCCGCTGCGGTCACGCAGGTAGTACAGCTTGGCGCGGCGAACATCGCCGCGGCGCTTGACTTCAATACCGGCAATCAGCGGACTGTAGGTCTGGAACGTGCGCTCCACGCCTTCTCCGCTGGAGATTTTGCGAACGATAAAGCCACTGTTAAGACCACGGTTGCGCTTTGCAATCACCACACCTTCGTAGGCCTGAACGCGCTTGCGTGTACCTTCAACGACGTTGACGCTCACGACAACGGTATCGCCGGGTGCAAAATCAGGGATGGTTTTGCCAAGGCGAGCAATTTCTTCTTGCTCAAGAGTTTGAATCAGATTCATGGTTTTCTCACATTGATCATGGTCGCGCCAGTGCCGGGATGACACAAAAGGCCCCTTGATGAATACCCAGGAACTTCTGGACAATGTCAGGAGGCGGCCGAGCAGAGGATCGGTTAGCTCTCCATTATAGCAATTTGCCGCAATGCCGGGTCAAATGACGGACCGCAATGACAAGACAGCTTCGTCTTCTGCGGTGAGCCGTCCCGCTTGCCGGGCCAACAGAATCAAGTCTGGGCGGTGCTGTGCCGTCAGCTTTAACCGCTGGTCCCGCCGCCATCGGTCGATGTTGACGTGGTGGCCAGACAACAAAATCTCCGGAACGACAGCGCCGTGCCATTTTTCAGGCCGTGTGTAATGCGGACAATCCAGCAATCCATCCAGTTCAGGGTTGAAACTGTCCTCTTTGTGACTGTCTTCATCGCCCAACACCCCTGGCTGCAAACGGGCCACTGCGTCCAGCAAAGCCATGGCGGGAATCTCACCGCCAGACAGCACAAAATCGCCCAGACTGATTTGCTGGTCCACAAACGCATCAATGAATCGCTGGTCCAGGCCCTCATAACGGCCACACACCAAAACTGCACCTTCGCTGGCCGCCAAACGGGCAACTGTGGCGTGATCCAGGGGTTCACCAACCGGGGAAAAAAGGATGACCGGAGCGCTGTCACTCCGCGCCGAACGGACGGCATTCAAGCTTTGCGCCAAAGGCTCAACCATCATGACCATACCCGGCCCACCCCCATAGGCGCGGTCGTCGATGCGACGGTAATTGCCTGTCGCGTGATCTCGGGGGTTCGTGAACTGCACATTCACCTGACCAGACTCATAAGCCCGGCGGGTGATACCACTGGTCAGTAGAGGACCAAACAGTTCGGGAAATAGGGTGATGACATCAAAGCGCATGGCGAAGCATCAGGCAATGACGCACTCATATCAATAGTCAGGCTGCCAGTCCACTGTCATCTGGCGTTTGGCAAGATCCACGTCGTCAACAAATGCTGAAACGAAGGGAATCATGCGCTCATGCGGTTTGCCGTCGAGCACATAGTCCATGACCAGCACGGTCTGCGGGCCGGTTGAGAGCAATTCTTTGACTTCCCCCAAGTGGATACCCTCACGGTTCATCACAGTCAGCCCAATCAGGTCAACCCAGTAGAACTCGTCTTTGTCTGCGGTCGGAAAACTGGCGCGGGACACGAAAATGCGGGCACCGCGCAAACTCTCAGCGGCAGTGCGGTCATCAATGCCCTGCGCTGTCGCGACGACGGTATCTGAGTGGGCTTTGGCCTCCTTGATGGCCAGCTTCAAGGTGCCTGAGAAGGTTTTTGCGCCCCGCTCAGAGGGCTGAATGAACCATCGCTTGGAAGAGAAAAGAGCTTGGGGATCGGCGCTGTGGGACAGCACCTTGAACCAGCCTTTGATGCCCCAGGCATCAGCAATGCGCCCGACTTCGATGGCATCCGCTGGCAATTCAGCGGAATCCAGGCCGGGCAACATCGCGATTGCTTTAAGCAGCTTTTTTGGCGGCTTGAACGATCAGACGCTCCACGGTTGGCGAAGCTTGTGCACCAACGCTTTTCCAGTACGTCAGACGATCCTGTGCCAGGCGAATACTTTCTTCGTTGGCGGTGGCGATGGGGTTATAAAAACCAATGCGCTCGATGAAACGGCCATCACGACGGGTGCGCTTGTCGGCAACAACAATATTGAAAAAGGGACGTGCTTTTGCACCGCCACGAGCGAGACGAATAACAACCATGATTAATCCAGACTTAAGGCTGAATTCCGTGGTGAAGCGACCCGAGTAGATACAGCGGCATCACCGATAGAATTCAATATCGACCCAGGGTTTGAGACACGCAACTTGACCACCCGGCCAGCGGCACCCTGAATAGCCCTCCATTATAGCGTTTTGACTTTTTCGATCCTTATGACCATCATCCGAGCTTGCCAACCCGCCGATATGGCAGAAATTACCGCCATTTACGCTCACCATGTTCTCCACGGAACGGGAACTTTCGAAACAGAGCCACCGACTGAGGCAGACATGTCAACCCGGCGTGCTGATGTGCTTGCCAAGGGCCTTCCCTATCTGGTCGCCGAGGCAAGCGTCGAAGGGCAACAACGCATCCTCGGTTTTGCCTATTGCAACTGGTTTAAACCCCGCCCGGCCTATCGCTTTTCGGCAGAAGACTCTGTTTATATCGCCCACGATGTGCAAAGCAAGGGGCTTGGCCGGTCACTTCTGGCAGAACTGATCCTGCAAGCCGAAAAGGTGGGCGTGCGAAAGTTGATTGCGGTGATTGGTGATTCCAATAATGCTGGCTCAATCGGCGTGCACCGCTCGGTCGGGTTCACTGACGTGGGCATTTTGAAGTCTTGTGGCTGGAAGTTTGGCCAATGGCTTGATGTGGTCATGATGGAAAAGTCGCTGGGGCTGGGCGACTCCACGGCCCCTCCTGACGCAAAATAAATCCAGCCCTTGGCTTGCCGCGACAATCAGCGGCATGAAAAATAAAACATTCGCTGCCTGGCTCACTTTCCTGGGCGGCCCGCTTGGCCTGCACCGCTTTTACCTGAAAGGCTTGGGCGATATGCTGGGCTGGGCACTGCCCATACCCACGGCGCTGGGTTTGTACGGAATAGGTCGGGTCCAGCAATTTGGGTTGGACGATGCCTGGGGCCCCACGCTCATTCCCTTGCTGGGCTTTACAGTGGCAGGATGTGCCCTGACGGCAATCGTATATGGTTTGATGACGCCAGAAAAATGGAATTCCAGGTTCAACCCCAACGCGCCGGCCAATGGAACATCAGGCAACACCAACTGGATGACCATTGGCGCCGTGGTGGTGTCACTGTTTGTAGGAACCACGGTTCTGGTGTCGAGCATCGTGTACAGCTTTCAGAGTTATTTTGAGCACCAAATTGACGAAGCTCAAAAGATTTCTCAGTAAAAAGACCTGAAAGTCCCCGTCAATAAACGATAATTTGCTACTAATAACATAGCATTAAAAAATTTGAAGACTGAGCCAATAGGCAACCGTTGCGACAAAGGCACTGGCTGGAATCGTGAAAATCCAGGCCCAGATAATGTTCCCCGCCACCCCCCAACGCACTGCGCTGGCCCGCCGAGCCGCGCCTACGCCAACGATGGCTCCGGTGATGGTGTGGGTGGTTGAAACCGGAATTCCCAGAGCCGTTGCCATGAACAGCGTGATCGCGCCGCCCGTCTCGGCACAGAAGCCTCCGACGGGTTTGAGCTTGGTGATTCTTTGCCCCATGGTCTTCACAATGCGCCAGCCACCGAACATGGTACCTGCCGAAATCGCCAAATAACAGCTGATAACCGCCCAGGGCGGCGGCAACTTGTCATCGACAGCGGCGTAGCCCGTGGCGATCAACATCAACCAGATCAGTCCAATTGTTTTTTGTGCATCGTTTCCCCCATGACCCAAGCTGTAGGCGCCCGCCGAGACAAGTTGGAGGCGTCTGAACCAACGGTCCACCTTGGACGGTGTAGCCCTTCGAAAACCCCAGGCCACCAGCAACATCATCAAGGAGCCCAGCAAAAAGCCCAGCAGAGGAGACACAAAGATAAAAACAATGGTCTTCAGGATACCTGAGGTAATCAGCGCCCCTGTTCCCGCCTTGGCAACCACCGCCCCCACAATTCCGCCAATGAGAGCATGGGACGAACTGCTGGGAATGCCGTAGTACCAGGTGATGAAGTTCCAGCTGATGGCCCCTACCAGCGCCCCAAACACCACATGGGTGTCCACGACACCAGGCTGAACGATGCCCTTGCCAATGGTGGCGGCCACACTCACACCGAAAACAAAGTAGGCCACAAAATTGAAAGCCGCCGCGAACAGTACCGCGGTACCCGGTCTGAGCACTCCTGTGGACACCACAGTGGCAATGGAGTTGGCCGCGTCATGAAAACCATTCATGAAGTCAAATGCCAGTGCCAGCACCACCAACAACACCACAACCCAGAGGGCAGTTTGTACGCCTTGCATAAGCGCCTGACCTCTAGCTGTTTTCGAGGACTACGCCCTCGATCAAATTGGCAACGTCCTCACATTTGTCGGTAATGGTTTCCAGCAATTCGTAAATCGCCTTCAGCTTGATGACCTCGCGCACATCGGGCTCTTCGCGAAACAACTTGCTCATGGCCGACCGCATCACCCGGTCGGCGTCAGACTCGAGCCTGTCAATTTCTTCACAGGTTTTCAAAGCCGCCTCTGCAACTTTGGGGTCGGCAATTTTCTCCAGCAAATACACCGCGTCTTTCACACGCTCGCAGCACTTGACGCTGAGATCCGTGAGACGGGTGATTTCCTCGGTCATATGGTGCACGTCGTACAGTGCCATGGTTTCGGCTGAATCCTGAATCAAATCAGCCACATCGTCCATGGTGTTGATCAGCGAGTGAATTTGCTCCCGATCAATGGGCGTGATGAATGTCTTGTGCAACAACTTATTGACATCATGCGTGATCCGGTCCGCGGCGCGTTCAGCGTTGTCCACATCGCGGTTGTACTGTTCGCGCAGATGTACATCGCTGTAATTGGCAACCAAATGGGAGAACGCGCGCGCTGCTTCGACGATGCGATCAGCGTGCTGGTTGAACATTTCGAAAAAATTGCCTTCGCGCGGCATCAATTTGCCAAACAGCATGGGCGACTCCTGAGTGATTGGGCGTCAGAATTGACGAAATAGTGACAGTAACGTGACAAAAAGCTGGCGGGAGTGTAACCGCCGGGCCAGCAGGCGAGTGGGCTCTCAGGCCCCCCGGAAAATGAAATAAACGGCGCCCACCATGCACAAACCAGCCCAGACATAGTCCAGCCGAAACGGTTCGTCCATGTACAGCAAGGCAAACGGTACAAAAACCGTCAGCGTGATCACTTCCTGCATGATTTTGAGCTGGCCAATGTTGAAACCCGCTTGCTGGTAACCAATTCGATTGCCTGGCACCTGCAAAAGATATTCAAACAGGGCGATGCCCCAACTCAAAAGTGCCGCGATGTACCAAGGTGCAGTAGCCAGATTTTTGAGGTGCCCGTACCAGGCGAATGTCATGAATACATTGCTCAGAATGAGTAGTGCCACGGTCTGAATAGAAAAGGGAATTGACTGAAGGAAGTTCATGAGAATAATTATCGGCGGCCCATCTCCACCGGGCTGGCAAAAAAAACCCTGCGGCGAACACCACAGGGTTTGACTTTCAGGTCTTTAGAGATCAGGCGGCGACGCCATCCTTCACGGTATCTGCCATATCGGTGTAGTCCTTCACCTTGTCAAAGTTCAGGTATTGGTAAATCTTGTCGCTCGCGGCGGTCAGCACACCCATATCGGCCATGTACTCCGTCTTGGTCGGGATACGCCCCAACTTGGAGCAGATCGCGGCCAACTCGGCAGAACCCAGATAAACATTGGAGTTCTTGCCCAAACGATTGGGGAAGTTGCGTGTCGACGTTGAAAACACCGTGGCGCCCTCTTTCACCTGAGCCTGGTTGCCCATGCAGAGGCTACAACCCGGCATTTCCATGCGCGCACCCGCAGAACCCAGCACGCCATAGTGACCTTCTTCGCTCAATTGCTTGGCATCCATCTTGGTGGGTGGTGCCATCCAGAGCTTGACCGGGATGTCGCGCTTGTTTTCAAGGAGTTTGGACGCAGCGCGGAAGTGACCAATGTTGGTCATGCAAGAGCCAATGAACACTTCATCAATCTTGGAGCCAGCCACGTCGGACAGGGTTTTCACATCGTCCGGATCATTCGGGCAGGCCACGATGGGTTCATGTATGTCAGCCAGGTCGATCTCGATGACGGCCGCGTAGTCAGCGTCGGCATCGCCTTTAAGCAGTTGCGGGTCAGCCAGCCAGGCTTCCATCGCCTTGATGCGGCGGTTGATGGTGCGCACATCGGAGTATCCCGTGGCAATCATCCATTTCAGCATGGTGATGTTGCTGTTGATGTACTCAATGATCGGCTCCTTGTTCAGGTGCACCGTGCAACCACCGGCGCTGCGTTCAGCCGACGCATCGCTCAACTCAAAGGCTTGCTCCACTTTCAGGTCAGGCAGTCCTTCAATTTCCAGAATTCGACCCGAGAAGATATTCTTTTTACCCTGCTTGGCAACCGTCAACAAACCGGCTTTGATGGCGTACAGAGGAATTGCATTGACCAGATCACGCAGCGTGATGCCAGGCTGCATCTTGCCTTTGAATCGGACCAACACGGACTCGGGCATGTCCAAGGGCATCACACCGGTGGCGGCACCAAACGCGACCAGGCCGGAACCCGCAGGAAAGCTGATGCCGATGGGGAAACGCGTATGGCTGTCGCCACCGGTACCCACGGTATCGGGCAACAACATGCGGTTCAACCAACTATGGATGATGCCGTCACCAGGACGCAGCGGGATGCCGCCACGGGTGCTCATGAACTCGGGAAGCTCGTGGTGCATCTTCACATCCACGGGCTTGGGATAAGCCGCTGTGTGACAGAAAGACTGCATCACCAGATCGGCACTGAAGCCCAGGCATGCCAGGTCTTTCAGCTCGTCCCGGGTCATGGGGCCGGTGGTGTCCTGCGAACCCACAGAAGTCATTTTCGGCTCGCAATACGTGCCGGGGCGCACACCTAGCTGGTTGCCATTGACGATTGGCAGACCGCAGGCACGCCCCACCATCTTTTGCGCCAAGGTGAACCCTTTTTTCGTATCGACAGGATTTGTGGGCAGGCGGAACAAGGTGCTGACCGGCAAGCCCAAGGCCTCGCGTGCTTTGGCCGTCAACCCACGGCCGATGATGAGGGGAATGCGGCCACCGGCGCGCACCTCGTCAAACAGCACCTCGCTTTTGACCTTGAACGCGGCAATTTCCTTGCCGTCTTTCAACGCCTTGCCATCGTACGGGCGAAGCTCGATCACATCGCCCATGGCCATCTGGCTCACGTCCAGCTCAATGGGCAAGGCGCCAGAGTCTTCCATGGTGTTGTAGAAAATCGGCGCGATTTTCGAGCCGAGACAAACACCGCCAAAGCGCTTGTTGGGCACAAAGGGAATGTCTTCCCCGGTAAACCACAGCACCGAGTTGGTAGCAGACTTGCGGCTGGAACCCGTGCCCACCACGTCACCCACATAGGCCACCAGGTTGCCTTTGGCTTTGAGTGAGTCAATGAATTTGACGGGGCCACGCTTTCCATCTTCTTCCGGCGTGATACCCGGGCGTGCATTCTTGTGCATGGCCAGCGCGTGCAATGGAATGTCGGGACGGCTGAAAGCATCAGGCGCGGGCGACAGGTCATCCGTGTTGATTTCACCCGCCACTTTGAACACGGTCAACTTGATGCTCTGAGGCACTTCAGGACGCGAGGTGAACCATTCGGCATCAGCCCAGCTTTGCAGCACGGCTTTGGCCTGTGCGTTGCCTTTGTCAGCCTTTTCCTTGACGTCGTGGAATTGGTCAAACATGAGAAGCGTTTTCTTCAGTCCATTGGCTGCGGCTTGGGCAACGCCTGCATCATCAAGCAGATCCACCAACGGGCTGATGTTGTAACCACCCAGCATGGTGCCCAGCAATTCGGTGGCCTTTTCACGCGAGATCAAGGTGCATTTTTCGGTGCCATGGGCGACAGCGGCCAGGTAGCTGGCTTTCACTTTGGCAGCATCGTCCACACCTGCTGGCACCCGGTGGGTAATGAGGTCCACCAGAAACGCTTCTTCACCTTGTGGCGGGCTTTTCAGCAGTTCGATCACTTCCCCTGTCTGCTTGGCGGAAAGTGGGAGCGGCGGGATACCAAGAGCGGCACGTTCGGCCACATGGGCACGGTAAGCTGTCAGAAACTGGCTGGACATCATCAAACTCCTTTTAAATAATCAAAGTGGCACGGAGTCCCCGTGCAATGGGCATAGTTAGCTATCTATTTGGTAGCGGGTGTTTCAGGCGCATCCAAAATGCTGCGGCCTGGATTCTTCTCAAGTGCCTCTGCCACCGCGACTTGCGCAGGGCTCATGCAGACGTCGGCCATTCGCTGTCCCAACTTGTGGTTCATCAGCATGGATTTGTTGGCCAGTTGCAACCATACCGCTCCAGCGTCGTGGTCTTCCAGGCGAATGGCACCTGTACGGGTTTCAACAGGAAACATGCGGAACTTCTGTTTGTTGATTTGCACATCAAAATAACCCGGCACTTTGGGGTCGGCCGTCAGCGTCACAAAAGCTCCAAGCTCACAAGGCAATTTCCCGGTGTAAACCCGCTCTGCGATCGCTAATTCGGCCGGCGTCAGTGCGGCTTCTGCAGCCATGATGCCCGTGGCCATCTGGTTGGCAGTGGATTTTGCTTCCATCCGGCTGGGAGTCACCTTTTTCGCCTTAGCCGATGCTTTGGGCTTGATGCCAGGTGCCGTCTCGGCTGACGCTGTCAGTGGACCGATCAGAAGCAAAGCCGCCAAGCCCGCACCCAGTAAACGAATTGCCGATTTTCCGATGATTTTCAATTGTCTTTCCTCTGTGTTGGATTTATTGGATCTGGTGATTGTGAGTCGAAAAATACGGCTGAACGGAAGGAGGCAATCTTTGACCCGTCTGATGAGCCCGTTCAAGAACCTGCCAAAAATAACGATAGCTGGCGCGGTCATGAAGCCGACCATCTACTTGGATGGGAGCCCAGTCTGCACGATTCGCAGCACAAACAATGCCAGCCGCCATGTCAACCTCTTCGCCACTGGGGGCAAAAGCCTCAAGAATGGGGCGAATCTGGTTGGGGTGAATGCTCCACATGCGGGTGAAGCCCAGACTCCGAGATGCCCGACGCGCAGCCAAACGAAGCGCGTCAATGTCATTGAATTCGGTAACGACACAATGGGATGGCACCTTGCCGAAGGCGTGGCAAGCCGATGCGATCTCCAGTTTGGCACGCACCACAAGTGGGTGCGAAAACTGCCCCAACTCCTGCGCTTGTTCTTGTTCTTGTTCTTGTGCTTGTGCTTGTGCTTGTGCTTGCGAATCCAGCCTGGTCTCCATAGCACTGGCAGGAATGGCACCACCATGGGCAGAGACAAAATCCATCAACCCAAAACTGATCGACTGCACCCTTGGGTGAGCCGCAATGTCAAACGCGCGATGTACAGCACCGGGTGTTTCAATCAGCACATGCAATGGCAGTGCTGAAGCCCGCTGCAGGGTTTGCGCCGCCTTGTCGATCGCGCGCACAGCGCGCTCAACGTCTGCCACGCTTTCCACCTTGGGCACCATCACGTGGCACAAACCTGCGCCCGCACCGCCGACGATGATGTCTACATCCCTGTCAAATGAAGGATGGTCGACAGGATGAACCCGAACGGCAACCCGGGACGTGACGTCGAGGCTGCCCCTTTTAGCTACATTTTTAGTAGCAGAGAACGCTTCATTGGCAAGGACTACCACCATATTGGCATGAATTTCCTCGGCACCCACCGGAGCGCCATCTTCGCAATCCAGCGTGACATCGAAGACACAGGTGCCAAATTCCTCGACCATCTGCGCCTGCAATGCCAGGCTTTTTTGCATTCGCACCTCCACGCCACAGTAGTGATCACAGACCGGCAAAAAACCGGTAGACGCCTGTGCGCCCAAGAGGATGTCACGCGGGTGCATGGAGGGCATCCGGTCCATCAAAGCAGGTGGGCAACTCCAGCTTGCTCGTCCTGAAGTTCCTTGAGGGTCTTGTTGATGCATTCCTGGCTAAAGGCGTCAATGGGCAAATCCTGAACGACCTTGTATTCACCCCCTTCACAGGTCACGGCAAAGCCGAACATGGTGTCTTTGGGAATGCCGTACTGGCCGTCTGAGGGAATGCCCATGGTGACCCATTTGCCGTTGGTGCCCAGCGCCCAATCGCGCATGTGGTCGATGGCCGCATTGGCAGCCGATGCGGCCGACGACACACCACGCGCCGCAATGATGGCAGCGCCACGTTTACCGACGGTGGGCAGGAAGGTATTAGCGTTCCAGTCCTGATCATTGATCATGTCCTTGACGCTGGCGCCATTGATCGTCGCAAAACGGTAGTCGGCATACATGGTGGGGGAGTGGTTGCCCCAGACCGTCAATTTTTCGATGTCTGCAACTGCTTTTCCGGTCTTGGCAGCGATCTGGCTGAGCGCACGGTTGTGGTCCAGACGCAGCATGGCGGTGAAGTTTTTGCGCGGAAGGTCTGGCGCACTCTTCATGGCAATGTAGGCATTGGTGTTGGCCGGATTGCCTACCACAAGCACCCTGACGTTGCGGCTTGCAACAGCGTTCAAGGCCTTGCCCTGGGCGGTAAAAATTTCAGCATTGACTGCCAGCAGCTCGGCGCGTTCCATGCCGGGGCCGCGTGGGCGCGAGCCGATAAGCAAGGCATAGTCCACGTCCTTGAAAGCCGTCATCGGGTCGCCATGGGCTTCCATGCCCACCAACAGCGGGAAGGCGCAGTCCTGCAATTCCATCATCACGCCCTGCAGCGCTTGCTGTGGCTTCTCCATGGGAACTTCCAGCAATTGCAGGATAACGGGCTGGTCTTTGCCCAGCATCTCGCCCGAGGCGATACGAAACAGAATGGCGTAACCAATTTGACCTGCTGCACCGGTTACGGCAACGCGGACGGGTTTTTTGCTCATGGGAAAACTCCAGGAAATGTTGCGAAATGCCGGCGAAGTTTACTCCGGAAAACTACCGATGGTCAACTTGTCTTATGTCTTATATAAGATATCATTGAGATCAATCAATATGACCCAGTCACCTGCCTTCAGCCCGCTGTACCAGCAAATCAAGGACCTGATTCTCAAGAGTCTGTTGGCGGGCGAGTGGAAGCCTGGCGAATCCATTCCCAGCGAAATGGATCTGGCAACCCGTTTTCGCGTGAGTCAAGGCACGGTTCGCAAGGCCGTCGATGAATTGGCGTCCGAAAACCTGCTGGTTCGCCGGCAGGGCAAGGGCACTTTTGTGGCTACCCATGCTGAACATCAGGTTCAATACCGGTTTTTGAAATTGATCCCCGACGAGGGCGATAGCAGCCAGGAAGGCCCTGCCCAACGGCAAATCATTGATTGCAAACGCCAACGCGCATCGGCCGAAGTAGCCCGTTCATTGGCTTTGCGCTCGGGCGACCCCGTGTTGCAGGTTCGCCGGGTTTTGTCCTTTGTTGGCCGCCCTACCATTCTGGAAGACATCTGGTTGCCCGCGGGGCCCTTCAAGGGACTCAACGCCGAGCGCCTGAGTGCTTATGATGGTCCCATGTACGCCTTGTTTGAGACCGAGTTCGGTGTTCGCATGGTGCGCGCAGAAGAAAAAATAAGGGCTGTGCTTCCCGACGAAGATCAAAGCGTGCTGCTGAAGATTGACACGGTGACGCCGTTGCTGAGCGTGGAGCGAATTGCATTCACGTACAACGATTCACCCATGGAAATGCGGCGTGGACTGTATTTAACCGATACGCACTACTATCGCAATGAACTCAATTAACGAGTCAGATCGTTGCATTCAAAAAATCTCTGAATAAAGCACTTGAGCGCGTTCCCAGGTAAATTTATGCAAGGCAGGCGTCAGCGTGTTGCATTGCAATAGAATTTTGAACTGACATAGCGCAAGAATTACATGGCAGTTACACACAAGAAAGCCCCCAAATGACTGAGTTGGCATCCCACACGCGGCCCAAGCGCCCAGAATTCCGCAACATCAACGTCTTCAATGATTTGCCGGGCTACCGCCTCCCCCCTGCCGGTATCGTTTCGATTTTGCACAGAATCAGTGGCTTCATCATGTTTTTATTGTTTCCGTTCATCATCTGGATGTTTGATGCATCCATCTCTAGCGAGATTTCATTCAGCCGGTTTACTGGCGCCTTCAGTGTCGGCATCGGTTTTGTTCCGGGCTGGTTCGTCAAGCTGACAGCGCTTGCTTTGATTTGGGCCTATCTGCACCATTTCATTGCGGGCCTGCGGCATTTGTGGATGGATATCAGTCACGAAGCCGTCAGCAAAGAGTTTGGCAAGAGCTCTGCGCTTGCTACCCTGGCTTCAAGTGTTGGCCTCACGGTTGTGTTGGGCGCCAAGCTGTTCGGTCTCTATTGACATCCATTCAGCGAGTCATCGCAACCCTATGCATGCTGGCGTATTTCCGCCCTTCACACAACTAGACAGGACATCCAATGGCAGTTAATTATGGCTCCAAACGCATCGTGGTCGGTGCCCACTATGGGCTTCGCGACTGGTTGGCCCAGCGCGTCACCGCCTGCTTGATGGCGCTATTTACGGTGGTCGTGCTGGCGCAACTTCTGCTGTTCAAAGGCCCTATCGGCTATGACAAATGGGCAGGCATTTTCTCGGCGCAGTGGATGAAGGTTTTGACCTTCTCGGTGATCATGGCCATGATTTACCACATCTGGATCGGCATGCGCGATGTCTGGATGGACTACGTCACCTCCCACGTTTGGTTGCGCCTTGTTTTGCAGGTTTTCACGATTGTGTGGCTGGTTGGCTGCGCCGGCTGGGCGATCCAGGTTTTGTGGCGCGTCTGAGATATTGCTCTCACGTCACACTGTTCCAATATTCGAGGCATTGATTCATGACTTACTCCGTTAGCAAGCGCAAATTTGACGTCGTTATCGTCGGGGCCGGTGGTTCCGGCATGCGCGCTTCCCTGCAGCTGGCCCGAGCTGGCCTCAACGTGGCCGTTTTGACCAAAGTTTTCCCCACGCGCTCCCACACGGTTGCTGCTCAGGGTGGCATTGGTGCCTCTTTGGGTAATATGAATGAGGACAACTGGCACTATCACTTTTACGATACGGTGAAAGGGTCGGACTGGCTGGGTGACCAGGACGCCATTGAATTCATGTGCCGCGAAGCGCCTAAAGTTGTTTACGACTTGGAACACATGGGCATGCCGTTTGACCGCAACCCGGATGGCACGATTTACCAGCGTCCGTTTGGTGGCCACACCGCCAACTACGGTGAAAAAGCCGTAGAACGTGCCTGCGCGGCAGCTGACCGAACCGGTCACGCCATGCTTCACACGCTGTATCAACAAAACGTACAGGCCAAAACCAGTTTCTTTGTCGAGTGGCTGGCCATGGACTTGATCCGTGACGCTGATGGCGATGTCGTGGGCGTGACCGCTCTGGAAATGGAAACCGGCGACGTGCATATTCTGGAAGCAAAAACCACGCTGCTTGCAACCGGTGGTGCTGGGCGAATTTTTGCGGCGTCTACCAATGCCTTCATCAACACGGGTGATGGCTTGGGCATGGCCGCCAGGGCTGGCATTCCTCTGGAAGACATGGAGTTTTGGCAATTTCACCCCACGGGGGTTGCCGGGGCCGGTGTGTTATTGACGGAAGGCTGCCGTGGTGAAGGCGCGATTTTGCGCAACAGCAATGGCGAGCGGTTCATGGAACGTTATGCCCCCGCGTACAAGGATTTGGCGCCACGCGATTACGTGTCGCGTTGCATGGATCAGGAAATCAAGGAAGGTCGAGGCTGTGGTCCCAACAAGGACTACATCAACCTGGACATGACACACCTGGGGGCAGAGACCATCATGAAACGCCTGCCCTCGGTGTTTGAGATCGGTCACAACTTTGCCAATGTGGACATCACCAAGGAACCCATCCCTGTTGTGCCGACCATCCACTATCAAATGGGTGGCATCCCTACCAATATCAATGGTCAGGTGGTCACGCAAGATGCTGACAACAAGAGCGTGGTAGTGAATGGCTTGTATGCGGTTGGCGAATGCTCCTGCGTGAGCGTGCATGGTGCCAATCGCCTGGGAACAAACTCCCTCTTGGACCTGTTGGTATTTGGCCGCGCAGCAGGCAATCACATTGTTGAATTCAACAACAAGAACAAGACCCACAAACCCCTGCCCGCCGATGCTGCTGCTGCAACACTGGCGCGCCTGGAGCACCTGGACAGCACTACGGACGGCGAATACGCGCAGGACGTGGCCAACGACATTCGGGCTGCCATGCAACTTTACGCTGGCGTGTTCCGTACCCAGGCCACCATGGACGAAGGGGTTGTCAAAATCGCCGCACTGCGTGAACGTGTCAAGAATATCAACCTCAAAGACAAATCCAAGGTCTTCAACACGGCGCGCATTGAGGCGCTGGAAGTTGAAAACCTGATTGAGGCCGCTCAGGCGACCATCGTATCCGCTGCGGCACGTCATGAAAGCCGCGGTGCGCACACGGTAGACGACTATGCCGACACGCCAGAGCACCCCAATGGACGAAACGACACGGAGTGGCATAAACACACGCTGTGGCACAAAGAAGGCAATCGCCTGACCTACAAGCCTGTGCAAATGAAGCCACTGACCGTCGAGAGTATTGAGCTCAAAACCAGGACTTTCTAAACGCATCAAGTTTGATCTGGCATTTTCCAGCAGCACCTCTTTCAGGATATCGAGAAAATCAAATGGCAAAACGCACATTCTCAATCTATCGCTACGACCCGGACAAAGACGCAAAACCCTACATGCAGACCATTGAGGTCGAACTTGACGGTAGCGAACGCATGTTGCTGGATGCCCTGATGAAACTCAAGGCGGTGGATCCGGCAATCTCATTTCGCCGGTCTTGCCGTGAGGGTGTCTGTGGCTCGGACGCCATGAACATCAACGGCAAAAATGGCCTGGCCTGTCTGACCAATATGCGTACCTTGCCTGGCACCATCGTGCTCAAGCCTTTGCCTGGCCTGCCCGTGATTCGTGACCTGATCGTGGACATGACACAGTTTTTCAAGCAGTACAACTCGATCAAGCCCTATTTGATCAACGACAACGTACCACCTGAGAAGGAGCGGCTGCAAAGCCCGGAGGAGCGCGAAGAACTCAACGGTTTGTACGAGTGCATTCTTTGCGCCAGTTGCTCCACCAGTTGCCCCAGCTTTTGGTGGAACCCTGACAAGTTTGTCGGCCCTGCGGGCTTGCTGCAAGCCTATCGGTTCATCGCTGACAGCCGTGACGAAGCCACTGCCGAGCGTCTTGACAACCTGGAAGACCCTTACCGTCTGTTCCGTTGCCACACCATCATGAATTGCGTTGACGTTTGCCCCAAGGGTCTGAACCCGACACGCGCGATTGGCAAAATCAAGGAAATGATGGTTCTCAGAACCGTTTGAGTTCGCTACAAGTAACAACCGTGAACGCCGCAACCACCTGTCCTGATGATCTGATTGGCGAGCGCGCGTTGAGCAAACTCAAGTGGCGCTGTCGCCGGGGTTTGCTGGAGAATGACTTGTTCATTGAACGCTTCTTCAGGCGGTTTGAATCCAGTCTGACATGGGGGCAGGCTGATGCCTTGGGCGAACTGATGGACCTCAGTGACAACGATTTGTTGGACCTGCATCTGGCGCGAAAGCCGCTGGACGTTGTCAGCCCGCGTCTGGACAAGCCAGAGGTGCGTGAAGTTTTGAGTATGTTGAGAGAAACCCTTTGAAAGGTCGAAAATGAAACTAGCCGATAACAAAGCCACCCTGTCATTCAGCAATGGCAGCCCCAGTGTCGAAATGCCCGTTTACCAGGGCAGCGTTGGCCCGGACGTCATTGACATCCGCAAGCTCTATGCGCAAACCGGCATGTTCACCTATGACCCCGGTTTCCTGTCCACGGCATCCTGCCAGTCGGCCATTACCTACATTGATGGCGACAAAGGTGAATTGCTCTATCGGGGTTACCCCATTGAACAATTGGCGACCAACTGTGACTTCATGGAAACATGCCACTTGCTGCTGTACGGTGAGTTGCCTAACGCCGAAGGCAAGAAGAAGTTCAGTCGTCTCGTGTCCATGCACACCATGGTCAATGAGCAAATGCAGTTCTTCTTGCGCGGCTTCCGCCGTGACGCCCATCCAATGGCCATCATGACCGGATTGGTGGGTGCCCTGTCGGCCTTCTATCACGACAGCACCGATATCACCAATCCTGAACATCGCGAAATTGCGGCCATTCGACTGATCGCCAAGATGCCCACGCTGGTCGCGATGGCTTACAAGTACACCATAGGCCAGCCTTATATGTACCCGCGCAACGATTTGAGCTATGCCGGCAACTTCCTGCACATGATGTTCGCCACGCCGTGTGAAGACTACACCGTCAGCCCGGTTCTGGAGCGCGCTGTGGACCGCATTTTCACATTGCATGCAGACCATGAACAAAACGCATCCACGTCCACGGTTCGTCTATGCGGCTCGTCGGGTACCAACCCGTTTGCAGCCATTGCCGCCGGCGTCGCCTGTTTGTGGGGCCCCGCGCACGGCGGTGCCAATGAGGCTTGCCTGAACATGCTGGAAGATATCCAAAAGATGGGTGGCATCAGCAAGGTGGGCGAATTCATGGAGAAGGTCAAGGACAAAAACTCAGGCGTCAAGTTGATGGGTTTTGGCCATCGTGTCTACAAAAACTACGATCCCCGCGCCAAACTCATGCAGGAGACCTGCAAGGAAGTGCTGGCTGAATTGGGTCTGGAGAATGACCCCTTGTTCAAGCTGGCCATGGCGCTGGAAAAAATTGCGCTGGAAGACGAGTACTTTGTGTCGCGCAAGTTGTACCCCAACGTCGACTTCTACTCGGGCATTGTTCAGCGCGCCATCGGCATTCCCGTGCCGCTGTTCACAGCGGTGTTTGCCTTGGCTCGTACCGTGGGCTGGATTGCCCAATTGAATGAAATGATTGGCGACCCGGAGTACAAGATCGGCCGTCCTCGCCAGTTGTTTACCGGTTCCAACTCACGTGACGTGAAGCCTCTAGCCAGCCGGTAAGCTTCATCTCATCGCCTACCTCGATCAACCCCGGCGATGCCGGGGTTTTTTATTGGTCTGACGCTTAAAATCCAGCCTTCACAGGAAATATCACTATGAGTCGCACGCTTTACGACAAAATTTGGGACGAACACGTCGTTCACTCTGAAGAAGACGGAACCACCGTCCTGTACATCGACCGCCACCTGGTTCACGAAGTCACCAGTCCACAAGCCTATGAAGGTCTTCGCCAGGCGGGACGCAAGGTGTGGCGCATCAGTTCCATTGTGGCCACTGCGGATCACAACACACCGACCACCGGTTGGGCGTTAGGGTACGACGGCATCACCGACCCGATCAGCAAAGAGCAGATCACCACACTGGACAGCAACATGAAGGAATACGGCTCAGCGGCCTACTTCCCGTTTTTGTCCAAGCGTCAGGGTATCGTCCATGTGATTGGCCCCGAAAACGGCGCCACCTTGCCCGGTATGACCGTGGTTTGCGGCGATTCCCACACGTCCACCCACGGTGCGTTTGGTGCACTGGCCCATGGCATTGGCACCAGCGAGGTCGAGCACGTCATGGCCACGCAAACCCTGCTGGCCAAAAAAGCCAAGAACATGCTGGTGCGCGTGGAAGGAACACTTCCCAAAGGCTGTGGCGGCAAAGACATCGTGTTGGCGATCATCGGCAAAATCGGTACGGCCGGTGGCACGGGCTTCACCATCGAATTCGCAGGCTCGGCCATTCGCGCCCTCAGCATGGAAGGCCGCATGACCGTGTGCAACATGGCGATAGAAGCTGGTGCGCGCGCCGGATTGGTCGCAGTTGACCAAAAAACGATTGACTACCTCAAAGGCCGCTTGTTGGCTCCGGGTACCGACGCAGTATCCGGAAAATTCGTCGGCGGTACCGAGTGGGACCAGGCCGTTGCGTACTGGAACACCTTGCAGTCGGATGCCGGCGCAAAATTTGACACGGTCATTGAACTGGACGCCTCGCACATCATTCCCCAGATCACTTGGGGCACGTCACCCGAGATGGTGTTGGGCGTCGACGGTCGCGTGCCCGACCCGGACAAGGAAAAAGATGCCAACAAACGTGATGCCATTGAGCGTGCGCTGGTTTACATGGGGCTGAAACCAGGTAAACAACTCGACGACATCTTCATTGACAAGGTGTTCATTGGCTCTTGCACCAACAGCCGCATAGAAGACATGCGTGAAGCTGCAGCCATCGTGAAGCAACTGGGGCAAAAAGTTGCCAAAAGTGTCAAGCTGGCGATGGTGGTGCCCGGTTCTGGCCTGGTCAAGGAACAGGCGGAACGTGAGGGACTGGACCTGATCTTCAAAGCCGCAGGTTTTGAGTGGCGCGAACCTGGCTGCTCCATGTGCCTGGCGATGAATGCCGACAAATTGGAACCCGGTGAACGTTGTGCCTCCACCAGCAATCGAAACTTTGAAGGCCGTCAGGGCGCAGGCGGACGTACCCACTTGGTGAGCCCCGCCATGGCGGCAGCGGCTGCGGTGCACGGCCACTTCGTTGACGTGCGCAAATTTGCCTGAACCCGAAAGAGCCAAATGCAAAAATTTACTGTGCACCAAGGTCTCGTGGCCCCCATGGACCGCGAAAACGTCGATACCGATGCCATCATTCCCAAGCAGTTTTTGAAGTCGATCCGAAAAACCGGTTTTGGCGAAAACCTGTTTGACGCCTGGCGTTATCTGGACCCAGGCTTTCCCGGACAGGACCCAACCAGCCGCAAGGTGAACCCCGATTTCGTGCTTAACCAGCCTCGCTACAAAGGTGCGTCTATTCTGCTGGCGCGCAAGAACTTTGGCTGTGGCTCCTCGCGTGAACATGCGCCCTGGGCGTTGGACCAGTATGGCTTTCGGGCCATCATTGCCCCCAGTTATGCGGACATTTTCTTCAACAACAGCTTCAAAAATGGCCTGTTACCTATTGTGCTGGGTGAAGCTCAGGTCGCCGCCTTGTTTGACGAAGCGTTGGCCTTCCCCGGCTATCAACTCACCATTGATCTGGAGCGCCAGGTCATTGTGAAACCGCAGGGCGGGGAGTTGCCCTTTGAGGTGCAGGCATTTCGCAAATATTGCCTGCTCAACGGCTTCGACGATATCGGCCTGACACTGCGTCAATCCGACAAGATCAAGGCCTTTGAGGCACAGCGCCTTGCACAAAAGCCATGGCTCGCGCACACGCTGGTCAGCTAAAAGACGTCCGCAATCCAACTTCCAGGGACAATAACCCCTTTAAGTCCCCGTAACCATTGAATAGTTTGCTATGAAAATTGCAGTATTGCCAGGTGATGGCATTGGTACAGAAATCGTCGCCGAGGCCGTCAAGGTCCTCAAAGTGCTGGGTCTGCAGTTCGAGATGGAGACCGCCCTGGTTGGCGGTGCCGCTTTTGAAGCCCATGGCCACCCCCTGCCCGATGCAACCCTCAAGCTGGCCAAAGAGGCCGATGCCGTGCTGTTCGGAGCCGTGGGTGACTGGAAATACGACAAGCTGGATCGCCCGCTGCGCCCCGAACAGGCCATTTTGGGCCTGCGCAAGAACCTGGGCCTGTTTGCCAATTTCCGTCCCGCCATCTGCTACGAGCAACTGGTGGATGCTTCGAGCCTGAAACCGGAATTGGTGGCTGGGCTGGACATCCTGATCATTCGTGAACTGACTGGCGACATCTACTTTGGTCAGCCACGCGGCCGCCGCACGGCAGTGGATGGACACTTCCCCGGTGCCGAGGAAGCGTTCGACACCATGCGCTACAGCCGCCCCGAGATTGAGCGAATCGCTCACGTCGCCTTCCAGGCAGCGCGCAAGCGCGACAAACGCGTTACCAGCGTTGACAAAGCCAACGTGCTGGAAACTTTCCAGTTCTGGAAAGACATCGTGACGGAAGTCGGCCTGCAATACCCCGACGTGGCGCTGGACCACATGTACGTGGACAACGCTGCGATGCAACTGGTCAAAGCCCCCAAGAAGTTTGACGTGATCGTCACCGGCAACATGTTTGGTGACATCCTGTCAGACGCAGCTGCCATGTTGACCGGCTCGATTGGCATGCTGCCATCCGCCAGCCTGAACGCCAGCAACCAGGGCTTGTATGAACCCAGCCATGGCAGTGCCCCCGACATCGCTGGCAAAGGCATTGCCAACCCCCTGGCCACCATTCTGAGTGCCGCCATGATGCTGCGTTTCAGCCTGAACCAGCCCGCCGCTGCGGATCGCATCGAAGCAGCCGTCAAATCTGTGTTGGCCCTGGGCCTGCGAACCGCAGACATCTACAGTGACGGCACGACCCGCGTGACCACCCGCGAAATGGGTGATGCGGTTGTCAGGTCGCTGAAATAGTTTCGATTTACAATTTGTTCATGTTTGACAACATTCGCAACGACAACCCATTCGCATGCAGCAGTGCCTGTGAGTGCGCAGGCGCTAGCGCGTTGATGTCAGGCCGGGTCGACGGCGCATGCGCTGTTGTGACCACCAAAGTGACAACCATTAAAGGCTAGCAAAGCCCGGTTCGTCGCGCCCTCCCCGGCCAGACGAGCCGGGCAGATGAAATTTCTGTATTTCAAACATCTGAAAGGGCAACATGATGAGAATGAATAATTTGACCGCTGGCGGACGCATGCCGCTGGTGGGATTGGTGGGCTGGCGCGGCATGGTGGGTTCTGTACTCATCGACCGCATGCAGGCCGAAGGTGACTTTGACCTGATCGAACCCCTCTTCTTCTCCACCTCCAATGCGGGCGGCAAAGCCCCTGCCCTGGCAAAGAACGAAACCACGCTGAAAGATGCCTTCGACATAGCAGCGCTGACGCGTTGCGAAGTCATTATCAGTGCCCAGGGCGGCGACTACACCTCAGAGGTTTACCCAAAGTTGCGCGCAGCAGGTTGGTCCGGCCACTGGATTGACGCGGCCAGCACGCTGCGTATGGAAGGCAATGCCGTCATCATTCTGGACCCGGTCAACATGCCCGTGATCCAGAAATCACTCAAAGAGGGTGGCAACACCTGGGTGGGCGGCAATTGCACCGTCAGTTGCATGCTGATGGGCGTCGGCGCGCTTTACAAAGCCGGTTTGGTTGAATGGATGAGCACGCAGACCTATCAGGCTGCCAGCGGCGGCGGTGCCCAGCACATGCGCGAGCTGCTGACCCAATACGGCACACTGAATGCCGAAGTCAAATCCCTGCTGGACGACCCAAAAAGTGCCATTCTGGAAATCGACCGCAAAGTTATCGCCAAGCAACGTTCATTGAGCGCGGCAGAAACGGCCAACTTTGGCGTGCCCCTGGGCGGCTCGCTGATTCCCTGGATCGACAAGGATCTGGGCATCGGCAAACAGAAAGATGAATTCGGCTGGGGCACCAGCAAGGAAGAATGGAAAGGCATGGCCGAGACCAACAAAATACTGGGTCAGGGCGATGGTTTTGCAGGCACAACGGCCGTGCCCGTGGACGGTTTTTGTGTGCGCGTGGGGGCCATGCGCTGCCACAGCCAAGCGTTGACCTTCAAACTCAAAAAGAATGTGCCTGTGGCCGACATTGAGGCCATGATTGCCGCCGACAACGCCTGGGTCAAAGTCGTACCCAATACGCGGGAGGCCACGATCAAAGACCTCACACCGGTGGCAGTGACAGGCACCATGACCATTCCCGTGGGCCGTATCCGCAAGCTGGCCATGGGTCCGGATTACGTAGGCGCGTTCACTGTGGGTGACCAATTGCTGTGGGGCGCTGCTGAGCCATTGCGGCGCATGCTCCGCATTTTGTTGGCAGCCTGACACTCACTGAGTCAACACGCAGACGGCCCGCCAAGCAGCTTGGCGGGCCGTTGTCGTTTGACAACATACAATCCTCCGGTTTAGGCGGTGATTCACCGCCTTCTGAAGTTAAAAGCTTTCTCAGCTTGTCAGCGTAAGACATTGATGTTAAGGTACTTTTTAAGTTTTGAGTGCTCACTTTTTAACCCGCCGCTGGCGGTGTAATCAGGACATACTTGCCACTCGCCCGAACATCGGAGGCTATCAAATTGAACGCAAAATTACATCACTGGCACAAGACTGCTTTGGCAGCTGCGGTTGCCGCTTTTTTTGGCCTTTCAGCCAGTCCGCTCTGGGCGCTTTCATTGGGCTCCATCACCGTTCAATCGGCATTGGGAGAGCCACTTCGCGCCGAAATAGACATTCCAGATATCAATGCTGATGAAGCTTCCTCGCTGAAAGCGACCATTGCCACCCCCGATGCTTTCAAGGCAGCTGGCCTGGAATACAACCCAGCCATGTCCACCTTGCGGGTCAGCCTGCAGCGACGAAACAATGGGCGAGCCTTTATTCGACTAAGCAGCGACAAGCCCATTAACGAGCCCTTCGTTGATATGATTCTTGAAGCCAGTTGGGCGACGGGCCGAATCGTTCGTGACTACACGATGTTGTTTGACCCTCCCAGCCTGCGGGCGCAAGCTGCTCCGGCGCCCACTGGACCCCAGGTATCCTCACAAGCTCCTTCTGCGAGCGGCCCCGCCACGGTCACTGCGCCAGCCGCCGCCAACCGCCCTGCACCAGTTGCTTCAAAGCCCGCGTCCGCGGCTGCCGTTGCAGTTCCCGCATCACCCGCCAGACCCAAAACCGCAGAAGCCGCGGGTCAGCAAGTGGTCGTCAAGCCCGGAGATACAGCCGGAAAAATTGCCCTGGCCAACAAACCAGCCAGTGTGTCCCTCGACCAAATGCTGGTTGCCTTGCTGCGCGCCAATCCGGACGCCTTTGTGAACAGCAATGTCAACCGGGTCAAGAGTGGCTCGGTGTTAAATCTGCCAAGTGCTGAACAGGCGCAAGCCACCAGCGCAGCCGAAGCCAGCCAGACTGTCATTGCACAAAGCAAAGACTTCAACGAATTCCGCAAGAAACTGGCAGGCAGTGCCCCCACCGCGCAAGTTTCGGCCGCTGATCGACAGGCCAGTGGCAGCGTTCAAACCAAAGTGGAAGACAAGAAACCCGGGGCTTCTGCGCCGGACAAGCTGACATTGTCCAAGGGAGCCATCAAAGCCCAGGCCGAGGCGGACAAAATCGCGAAAGAGCGTGCGACCAAAGAGGCGGCAGAACGTGCGGCTGAAGTTGCAAAAAATATCAACGAGCTGAACAAGCTTGGCACCGCCACCAGCGGCGTTGCAGCCGCGTCTGGCACCAAGGTCGCCGAGGCACCAGCAGCCGTGGCCGCGCCAGTGGCCCCCGTTGTTGCGACACCACCTGCGGCAATGACGCCAGCACCGGCTGCCACACCGGCACCGGCGGCGTCGGCACCTGTCAAACGCGCACCCCTTCCAGTTCCGGTGCCAGCACCAGAGCCCAGCATGGTCGATCAACTGATCGAGAACCCTTTGGTTCCGGCCGCTGCCGGTGGCATCATCGCCTTGCTGGCCGGCTTGGGCATCTACCGCTCACGGCAACGCAAAAAGGCCGGCCAGGTTGACAGCGCCTTCCTTGAGAGCCGACTCCAGCCCGACTCATTCTTCGGTGCCAGTGGCGGACAACGGGTTGACACCAATGACGGCGCGGCAACGGGCTCGTCCATGGTGTACTCACCGAGCCAACTGGACGCGGCGGACGACGTCGATCCCGTGGCTGAGGCTGATGTGTATCTGGCCTATGGTCGGGACCTTCAGGCCGAGGAGATCTTGAAGGAAGCGTTGAAGACCAATTCAGGTCGCGTCGCCATTCACCAGAAGCTGCTCGATATTTTTGCTAAGCGGCGCGATGCAAAAAGTTTTGAGGCGGCTGCCAGCAACGCCTACAAGGCGACGGGCGGAGACGGGGCCGAGTGGGATCGCATTTGTGACCTGGGCTTGTCCATTGACCCGACCAATCCCTTGTATCAACCAGGTGGCAAACCCAGTGCAGAGGCGGCGCTTTCCGCACCGGCACCACTTGACGCGGCCGCCGCCGTGGCGACCATGGCCAGCACCGCGCCCATGCTGGCGCAGCCCGCAGCCCCTGCTTCCGTTGACCTGGATCTCGATCTCGATCTTGACTTCTCTCTGGATGACGAACAGGCCGTTGCCGCACCTGCAGCGCCCGTGGTTCCCCCCATTGCCCCGGTAAACGCTGCGCCTGCCAGTGAACAGACCAGCAAGATGCCAGCCATGGACGCAGCGATGCCATCGCTGGACATGGACTTTGACATGCCAGCGGCTCAAGCACCTGCCGCTCCACCACCTGAACCCGCCAAGTCAGGAGACTTGATCGAGTTTGCATTGCCAGAGTTGGATAGCCCGTCAGCGCTAGCGGCGCCAGACACCGAAGACTTCAAGGAAGAGGCAGCCGTCAGTTTTGGCGCCACTGAAGCGGGGCCCCTGGCCGCAACACCGCCCAAGGGCATGCTGGACCTCGACATTCCCGCCGCTCCCGCGTCACCCGTTGAAGATTCCGGCATGCTGGAGTTCGACATGGGGTCGTTGTCACTGGATTTGGGCGATAACGTTAAATCATCTGAAGCAGCGGCCCCCGCCTCGACAGAGGACCCATTGGCCACCAAGCTCGCGCTTGCTGAAGAATTCAGCACCATTGGTGATGACGACGGTGCACGTGCGCTGATAGAAGAGGTCATTCTGGAAGCAACGGGCGACATGAAAGTGCGCGCCCAAAAAGCACTGGCCAAGCTCAACTGAGTGGGTCAGCGCGCGACTCTGACCTGAATGAATTGTGAGGTTGGCGCTTGGTATCAGCTACAACGGTCAGGCCTACCAAGGGTGGCAAAGTCAGTCTTCCGGGCTAACCGTTCAGGACAAACTTGAAGCGGCCCTGGGCCGTTTTGCAGCCCGGCAACGCGTCTCTACCCTGTGTGCAGGCCGCACTGATGCCGGGGTGCATGCCTTGATGCAGGTCGTCCATTTCGACACCCCACTACAGCGCGATTCCAACGCGTGGGTGCGCGGCCCCAATTCCCACCTGCCACGTGACATTGCGGTGCATTGGGCCCGTGAAGTGCCTGACGCGTTTCATTGCCGCGCAAGTGCCGTTTCTCGGCGCTATGCCTACATCCTGTTGGCATCGCCCGTCAGACCCAGCGTTTTTGCGGGGCGGGTTGGCTGGACTTACAGGTCTCTGGACCACGACGCCATGCAGAAGGCGGCCACCTTTCTTTTGGGACAACATGATTTCTCGTCTTTCAGGGCATCGGCCTGTCAGGCGCTTTCACCGATAAAAAACCTGCAGCGCATCGACATTACCCGACGCGGCACCTACTGGCGTTTTGAGTTTGAAGCCAATGCCTTCCTGCACCACATGATTCGCAACATCATGGGTTGCCTGCTGGTGATAGGCCAGGGCAAATACCCGCCGGAGTGGATTCAGACCGTGATGGACGCCCGCGACCGCGACGCCGCAGCCCCCACGTTTTCGCCGGATGGCCTCTACTTTCTGGGCCCCCGGTACGAGGCACATTGGGGCTTGCCAGACCGCACGGATGCGTATGATGCGCTTCCATGAACCCCAACTATCGCACCCGAATCAAAATTTGCGGGTTGACCCGTGAACAGGATGTTGATGCCGCCGTCGCCGCCGGGGTCGACGCCCTCGGTTTTAATCGCTATCCCAAAAGTCCTCGTTACGTGAGCATGGAGCGAGCGGCCGAACTGGCCAGACGCCTGCCACCCTACGTCACCCCGGTGCTGCTTTACGTCAATGAAGATACTTCAAAAATAATAGCAGACTATTCAATGATGGCGGGGACTTCCGTCCAGTTTCATGGTGAGGAGTCACCTGCAGACTGTTTGGAGGCCACTTTGGGTGGTGCCCGCCCCTTTGTGCGCGCAGCACGTATTCCCCTGGGGGATGGCGCTCGGCACTTTGACCTCGTAAAATATGCACTCGATTATTCAAACGCCCAGGCTATCCTGCTCGACGCCCACGTCGAAGGCTATGGCGGTGGCGGCAAGGCTTTCAATTGGTCACTTCTTCCTCCAAGCGTCAACGCTCACCTCGTCTTGAGTGGTGGGCTGAATGCTGCAAACGTGGCCGACGGCATTCTGCAGGTGCGCTCGCGTTGTAAAACGCTGGCCGTGGACGTGAGCTCCGGCGTCGAGGTGGATGGCCCCGACGGATCAACCCTCAAGGGCATCAAGGACGCCGACAAAATCAACCGCTTCGTCGCTGCCGTTCGCGCAGCCGACAGGCAACTCCAGAACCTTGCAGGAATTTGAAATGAACAACTACCAGCAACCTGATCCGTCAGGTCACTTCGGCATTTACGGCGGCAGCTTCGTATCCGAGACATTGACCCACGCCATCAACGAACTCAAAGCGGCCTACGCCAAGTACCAAAACGACCCGGTCTTCATGGCCGAATTCGAGTACGAACTGGCTCACTTCGTCGGACGCCCCTCCCCCATCTACCATGCAGCCCGCATGAGCCGTGAGATGGCTGACGGCAAGGGCAACGGTGCCCAGATCTACCTCAAGCGGGAAGACCTGAATCACACCGGCGCCCACAAAATCAACAACACCATCGGCCAGGCGATGCTGGCCAAACGCATGGGCAAGCCGCGCGTGATTGCCGAAACGGGTGCAGGCCAACACGGCGTGGCGACGGCCACCATTTGCGCCCGCTACGGGCTGGAATGTGTGGTCTATATGGGCAGTGAAGACGTCAAGCGTCAAAGCCCCAATGTCTACCGCATGAAATTGCTGGGCGCCACGGTGGTGCCGGTTGAGAGCGGCAGCAAGACCCTGAAAGATGCCCTCAACGAAGCCATGCGCGACTGGGTGGCCAACGTGGACAACACCTTTTACATCATCGGCACCGTAGCGGGCCCCCACCCCTACCCGATGATGGTGCGCGACTTTCAGAGCGTGATCGGCAAGGAATGCCTGGTGCAAATGCCCGAGATGCTCAAAGCCCAAGGCTGCCACAGCAACCAGCCCGATGCCGTGCTGGCCTGTGTGGGCGGAGGGTCGAATGCCATGGGCATCTTCCACCCCTACATCAACGAAGCCAATACACGCCTGATCGGCATTGAGGCCGCTGGCGAAGGCATGGACAGTGGCAAGCATTCCGCGTCGCTGCAACGCGGCAGCCCCGGCGTGTTGCATGGCAACCGCACCTACGTGCTGCAGGACGACAACGGCCAGGTGACCGAGACCCACAGCATCAGTGCGGGCCTGGACTACCCCGGCGTCGGCCCCGAACACGCGTTCCTGAAAGACATTGGCCGCGCTGAATACGTCGGCATCACCGACAAGGAAGCGCTGGATGCGTTCCATTACCTGTGTCGCACCGAAGGCATCATCCCTGCCCTGGAATCCAGCCACGCCGTGGCCTATGCGATGAAGTTGGCCAAAACCATGCGCACCGACCAATCCATTTTGGTCAACCTGTCGGGCCGCGGTGACAAGGACATCGGAACCGTGGCTGACCTGAGCAATGGTGATTTTTATTGCCGCCCCAGTTGCAAAGGCCAAGGTGTCAAAGGTGGCGGTATGAGCCTGGATCAGCCCGTGCAAATGGTGAAAATGGGAGCGCCAGCATGAGCCGCATCGCTGCCACTTTTTCAAGTCTCAAAGCCCAGGGCCGCAAAGCACTGATTCCGTTTGTGACGGCCGGCTTCCCCTACGCCGACATCACGCCAGACCTGATGCACGCCATGGTGGAGGCCGGGTCTGATGTGATTGAACTGGGCGTTCCATTTTCCGACCCCAGCGCGGACGGCCCTGTCATCCAGAAGGCTGGGGACAAGGCGCTGGCGTTTGGAATCGGTTTGTCCCATGTGCTGGACATGGTGCGGGTGTTTCGCAGCAAAAACACATCAACCCCGGTGGTACTGATGGGCTACGCCAACCCGATCGAGCGCTACAACCAGAAGCACGCTTCCGATGCCGGCCAAAGTGCCTTTGTGCGTGATGCAGCGGTGGCTGGCGTGGACGGCATTTTGGTGGTGGACTATCCGCCCGAAGAGTGCGAGGAATTCGCTGCCGAATTGAAAGCGGCCAAGCTTGATTTGATCTTTCTGCTGGCGCCCACCAGCACTGACGAGCGCATGGCGCAGGTCAACCGCGTGGCCAGCGGCTATGTGTATTACGTGTCCCTCAAAGGCGTGACGGGCGCGGGCACATTGGACACTGGCGCGGTTGAAGCCATGTTGCCGCGCATCCGTCAGTTTGTGAATGTGCCTGTGGGTGTGGGCTTCGGCATTCGCGATGCCGCAACCGCCAAAGCCATCTCCAAAGTGGCGGATGCGGTTGTCATTGGCAGCAAAATCATCCAACTGATTGAGCAACAACCGCGTGACCAAGTGGCGGCCGTTGCGGGCCAATTCCTGCGCGAAATCCGCGCGGCTTTGGATTCATAATCCAGACTCAGATCCCCATTGAACTGAATCTGCTTCGAAGGAAAACCTCATGTCCTGGCTTGAAAAGCTTCTGCCCTCCAAAATCCAGCACACCAACCCGGCCGAGCGGCGCAGTGTGCCCGAGGGGCTGTGGATCAAATGCCCCAGTTGTGAAACCGTGCTTTACAAAACGGACCTGGAGCAAAACCAGAACGTCTGCCCCACCTGCAGCCATCATCACCGCATTGGCGCTCGGGCCCGCCTCAACGTGTTTCTGGACAACGAGGGCCGCTTCGAGATCGGCCAGGAAGTCTTGCCCGTGGATGCGCTCAAATTCAAGGACAGCCGCAAGTACCCGGAGCGCCTGAAGGAAGCCATGGAAACCACAGGCGAAACCGATGCGCTGGTGGTCATGGGCGGTGCGGTGCATGGTGTCAGCGTGATCGCGGCGTGTTTTGAATTTGACTTCATGGGCGGCAGCATGGGCTCAGTGGTGGGCGAGCGTTTTGTGCGCGGCGTGGAAACCGCCATCGAGCAGAAGGTCCCTTTTATCTGCTTCACCGCAACGGGTGGCGCTCGCATGCAGGAGGGCTTGCTCAGCCTGATGCAGATGGCCAAAACCAATGCGTCCCTGACCAAGCTCGCCAAAAAAGGGCTACCTTACATCAGCGTCTTGACCGACCCCACGATGGGTGGCGTGAGTGCCGGTTTCGCGTTTTTGGGTGATGTGGTGATAGCCGAGCCCAAGGCCCTCATTGGATTTGCCGGCCCGCGTGTCATTGAATCCACCGTTCGGGTAACTCTGCCGGAAGGTTTTCAGCGCGCCGAGTTCCTGCAGCAAAAAGGCGCGATCGATTTCATTTGCGATCGCCGCGAGTTGCGCAAAACGATTGCCAATTCATTGGCCATGTTGCAGCGCCAGCCGGCAGACGCCGTCATTTAGAAATCACCCCCACGTTCGCCCACTTCGAGTGGCTCTCTACCCCCGGAGGGGGTTCAATTTTTTAGGGGCGGCCCGTCAAAAAACTGCCCTACAGCAAGACGGAGCCCTGAATCGCACCCAGCGCAATCGCCGCGACCTGCAGCAAGACCAGCAGGGCCAGCGGCGACAGGTCAATCCCGCCTACAAGGGGTAACACACGCCGAATCGGGATCAACGGCGGCGCAACGAGCCGTTCCACCACATCGGCCAACACCGAGTTGGTCTGCACCCACGACAACACCGCGTAGACAATGACCAGCCCGGTCATGCCGGACAAGGCCAGGCGCACCACGCCAAAGGCTGCGAGGATGGGGATGGTGGCGTAGCCACCGCCCAGCGCGCCCATCAGCCACAACACCGAAAACTGAAATATTTGAAGCAGGAATACAGCGGCGAGACTGGCCATATCCCAGCGCCCTGCGGCGGGGATGACCCGGCGCAAGGGCAGCACAATCCAGTCCGTCAGCGCAAAGACAAAAGCTCCCAACGGGTTGCCGGAGCGGGCCGACATGGGGATACGTTGGTACTGCATGTACAGGCGCAACAGGCACGCGCCCGCCACCAGGCCAATGGCGACTTCAAGCAGGAGTGAGATGATCTGGAAGAACATGGTGATAGCTTGACCGGAACGGAAGTGATCCCGGATCATAGCCCCCCACCTGATCGACGGGACGCCCTTTAAAATCCGGGAATGTCCGAAAAAAATACTCCCCCTTTAGCCCCCTCCCCGGCCCCCGCCGCACCAGATGAAAACCAGCTGATCATTGAACGCCGCGAAAAGCTCAAAGTCATCCGCCAGGACCAGGTTGACGGCAAAGGCGTCGCATTCCCCAACGATTTCAAACCCGCTGACCATGCCGGCGATCTGTTTGAAAAATTCGAAGGCAAAACCACTGAAGAACTGGCAGAACTGAATGTGACCGCCAAGGTCGCCGGTCGCATGATGCTCAAGCGCGTCATGGGCAAAGCCAGCTTTTGCACCTTGCAGGATTCATCGTTTGGCCCCAATGGCGGGCGCATCCAGATTTACGTGAAAGGCGAAGACGTGGGCGACGCGCTGTACGCCAGCTTCAAGCATTGGGACCTGGGCGACATCGTGGCGGCCGAAGGCCGGGTGTTCAAAACCAAGACCGGCGAGTTGTCCATCCACGCTACCAGCGTGCGCCTGCTCACCAAAAGCCTGCGCCCCATGCCCGACAAGTTCCACGGCATGGCCGATCAGGAAACCAAGTACCGCCAGCGCTATGTGGACCTGATGACCGATGAGTCGGCCCGCAAGCGGTTTGTAGCCCGCAGCAAGGCGGTCAGCGGCATTCGCGAATTCATGGTGGCGCACCACTTTCTTGAAGTTGAAACCCCCATGCTGCACCCCATCCCCGGTGGGGCGAACGCCAAACCCTTCAAGACGCACCACAACGCGCTGGACCAGGAAATGTTCCTGCGCATTGCGCCCGAGCTGTACTTGAAGCGCTTGATCGTGGGCGGCTTTGAGCGTGTGTTCGAGATCAACCGCAGCTACCGCAATGAAGGCATCAGCGTGCGCCACAACCCTGAGTTCACCATGATGGAGTTCTATGCGGCCTACTGGAATTACCTGGACTTGATGAGCTACACCGAAGCGCTGATTCGAGATGCCGCGCAAAAAGCAACTGGCTCACTGCAACTCTCGTACGCGGGCAAACCGGTCGATCTGAGCCTGCCTTTTGAGCGCCTGACGATTCGCGAGGCGATCATCAAGCACACCGAAGCCGCTGCAGCCATGGATGACGGCTCCGGTCTTCGCGTGGACGATGCCCTGTGGCTCACCAACGCCTTGCGCAAGCTGGGCATGACCGAAGCCAAACACAAGCTGTCCACCCGCTCGCTGGCCAGCCTGCAAGTGCTCTACTTTGAAGAAACCGTGGAAGACAAGCTCTGGCAGCCCACTTTCATCATGGAGCACCCGACCGAAATCTCGCCACTGGCTCGCGCCAATGACGACCGCCCCGAAGTGACCGAGCGTTTTGAGCTCTACATCACAGGGCGCGAGTTTGGCAACGGCTTCAGTGAGTTGAACGACGCCGAAGACCAGGCCGCCCGCTTCCAGGCCCAGGTGGCTGCCAAAGACGACGGCGACGATGAAGCCATGCACTACGACCACGACTTTGTTCGTGCCCTGGAGTACGGCATGCCCCCCACAGGTGGCTGTGGCATCGGCATTGACCGCCTGATGATGTTGCTGACCGACAGCGCCAGCATCCGGGATGTGATCCTCTTCCCTGCCCTGCGCAGGGAATCGTAAGTTCACCTGCCCTGCGCAGGGAATCCTGACAAAAAGTCTCCCAAGTCCCCGCCGATATTTCATAGTTCGCTATGGAATAGGTAGCAGGCTGTAGCAAGCCTCTACCGTCTCGGCACTCGCAAATCGTCCAGGTAGTCGCGCCCGATGTTGACGCTGGACGTCACACCCAACAGCTTGAACTCCTTGGCCAGCCACTCCTTGGCACAGGTCACGCCCAGGTCGCGCAGGGTGTGAATCAGGCGGGCGTCTGTGGCCGACTTGGTGGAGGCGTGAAAGCTCTCCAGCACCTCCCCGCCGTCAATGCGGTGCATCAGCACATCCTTGTAGCGTGTCGGGTCCAGCTTGCCTTCTTTGAGCAGGCGCTTGACGAAATCAATGGCACGCATTTCGGCAATCAGCGCGGCGTTGAAGGTAATTTCATTGAGCCGGTCCATGATGTCAGCGGCTGTCGTGGGCAACTTCTCGCGCTTGATGGGGTTGATCTGCACGAGGACGATATCGCGACTTTCACATTCGTAAATCAGCGGGTGAATGGCAGGGTTGCCCGAGTAGCCGCCGTCCCAATAGTGCTGCCCGTCGATTTCGACTGCGCGAAATACAGTGGGCAGGCAGGCTGAGGCCATCACCGCTTTGGCGGTCAGGCGTTTGCCGGAAAACACCTCGGCTTTGCCCGTCGTGACCGCGGTGGCCACCACAAACACTTTCAGTGCCTTGCAGGTGGCCAGGCGGTCAAAATCTATTTTGGACTCGAGGAAGTCCTGCAGCGGGTTGATGTCCAGCGGGTTGCTTTGGTAGGGCGATACCGAACGGGACCAAAAGCTGGTCATCGCGTCCGTGAACATCTGCGCTGGCGACTCGCCCGCCGAGACGCCCCCAAACCCGCCAAACAAAATATCAAATGGAACCCGCTGCGCCTGTGAGATCGTCGAACCCAATGCGCCCATCTGCACGATGCCACCCCAAAAACCCGCCAGGGATTCGCGTGCGGCTTCCCGGGCATCACTGACGGGCTTGCCCTGAGCGCTGGCCATGCCATGCGCCAGGGCCACTGCATTCATCGCCCCGGCACTGGTGCCGCTGATGCCCTCCAGCGAAACCCGTCCGTCGGCCAGCAGGGCGTCCAGCACACCCCAGGTGAAGGCGCCGTGCGACCCGCCGCCCTGCAAGGCCAGATTGACGCGGCACTTGGGGATGTTGTCGCTTGATGGTGAAGATGAGGAGACGGTGTTCATGCGCCAAGGGTAACAAACCACTGAGTCACAGAACTTAAAATTGAGTGCATGAAGTACCTGCAAGGCTATCCAGACACCGTGAAAGCCCAGGTACAGGATTTAGTCAGTCAAAACAGGCTGGGGGCCATGCTGCTCAAAAAGTACGCCGAGCCCCACGGCATCCGCACTGACCGCGCGCTGTACGACTACGTGATGGAACACAAAAACGAATACCTGCGCAGTTCGGAGCCCTTGAGCAAAATTGCCTTTGATGCCAAATTGCACGTCATCGCCCACGCGCTGGGCACCCACACCACGGTGTCGCGTGTGCAGGGCAACAAGCTCAAATCAAAACGCGAAATCCGCATCGCCACGCTGTTCAAGGAAGTCCCTCCGGAGTTCCTGAAAATGATCACCGTGCATGAGTTGGCCCACCTCAAGGAAAAGGCCCATGACAAGGCGTTCTACAAGCTCTGCACCCACATGGAACCTGCCTACCACCAGCTGGAATTTGATCTGCGGCTTTATTTGACGCACGTGGAGGCATCCGGTGCAAAATTGTGGGGAACTGCCGCGCCTGCGCCAAGTTAAGAGATGCAGTCGCCACCGTCATTGCGTCAAAATTAGGTCGCACCACCCATACAACACAGAGAGCCCCACCATGCGTCAACCGTTTTCAATCAGTCTTGCAGCCGCTGCCTCCGTTTTCATCCTGTCGGCATGGCCCCACTTTGCGCAGGCCAGCCAGCAACTGGCGGTCGACAAAGGATGTTATGGGTGCCACGGTGCCTACCAGCGTGGAGACGCGCCCTCCATTGAGCGCCTCTCCAAGCGCCTGTCAGGCCTCAAAGGCGACGACGCTGCCCAACAAAAATTTGTCGTGCAATACCAGGCTGGCGAACTGCTTCAGCACATTGGCCCGCATGAGCGGTTGACCCCGGAATCAGCGAAGACCCTGATTCACTGGCTGGCCGAAGGGGCAAAATAGGTCAACCTCCCGATCGTTTGACCACAAACCCCCGTTTTTTAAGCTCGCCCATTACCCGCTCGCAGTGATCGCCCTGAACCTCGATGGTGCCGTCTTTCACGGTGCCGCCAGAACCACAAGCAATTTTTAACAATTTACCCAAAGCCACCAACGCATCGGGGTCAAGGGGAAGGCCTTTGATCACGGTAACGCCCTTTCCGGCCCGCCCTTTGGACTCCAGTTGTACTCTCACAATACCGTCACCCGACCGCGGCGATGCCCCGGCCTTGCACATACATTGAGCTACCGGCTTGCGACAAGTCGGGCACACGCGTCCAACGTCGGTGGAGTAAACAAGACCGCCAGCTTTTGGTCTGAAATTCATGACGCTGGATTGTGGTCGATTTTGCGGAGGCGCTGTCTTATGATGGCGCCATCCTGAAGGAGTCAAAATGAAAAGGCAAACATCAAATCAGCATCGCGCATTGGCAAACCGTTGGGTTTTTGCAGCCCTTGCACTCTTTTGCAGTTGGCTTCCGCTTGCCACTCAAGCCCAACAGGCGAGTTACAACTTCTCGCCCGTGAACCAATATGACATCAACCTCACCGCCGCCTACTGGAACCCGATCATTGCCTGGGTGTCCGAAAAAAGTGGCGTCAAACTCAATCTGAAAATCGGCCGCACTTCCGCCGACACCACCAGCTTTGTGCTGGCCAAAGAGGTTGAATTTGTATTCACCAATCACCTGTTCAGCCCGGAGCGCGAGCAACTGGGCTGGAAGGTGTTCGGCCGCCGCCAGGCACCTGCCCTGCAAGGCCAGATTGTCGTGCCAGCAGATTCACCCATTACCGATTTGGCGCAACTTGACGGCAAGGACATGGCGTTTGCCGGGCCAGAAGCCTTCATCGTTTACAAGGTGCCTTACGCCTACCTGTTGTCCAAAAATATCAACGTCAAGGTTGTCTTTGCGGGCAACCAGAACGCGGCGTTTGCCCAGTTGTTCAGTGGCAAAGTGGTGGCCTCCGGGGGCAACTCACAACTGGTCGATGGCTACGCACGTCGCGAAAACAAAAAGTTCCGGGTTATCTGGAGTTCGGAGAATTTTCAGGATCTGGCCCTGATGGCTTCCAGCAAAGTACCCGACAAGGACCTCAAGGCCGTGTCCAGTGCATTCATGGACATGGCCAAAGACCCCAAGGGACGGGACATTCTGCATCAGGCTTCCAAAGAAGTGGGCTTGCCCAATGACGCCTATTTCATCCCGGCCACCGGCGCTGACTACGCCGCTTACCGCCGCTTCTACCAATCAGCGCCCGCTTCATTGCATTGACTGATTTGCGCCTTCGCCGATGAACCCCTTGTCCAGGCTCGTGCCCAGCTCGCTGGTGGGGCGCGTTTTTTCGCTTTACTTTGCCGCGCTGCTGATTTTTGTGGGCGTTGGGCTGGGGCTGTTTTACCGCTACCAGTTCACCCAGAATATCGATGACGAATTGCTGGCCGCCGAAATGATGATGAACGTAGCGGCGCAAAGCGTGGCTGACAGCGCCATCATCGGCGATTACGACACCATCACCAAAACGCTGGAGCGTGCGATTGCCCGATCACACTTTGCGCAGGCCGAGTTCATTGATTCCAAGGGCGGCGTGCTGAAGGCGACCAACCAGATTCCTTCAACGCTGTTGACGCCGGAATGGCTGCACAACATGGTGCAAAACCGCCTGTTTGATGTGAACCACAACATCTCGGTCGGTGGCAAAGACTATGGCGTGATGCGCCTGAAATTTGACGCCGATGCAGTGGCCAGCGACTTGTGGCGGCTCTCGCTGTTTGCGCTGGCTCTGGCAATTAGCGCGCTGGTGGGGGGCGTGGTGCTGATCCGAATTCCGCTGAAACGCTGGCTGGGCAACTTTGACCGCATTCGCAGGCGGGAGGGGGACATACTGTCTGGCGCGGTCAAGGTTGAGGCGCTGATCGACGACGACGCGCCTGAAGAAATACGGCACACGTTCGAGATCCTGAGCCGTGCGGCCAGCCGCTTGTCAGAGCAGCTGGAAATACGCCATCGCGCACTGGATTCTTTGCGGCAGATGCTGGGCAATCTGCAGCTCGATAGCGCTCCTTCCGCACCACTGCCACTGGATGATCTGGACGCCTTGACAGGGCGGGTGGTGAGCCTGATGAACGAGAGGGAACTGGATCGGCGTGCCCTGGACAACCAGAAATTTGCGCTGGACCAGCATGCCATTGTGAGCATCACCGACTTGCAGGGAGCCATCACCTATGTGAATGACAAGTTTTGCCTGATCAGTGGCTACACCCGCGACGAATTGATTGGCACCAATCACCGGCTGATCAATTCCGGGCTGCTGCCTGACGACTATTTTTCACGCATGTGGCAAACCATTGCCAGTGGTCGGGTCTGGCATGGCGAGTTTCGCAACCTGAACAAAAACGGCAGTCACTATTGGGTTGACGCCACCATCGTGCCGCTTCTGGGGGCAGACGGCAAACCCGAAAAGTACATTGCCATCCGTTCAGACATCACAGAACGCAAAAAAATTGAGCAGGAACTGCGCGATGCCACGCGTATCGCAGAAGCCGCCAGTCAGGCCAAAAGTGACTTCCTGGCGAATATGAGCCACGAAATTCGCACGCCTATGAACGGGGTGATTGGCATGACCGATCTGGCACTGGATACCCCCCTGAACCCGGCACAACGCGAATACCTCAACATTGTCAAAAGCTCGGCGCAATCCTTGCTGGTCATCCTGAATGACATTCTGGATTTTTCAAAAATTGAGGCGGGAAAGCTGGACATTGAATCGGTGGAGTTCTCCATCACCGACACCATCGACGAGACGCTGAAGACGATCCGGGCACGGGCTGAGAAAAAGGGTTTGACATTGCAATCCCGTCTTGCTGAAGGGCTACCTGAGCGGGCCTTGGGTGACCCGGGGCGAATTCGCCAGGTGCTGACCAACCTGTGCGACAACGCCATCAAATTCACGGCAGAAGGTGGTGTGATGGTGAAAGTCGCCTCCCGCACTTCGGGCGCCAATGCGCTGGAACTTCAGTTGTCGGTGCAAGACACCGGCATCGGTATCCCGCCTGACAAACACCAGGGAGTGTTTGAAGCTTTCAACCAGGCCGACACCTCCACGACCCGCCAATTCGGCGGCACTGGCCTGGGCCTCACCATCTGCGCACGTCTGGTGGCTTTGATGGGTGGGCGCATCTGGGTGGAAAGCGACGTGGGGCATGGCAGCACCTTTCACTTCACGGTACGCGTGCAAGCGCTCAGTCCGGCTGAGAATGTCCCGGCATTCGCGGAGGCTGCCGGTCTTCAACCCGCAGGTGCTCATTCACGCACCCTGCTCGTTTTGCTGGTGGAGGACCATCCGGTCAATCAAATCCTGGCCACCACCCTGCTCAAAAAATGGGGCCACACCGTGGTATTGGCCAAAAATGGGCAGGAAGCTGTCGCACTGTTCCCTGGACAGCGCTGGGACGTGGTGCTGATGGACATGCAAATGCCGGTGATGGGTGGCACAGAGGCCACGCGCCTGATCCGTGCCAGCGAACCGGCCGGGCAACACACGCCCATCATCGCCATGACTGCCAGCGCCATGGAGTCCGACCGCCAGGAATGCCTGGATGCCGGCATGGACGACCACTTGAGCAAGCCCTTCAATGCCCCTGCCCTGCAGGCCGTGCTGCTGCGCGTAACGGACGGCATGACCGTTGGCGTCAGCGACGCCCCAAAACCTTAAGAAAGAATTCCCCCATGGCACGTCAAAGCGTTTGGGCTCCCAAGGTGGCCGCCCTCATCAAAGGCGGCAATATGGATGGGGCGCTGGCTCAAATCCGCGTGGCCCCGACGGTCAAGGACGTGAAGGACTTGCGCCTGCTGCTGGCCGCTGGCAACCTGCTGGCGAAGTACCCCAACATTGATGACGCAACGGCAGATCAGATCGCTGCTTTGTCCTCACCCCGGCTGCATCGCTCACCCTGAATCAGGGAATCTGGGACAGCGCCTGCATGTAGTTGGCCTGCACCATCAATGAGTCCCAATCGGGCACGGGCGAGCTTGGCAACAAGGCCAGCCGTCGTTCCTCACTGGCCTCACTGGGCTGCCAGGTGCCTTTGACCTGGGCTTCGGTGAGTCCGTCGATCAGGGCATCGACGGCTTTGCCGCCATCCAGTGACTGGTTGCACAACAGCACCAGATCGCAGCCGGCCGTCAACGCCACAACGGCCGCTTGGGCGTAGCTAACTTCTTTGCCATCAATCAACCTGGCGCCCGCCATCGACAAATCATCACTGAAAATCGCGCCGCCAAAGCCCAATTGGCCGCGCAGGATATCGTTCAGCCATCTGGAAGAAAAACCGGCCGGTCGCGTATCCACTTTGGGATAAATCACATGGGCCGGCATGACACTGGCCAGCGCCGTACCCAACCAGCCGTAGGGCGCGGCGTCATCAGCCAGTATCGCTTTGAGGCTGCGTTTGTCGACAGGGATATCCGTGTGCGAATCGGCCTTCACGAAACCATGGCCAGGGAAGTGCTTGCCGCAATTGGCCATGCCGCTCAACAACAAGCCCTGCATCAGGCTTTTGGCGAGCAAGGTGACCACGCGCGGGTCGCGACTGAACGCCCGATCACCAATCACGCCGCTCTCGCCAAAGTCCAGGTCCAGCACCGGTGTGAAGCTCAAATCAACGCCACAGGCACGCAACTCTGCCCCCAGCACGAAACCGCAGGCGGTGGCCGCGTTGGTGGCCCGCATCGCACCGGAACCCTCGCCGCCCTTGCCATCGTTCAGCCACATCTCGCCCAAAGCTCGCATGGGCGGCAGATGCGTGAAACCATCGGTTTTGAAACGCTGCACACGACCACCTTCGTGGTCCACACAAATCAGCAGGTCGGGCCGCAGCTTTTTGATGTCACTGCACAAGGCCGTGAGCTGAGCCCGCTCTTGCCAGTTGCGTGCAAACAAAATCATGCCGCCCACCAGCGGATGCTTGAGACGTTGGCGGTCCTCACGGGTCAGGGTCAGGCCGGCAATGTCGATGATGAGGGGGGCATGTTGGGTCATGGCGATGGATTCACTGGACTTGATTTACTACCATTTTAGTAGCGAGCTATTCATATTTGACGAGGACTTCAGGCCTTTTCCTCACGAAAACTCTCCACAATGCAGAAACTGGCCGCGTAGTCGGTCTCGTCCGTCAGGGTGATGTGTGCGCTCAGGTGTCGCGCCTCAAACCAGTCCTTGAGTTTGCTGTGCAGAAGGATGGTAGGTTTGCTACTGGGCAGCTTGCCAATTTCGCAGGCCCGCCAGGTCATCGGCATGGTCATGCCCAGGCCAATGGCTTTGCTGAAGGCTTCTTTGGCGCTGAACCGGGTCGCCAGGTAACGCACCCCCCGCTCGGGCCATCGTGCGCTGCGCGCTCGCCAGGTGGCCAGCTCGGCATCACTCAAAATTTTCTCGGCAAAGCGGTCACCATGACGCTCCAGGCTGGCACGGATGCGGCGGATGTCACAGATGTCAGTGCCAATACCGTAAATCATGACATTGCCCCCACACTTGTCGCTTCACGTACTGCGTTGCCCCCCGAGGGGGCCCTCCCGGCTAGGGGCGGCCCGTCGCCGATCAAGGCTCTACGCATACGCGCCATCAATGCAACGCAGGTAGGCCTTCACGGCAGCCTCGTAACCCAGCTCCAGCGCATCCGACATCAGTGCATGGCCGATGGACACTTCCTGTACACCGGGCACCTGACGAATGAAGCCCGTCAGGTTGTTCTGGTTCAGGTCGTGGCCCGCGTTGATGCCCAATCGGGCAATTTGGGCGGCCAGGGCGGCGCGGGCAAATCGTTCGGTCTGTTCACCTTGCCTGGGTGTCCCCCAGGCAGCGGCAAAGGGTTCGGTGTACAGCTCAACCCGGTCCGCCCCGAGTGCTTTGGCTTTTGCCATGGCGGCAGGGTCGGCATCCACAAACAGGCTCACGCGAACGCCCAAGTCTTTGGCTTCAGCGATCAAAGGCCTTAGACGCTCGGCGTCGGCCTTCAAATCCCAGCCATGGTCACTGGTGGGCTGGCTTTCCGAATCTGGCACAAAGGTGCACTGGTGCGGCCGGAATTCACGCACAAAACCCATCAGGTTCTGGAATGGGTTGCCCTCGATGTTGTACTCACGATCCGGCCAGTGTTTGAGCAAGGCAGACAGATCAGCGACGTCGTGGGCTCGAATGTGACGCTCGTCTGGCCTGGGGTGAACCGTAATACCGGCCGCACCTGCCTGAAGGCACACCTCGGCGGCGCGGACCACGCTGGGAAAAGGCAAATTGCGCCGATTGCGAATTTGTGCCACCAGATTGACGTTGACGGAGAGGGATGTTTTTTTCATAAATTCTGCAAATCAATCATCATTTGCCGGGTACGCAGGGTGCCCACGCCGCAATGGTAATTCAGCAAGGTACGCAGTTGTGGCTTGAGTTCGGCCATCACCTCGGCGCAGGCTCGCAGCGTGGTGGTGAATGGCGCTCTGTCAGCCAGAGACGCTTGCAAAACCAGCCACTGCGCACCACTCAGGCTGGCACGATCGGTTTCGCCCGTTTGCCGCAATCCACCCTCTGGCACCAAGGTGTAGCGGGTGTCGGGGTCGAGTGAACCGAGCGTCATGGTTTGCGCGTCCAGCAGGGGAAGCAAACCAATCTCGCGAAGCAATAACAACTCGAACGTGCGCAAGGCGCTTTGCAATGCGTCCAGATGGCGCGAAGCAATGATTTGAACAACGCTGGTGTACATATCAAACAGACGCGGGTGGGGGTCGTCCCGGGCCAGCAAATTGAGCAGCAACTCGTTGAGGTAATAACCCGACATCAGCGCGTCCCCCGTCGGCATCACATGGCCGCCCATCCATTCCGCACCTTTGAGTGTGCGGATTTCAGCATCGCCACCAAACGCCACATGCAACGGTTGCAAAGGCAGCAGTATGGGTCGGAAGTTGGAGCTGGGCTTCTTGGCACCCTTGGCCACCAGTGCTATGCGACCATGGTGGCGCGTGAACACTTCCAGGATCAGGCTGGACTCGCTCCAGTCGTAACGATGCAATACAAAAGCCGGCTCATCAGCTATTCTTTTCATAGCTAACTATTCAACAGGGACGTGGAGAAGCGATAACATTCTCCATAAAACATGTACCAGCATCATGCAACCCCGTCCGCCGCCACCGTGCAATTGCGCCCCTGCTGTTTCGCCGCGTAAAGCGCCGCATCGGCGCGTTCCACCGTCTGCATCAGCGATTCTTCGACATGAAAAAAGGCGACGCCGGCTGAAAAGCTCACGCGCAACTCCGGGTGCTCCCGCCACAGGTCGGGTTGCGCCATCTGTTTGCGCAGGCGTTCAATGCCCTGAACGGCTTCAGAAAGGGATGTGCCAGGCATGATCAACATGAACTCTTCGCCGCCCCAACGGGTCAGCAGGTCTATGGTGCGAAGTGCCGTCGTGCCATTGGCGGCAAAAAGGCGCAAAAGCTCATCGCCTGCGGCATGGCCATGGGTGTCATTGATTCGCTTGAAATGGTCAATATCCAGCATCGCCACACAAGGCAGAATGTTCTGACGCAATGCGCGTTGCTCTTCGTTGGCCAGAAGCTCCATGGCATACCGACGGTTGGGCAAGCCAGTCAGGCTGTCCTGGCGCACCAGCACCAGGTTGCGCTCCAAAGCCCGATTGAGCTCTTTCTTTTGGATGCGCAGGCGATCACGCATCTGGCCCAGGCGGGCCGCCATGGCAGCCGTCATGGCGAAAACCACCACGCAACCCATGAACAAAAACCACTCCGCCTTGGGGTCAGCCGCCGGCTTCCCGGTGAGCACATTGCCCAGAGGGGACGTGATCACCAGGACACTCACCCCCTGCAAAAATGCGGCCAGTCCCGCCATCATCCAGCATTTCAGGGGGGATGACGTGAACGCGCCAAACAACAGAATCAAGGGCGACACCAAAATGAGGAAAGGACGCAGATGCGGCCCGATGACTAGGTGACCGAGAACGAGGATCAGGGCGCTGGCCATTTGGGCCGTGGTCAATGCAGGGTCCGCAAAGCGCTGGCTCCAGCCACTGCGCAACGCGACAAAAAAGACGAGGAGAACCGCCAGTATGAGTTCGCGCAACACTGGGGTCACAGAGGCGTCCAACAGACCGACCGCTGCGGCATAGGATTCCAGCAGCAGAATCAGAACGTACACCAGCGAGGTCATGAGCCAATACTGCATGTGCAGCCGCTGGTAGCGCCCCTGGCCCAGCAACAAGGCGAACTTTTCCGGGGGCGTCGCAGCGGCCATGGCGGGGCTTATTCGTAG